>NZ_VFTY01000022.1:0-36600 GCF_006440715.1 Mesorhizobium sp. B2-7-3
CCGCCCGCCCGACAGCCCGATGCCGCCGATCACCGCCACCAGCACAATGTCGTAAAGCAGCGTCGAATTGACGACACGCGTGTTGATCGAATGCAGGCTGGCCGCGGTCAAAAGGCCGGCGATCAGGGCGACGAATGCCGAGAGCACGTAACGCAGGACCAGCATCGGCCGCACCGGAATGCCGATATTGCGCGCCGCGACCGGATTGTCGCCGGCGAAATAGATGTAGCGGCCCCATTTGGTGTAGCGCAGGAACAGGAAGAACAGGAAGGCGAGCCCGGCGAAGACGAACACCTCGATCGGGACGTCGAGAAAGCGCAGACCGCCGAGCAGTTCCACCCAATGGCCCTGCGGCACCGGCACGGCGTCCTGCGTGATCAATTGCGAACGGACATAGCCGAAGACGAAGGAGCCGGTCGCCAACGTGACGAAGATCGCCGGTACATCGGCGTAGGCGACGAGAAAGCCGTTGAGCAGGCCGATGGCGAGCACGCCGGCCAGCACATAGGCGAAGGCGAGCCCGTCCGGTGTTCCGCTGTTGAGCAGTTGCAGGTACCAGGCGACCGACATGGCCATGATCGCAACCGCCGACAGGTCGATGCCGCGGCCGATGATGACGACTGCCATGCCCAGCGCCAGTATACCCAGCACCGAGACGGAGCGGATAATGGCGACCAGATTGTTGGCATCGATGAAGCCTGGCAGGCCTATAGCCGCGGCAACGAACAGCACCACCGCTATGGCAAAGACAATGCCTTCCTGATTCAGGCTTCTGAAGTTCAGCCAGCCGGCCATGTTCATCGTCTGCTTTCACCCCGGTGGCAGCGCTGCCACCCCTGGAGAGAAAGCTAATCGGCTCAACGCCGCTTCGTCAAATGAATCCGCGTTCAAAACGTAGGCTGGCGATGAGATTCGCAAAGTGGACGCATTGATTGCCGAATCTGGCGCAATGCCCGGAAACTCCTGCACTTTTGGCAATTGTTTGCACCGTCTCGGCGCTTGGCGAAAGCACAACACCAAGGCGAAAGGCGAAGACGGAATTTAACCCTGCGATCTGGCGGAAAATTCGATTTCAGTTCCCGGCAACATGGCCGGAGACCTCGGCGCCGGCACCTCTCGGCAGCACCAGGAAACGGAACGACGCCACCAGCCCGATGATGCCGATCAGCAGGAAGGCTGCTCGAAAGTCGACGAGGTCGAGCGCCGGCCGGTCTCGCGCGATCTGCGACAGGTTGAGGATCGCCGCCGCCACCGCGACGCCGAACAGCATCGCCACCTGCTGCAGCATCGAGGACAAGGTCGCCGCGGAGCTACGCTGCGCGGCGGCGATATCAGCGAAGGCCAGCGTGTTGAGCGCGGTGAACTGCATCGAGCGCGACAGGCCGGCGATCAGCATCAGCGCCATCACCAGCGGCTGCGGCGTCTGCGGCGAGATCGCCGCGCAGGCCATGATCGACACCGAGGCGATGATGCCGTTGACGACCATCACCGAGCGGAAGCCGAAGCGACGCAGCGTCGGCGTCGTCACCGTTTTCATACCGAGATTGCCGAGGAAATAGGCCAGGATCATCATGCCGGCATCGACGGGCGATAGGCCGAAGCCGACCTGGAACAGCAGCGGCAAAAGGAACGGCGTGGCGTTGATCGCCACCCGGAAGATGGTGCCGGCCGCAAGCGTCGAGATGGCGAAGGTCTGCACCTTGAACGAGGAGAGGTCGAGCAGCGGATGCGGCGCGCGGCGCAGATGCCGCACCGCTAGACAGCCGACGAGGATCCCCGCCGCGATCAGCCCCACCGTAGGCAAGGCCCCATCCTCCGGATGCGCGATGCGCTCAAGGCCATAGAGCAGGCAGGCGAGCCCCAGCGACGTCAGGAAAAACCCCGGCCAGTCGAGCGGCTTGGGATCGGCTTCACGATCACCCGGTATGAAGCGGGCGACCAACACCAGCCCGATCGCGCCGAGCGGGATGTTGATGAAGAAATTCCAGTGCCAGGACAGATAGGTGGTGATGAAACCGCCAAGCACCGGGCCGACCACGGGCGCGAAGAGCGCCGGCCAGGTGATCAGCGCCGTGGCGTTGAGCAATTCGGATTTCGACGCGTTGCGCAGGACCAGGATGCGGCCGACCGGCGTCATCAAGGCGCTGCCCAGGCCCTGCACGGCACGGGCAACGACGAATTCGGTCAGATTCCCGGAGAAGCCGCAGGCGAGCGACGCCAGCGTGAACAGCGCGATGGCTGCGAGGAAGATGTTACGCGCGCCGAACCGGTCGGCGAGCCACCCCGACAGCGGCACGAACACGGCCATGGTCAGCATGTAGACGGTGATGCCGATGCTCATCGCCACCGCCGGCGCGCCGAAGGAAGCGCCCATCTGCGGCAGCGACGTCGAGATGATCGTCGAATCCAGCAGCTGCATGAAGAAGGCGATGGCGACGATCAGCGCCACGCGCCGCGAATTCGTGGCTGTCTCGGGCAAGGCTTCATTTTCGGGAATGGCCGTCATGTCGGGTCGGTTTCAACAACATTTAGCCAACTGCGTCCAGAGATGGACCAACAAACTTTCGTGTCGCATCGCCGCCTGTTATGGAATGAATGGGCCTCGGTCTTAAACAACAGGAACCGTGCGGGCATGAAGCCTATCTATATCGACTACCTCAACGCCCTCGACATCGAAGCGCTTGCCATGGCCGATGGCGAGATCATCGACGCCGTCGAGGCCGGGCTCGTTGCGCAAGGCAAGGGCCAGACGGTGATCGAGCCGCGTGTCCACCTCGAACCCGACCCATCCTTCCACGGCCATTTCAATGTCTTGCGCGGCTACGTCGCGCCGCTCGATACGGCCGGCGTGAAAATCGTCGGCGACTATGTCGACAACTATCTTCACGGCCTGCCCTCGGAATTCGGCATCCTCAATTTGTTCGATCCACGCACCGGCACGCCGCGCGCCATTCTCGACGCCACGGTCATCACCGACATGCGCACCGGCGCCGTCACCGCCATCGGCGCCAAGCACCTGGCGCGCAACAACGCGAAGGTGCTCGCCCATATCGGCGCGCGCGGCACCGCGTACTGGAATGTGCGCCTGCTCGACCATCTCTTCGATTTCGATGAGATCCGCGTCCATTCGCGTCGCCCAGAAAGCCGCGATGGCTTTGCCGCAAAACTCTCCGCCGACCTCGGCAAGCCCATCACCGCGGTCGCCGACTGGGAGAGTTGCGTCAAGGGCGCCGACATCGTCGTCGAAGCCTCACGCCTGCCCGAGCCGCAGCCGCTGCTGAAGACAGAATGGATCAAGCCGGGCGCGCTTGTCGTTCCCTATGGCACGATGAGCGCCGTGGAGCTGTCGCTGACCGACATCATGCAGAAGATGGTCGTCGACGACTGGGGCCAGTGCAAGGGCGGCAAGTTCGGCTCGCTGCGTGCGCATGTCGAGACCGGGCGGTTGAGCGAGACGACGCTGCATGCCGAACTCGGCCAGATCGCCGCTGGCCTCAGGCCGGGACGGCAGAGCGACGACGAAACCATCCTCTTCTGGCATCGCGGCCTGTCGCTGTCCGACATTGCGCTCGGCAAGGCGATGCTGGCCAAGGCGCAGGCGCAAGGCATTGGCCAAAGGCTGCGCTTCGCATGAGCGCGCTCGTCCTCACCGGGGCCGGCGTCAGTGTCGGCGATGTCGCCGCCGTCGCCCGCGAGGCACGCAAGGTGGAGATCGGAGCCAATGTCATCGGCAGGCTGGAGAAGGCGCGAAAAGTGCTCGACCAGGCGGCGGCCTCCGGCCAGCAGATCTACGGCCTGAACACCGGGCTCGGCGCCAATCTCCGCACATCGGTCGAGGGTGACGCCAGCGCCTTCCAGCGCCAGTTGCTCGAGGGCCGCAGCGGCGCGGTCGGCGAAGCGCTGCCCATCGAGGCCGTGCGCGCCACCATGCTTGCCCGTCTGACAATGTTGTCGGCCGGTGGCTCCGGCCTGTCGCCCGCCGTGTTCGTTGCCTTGGTCGAAGTCCTCAACGCGGGCGTCCATCCAGTGATGCCGTCGCTCGGCTCGATCGGCGCTGGCGACCTGGTGCTGATGACCACGATCGCCCGCCTGCTGATCGGCGAAGGTGAAGCTGATTATCAGGGAAGGCGCATGCCGGCTGTCAAGGCACTGATGATGGCCCGCCTCGGCCCCATCGGCCTGGCGCCCAAGGATGGGCTGTCGCTGATCAACGCTTCCGCCGTCTCCGCCGGCGGCGGCGCGCTTGCGGTCACGGACGCGCTGTCGGCTCTTGCCCAGCAGCAGCAGGCTGGCGCGCTGACCATGGAAGGTTTCGGCGCCAACCGCACCATCCTCGATCCCCGCCTGCACATGGCGCGGCCCGCCGCCGGCCAGCAGGAAGCCGCCAAGGCGCTGCACGATCTTCTCGCCCGCGACGAAGCGCCGGCCCCCACCACCATACAGGACCCGCTCTCGATCCGCTGCATGCCCTCGATCCATGGCGCGCTGATCGAGGCGATCGGCCAGGCAAGACGCGCCATCGAGACCGAACTCAATGCCGCCGCCGACAACCCGCTGGTTCTGAGCGACGACGAGCTGGTGCTGTCGACGGGCAACTTTCACACCGCTTCGCTGGCGCTCGCCTTCGAGGCGCTAAGCCTGGCAATCGCTCAATGTGCCGCCGCCAGTGCCGCCCGCTTTATCCAGCTCACCGGTTCGGGTCGGAACGGCCTGCCGAAATACCTGTCGCCGGTCGGTGGCGCCTCGGCCGGTTTCGTGCCGTTGCAGAAGACGGTGACATCGATCCTGGCTGCCATCCGCCACAAGGCCAATCCGGTGATGCTTGACTTCCTGCCGGTTTCGGAAGGCGTGGAGGATCACGCCACGCAGACGCCGCTGGTGGTTTCGAAATGCGCCGACATGATCACGCTGTGGCGGCGGCTGATCGCCTTCGAGTTAATGGCGGCGGCGCAAGCCGTCGACCTGCGTGAGGGATTGGCGCTGGCGCCACGCACATCAGCCGTCCACACGGCGACACGCGCGCTCGTCCCCGCGCTCAAGCATGACCGGCCGCTCGGCATCGATGCGGAAGCACTCCACGCAGCGCTCGCCGGCGGCAAATGGCAAACGGTCCTAGCCCCGGCCGACCTTGTCGAGGAACAGGCGTAGCTCGGCCGGCTCCATGTGCACGATGTGCCGGTCCTCGGGATAGGCGCCGCTGTTGACGTCGGCGACATATTCGGAAAATGCCGCCACCCGCTCCGCCTGCAGCCGATCGTATTCGGCGGCGAAATTGCGGTAGATCTTCGAGTGGCGCGGCATGTGGCCACGGTTCTGGCCAAGAATGTCGTCGGCGAACAGATATTGCGCGTCGCAGCCGGTGCCCGCGCCCATCGACAGCATGATCAGCGAGGTGCGCTCCGAGATAGCCTTCGCCACCTCGACTGGTACAACTTCTATTTCGGCGCCGATCGCGCCGGCAGCCTCCAGTTGCTTGACGGCTTCGAACACCTGCATCGCCGTATCGGCGGACTTGCCGACCGCCTTGAAGCCGCCGGTCCAGGTCGCGCGGGAAGGAATGAGGCCAACATGGCCGATGACGGGAATGGCATCGTCCGCCATCCGCTTGATGGTGGCGTAGCCCGCGCTGCAATAGACCGCGTCGGCGCCGGCCTTGTAGAGCCGGAAGGCCCAGCGCACGAAATCATCCGCGGTGCCGATCTCGAAGAAATTGTCGCCCGGCATGGTGAACAGGCTGGGCGCGGCATCGCGGTATTGCGGGTTGAGCACCAGTTCGGGCGGCACCGAGACGATGTCGACCCCTGCCCGTTCGGCGGCTTCCGCCTCGTCCAGGGTGAGCACGCGCAGCATGGTCAGCTGACGCTTGCCCTTCATGGCGCGCAAATCGGCGACGGTCGGTCTCTTTCGGCTCATTAAAGCGTTCCCTCTATTTGTCTGCCGTCGCGATGCCGGATCGGTTGATCATGCAGCGCTTCAGATCTGGATCATCACCTTGCCGGCTTCGATCTTCACCGAATAGGTCGCGAGATTGACGCAGACCGGCGCGCCCTTGGCCTGGCCGGTCTTGTAGTTGAAGCGGCCATTGTGCTTGGGGCATTCGATGATGTCGTCCATGACAAGCCCGTCGGCCAGATGCGCCTTCTCATGCGTGCAAAAACCGTCGGTGGCGAAGAACTCGTCATCCGGCGACCGGTAGATCGCGAAGGTCCGCCCACCATGGTCGAAGCGGATGACATCCTCTTCCTCGACATCGTCCACCGCGCACGCTTCAACCCAATCGGCCATCTCTATCTCCTGCGGACATTCGCGGTCGCTACTCGGCCGCCGCCGACATATCGACCTGGTGGAACTCACCGCGATAGGGCCTGGCCGTCAGCGGCAGTTCGCGCTTAAGGTAATAGTCCTCGTATTTCAGCTGCCTGAGCAGGACCGGCCAGACCTCGCGGTAGGCGTGCCACATGGACGGATTGGGCTTCGGCAGATCGTGCTTGATCAGTTCATGCAGCCTGGGCAGCGCGTGATACGGCACCATCGGGAACATGTGGTGCTCCACATGGTAATTCATGTTCCAGTAGATGAACCGGCTGATCGGGTTCATGTAGACGGTGCGCGTGTTCAGCCGATGGTCGACGACATTGTCGGCGAGCCCGATATGCTGCAGCAGGCCAGTCGTCACCATGTGCCAGGTGCCGTAGAGGCGCGGCAGGCCGATCAGCACCAGCGGTATCCATGACCTCAGCGCGATCGCGAGGGCGATCGTCGCCACATAGATCGCGACATGCCAGCGGGCCGCGACCACGGCCTTATGCTGTTCCATCTCGGGGATATAGCTCTTCTCTTCGTCGGACAGCGTCCCGAATGCCTGCCGCACCAGCGTCGGCAGCGAATAGCGAAAGTCGAGAATGCCGGTGAAGGCGAGCGCCGCCTTCAACAGGTCCGGCGGACGCATGACCGCGATCTCGGCGTCGCGGCCGACGATGATGGTGTCGGTGTGGTGGCGGGCATGGCTCCAGCGCCATTGCACGGGATTGCGCATCAGCATGAACGAGGCGATGTGGTAGACGACATCATTCATCCAGCGCGTGCGAAAAGCCGTGCCATGGCCGCATTCGTGCCAGCGCGAGTCGCTCGACGAGCCGTAGAGCACGCCATAGACGAACAGGAACGGCACCACCCACCACGAACCCCAGAACAGGACGATACCCACGGCCGAGCCCAGGATCGCGACAATCCAGATGATGGTGTCGCGGATCGCCGGGCCGTCGGAACGCTGCATCAACTCCTTCATCGCCTTGCGCGGCACGTCGGTGTGGTACCACTCGGCCGAGGCAAGCCCGGTCTCGATCGCTGCCCTGGTGCTTTCGCCGACCAGGCTGTAGTCGCGCTTTTTCGCCATCGTCGTCAAATTGGCCTCCAATCGTCACGCAGCGCTGGCAATCCGGTCCGCCGGCCGGAGGGCTTGCTTTGAATAAATGTCGCGCTCATGTCCTGCCGGCCAGTCTTGGAAAATTTTCTGAAGGCTGAGGATAATCCCGCTCGGGCTGCCGGGCGATATCCGCGATCCTGGCTTCGGCGCCAGCGATTTCCTCTTTGCCGTCGAGGACGCGGAACACCGCGTCATAGGCCCGGCTTTCGCCATGCTCCAGCCAGATCATCTCGCCGCGCTCGCGGGCGGCGAGATCGCCGAGCACATGGTGGGTCGATGGCTCTATCCCCAGCGCGTACTGCCCGGCCTGGAAATTCTGCCATTGGTAGGCACACGGCAACTGGTCCTTGCGGGTCGCCACTTCGAAGCCGAGACCGAGCCGGTCGTTGACGACGGCCACCGGAACCTCGCCATGGGCGTCGGCGGCCATTTCGTGCTGCCAGACCTGCTCCCTGAAGTGCCGTTGCGGTGCCGGCGCCGTGCGATAGCCGACACTCTGCGCCTCGTAGCGCTCGCCGGCATGGCTGGCCCAGACGACGTCGCGGATCGGCGCCAGATAACGGGAGCCTTCGTCGAGCAAGGGATGGCTGACATTGACATGGTAGAAATACATATGCGGAGTGCGGTTGAAGCCGTGGTTGACGACATGGTCCGAAAGCCGGATCTCGTTACCCCCGACATCGGCTTCGATGCGGCGAGTGAGATGCAGATCCTCGCCGAATACAGTCGACTGCTGGATGATGCCTTCGGCCCACAGCACGCAGCGGTCGCCCTCCCAGCGCTCGCCATAGCCGGTCAGCCGCGCCGGGATGGTACCGACACGACCATGCAGCGAATGAAGCACCGTCTTCTTCCCCGGATAGTTGTAGCTCTCGGCCGGCACTTCTTCCCGCCCCAGAATGTGGTCGAGGCCGCAGGTGACGAGCAGGCCGGAGAAGGACCGCGCCCAGGCCAGCCCCCCTTCCCCTTCATAGTCGTGCAGGCCCGGATGGCGAAAGCCGCTCGGCGAATGCCAGCCGATCGCCTGGCCCTTGAAGTCGCAATCGGCGATGTCGAGCGCCCGGTCGACCAGCGCGGTGAAGCGCAGGCCCGAGCCGGTGCGGAATTCGAGCATGCGGATGCCGCGCTCCAACCCGTCGCCGAGCGTCATCAGCCGCACGCCGGCGAACTGCGACAGCTGGCCTGACCGCTCGGCCACTTGCCGGCGCGACAGCGTCTTGCCGTAAAGCTCTACCATGCGACGCCCTTCACTTTGCCCTCGCCTCCTTGAGCAAGGCCGACATGTCGGCGCCGGTGATGATGCTTTCCACGGTCAGGAGGTCGGTGTCGGCGACCGTCTGTTCGGCGACGATCTCGCCGCGCCGCATCACGACGATGCGGTCGGCGACCTGGAAGACGTGGTGAATGTTGTGGGTGATGAGCAGCACCGAATGGCCGGCGTCGCGTACCTCCTTGACGAAACGCAGCACACCGTGGGTTTCCTCGACGCCGAGATTGTTGGTCGGCTCGTCGAGAATGATCACCTTGGCGGCGAACTGCATGGCGCGCGAGATGGCGATCGACTGCCGCTCGCCGCCCGACAGCGTCGAGACCAGCGCATCAGCGTCGAGTTTCTTCGAGATGCCGACGCGCTTGAGGAGTTCGGAAGCGGCTTTGCGCAGCTTCGCGAGATCGAGCGGCGCGAACACGCCGAGCCAGCCGAAGTTGACCGGCTCGCGGCCGAGGAAAAGATTGCGCGCGATGCTGAGATCAGGCGCCAGTGAGGTGTCCTGATGGATGGTCTCGATTCCGAGGTCCATCGCATCCCGAGTCGAGCGGATCGAAACCTTTTCGCCGCGTACAAAGATGTCGCCACGATCGACAGGGAAGACACCCGAGATCGCCTTGATCAGCGTCGATTTTCCGGCGCCGTTGTCGCCCAGCAGAGCCACCACCTCGCCTTCCCGCAGTGTCAGCGAGGCGTTCTTCAGCGCGCGCACGCTGCCGAAGGACTTTTGCAGCTTCTGCAGCCGAAGTACTTCTTGCACCATCGTCAGCCCCTTGCGGCGTTCTTCTGCAGCAAAGCGTGCAGGATGAGCATGGCGAGGATGATGAGGCCGACAAAGATGTTGTAGGCGAGCCCCGGCACGCCGATCAGCACGATGCCGTTGCGGATGGCGCGCAGCATCAGCGCGCCGACGATGGTGCCGAGGATGGTGCCGCGTCCGCCGGTCAGCGCCGTGCCGCCAACCACCACCATGGCGATCACTTCCAGCTCATAGCCCGTGCCGGCCACCGGTGAGGCGGCCGAGATGCGGAAGGCACTGATCATGCCAGCAAGGCCGGCCAGCACCGAAGTCGCGATGAACAGCCAGATCTTGACCGTATCGGCCGGCACGCCGCGCGCCACCGCCGCGTTGCGATTGGAGCCGATGGCACTGATCCAGTTGCCGAGCTTGGCGTAACGCAGGATGTAGATGGCAAACAGCGAGAGGCCGATGAACCACCACAGCGAGGTGTAGAAGCGAAACGAGCCGATGTTGAAGCTGCCGGCGAGCAGCGTCACGAAGAAGCCGGGCTGGTCCCAGGATTTCAGCGGAAAGCCTTGCGTGATGTAAAGCGCTGCCCCGCGCGCAACGAGCAACATCGACAGCGTCACCAGGAAGGAGGAGATGCCGATCTTGGTGACGATCAGCCCGTTGATCGCGCCGATCGCGATACAAAGCAGCAGCCCGGCCAGAAGCGCGACACCTATATCCACCCCGCCATTTTGCACCAGCAGCATCACCACCACCGGCGCCAGCCCAAACACCGCGCCGACGGAAAGGTCGAATTCGCCTGCCGTCAAAAGCAGCGTCATGCCGAGTGCGATGATGCCGAGCTCGGGCAGGAACGCCATCATGTTGGAGATGTTGAGCGGCGACAGGAAATTGGCGTCGGCGACCGCGAATACCGCCAGCAAAATGAGGAGGATGACGAAGGAGGAGAATTGCGGCGAGCGCAGCAGGCGCGATCTGCCTTTCACCCCCGGCACTTCGTCTTCTGCGGCAATTGTCATGACTGCTTGAACCATGCTTGAAAAGACGCCCGCCGCTTTTCCGGCGGGCGCTGTTTTTCTCATTTCTTGTCGTAAAGCTTCAGGATCGGGTCGACGCTGGAGGCGTCGTAGAGACCGAAAGTGTGGATGTCGTAGCCGATCGGCTCGCCTGACGCGGCAAGCCCGAGCAGCGCCACCGGCATGAAGCCTTGCGCAGAGGGATATTGCCAGGCGGCGGCATTGACGAAGCCGTCCTTGACGGCTTGTGCCGTCTCCTTCGAATTGCCCCAGCCGACGACGGGGATCTTGCCCGCCGGCACGCCGGCGCCATCGAACACGCGCTTGACGCTGGCGGCAACGGAATCGCCGAGCGCGATGATCGCCGGCGGATTGTTGGCGACCATGTAGTCGGTCATCTTGGCGATGATGCCAGCCGGATCGGTGCCGCAATCGACCACGTCATATTTGATCCCCAAGGGATCGAAAACGCTGGCGATGCCCTCGGTCTCGAGCTGCTGGTAACTGGCGCCGGGAACCTCGACCGGCAGGAAAACCTTGTCGCCCTGCTTCACCATCTTGTGGTCGACCAGATATTTGGCCCAGATGACACCCGCTTCTTTCAGGTCCGCGCCGACATAGGCCTGCCGCCCTGTCGCCGGATCGTCGGTGTTGAAGAACACGATCGGGATGCCAGCCGCCTTGGCTGCTTTCACCTCCTCCGTCCACAGGCCCGGCTGCGCGGACGTGGTGGCGATGCCGTCGGGCTTGGCGGCAAGCGCCGAGTTGAAGGCTTCCTTCTGCGCCGCCATGTCGCCGCCGCTGAAGGAAATCTTGCAGGTTACCTTGAGCTGGTCGCAGGCCTTGGTCGCACCGGCGTTCCAGTCGATCCAGAACGCATCCGACGGACCGCCATGCGACAAGAGATAGAAGGTCTTCTGGCCGTCCTGCGCCTGCGCCGCCGTGCCAAGGGCGACGCCGGCGAGCACTGTCGCGGCGGCCGCCAATTTCAATGCGAATTTCAACATTCTTTCCTCCCTTGTTTGAAGCCGCGCCGCCATGCACCGGTGGCGCGGCTAGCCGTCACAGGCCGTTGGCGCGGAATTTCCCGTCGAGGAATGTCTTTGCGCGCGGCACGTCGTCTTCCGACAGATGCTCGATGATCACCGGGATGTTCGGATGCTTTTCGGCCAGCCGCTGGAGGTAGAGGTCGTAGTTCAGCGAGCCAAGGCCGGGCGCCGGCAGTTCGATTTCGCCAACCCCGCGGAACGTATGGCTTTCCATCGCGTCGGCATCGCCGATGTCGGCGTGCTTCTCCGACTTGTCATCGCCCGAACGCTTGACGTCCTTGGCATGCGCTATTCTGATCTTGTCGGTCAGCGTGTCGAACACCTGGTTCAGGATCTGATCCATCCGGTCGATGTTGTGCGTCTCGAAATAATTGGTCGGGTCCATCAGCAAGCCGAGGCCTGGATGGTCGACCTGCGCGAACATCTTCACCGTCTCCTCGACCGAGCCGACGACGTTGTTGACATAGGTTTCGAGCAGGAAGACCGCGCCATGGTCGTAAGCCGTCTGGGCAAGATCGGCGATGACCTTACGGCATTCCTCAAAACCTTCCTCGGTCTTGTTCTTGGGGTGATGCACCCAGTCGGATTCGGTGTTGTAGGTGCCGGTCTCCGAGATCACGTAAGGGCTGCCGAACTCGCGCGCATTGCGGATGATCTCCTTGAGATAACCGACGCGTTTCTCGCGCTCGGCCTTGTCGGGATGGATGATGTTGGTGTAGCCCGACACGCAGCAAACAGGCAGGTTGTGGTCGCGGAAGACGTCGCGCACCTTCCTGGCCTTGTCCTTGGTGATCTGCCCGGCCGAAAGATCCACGTCCCTGAAATGCAGGTCGAGCTGGACCGTGTTGAAACCGAGCCCGCGGATCTTCTTTGCCGTCTCTTCGAGGCCGTACGGGAAATAGCCCGTGAAAATACCTGCCTGCATCATGATCTTGAATTCCTCCCTGTAAGCGATTCAGTTGCCAGCGATTTTCAGTTAATTCCGTTTGTGGAGATTTCGGAAAGCTTGACCGTGCGGCCCGATGCCATCGAGCGATAGCCCGCTTCGACCAGCGCCATGGTCTTGACGTTGTCGGCAACGGTGAGCGCCGGCGGCGTACCGGTCTTCACGGCGTGCTGCAGCTGCTCCATGACGCCGATGAAGGCATGCGGGAACCACATCGTCTCCCAGCTGGGAGTTACCCACTCGCCGCCGGTCGTTTCGGAGGACGCATAGGTCAGCGTCGAGGCGGCACCGGTCGGCCAGCCGATCGTGCCCTTGGCGACCCCCTTGGTGCCGTCGACGCGCCAGTTGATGTGCTGGTCGTCCTTGTAGCCCTGCTGGCGTGGGCCGGACCATACGTCCTCCAGCGAGACAGCGAGCACACCCGACGGGAAGCGCAGCGTCGAGACGGTGATGCCGTCGGAATGGTCGAATGTCGTGCGCGGATCCTTGCACGTCAGCGTCGTGATCTCATCGGGATCGCCAAAGAGGAAGCGCAGCACGTCAAGGTGATGCACGCTCATATTGGCAAGCGTCAGCCGGTCGTAGCCCTGAAGGAAGGTCTGCCAGTGCGGAATGGCGTGCATGTCGATCTGCGCGAAAACGATGTCGCCCAGCGCGCCGCTGTCGATGATCTGCTTCAACACGCGCATCGACTGGTCGTAGCGCATGTTCTGGTTGACCGAGAGTATCTTGCCGGCCTTCGCCGCCTCGTCTCGCAGCTTCACCGCTTCCTCGACCGACAGCGCCAGAGGCTTCTGAGCCAGGATCGCCTTGATGTGGTTCTGCTTCAGCGCATGGCGGATCAGCGCCGGCTGCTGGTCCGGCGGAAACGCGAGGTCGATGATCTCGACATCTGCATCCTCGATCAGCTGTTCCGGGGTGTCGTGGACGGTCGGGATGCCCCAACGGTCGGCGACCTTTTGCGCATTCGCCTTGGTACGCGAGGCGATCGCCACGACCGGAAAGCCGGCGTCCTTATAGGCGGCCAGATGGCATTCGGCCATGATCATGCCGGCGCCGACGCAGCCGATCCGATATTCCTTCGTGCGGACCTTCACATCCGGCTCGAAGCCCTTGCCTGTCATGCCTTCCTCCCGAAATCCTGTCCTTGCGGCCGCGTTCATCTTGCCAACGCGCCTCCGCCCTGTCCGAAATAATGCACGCGCGCCGGCTCGCAGGATATCGCCACCATCGCGTCGGGCCTGATGTCGGGCTGGCCGCGCAGCAAAGCCTTCAGCCGCGCTTGCCCGGCGGCGAGCGTCACCACGGTATAGCCGCCAAGCGGCTCGACCTCGAACACCCGCGCCGGGCGGCCGGGGCTCTCCTTCTCGGTGTCGCTCCAGGGCCTGACCTTGATATCCTCCGGCCTCAGCCCGATCTCGACGGCGTCGGCCGGAGCCGTGCGATCGGCGATGCTGATCGCGCCTTCGGCGGCCTCGATGCCGCCCTCGCCTTGAACGGATTTGAGGATGTTCATGACAGGCGACCCCAGCAGCCGCGCCACGTAGGTGCTGGCCGGGCGATCATAGATCTCGGCCGGCGCGCCGATCTGCCGGATCCTTCCGCTTTCCAGTATGGCCATGCGGTCGGCGATCGACATCGCCTCTTCCTGGTCGTGCGTGACATAGATCAGCGTCTTGCCGAGCTCACGCTGGATGCGCTTCAGTTCGACGCGCGTTTCCTCGCGCAGCCGCGCGTCGAGCGCCGAGATCGGATCGTCCATCAGATAGGCGTTGGGGTCGCGCACCAGGGCGCGGGCGATCGCCACCCGCTGCCGCTCGCCGCCCGAAAGCAGTGCCGGCGGCTTGTGCAGGATATGGCCGATATGCAGCTTGGCCGCGACATCGGCGACGCGCCGTTTGATATCGACCTCGCCGACCCGGCGCTCGACCAGCGGGAAACGGACATTGTCGAGCGCGCTCATATGCGGGAACAGCGCCAGGTTCTGGAACACCATGGCGACATTGCGCTCTGCTGGCGACACCGTGTTGACGGGCTTGCCGCCGATGAGGATTTCGCCGGCATCCGGCGTCTCCAGCCCGAGCACCAGGCGCAGGATTGTCGACTTGCCCGACAGCGGCGGCCCGAAGAAGCAGAAGAACTCGTTGTCGTTAACAGTGAACGAGGCGTCGTCGATGGCGAGCATCGTGCCGTAGCGTTTCGTGACATTGCGGAAGACGATGTCGGCCATGGCTCAACCCGCTCTCATCGCAAGGCCGCTAACGGCGTCGAAGACCCGCACTGACGACGCCGCGGGTGCGACGACCGCGGTTTGCCCTATCGACAGCCCGACATCATTGTCGAAGACCGCTTTCACCGCGCCGTCGCCCTGGCCGAGGTGAACGATGGTGCGCGCGCCGATGCGCTCGACGAAAGTGACAGGCATGGCAAGCCCGCGTCCATTCTCCGCCAGGGCCACCTGTTCCGGCCGAAAGCCGTAGAGCACCTCGTCGCGTGCGCCACGCATGGCCGCCGCCAGCTCGCCGGGTAATGGCGGCGTGATGCCCAGCGCCCCGAGATCGACGACCAGACCCCGGTCGCTCTCCGCAGGTCGGCCCTTGAGCAGGTTCATGCCCGGCGCGCCGATGAAGCGGGCGACGAAGACATTGGCCGGATTGTTGTAGACCTCGAGCGGCGTGCCGACCTGCTGCAGCACGCCGTGGTCCATGACCGCGATACGGTCGGCCATGGTCATGGCTTCGAGCTGGTCGTGCGTGACGTAGACCATGGTCTGCTTGAACTGGCGCTGCAGCTGTTTCAGCTCGGTGCGCATCACCGCGCGGAAGGCGGCGTCGACATTGGACAGCGGCTCGTCGAGCAGGAAGATCGCCGGCTCCATGATTGCCGAGCGGCCGATCGCCACGCGCTGCAGGATGTTGACCGACAGCCGGTCGGCCTTGCGGTCGAGCAGCGGCGTCAGTTGCAGCAGCTCGGCAATCGTGCCGACGCGACGATCGATCTCGACCGTGGCGGCGCCACGCATCCTTGGCCCGTAGGCAAGGTTCTGGCGCACCGTCATATGGGTGAAGATCGCGTAGTTCTGGAACACGAAGCCAACCCCGCGCCGGCCCATCGGCACGCCGGCCATGTCGCGCTCGCCAAACAGGATCTTGCCGCTGGTCGGCTCTTCCATTCCGGCAATCATGTTCATCGTCGTCGACTTGCCGCAGCCTGAAGGCCCCAGCAGAGCCATGAACTCGCCATCTGCGATATCGAGGTCCATGGTCTTCAGCGCCGTGAAGTCGCCGAATATCTTGGTGAGGTGCTTGAGCTCGATCGTGCTCATGCCGCCACCTGCCTTGCCCGGGCCATGCGCTTCATGGCGAACACGGCGACGATGGAGAGCACGACCAGAACGGCGAGCGCGATCGCCGCCACATAGCCCCAGATCAGATCCTGCGTGGTGACCTTGTAGATGTAGACGGAGATCGTCTCGGTGGCGACACCGGGGCCGCCGCCGGTCATGATGTACAGCGTGTCGAAGATCTTGAAGTTCTCGATCACCCTTATCGCCAGCGCGATGATGATGATCGTCTTCATCTTCGGCAGCACGATGGTGGTAAAGCGTTGCCAGGGATTGGCGCCGAGCAGCGTTGCCGCCTTGATCTGGTCCTCCGGCACTCCGACCAGGCCGGCCAGCAGGATCAGGAACATTAGCGGCGTCCACTGCCAGATGTCGGCGATCATCACCGCGATCAGCGCCAGTGTCGGATCCGACAGCCAGGCAATGGTGACTTGCGTGCCCGTGATTGCCGACAGGATGTCGTTCACCGGGCCGCCGGACTGGAACAGCATGAAGAACATGTAGCCGGCCACCGCCGGCACCACCATCATCGGCATCAGGAGGACCGAATAGAAGATGCGCTTGCCCGGAAAATCGTCGGCGAACAGCGTCGCCAGCGCCAAGCCTAACAGGAACTCGGCCGGCACGCAGACGACCATCACGATGACCGTGCGCTTCAGCGCACTCCAGAAGCGCGCGTCGGCGGCAAGGTCGGTATAGTTGGCGAAGCTGTTCCACATCTCCCAGGCGTTCCACCAGCCAAGGCCCGAGAGTGGCGACCAGTCGGTGACGCTGATGTAGAGCTGCATCAAGAGTGGAAAGGCCGAGATGAACAGCACCAGGATCTGCGCCGGCAAGGTCAGGCGAAAGCCCAACCGCATGCCTTCGTCGCGCAGCGCCGGCTTTGCGCGGGCCGCGTCCTTCTCACCCTCCGAAATCGTCGCAACCACCGCGCTCATTGCTTGAGCGCTCCGAAAGTCAGCCCGCGCACCAGATGGCGCTGGATGGCGATGCCCATGATCACCGGCGGCACCGCCGCGATCAGCCCGAGTGCGGCCTTGGCGCCATAGAGCTGGCCGGTCATCGACGAGGACAGCGAGGCCATGTAGACGGGGATCGTCACCCATTCGCGCGTCGTCAGAAGCAGCGCGATCAGATAGTCCGACCAGTTGAGGATGAAGACGAAGAGCGCAGCACTCGCCAACGGCGCGCGCATCATCGGCAGCGTGATGCGGGTGAAGACGCGCAGCCGCGAGCAGCCCTCGACCAAAGCGGCTTCCTCGATCTCGCGCGGCATGTCGTCGAAGAAGGTCTTCATCAGCCAGAAAGCGAACGGCAGCGTGACGATGCCGTAGATCAGCGCCAGCCCCCACCAGCTGTCTGTGAAATTGAGGAAGGCCCACATGATCATCACAGGGATCATGACGGCCATCGGCGGAAACAGCCTGAGCTGGATCAGCGCCAGCGGCAGGTTCTGGCCGGAGCCGAAGCGCGACAGGCCATAGGCGGCGGCGGTACCCGCCGACATGGCGATCGCGGTGCCGAATACCGCCGACAGAAGCGACGACAGGATCGGCTTCAGCGCGGTGCGGTCGAGCGCAACGATCAGATTGTTGGTGGACTCGCCGAACACAAACTGGAAATTGCTGAGCGTCGGGTTCTTCGGCCACCATGTCAGGTCCGCACCCGTCGCCGACCATTCGGCGATCGGCTTGAAGGCCATCGACACCATCCACAGGATCGGCACCAGCGTGACGGCCATCGCCGCGAGGATCGCGGCGTAGCGGAATATCTCGAAGGGGACGGAACGCTTCATCTGGCTGCTTTTGCTGGTGGCGTCGGTTGCGGAGGGGAAGAGCGGATGCTCCTCCCCTCCGGCTTTGATCCAGGGAGATGGATCAGCTGATCGGATCGAGAACGGTCGGCCATGCCTCCTTGTTGGTCCTGATGGCTTCGAGCAATTTGTCCTCGCCAATGCGCCGGGCGATCTTCTTCCACTCGGCTTCCGTGTCGGCCATCGCCTGCTCCGATGTCTTGGCCTTGGTCAGCGAGGCCATCAGGTTTTCGTCCAGCGCGTTGTGGAAGGCGGTGGCGCCGGGATAGTTGATGGTCGGCACCGTACGGGCGACCGTCTCGCGCACCACGTCCATGTGGTAGGCGTGGTAGGTCTGGCGCACCAGCGGATCGGAAAAATCCGAAAGCCGGAACGGATCGAGATAGCCGCCGGGGTTGGCGCTCATCCAGGCGTAGATGCGGGCCGAGCCAAGCCATTGCAGCAGGAGATAGGCGACCTCCTGGTTTTTCGACTGCGACGAGACCATGCCGGTCAGCGAGAACCACAATACCGAGCGGCTGATCAGTTTGCCGTCGATCTCGCGGCCGGGCGGCAGCATCGTGCCGATCTTGCCGGTGACCTTTGAGTCCTTGTTGCCGGCATTGTCGAGGAATTTCGGCAGGTTGGAGAAGGCACAGGTCATCGCCGCGCCGCCCTTGGCGAAATTGCCGTACTGCTCCGGCCAGCCCCACGAGATCGCGTCCGGCGAATGATGGACCAGCGATTCGACATATTCGTTGGTGGCGGCGATGCCATGCTCGGAATTGATCAGCGGCTTGCCGTCGTCGCCGAACAGAAACTGGTTGGGCGAGGCCATTGACACATAGCGCTGATACCAGTTGGTGTAGCCCCAGCCCTGGTTGCGCAGGTCGGTGGAGCCGAACAGGCCCTTGTCCGGACGCTGGAAGAAGGCGGCGATATCGCCGTGCTGCTTCCAGGTTTTCGGCGGCGCCAGATCGTAGCCGTATTTGTCCTTGAAGGCCTTCTTCTCGGCTTCGTCACCAAACAGATCGGTCCGATAGACCCAGGTTTGGAAGTCGCCGTCCAACGACACGCCATAGTTGGAGCCGCGATATTTGTTGAGCAGAGATACACCCTTGGCGCCGTCGACATAGCCGGTCTTGGGATCGTCCCATTCGGGTTTGTACTGGGCGACGAAGTCGTCGAGCTTGGCGATGCCGCCGGTCTCGGCGAGATCGCCAAGGCGATTCCACTCGGTCGAATAGATGTCGTAGGCCCCACCCTTGGTGGAGATGTCCTGCATGGTTTTGGTGAATTCCTGGCCGTTCGGCAGACCGACGATCTCGATCGGGATCCCGGTTTCCTTTTCCCACAGCTCCTTGATCGACGGCGCCCCGGCCGGAAAAGGCTGGGTGAGCTGGCCGATCGAGCCGTCCGACAGGCCAAGCACGATCTTGGCCGGCGCCTTGCCGGCGCCCTTCAAAGCCTTGGCGGCCTCGATGGCGCGGCCCTCCGGTGTGTCGGGACCGTATTGATAGCGTTCGGCGCCATCGAAGCCCGTCGGACCGCCGATCATGCCAGGTGCGAGCGCATCGGCCGCGAAGGCGCGGCCGGGACGAATGAATTGCGGAGCGATACCTGCGGCGGCCACGAACACCGCCGCCTTTCCTCCGGACGCCAGCAACCGGCGCCGCGAGATGCGGATCAAATCAGACATTGGAATTCCTCCCTCAGGCCCAATGTTTCCTCCACGAGCCCATGAGGGATATTGACGGCAGGATCGGAAGGCTGTCAACATCATTAATAATCAAAACACATCGCAACATCGCATAGAGTGAGGAAATGCGTCATACCAAGGTTCATAGACCGCTCCGCATGCGTCGATTTGATGGGAAATGTGATCTCCCTTTCCGACACGATCGTGCCGGACGAGTTGATTTAGCTTGGCGGCTTGCGCATCGGCCAAGGCCGGATACATCATTTCCCATCAGAATCGCGGATCGCGGGGCGTTGGGCGCAATCAGCCGCCAGCCGGCACTGCGTCATCCCTGATGCATTGAGGAGATGAGACGGTGCGTTCCACCCTGACCGACATAGCCCGGGAAGCCGGCGTCTCCGCCGCCACCGTCGACCGCGTGCTCAACAATCGCCCCGGCGTGCGGGCGCGCACACGCGAGATCGTGCTCGAAATGGCGCAGCGCCTCGGCTACATCGCCGAAGGCCCGAACGGGGCTCCGCCCAGGCCGGTGCCCGGCGAGGTCATCCGGCTCGACTTCGCGCTGCCGGCCGGCACCAATTCCTTCATCAAGATGCTGCACCGCCACATCGAGGCACAAGCCCTGGCGCGCCCCGATCTCGACGTCCATATCGCCACCATAGAGGGCTTCAATCCCGACCGGCTCGCCCGCCTGCTGCAGGATTTGCGCGGCCAGACGCAAGGCGTCGGTGTCATCGCGCTCGACCATCCGACGGTGCGCGAGGCGATCCGCTCGCTATCGGCCAACGACGTCAAGGTGGTGACCATCGCCTCCGACATCCTGCATGTGCCAAGGGTTGCCTATATCGGCATCGACAACCGCGCCGCCGGGCGGCTGGCCGGCTATCTGCTCAGCCGTTTCATGGGACCGGGGCGCCCCGGCAAGGTGGCACTGTTTGCAGGCTCGCTGTCCTATCGTGGCCACGAGGAACGCGAGATGGGCTTCCGGCACATATTGACCGAGGAATCCCCCCATCTGGAGATCGTCGAGATGCGCGAAATGCTCGACGACCGCGAAAAGGCCTATTCGGAGGCGTCAGCCCTTCTGGAACGCCACTCCGACCTTGCCGCGATCTACAATGTCGGCGCCGGCAACACCGGCATAGCGCGTGCGCTGAAGGAACGCGGCTGTGCGCAATCCATGGTTTTCCTCGGCCACGAGGCGACGGACGGCACCAAGGAACTGCTGCTCGACGGCACGCTCGACGCCGTCATCGACCAGAACCCGCGCGTCGAAGCCCGCGAGGCGCTCAACATCCTAACCCACGCCGTCCGGGGCCTCCCCTATGAATTGCACCAGCCGAGGCTGCAGGTGATCTTCAAGGAGAACATCCCGGAGATTTGAGGCGCGCGCAGCACTTGGCTCGGCACGCACAAAACAAGGATTTAGGCGGTGTCGGTTAGATCATTTGGAGTAATGACAGGCCTGATCGGCCGGTAGGTTGGCGCGTCCTAGAGGCAGGCGGCAGCCGGATGCAGCGCTCACCCTATCAGCGCGTGCTCATTTCCTGACCTTGCGGACAATCGCCCCGCCATCACCGCCCACATCGATCGCGATCCGCTCGCCGGAAACAATGCCCCCAATGTCGCAAACCACCAGCGGCATGCTGATCGCGTAGAGGAACTCGGCGACGATGGCGCCAACGGCAAGGATCGGGTCCGGCCGTTCCAGAAGAATGCCGGCCGGCGCCGTGCCCCTGCGGATTGCCTCGGCCAAGACAGAGGAAGAAGACGAGGACCCTCGCCCGCTCGGCATGACCAGTATCTTGCCGGAGACATTCTGGCCAAGGCCTGGGTGCGAATGATCCGTTATGTCGCCGGTCTCGGCGTCTATGCCGCCCCAGAAGCTGAGCGGTTGCGAGAACACCAGCGCCTCGCCCTCGGCGGCACCGGCCAGTTGGAATGTGCCGGCTCTTTCAACGACCTTCACTTCAATCGACCGCGTCATGAGCCGCTCCGCACGACGTGCCCTGCGGCGGCGGAGCGGATGCAATCCTTCATTTCGGCGAAGGCGACGGTCACGCCGATATTGCCCGGCGCATAATGCGCCCATTTGCCGGAATTGGTCATCACCACGCCGTCGAGACGCTCGAGAATCGAGGTGACATAGGTGCAGGTGTCAGCGACCGGGACCAGGCCGAACGCCTCCATGCCAGCCAATGCCCCCTCCTCCTGCAATTGTGTCAGCGTCGCGCGGCCGGTGTTGACATAGATCGGGATGCCCCTGCCCGGCGCCACCGCACGCAGCAGCGGCAACAGGCGCATCCATTCCTGGTGGGAAAAGTGCGGCGTGCCCAGTGACACGGCTGAAAGCAGCGCGCCGTCGGGCACTCCAGACAGTCTGGCCAGCGCATGGTCGATATCGGCGCGGCTGATGCGGATCGTCTCTTCCGGCGCATGGCCATGGAACGCCTCGTCGAGCGTCCGCGCTTCCGGCGTGATCGCGACCGCATGGAACAGCGCCACCGCGCCGGTCGTTGCCGCCGCCGCGCCCAGCGCCTTCAACTGGTCCTCGTCGCGCGGTTGCGGCAGACCGACGATCACAGGAATGCGGTCCCCACTGGCTTGCCCGATGATCAGCCCGACGCCGACGAACAGGCTGTCGCTCGGCTCCCCGTCGGCAACATCCAGCTCGAACAGGATGCGGCCGCGCCGGTTCTCGCTGAGATGCAGGCCCCAGCCCGGTGCGCGACCCGTCATGGCACAGCACAGGTCGATGAAATCGCCATAGCGGTTGGTGCGAGCGCCGATCACCGAATTGGCGAAAACGATGGCATTGGACTCGCCCCAGGCGATCTGCTGGCCGAATTCAGGCCGGAACCGCGTCTGGTAGGGGGCACAGGTGAATGTGGCCTGGCAGCCAAGTTCCAGATGCGCCGTCATCAACCGCCGCGCCGGCATTTCTTCAGCCGCCGGCATCTTGACCATGCCGGGATGAATAAGGTCGAACGACCCGACATTGAGCGTCGTCGGCACCCGGACACGTCCGCTTCCCTCGACCAGCCGCTCGACGAAATCGAGCCCTGCCTTGCCGTGATAGAGACAGCCATCGATATGGGCGCCTGAGATGTCGAGCAGGCTGCCGGCCCCAACCGCGTTGGAGAAGGCGACGAGGATTTTCATGGCGGCGGCCGCGGCTGGGCCTTGCTCGCCATCGAGCATGGATTGGTCGCGGGCCGTCAGGTCAAGCGTCATCAAGGTGCTCCGGGCTTAACTTGGGCCCGGCTATGCGTTCCTCATTGTCAGCGGTCTGGCAAGAGCCGAAACGACGATCAGCCCGCCGCCGCAATCAGCACTGTGCTCTCCGGCGACCAGCGCAGCACCACATCCTGACCTTCCACCAGCCTGTCGGCGCCAGTATTTTGGACGATGACTTTCAACGTCTGGCCGGCGCAGCCGCGAGGCCGAGCGAGCGCCCGGCTTCGATCAGCGAGTCGTCGATAGCCCGTCACCTCGAGGCCGAGGCGGAGTGAAGCCGGCAGCAGCGTCAGATAGAGATTCTGCGAGAAGAAGGCGGCGTAATTGCCCAGCGTGAACGCCCACGGCTTTCCCGTCAGCGGCAGGTCGGTCATGACGGAGAAAAAAGACCGTGGCCGAGAGCGGCAGAAAGACCGAAGGCAATCGCTTTGCAGAAGAACGAAAGCCCGCTCCGGGAACCGGGGCGGGCCTTGGAGGAGGATGAAGGGGTGGGACCCTCTCCTCTTGTTTCCACGGGGGGTGTGGACCGCAATCACCATACAGCCGTCCTGCGGGGCGCATGATCACAAGCCGGCCTGCTTCCATCACATTCCAGTGCACGCCGGCGCGGGTTCGCTCACGGGACCGCGACGCCGGCGACACAAGAGGAGCCGGCTAGATGCGTCCCAGGACGACAAGGATGATGACGATGATCAACACAAGTCCGAGACCGCCACCGCCATAGTAACCGGTTCCGTAGAACGGGCCACCGCCCAGACCGCTGAAGCCGCCGAGCAGCGCGAGGATTAGAATAATGATAAGTATCGTTCCGAGACCCATGGCCTTCCCTGCTCCTGAATGCGCGCTTTCGCGCTGGTTCAACATCGCGCCATTTCGGATGTCGCAAGGTATGAACGTTTTAGAGGGGCTGGCGTTCCGCCGGACTATTGCGGCTACGGAACACACAGCCCGCAACGCAGAAAGCCCGCCTGGACGGCGGGCTTTCCAACCGGCCGGAGGCCAGGAGAGTGCGGTCAGGCCTACGGCTGGTTCCGCAACCTCCCTCAGCCTCAGCGGCGTGCGATCAGCAGGCAGAGCTGCCGCAAGTCGCGGTCATAGGTCCCTTCGCTGCTGAGGACATCGACGCAGCGCTTCTTCATGCGCGTCACCTGCGAGCTTGACATCTGGGCCACGACACCCGGAACGTTGGGGTGATTGGGATTGGATGGGTTGTTCGGGTTGGACGGATTGCTGGGATTGGTGCCGTTGCCGATGCCCGCGCCGACACCAATGCCACCGGCGCCGCCAACACTGGCGCCAAGCCCCGCATTGATGCCACCCGCTGCATTGACGCCATTGCTGCCGCCGACCGACGCGCCGAGCCCGGCGCTGACGCCCCTCGAGCCGCCGACATTGGCGCCGGCTCCGGCATTGACGCCACCGCTGCCGCCGACCGAGGCACCGACGCCGGCATTGATGCCGCCACCGCCGCCGACCGAGGCGCCGACACCGGCATTGACACCGCCGCTACCGCCAACCGAGGCGCCGACACCGACGCCAAGACCTGCTGCGTTTGCTGGCACGGACAGAACCAAGACTATTGCACTACCCGCCAACACACTGGCGACTGTCTTGATGGTAAAGGCCATAACACTCTCCTGTTGTCGTTGCGCTAGGCAGTCGGCATGCAGCCGATTGCGATGGCAACTACGTCGAAGAGAGTTTTGAGTTTCAATTCACGCTATACGTGTGAGCGGCATGGTATTAACTGTCGAAACAAGAAAGCGATAATGATAATAAAAATATAATATACGTTTAGAAAATATCCAATGGCAGACGTTTGCAATGTCTATATTTTGAGAAGTTTACGAGAAAAAACGATTTAGAGCCAGCTGTTGGAGAGCCGATGATCTGGTGCCAGGCTGCTTGCTACCGAACAGCCAGGATACAGCACCTCACCTGCGGAGCAGTTCCGGACCACTAGCCGCTAAGGAGCCCTGTTGGCCAACTCTGGATCAAACAGGACCGGCCACTCTCGCAGTCTGGCCTTCAGAATATCCGGTAAAACAGCCTATAGCGCACGCGCTCCATATAAGAGCGGTACTCCGGTTCCGCGGCAAGCAAGGCCTCCTCGCGCAGAATGCGGTACACCTGCAGATAGGTGATAACCGCATAGACGGCGAGATTGTAGAAGGAAAAGGCCGACAGCAGGTAAAGGACATGGCCGTTTAGGTAACCGGCATAGATCGGGTGCCGCACCAGGCGGTAGGCGCCGCCGGTCATCACGCCGCGATTGGCGGGCAGGATGGCAAAGGAACGACCCAGCGACAGCTTTCCCCAGATGACGAACCACAGTGCCAGGAACTGCAGCGGCGCGGCGACATAGATGGGGATGATGGGGATGCCCGGTTCCATGGTGATCAAGGCGACACCAAAACTGGCGGTCACCGAAGCGACTACCGCAAGCGGGCTCCAGTCACGCGTCACCGGCCGCCGCGACAGCAGCAGCCAGGTAAATGTGAGCGTCTCGGAAACCGCCACGAGCGCGATATTGAACCGGGTGGGATCCTGCACGAAGTGATACACGCCCCGGTACACAAACAGCGCGGCGCATGCGAGCGCACAAATGCGAAAGAAGCCTTCGCGCAAGTCGGCCAGGATCTCGCGCTTGCGCGCTTCGGATATCATCCCGCCCTGGTTGACGCGCGGAAGCGTTTCGCTTTTTGGTGCAAGCAAGGCAAGAACCCCGATGATCCCTCGGAGGGACCTTTGCACGCAACCATTGCTGTGCGGTTAACCGAGAAGATCATATCGGCATCAGAAACGGCGACGGCGCCGCCGAAAGACATGCGAGACACAAGGCACGGCCGTGCAGATTGTCTCCGCTTCGAGGATCGCCAGGAATGGGTTTCGCCCGAGTTGATCCTCTCCTTAAGGGATTGGCCAGCTACCCCAGGAATGCGTTGTTGAAATACCTGGCGAAATCCGGGCTCTGCGGCAGAACCTTACCGTCGGTGTCGCGCAGAATGCCGGCGGCGAAGAGGTAGTTGCCGATCGCTTCCATCTTGGCAGGGTCCAACGTCCCGATGGCACCATTTTGCCCGCGTAGATAATTGCCCTCGAGCAGTGCCTTCAGCGAGGCGTGGACCAAGGCCGGATTCGTCAGGGCATCCTTGTTGGCGGCTATCAGCAGCGTGGCGGCCTCCCCTGGATGATCGACGGCGAATTGGTAGCCGCGCCGCGTTGCCTGGATGAAGGACGACGCCAGTTCGGGGTTCGCCTGGAGATACGCTTCGCTCGAAGAGATAAGCGTCGTGTGCTCATCGGGGACGCCATGGTCGGCATAGACGAAACTGCGCTGCTTGACGCCCCTGAGCTCGGCTTCGACGCCCTCCCAGGTCGACACTTCCAGCGTGAAGTCGACCGAACCGTTGGCCAGCGCCTCGTAGGCGGAAGTGCCCAGCGTCACCGTCTCGAAATAGCCCTTGCCGCCGTCGTGACGGATGATGGTCGAGATCAGCGCGGTCTCCCAGGCGCTGCCGAAACCGCCATAAGTCAGGCCATCCAGATTTTTCGGGCTTTTGATTTCGCTGCGCGCGGCATTGAACACCAGCCGGCCTGTCTCGGACTGCACGACGGCATAGACGCCCTTCAGATCGGCCCCCGCGGTCTTCTGGGTGAACAGGCTGATGGTGCCGTTGATCCCGAAATCGGCGACATGGTTGGCGACAAGCGTGCCGGCACCGGTATCGCTGTAGGGCAGGATGTCGACCTCAAGGCCGGCTTCGCGATAAAATCCCTTATCGCGGGCGACGAACAGCCCAATGTGGTTGGTGTTGACCGTCCAGTCGAGGGCGACCGTGACCGTCCGCGTTGCCGCGAAGGAACGGCTCGATCCGGTGATCAGCGGTACGCTGCCGGCAAGGGTGAGCAGCAGGGCTTGCCTGCGCGTCAAGTCAATCATGGTCATGTCCTTTGGATGGCTGGGGGTTGAGCAAAATGTCGAGAATCTCGGCCTCGAGTGCCCCCGCCTGCCGCGTGGCCGCGCTGGCGGAATCGCGCGGGCGCGGCAGCGGCACCTTGATCTCGCGCACGACCCGGGCAGGCCGCGCGGACAGCACATAGATGCGGTCGGACAGGAACAGGGCTTCGCGCACGTCATGAGTGATCAGCAACGCCGTCCAGTGGTGGTGCCGCCACATCTGTTCGAGCCAGCGCTGCAGGGCCGCACGGGTTAGTGCGTCGAGCGCGCCGAACGGCTCGTCGAGCAGCAACATATCGCGTTCCTGCACCACGGTACGTAAAAGCGCCGTGCGCTGGCGCATGC
The DNA here is from genome assembly GCF_006440715.1 of Mesorhizobium sp. B2-7-3. Lineage (NCBI taxonomy): Bacteria > Pseudomonadati > Pseudomonadota > Alphaproteobacteria > Hyphomicrobiales > Phyllobacteriaceae > Mesorhizobium > Mesorhizobium sp. B2-7-3. The sequence continues at coordinate 26,833 of NZ_VFTY01000022.1, forward strand.
CGCCCGAGAGCTGCGCTGGAAAGTGCCACTCGAAGCCGGCAAGGCCGAACTCGGCAATCAGCGGAGCCACACGCTTCCGTGCCGCCTTGCGGCTGACGCCTTGCACCTCGAGTCCGAGCGTGGTGTTGTCGAGGATGCGCCGCCACGGCATCAGCGCGTCGCGCTGCGGCATGAAGGCGAAATGCCTGCCGTGATCGTCGAGCGGCACGCCGTCGAAGAACATCTCACCCTCGCCATGCTCGGCGCCGGTCAGAAGCTGGAACAGCGTCGACTTGCCGGCTCCCGAAGGTCCAAGGATCGAGACGAATTCGCCGGCATCGACACGAAGCGAAATGTCGGCGAGCACATCGAGCCCGCCAAACGCCTTGCGAACATGCCGCAATTCGAGCCGGCTCATGCTTCTGGACCTTTTCCAGCGCCTTGCCTGCCAGCGGCTCGTTCCCAGGGCATGGCAAGACGCTGCAGCAGCATCGTCAGCCCGAACAGGACAAGGGTGAGCGCTGCGCTGACGCAGACGGCGGCGAGCACCAGGTCGGGACGGAAATTGTTCTTGGCGTTGAGCATGTAGATGCCCAGCCCTTTGGCCGCGCCTGCATATTCGGCGAAAATGGCGCCGACGACGGCATAGGTGATGGATATCCTGAGGCCAGCGAAGAAATAAGGCAGCGCCGAAGGCAATCGTGCCAGCATGAAGACACGCCAACGCCCTGCTCCCATGGCACGCAGCATCTGACCGATCTCCACCTCGGTAGCCTCGTAGCCCTGTACCAGCGCGACCAGCATCGGGAAGAAGGTGACCAGCGCCACCAGCACGATCTTGGGCGCCAGCCCGAAGCCGAACCACAGCACCACCAATGGCGCGATGGCGACCAGCGGCAAAGTCTGGCTGACTATGAAGATGGGAAACAGCGCTCGCCGCAAAGGCTGGAAGAAGTCGACCAGCATCGACAGGGCGAAGGCGGCACTGAGCGAACAGGCAAAACCGATCAGCGTGGCGCGGACCGTGGGAATGGCGTTGTCGACCAAGGCTTCCCGATTGAGCATCGCCTGTTCGAAGACGCGCGAGGGCGCCGGCAGAACCGTCGGCTTGATGCCGGAAATGTTTGCGTACAGTTCCCAGGCCACGAGCACCAAACCGATCGATATCACGGCCGGCGCTGTTTTTGCGAAGAAGCCCGCGACGTTACGCGGGTTGAATGACGATGAGACCACGAGCGGTTCAGACGGCGGTGGGACTGTTGGCCGAGACCGTGACATCGAGGGTTACATGGCCGGCGCCGGGCCCGAAGCGGCAGAAGGCTTCATCGAGGGCCGAGAAGATCGCGCCGGCATCGCCGCGCAGCTTGGTGCAGAAATTCTTGGAGCGATCGTAGACGCCGGACTGCTTCAGGAAATCTATGCAGCCATAGATTTCGTCCATGTGGTCGTCAGTGCCCATCACATAGAGCGAGAACTGCGCCGCCGCCGGCTGGCCAGTGGCCGGCGCGCCGCGCACTGCGGTGATGGCGGCTTGCTTGCGCGAGCCGAGTGGCCCGGCAGGTCCGCCGAACGTGTCGGAGCGGCAGATCGGGTCATCCGGCTCGCCTGGGCAGCCACGCGAAATGGTGGCTGACAGCACGCAATGCCTGCCGCTGCCAGACGCGGCCACGAAAAGGTCGCGCAGCGCAGGGAATAACACCTCGGGGGGCCCGACCAGCAAGGTCGAAATGTCGTCGGTCTCGATCCTGAGCTTATCGCGGTACGGATCGAGCGCGCCGAGCGCGCCCAGAATGATGCCGACGAAATCGTCGGCCATTGGATATAGGGAAACCTGTGCGCCTGAAAACATCGCCCGCCTCGCTCCGCTGGTATTACCCAGATCAGCTTCTAGGGTCTGTGGGCTTGCCGCCCCCGTCTCAGCCCCGACCGTACGGAGCACCCCTGTGGATAGGCGCGTTAAAGCATCATTCGGACGGTTGGGAAAGCTGTTTTTTTGGCAAGCCGCGCTAAAGCATTGCCCGAGCTCCAGGGCAATTGGACATCGCCGGCGCGGAAATTTGTCTGGAACCTTCGCCATTCCGAGGGGTTGTCCCACCAGTCGCTGGACGCGATTCCAGGACCAATTTTCCGTTCGGGATTGTGTCAAAACAAGAGATTGAGCGGTTCATGATTTCCGCGAAACCGTGCACCGTTCCCGGCGACGAGTTCACAGAAAATGGAGACAAATCATGTTCATGAAAATCCTCGCGGCTTCGGCCTTCACCATTGCCGTTGCAACATCCGCCATGGCACAAAGCAATAGCGCAGCGGGCGCGGATGGGCCCGGCGGTAGCGGCAAGTCCGTCACTGTGGACCCAAGCACCCCGGCTTCACCCAGTACGATCGATCCGGGCGCGACCAACAGCACGACCACCACGCCGGGCGACATGAATTCCAATGCGGACAAGAATTGCCCGACCAACCCGCAGGGTGCACAGACGGACGCCAATGGCAACGCCACCGCGCCGACCGTGAACGACAACAACTGCGGAAAGTAGTTTGCCATCGCGATATGAGAACCGCGGACGCAGTTTCCGCGGTTCCCATTATTGGGATTCAGTGTCCGCGACTACCCGCTTGCGGCTCTGGTGCCGCTTCACTGCCCACCCGGCCAAAGACCCTTAATTCAGCGTACGGTTTGCCGGCCCGGGGGCGTGGGAATGAGGCGTATATTTTCATCAGCCGTTTGAGCAGGCGCCCGTAGGTGAGGTGCCGAACCCGGCCATTGGCAAGATCGAACTCCACCATCCCCCACCGCCTTACGGGACCCTTTCCGGTTGGCGGACCCAGTCGCCTGACCTGGAAGGCCAGCCTGACCTTGCGGCCGGCGACATCCAGATAGATACCGGGTTTAGCGCCCAATACGTGCCACATCCGGGCAACGTGCCCGATCGACATGTCGGACGAAATCGCCATGTGGTCCCGCTCAAGTCGAGCCCAGACGAAATCACCGGCTGGCTGCCGCATCCCCGACACCAGATTCTTGCAATAGCCTGGCGCCACCTCACGCACCAACCGGCGCATCGCGCTCGCCACGCCGTCCACCATATCCCGCCGCGATGCCCAGTCTGCTTCGGTGAACAGCACTTGTCCGAGGATGTCGCCGTCGTCGAAATTGGCCGACATCTTATGCAGTGTCACGCCGCCATGGACCGCATGCTGGCCATCCGCGACAAGACGATGGAGAGGATGCGGCCCCCGGTAGTTGGGCAGCAGCGCCGGATGAAAATTAAGCCCGCCCTTGGGAAAGAGGTCGAGCAGCTGCTGCGGGATCAAGGTCGGGAAAGCGAAGCAGATCAGCACATCCGCGGCGATGTCAGGCAATTGCCGGGCAAGCTCGTTCCAGTCGTAAGGCCGGCGGAATTCGATCAGCTTTACCGGCGTGTTGCCGAGATGGCGCCTGAGCAAAAGCCGGCGCCTCAGCCTGCGCCGAAAATTGCCAATGCTGAAGCCTCTGGATGGGCGTTGAAAACCAGGCACGATGATCGCACCAACACGGTTTCCCGCCTCGATCCATCCGGAAAGCAGCGGCCCGGTATAAGCAGAAACATCCAGGATGAAAATTGCATTGAGTTCCCCGGCGCGGGCCGCGGGTTCGGAAAAAATCATCTTCTCAAGCCCAGCGGGGCGAGACGTAGCCTGCCCGCGCCAGCAATTCGATCACCGTTACAACTCGGCCAGCCAGGCCCGAAAGCCGGCCTGGCCGGTCAGGCTGCCTTGGAAGAAAGCGGTCCCGCCGCAACACTTGAGAGTCTTTCCCGCTTCACCAACACCGGCTTTTCGTAGATCTTCTTCATGCTCATCCCCGATGATCGATCAACCCACACAGTTGGCCAGCAACGCAGCGAACTGTCAACCGCCGGACGGCGGCTAACAGCCCCAATGCGTATGATCCTTGGCAATCGACGAGCGTTTACACCCAACCTGCTGCCAAAACGGCTGGTGAGCCTTATGAAACCGCCTTTTCACGAACCGGCAGCTTCCAGCCTGGTCTGACGAAATGGCAGGTGTAGCCGTTGGGATATTTCTCGAGATAGTCCTGGTGCTCTGGTTCGGCCTCCCAGAACGCTCCGGCCGGCGCAAGTTCGGTGACGACCTTGCCGGGCCACAGGCCGGAGGCGTCGACATCGGCGATGGTGTCCTCCGCCACACGCTTCTGCTCCTCATCGGTGTAGTAGATTGCGGAGCGATAGCTCATGCCGACATCGTTTCCCTGGCGATTGCGCGTCGTCGGATCATGTATCTGGAAGAAGAATTCCAGAAGCTGGCGAAAGCTGATTTTCGCCGGGTCGAAGGTGATCTCGATGGCTTCGGCATGCGTGCCATGATTGCGATAGGTGGCGTTCGGCACGTCGCCGCCACTGTAGCCGACACGCGTGGCAAGGACACCCGGGAAGCGCCGGATCAAATCCTGCATGCCCCAGAAGCAGCCGCCGGCAAGCACTGCACGTTCGCTCGAAGTCGCCATGTCACGTCTCCTCAAAAGGCAATTCCGGGGAAGTGTAGCGGCTCTCCGTCGGGAATTGCGCGGCACAAACTTGGATAGTGCATAAATGGGCATTGTTGCCAGCTTCGTCCAGTCAGACGAGCGGCCGTCCGGTTGTATTATAGGGAGATCGCACGACGCCGCTCACCCTAGCTGCGCGGATGCCGGGTCCGGCTGCTGGCGGCAGCCGGCAGATATCGCGTGCCGGGCGGAATGACGGCAAAGCTGATCGCCACCGGCGGTGCCTCGCGCGACCAGTTGAAAAGAACGGTCTTGACCGGGATATTGTCCACCCACGCCAGAAATCTTGACGGCACGTGACGACCCGACCAGACCATCAGCATGCCGTGGTCGCGCAACCGCTGCCTCGTGATCCAGGGTGCGAACCGCATATCGAGATCGGTGAAGATAGACGGCTTGTCATAGGCGTTGAGGCCAGCCAGCATGGCAAGATTGGTGTCGCCACCGACGATGTCGAGCCGGCCCGGCGCCGCCGCGTGCCAGATTGCCTCGGCCTCGTCCGAGATCGGCCGCGCCGGCCAGCAGACGGCGTCCATGCGTCCCCGCACATTGCAGTCCGTCCATCGGATCGCCCCATAGGCGCCCGACATGGCGACGATGCAGATGAAGGCGCAGATCGCCAACCTCCTCATCTCGACGGCACCGAGCCGGTGACCGAGAAAGGCGAGCGCGACGACGCCGACAAGATTGTACATCGGTGCGCCCCAGGCTTCGCCGGTGCCGGTGAACAGCGAGACCACCATGATCAGCGCCGCCGGCCCAAGCCCCATCCAGCAGAGATAGACGAGCGTGTCGCGCTCGACCGGCACTTGCGGTGCTGGTGAGCGCCGCAACAGCCCTGATAGCGCCAACACGAGGAGAAAGCCGGAAAGGCCGGCCATCTGGACGCCGATATAATAGAGCCGCGCCCGGTGCTCGCCCACCCATGCATCGCGGCCGGCGAAATAGGTCAAAGGCAGGAAATCGATGCGGTAGAGTGCGATGGCAAGGGGGGCGGCGACGGCGAGAAACACAGCCAGGCCAAGCCATGGCCAGGATGTCGCCAGCCGGCTGCGCGCACGTGGGTCGCACAGCAGCCAGAGGCCGCCGAAGGCAAGCAGCAAGCCGGTGGAGAACTTGGCGTAGAGCCCGACGCCCGACACCAATCCGAGCGCCAGCCACCAGCCCGGCCCGCCGCCGCGGCTGGCGCGCCACAGCAACCAGCAGATCGCCGCCCAGAACGGCATCTGCGCATAGTCGTGATTGAATTGCGGCGTCGGCCAGCCGAAGAAATAGACCGACGGCATCAAAAGCACGGCGGCCAGCGCTTTGTCGCGGCCGAGCGTGTCGCGAGCCAGCAGGCAGACCAGGACGAAAGTGGCCGAGATCGTCAGCTGGGCCAGCAGATATTGCGGCCAGCGGAACGATCCGGTCAGGAGATGACTGGTCTCGAGCAGCCAGCCGGGGAGTTGCGGATGCTTGTAGGTCAAAAGCACCCATTCGCGGCCCCACATGAAGCCTTCCACGACGTCGCCGGGCGGTGCGGGATCGATGAGTGTTGGCACCAGGGTCCAGCACAGGATCTGCACCAGGCACAAAAGTGCCAGCAAACCCCAAGGGTGCCGAAGCAGCGCGGACCAGACCAATGACGAGTCCAGGCCCACGGCAGGCAGTGCTGCCGGCACCCAACGATCCATGGAGTCGTCAATTCCCGCCATGCCGCGCTTAAATCACATCGCCCGGTTTGCCGAATAGCCCCAAGGTCAAAGCTTACAAAAAAGTATACTTGGGTGCCATTGCAATACCAAGATTGAGCGGGAATCTCGGCATTCTATTGCCCTCCCTGGGCAAAACAGCCCGCACACCTGATCCCACTTCAGCATCCCGGACATTCGATGCGTCACCAGCATGCCGTCATCCATCACCGCGCGCTCGACTTCTGGCTGGCACGCGCGGCTGTCCTCGTCATCATCTGCCTGCAGCTTCTGGTCATCAACGATCTTTCGTTCGGCCCTCGCTGGCTGGCGCCGGCGCTGGAGGCCGCCCTGCTGGTGCCCCTGTCCGTGGCCACCGCCTGGACGCAGGTCGCCACCCAGAAAGCGGTCGAGGAAGAGCACTGGTATCTCGTCGGCCGTTTTCGCGTCATGATCCGCAGAACGGCCCTGGTAATGACCGGCGTCGTCAGTGTCATGAACTGCGGCTCGCTGGTGCTGCTGGTGCGCGCTTTGCTGGCGGGACATGCCGGCAGCAGCGGCCAGACACTGCTGGTCGACGCGCTCAATATCTGGCTCACCAACATCATCGTTTTCGCCTTGTGGTTCTGGAGCACCGACCGCGGCGGGCCGCCGACCTGCGGACTGGTCAAACGCGCCCATGCCGATTTTCTGTTTCCGCAAATGACCCTGGACGATCGCGAGGTCCGCGACTGGCTGCCTGGCTTCGTTGATTATTTCTTCCTCGCCTTCACCAATGCGACGGCGTTTTCACCAACCGACACCTTGCCCCTTTCCCAGCGCGCCAAGCTTTTGATGATGGCGGAGGCGATGATCTCGCTGCTCACGATCGCGCTGGTCGCGGCCCGCGCCGTCAACATCCTGGCCTGAGTACGGTTTTCCGACCTTGCGCCGAAGAGGAGCCGGGCCTCGTATCCGTGAAACGATGAGCGGCCCGAAAACGCAAGAAAGCCCGCCCCGGCGTGAGCCAAGGCGGGCTTTTGGTTCGATCGAGGCCTCAGGTGCGGTCCCAAAGCAAGGCCGGCGGTCAGTCCTCCGGGGCTGGCCCGAACTTCCGCACGATCACCTCGAACAGAATATCCGAGAGGGCGTCCAGTTGGTTGACGGCGACATCAAAATCCCTGGGCAGCACCGACAGCACGATCTTCAGATACTGGTCCGGCTTGTCGGTCCGCACCTCGGCGAGGACACCGGCGCCATGCGCCTGAAAATCGGCCCGCACGGCGGCCAGGAAATCGTCGCCCAATGTTTTCTTGGTCCGCTTCGGCCGGGGCGTCTTGGCGGCTACCGGACTGGCAGCGGGCTTGCGCCTTGCCGCCCTGGCCTTGCGGCGCGCCGGCCCGGTTTCATCAGTCATGGGTCCGCGCCCCGACATTGACATCATCGGCGGCGGCCTTCGGCGGCGCCTGCCTGGCCCGCTTTTTCAAGCGGGCGGATTTCTTCCTGGCCTTTCCGCGCTTCGGCTTCGCGGCCTGTGCGGGCCTCGCCACAGGCCTTGCAGCCTTGAGCCGCGCCATGGCGAGACCTACGAGCTGTGCGCCGATACCGGCCTGCGGAAAGCAGAAGCCACCGGCCGCATCGCGCACCATGCCGATCAGCACGCCGGCGGGAACCTCCTCGACGCGGCCGAGGCGCGCCACAGGGCCGGCGCCCTCGAATTCGCCGATGGCGCTGACGATCTCGCGGCCGTCATCGCCGGTGATGATGCTGGCATAGCGGGGCATGGGATTCTCGCATCTCGCGGAAGCAGCGCCCTACGGCGCCACCGCATCGGCAGGCAGCCCAACCAGGGGCCAGAAACAGAAAACCCGCCTCGGCGGCGGGTCGGTCGGCGCAAATCAGCACCATGGATGGATTTATAGCATCGCTGCCCTCACCGGTCAATGCCAAATAGGAAAAAATTCACATTTTCCGAGAGGGCATGATCCCGGCGGCTGATATTTTATCCGGCTGTTCATGAACCGGCTCCTGTGAAATCATCAGCGCCAGCTCATGGAATGATTCCCGTCGCACGGCCTTGTAGGAGAGGACGATGGACAGACCAGCCATGGCATCCGTCTTCAGGATGCGGCACGCTCCGGCCACGGTTTCCGGTGTGCGCAGCACCGGCCAGGGCCAGGCCGATCCGGTCATCCGGGTGCACTCGCTTGGCGAAGCGATCCGCTTCGTCGCCAACGCTTACCCCAATTACGACATCGGCACCGTCGCCATAGACTGCGGCGACCCTTCGATCCCGCGCCTCGGCAGCCTGGAAGTCAGGGCGCTTTGGCGCGAGTATGGCGAGCGCCTGACGCAGGAGTAGCGCCCGACCGCTCACGATCGGCGCGCTGGTTCCCGCACGCCGGCCGGATCGGAAACGCCGCTGATGCGTTCCACTGCGATCAACGGAGGGAGAAATCCATGAACGTCGCCAACCTGCAACTCGAAGGCCTGCTGATGGCCGTCGCCTCGATCAACCACGTCCTGGTAAAAAAGGGGGTGCTGACGTCGGAGGAGATCGACATCGCGCTCCGCAAGGCCGAGGCGTCGGAAACCGGCGAGGAGCGATCGGACGGCATGTCGGCGTCGAACCGCGACGCCGTCAATTTTCCGATCCGGCTGCTGGAACTCGCCAACCAGTGCCAGCCGGAGGCCGACATGCCGTCTTTCTCGAAGCTGGCCCGCATGGTCGGCCAGATGAAGGAGCCCTACAACGATCAGATGTGAGATCCCTGCCCCTGGCGGGCTCCTCATGCTCTGCCCCGGCGGGCTTTGTGCCTTGCCCCGGGCGGGCTTTGTGCCTTGCCCCGGGCGGGCTTTGTGCCCTCCCCGGGCGGGCTCTACGCCCTGCCTCCGGCGGACCCTCATGCCCTGCCCGGCCATCCCAGGTCCAGCGCCAGAATTCTTCCCGGTCCGTGGACCGCCGCGAACAGCAGTCCGGCCAGGAACGAAAAATGGTCGACGAAGAAGCCGAACTCGGCCTGGTTGCCGACCCAGTGGCTGGGTCCGTGGAAGGCAAAGGCGAGGAACAGCACGTAAGCCGCGGCGACCAGGGCGGCTTGGGTGAAGAAGGCGCCGCTGAGGAAACACAGCACCAGGGCCACCTCCAGGATTGCCGCGCACCATGCCAGGAAGAGCGGGAACGGAAAGCCCGCGGCCGCGATATAGCCCGCCGTGGCCTCCATGCCCAGGAACTTGAAGGTCACCGCCATCAGGAAGACGGCGGCGAAGATCAGGCGGGCGACGAGAAGGGCCGCGGTCTGCCACGGCGATTGTGCGATTTGGGGCGACATGGTTGTTCTCCAGCTTCATCAGCCCCAAGGACGCACCGCCATGTGCCGATCCGACATGCCGGGCAAAAATTTTCACCGGTTCCGGTTTGACGCCCGATGCTATGGCAGCGCACCGCTCGAAGGAAGAAGCAAGACCGCTTACCGGCAGGCACAGCTTTAGAAATTCTTAATGATCCTGAAACTTGTCCGTAACCCTGATCGTGATATTGTTAGCCGGGGCTAATGCACAGCTATGTCTGGTGCACGATATGGGTGGGTG
>NZ_VFTY01000023.1:0-9883 GCF_006440715.1 Mesorhizobium sp. B2-7-3
CTTGCTCTCCTTGCAAAGGGCCGAAAGTGTAACCCATCTATCCGGAATGAACTGTCACCCATCTCTCGGGAAGGGCAGACTCCATTCGAGGCCGAAGCGCGCACCGAATAAGCCCTGATCCAAACACTCTGCAGCCTAGACTTAACCAAGAAGTGTCACGCTCGGCAGTGCGTCAGCGATCTCGCAAACCACAGCGGGCGCGACCAGAACATGTGGTCAATCTGGGTGGGCCGGACCAAATCCTTCTGCACCCGAACTGTTGAAAGCGCCTTATTGCCTCCGCGAGAGCAACTTTGTTTGCGGACATGCGTACTCGTCGGCATATGCCAGAACAGGCTTGCTGTTGCCCATCTTCAATATCTTGTCTCGGGGCTTCAAGTTTCGATACCGGCATTTGATCCCGCCGGCGTCCCAAATGTGTGCTATTTTTGCTACATTTTTTGACCGTCTGCCTAAATTCTATGATTTAGTCACAGCTTAATAATGAAACGCGCACGTTAATTTGCAAGATAGTGGCAAGGTCAGGCGCCAAGCCCGGCTGGGGCGCTCTTAAAAAGCGCGGGGAAACGTGGGTGGGAAAATGAAGACGACAGGTCTGTCGACCAAGGTCATGGGCGTTGGTCTCTTGATGACGGCTACCATGCTGAGCTGCTGGGGCGCGCATGCGCTGACACTCAAGGAAGCCATGGCGGTCGCGGTGGAATCCAACCCGGAAATCGGCCAGGCCATCGAAAACCGCGAGGCCATCGAGTTCGAACTGCGGCAAGCAAAAGGGCTCTATCTTCCAAGCGTCGACCTGGAGGCATCCGCTGGTGCTCGCCGCCTGGACAACTCCTCCCGCCGCGCGCTCTCCATCGAGCACGATGCGCTTTATCCCGCGGAGACCGATCTGACGGTTTCGCAAACGCTTTATGATAGTGGCGCAAGGCGAGCCGAACTCAACCGTCAAGCCTCGCGAGTGGATGGCGCCTCATTCCGCGTGCTGGAGCGATCTGAGTTCATCGGGCTGTCTGTCGTCCAGGATTACCTGGAATACATGCTTCAGGCCTCGATCGTGGCCGAGGCAAAGAAGAATCTGGGCTTTCACCAAGCGATTCTCCACGACATCAGGGAAGGCATAGCAGGCGGCGGATTGAACGAAGCCGACCGGCAACAGGCCGAGGAGCGCTTGTTTGCGGCCAAGGCCCGCATGCAGGAGGCTTCCGAGGAACTCGAGGCCTCGAGAATACGCTTCTTCAAGACCGTCGGGAAACCGCTGACCAATGCATCGCGGCCAGGCGACGTTTCCTCTGCACTGCCAAGGTCCCTGGACGACGCGCTGGGCATTGCGCGGGAGAACAACCCGCGCGTCCACATGGCCAATAGCGATATCGCCGCCGCGGGCTCGCAGGTTGACGCCGCTCGGGCGAAATACGGCCCGTCGGTCGTCGCCGAAGGCGTTGCCCGGGCCGGATACGACATTGACGGCGACAATGGAGACACGTCCGATCTGCAGGCACGGGTGGTGCTGCGGTGGAACCTGTATCGGGGCGGCATCGACAAAGCGAATGAGCAGGAGCAGATCCGCCGCGCCAGCGAACAGCGGCTTGGGCTGCATCAGGTTCTGCGGGAGATCGAAGAAGCCGTTCGCACGTCGTGGGATCGCCGCTTCCGGCAAGCCGACCTGGCAAAGACCCTGAAGCTGCAAGCCGCTTCCAACGAGAAGCTGGTTGCCTCTTATCGCGAGCAGTTCAAGGTCGGACAGCGCTCGCTGCTCGATGTGCTGGATGCGCAGAATACGCGGTTCAACACAGCAACGCTGGCGGACACCGCGTCCTACGCATCCCTCTTTGCCCAATACCGACTTCTGGCGGCAACCGGGCAGTTGCTGAATACGATGGACATCCAGCCGCCGAAGCAGGCCGCGGCCTACGCCAAGGATGAATTCGCGGTTCCGGAGATCCCGGACACCGAAACCTATGCACGGACCCCGTCGGAACAGAAGAACGACCTGCCCTTCGATATCCTCGCCCCTGTCAGGAAGAAGTGAGCCGTAAGGGGTGTTGAGGGTTCTGGCGGGCGGGTCGTGAATCAGCAGCCACATATTCTGTCGCCCAAGGAGGCGTTCAAGGCCTGCTTTTCGGCGGTGGCTGCCTATCTCGGCAGGCCGAGCGCCGAAACCGTGCTGTTTGCCGGAGTGCCGATTTCGGACACGCGCATCGAGGTCACCGAGATCCGGCATCTTGCCGAGCGCATCGGTCTCGAGACCCAGGAATTCAACCATCGCGACTTCCTGCGCGGTCGCGTCGATCTTCCGGCAATTCTCTTCCGTGTCAGTCAGTTGCCGATCGCCTTGCTGGCGGAAACCGACGGCGACGGGTATCTCACGGCCCCGCAGGAAGACGGGCGCACGACTGTCGGCAAATCCGAGCTGGCCGCAAGTTACATCAGTGGCGGCGTATCCTTCTCGATCACCTATGCCAACGCCACCGAGGGCATGAAGGTCGGGTCGGCGCAGCAGATCGAGCGGCGCCATTGGCTGACGGGGACGATGGGCGCTTTCTGGCGCACCTATTCCAAGGTCGTGCTGTCGGCGATCTTCATCAATCTTTTGGCCATCGCCTCGCCGATCTTCACCATGAATGTCTATGACCGCATATTGCCGAACAAGGCGATATCGACGCTTTGGGTGCTGGCGATCGGCATCGGCGCCGTCATTCTCTTCGATCTGCTTTTGAAAACGGCCCGAGCCTCGCTCATCGACTATGCCGGGCGCAAGGCGGACTTGCGGATATCGTATCTGCTGTTCGAGAAGGTGCTGAATTCATCCCTGTCCGCGCGCCCGGGCTCGACAGGCGAATATGCCAACCGCGTCACCCAATATGAGTTCGTCAGGGAATTTTTCACCTCCAACACGATCAGCGTGTTCATCGATACGGCTTTCGTCTTCATCTTCCTGCTCGTCATCTACGCGATCGGCGGCTGGCTGGTCGTCATCCCGGCCCTCGCATTTGTGGCGTCGGTGGTCGTTGGCCTCGTCACGCAACGCCGCATCGGCAAACGGGTCGCAGCCTCCATGAATGAAGCCTCCCAGCGCCAGGCTCTGCTGGTCGAGTCCATCTCCACGCTGGAAACGATCAAGTCGCTGCGCGCCGAAGCCTATTTGCTGAGGAAGTGGGGCGAGCATTCGAAGAATGCGGCCAACACTTCCGAGAAGATCAAGCAGCTCTCGGCGGCGGCCGGCAACATCACCCAGGCCATCCAGCAGCTTGTGACGGTCGCCCTGGTCGTGGCTGGAGCCTACGCCTTTTCGGAAGGGCATGTTTCGACAGGAGCCATCATTGGAACGGTGATGCTGGCGAGCCGGGCCGTGGCTCCGCTCGGCCAGATCGCGATCACCCTATCGAGATTTCGCCAGGCCATGCTCTCCTTGAGAATGGTGAATTCCATCATGGCCCAGCCGGAGGACCGGCCGGATACGGTGGGCTTCGTCAATCGTCCGATTCGCAATGGCGCGATGACGTTCAAGAATGTCGGCTTCGTCTACCCCGGATCGGAAAACGAGGTTCTGTCCGGCCTCAACTTTTCGGTGAAGCCGGGAGAGCGCATCGGCATCATCGGCCGCATCGGATCGGGCAAGACGACGATGGGACGCCTGATCGGCAGGCTTTTTCTGCCAAGCTCCGGCGAATTGCTGCTGGATGGCATCGACATCCGCCAGTATCACCCGTCAGAGGTCCGCGCTGCCGTCGGCATCGTCGCGCAAGCCGGCGATCTGTTTTCGGGCACCATCAAGGAGAACCTGCTGATGGCATCTCCGGAGGCGACCGACGAGCAGATCATCGAAGCCGCGAAAGCCGCCGGCGTCGACGAGTTCGTGTCTCGCCACCCGCGTGGCTACGACATGAACGTCGGTGAACGGGGCACCAATCTTTCCGGCGGGCAGAGACAGACGGTGGCGATCGCCCGGCTGCTTTTGACCAAGCCGAAGATCGTCTTTCTGGATGAACCGTCCGGCTCGATGGATCTGGCGTCGGAACGGCAACTGATAAAGCAACTCAAGACCGCTTTCGACCACAACACGACGCTGATCGTCTCGACGCATCGCTTCAGCATGCTCGAATTGGCTGATCGCCTCATTGTTATCGAACAAGGAAAGATAGTTGCCGACGGGCCAAAAGAACAAGTCATTCAGGCGCTGCAGAGAACGAATTCCTGAATGAACAAATTATATCGGGCTGAAACCGATATGATAACGGGGCGTGGGAAATGCTTGCCAGGGAAGACCGCCCGCCGCTTTTCGCGACGGCGTCCATATTCATCATAGGGGCGCTCTTCGTCGCCTTTGTCGCTTGGTCGTCCTTCGCCGAGGTCGACGAGATCGCGCGTGGCGACGGCAAGGTCATACCGGCCTCCAAGACCCAGGTCATTCAAGCCAGCGAGCCGGGCGTCGTTCAGGAAATCGCCGTGAAGGTGGGGCAGGTCGTCAGGAAGAACGACCTTATTATCCGCCTCGACAATACTTTGAACACATCCAGCCTCGGCGAACAGCAAGCCAAGGCGCGGGCCCTGCAAACACGCATCGCCAGGCTCAAATACGAACAGAGCGGCAGCATCACCGGATCGTTTCCTTGTCCGCAGGACATCCAATCCGTGGCGCCGGAAATCTGTGACAACGAACAAAATCTCCTCGTTGCCCGGCGCGAAAACTTCGACAACAAGCTGTCGGTGCTCAAGTCGCGACTCGACCAGCGCGAAAAAGAACTGGACGAGGCGAACGCCAATCTCGACCGCCTGACAAAAAACCTGGCTGTGAGCGACCAGCAGGCGAAGCTGGTCGAGGCGATGGTCAAGAAAGGTCTGATGGCAAGGACCGAGCAGCTCAAGGTCGAGCAGGAACAGACCGAACTCAACGGCCAATTGAACCTGGCCGGCGAGACGATAAAGAAGGGCAAGTCGGCGATCACCGAGGCGCAGCTCCAGGTCGAGGAACTCGGGCTGCAGTTGAAGCAGGAAGCGCTCGATGACCTGACGCAGGCCTTGGCCGATCTTTCAGTGGTGGACGAAACCATTCGCGGCGCGACCGACAAGGTCGCGCGAACGGATATCCGCTCGCCGGTGGACGGCATCGTCAACACCATGGAACTGAACACCGTCGGCGCCTTCGTCCAGCCGGGTACTGTCGTGGCCGGCATCGTGCCCACTTCCGAGACATTGCTGGTCGAAGCACGTGTTTCGCCCCGCGATGTCGCGTTTATCCGCCCAGATCAGGATGCCTTGATCAAAGTCACGGCTTACGATTTCTCGATCTTTGGCGGCATCGAAGGCAAGGTTTCAAACATAACCGCCGACAGCCTGGTCGATCAGAAGACGGGCGAGCCCTACTATCAGGTGCGTGTTTCAACCGATAGATCGACGCTGGAGCGAGACGGAAAGGCATATTCGATCATCCCCGGCATGATCTGTTCGGTGGATATCAAGACCGGTCGCAAGACGATCCTGAGCTACCTGCTGAAGCCGATCAACAAAGCCCGCCAGGAGGCAATGAGTGAGCGCTAGCGCCACCTCTCCCGCGACCCGGAGCGACCACTTGCTTCTGCCACTCCCGACAGAAGATTTCGAACTCGAGTTCCGCGTCGTGGCGCGCGGCGGCATCAGGCGCGGCATTCGGCTTGAACGGGCTTTCTGGGTTTCGCTGAAACAGATGGCTGAAAGCCGCAAATGCACGATCGGCATGCTGGTCGACGAGATCGCCGAAGGTCACGCGGAGAAAGGAAACTTGACCTCGGCAATCCGGGTGGCCTGCATACGCGAGTTGGGGCGCGAGAACCTGAATTTGCGTAGGCTTGCATCGATCAGGACGATAAACGCCATTCTACTTGCCTGCCCGTCGCCGGCCTTCGCCTTGGCCTCGACGAAGAAGATCGTGACCTTCAATGCGCCGTTCCAGCAATTGGTCAAACGACAATTGCCGGCGGCATTCGACGAAGACACGCGCCAGGACCTGAAGCTGGCGCTGGATCTCAACGTGGCCGATATATTCGCCCGCCTCGACACCAATGGCGATGTTGCCGTTGCGAGCGGATTTGTGATTGGAGCCGGCGAACGCCGTTACCGGGGCCAATTGAACGTGGTGCGGGCGCCGGTGCTGGACCTGGAATTGCTGATGGCTTTCGTCTTCAACGGCTAGCGCCGTTCATCGTTTCACGCAAACGCCGAACCGCCCTATCTGCTGACGCGATTCCGCCGGAAAACCAACAATAGACTTTTCCAGGAATTGTTCCGCCATTCAACCAGGACAAGAAAGCCGGCGCGCGGGCCCTTACTTGACTTCCGCCTGGAGGCCTTCGCCAGGGGCGACGGTTGCGAAACCGCCCTTGACATCGGCCATCTGGGCGTCCCCCGACTTGGACCCGTGGATCCACGCCCGGTCGGTGCTGAACGAGTACAGTGGCTGATAATTCGGAAGGGCGCTGTCCTTGAGCACCGTATCGTTGAGACTGTCGAGAATATAAGCGCCGCTTGCGGTGCTGACCGAAAGCACGGCGTGGAAGAAGCCCCGCTTGCGGTCCTGGAGAACGACGAGCGACATGCTGCGTGCCGGAATGCCGGCCCTCAGCAACGCGGTCATCTTGAGAATGGCGAAGTCCTCGCAATCGCCGGCACGATTGGCGAGGATCTCCGAAGGCTTCGCCCAATAGTCAAGCTTGCCGTAAACGACGCTGTCCTTCTTATAGGCGATCAGGTGGTTGATGCCGCTGTCGATGAACGACAGTTTTTCGACGAACCCCTTGCCTTGGGCGGCCGAGAGCATGGCCGCGAAGGCCGGGCTCTCGTGATCACAGGGGCTGCCCGCGGTGCAATCGGTTATGGCCTGGTAGACAGGTGCCCAGCGCGCCGAAACGGGAAAATTGCGCATGGACAGCGCAACCGACCCGAAAACGCCCGGAATGATCGACGCCGTCGGCATCGGGTCGATACCCCTGCCCTCTTGCGCCATCGAGGCGCTGGACCCGTCTTGAGCGGAAACGGGACCATATCCGTTCAGGACAAGGCTGATCCGGTAGGGGGTGGCCGGCTGCCAGGGCTGGTATCTCTGCAGCGAAATGCCGCCGAGGCCAGGCGGCGCCTGGACCGCTCCAAGCAGTGCTGTTTCGGGCATGAAATTCCTGATGACGGGCCCGGCAAGGGCTGGCTGCGCCGAGCCGGCTATCCCCACCGCCAGCAGAAGCAGCTTGAGCTTGCACTTCCCCGGAGCATTCTTTTGTTTTTTCATGACGCCCACCTTTGACTGTGGACGCTACCAATTTTGTCTCAAATTACTGGAAAGGAAGATAGATAAGTTTCCTACGAATTCGCTTTGCTGATTTTAGTAAAATTTTACATGTATTTATACTTATATTTACCAAGTTTTCCGCGCCGCCGGTGGCGAAGCGCTATGCCTTCCAGACAACATATAACTGATTATATGTTCACAGTTTACCAAGCGTAAAAAAAGTCATCGAAGGCATATCCAAATATATAGAATGGATTGATGGACCGTTGCAAAGTCAAGCCGCCGCCTGTCTCTATCCGGGAAATACCGGAGGGGTTTAAGCTATGGCGAACAGTATTGAACTGGACAATCTTTCGACCTCGTGGGACGAGCATTCCGTCTCCAGCGATCATCACGACCTGACAGCGCCGACCCAGGTGGTGGCGCAAGCCGCGCCCGCCGAGCAAGCGGCGGCACCGGTCCAAACAGCGCCGGCCGCGGCCGAGCCTGTACCGGTCGATGTCGGTGGCGGCGCGCCGCCGGCAGCCCCGCCAACGGCGAATGCCCCGCACGAATACGTCGCGGACGCAAGCAACGTCGTCAAACTTCCCGCCAATGTCTCGATCGACAACATCAAGGTCGACGGCCACAACCTCGTGCTCGAGCAGGCGGACGGCTCGGTGATCGCCATCAAGGACGGTGCCCTGCATGTGCCGACCTTCGTCATCGGCGACGTCGAAGTGCCGCGCGTGGCCCTGATCGCAGCGCTGGAAGCGAGCCATGTCGATGTCGCCTTTGGCGCGGACGGCTCGATATCGGCCGGTGGCAGCACGACCTCGAGCGCCGGCGGGAATTTCGAACAGCCTGCCGGCGGGATCGGCGACGGCTTTGGCCTGTCGGCGCTCCTGCCGCCGACGGCTTTGCAGTTTGGGCAGCCGGATCATCGCGAGTTGTTCCCGAGCCTCCTGCCCGATTCAACGCCGTCTATCGCCGACCTGACGCCTTCCGTCGGTGGCGGCGATACCACCGTTAATGAAAAAGGCCTGCCGGCAAGCTTCGGCGCGGAAGGTTCGGGCGAACTGGCCGCGCCGGGCACCGACGGCGACACATCCGAACACAACACCGGCACCTTCACCATCACCTCGCCTGACGGTGTCGGCTCGCTGACCATCGCCGGCCAGGTGATTTCGGGTGCAGCACTTGCCAACAGCGCATCGGCGCCGATTGAAATCACCACACCGCTCGGCAACACGCTGACCATCAACGGCTACGACGCCAGCACCGGCCAGGTGAGCTACAGCTACACGCTCGTCCATGGCGCGGTGCATCCCGGCCCGGGAACCGATTCCATCTTCGACGACATGACATTGACGGTGACCGACACCGACGGCGACGTCTCGGCTCCCGGTACGCTGTCGGTCCAGATCATCGACGACGTGCCGACCGCCAATGCCGACATCGGCACCGTGCCGTCCGGCAGCCATGCCGCGATCACCGGCGATGTGTTCGTGAACGACGTGTTCGGCGCCGACGGCAAGGATGCCGCGGGTGGTGTCGTAGGCGTCGCCGCCGGCAACACCAATGCCAATCTCGACAGCGCAGCGACCATCGGCTCTGTCATCCACGGCACCTACGGCACGCTGACGCTGCATGCCGACGGCTCCTACAGTTACACCCGCGACGCCGGCTCGCCCGGCGGCGTCAACGACGTCTTCACCTACACCATCAAGGATGGCGACGGCGACCTGGCGCACACCACGCTAACCATCGGCATCGGCGACGGCACCCCGCACATCGACACGGTCCCGGCGACCGGCGGCGCCGACACCACCGTCTATGAAGCAGGCCTCGGCACACGCGGCAGCGAGCCGGCCGGCTCGCATACCGGCAACGTGGCCTATCCCACGACCGTCTCGGGCGCCGTCGACATCAGCTCGTCGGACGGCGTGGCGGCGGTCTCGCTGCAGGGCGTCACCATCGCAAGCACCAATGCGCTCACTCCGACGTCGGTCTTCTCCAACACCACCGGGACGCTGACCGCCTGGTACGAGGCGACGACCCCGACGACCGGACACATCCACTACACCTACACACTGCTGGACAACACCGGCGACACCAACAACACCTCGATCCCCGTCTCCATCGGCGTCACCGACACCGATCCGACCACCCCAGAGACCGCCACCGGTACGCTCACCGTCAACATCGTCGACGATGTGCCGACGGCCAATGCCAACACCGGCAACGTCGCCGAAGGCGCGCTGCTCAGCGTCAATGCGGCGGCTGGCGTGCTGACCAACGACGTCGCCGGCGCCGACGGCTTTGCCGCCAGCGGCGGCGTGGTGGGCGTGCGCGCCGCCGGCGTCGACACCACCACGGCGGTGACCACCGGCGCCGGCACCGACATTGCCGGCCTGCACGGCACCCTGCATCTCAACGCCGACGGCTCCTACACCTATCAGTCGACGGCCAACAACATCACCTCGGATGCCACCGACGTGTTCGTCTACACCATCAAGGATGGCGACGGCGACCTGTCGACGACGACACTGACCATCAACGTCGCCGACGCCACCATCGTCGCTCCGGCCGACAACGACGTCACCGTCAACGAAGCCGCGCTCGACCTGGTCAAGGCCGGCGCCGACC
>NZ_VFTY01000024.1:0-4455 GCF_006440715.1 Mesorhizobium sp. B2-7-3
GCGCCAGTTGAACCCGTCGCACCAGTCGAACCTGTGGCGCCGGTCGCACCCGTAGCGCCAGTCGAACCCGTGGCGCCGGTCGCACCTGTGGCGCCGGTCGCACCTGTGGCGCCAGTCGAACCCGTGGCACCAGTCGAACCTGTGGCGCCGGTCGCACCCGTAGCGCCAGTCGAACCCGTGGCGCCGGTCGCACCTGTGGCGCCGGTCGCACCTGTGGCGCCAGTTGAACCCGTCGCACCAGTCGAACCTGTGGCGCCGGTCGCACCCGTAGCGCCAGTCGAACCCGTGGCGCCCGTCGAACCAGTCGCACCCGTCGGGCCGGTTGAACCACCTTGAACAGAGCTCATCGTGAACCCGTTCGCGATGCCGACGGTGGTGCCGGCCGAATTCTTAATAGTAAGGATCGAACCGACCGCCGACGATACCGGCACGATCAGGTCGAAACTGTCGTTATTGTTGGTACCGAAAGTACCTTTCGCCGGTATAACGAAGTATCCGACGATCGTAGTGCCCTGAAATATGTAAAACGTACCACCTGCATCGGCAATCGCCCCAGTAGATGGGCCGTAGTGTCCAGTTATCTCAACATAATTGTCTGGGAGAATGCCGCGGTATCGCTCCGCCCCTTCAGAGGTAAGAGGGCGCTCGGCAACCCCGGATATGGAGGACTTGAGTTCCCATCTGCCGCCCAAAGTGGTGGAACCGACAAATCCTTCAGCCGCGCCGACATACGTTCCCGTTGCGGCCTCCAGCGCCTCGACGAACGCCTCGCCGACCCTACCCTTGCCCGTCTCGCAGCTCCACAGCCTGAGATCGCCGTCGGGGCTCAGCGCCCTGCCGATCGCGGTGAGGTCGTCTGCTGCGTCTTGCAGCGTCTCGATCGTCCAGGCGCCGGCGCCGAAGTGGACCCGCCCCGGCGAGCCGTGCGCGATGACGTGCACGGCATCGAGCCCGCTTCGCCCTTCGAGCGCCTGTGCGATCTGCCTTGCCGCCGGCAGGCTGCCGTCGAGCACGATCGCCTCGACCCGAGGCCGCAGGTTGCCCAGAATCGTGCCCAGATCGGGAGCGGAGCGGTCGACAAAGAGAATTTCGGAGACGCGGCCCATAGCGAGGTCCTAGAATTCAGCTTGAGGAAACGACGAAAGCCGGCATGGCCGGCGCGGCGAATGACGAGGTGTGGAAGGATCCGGCAATCATGTGCCGGATGGTCCCACCGCCCCGGTCGGCTTGGCCGGGGCGTTCACGCTCAGGATGCTGGAAGGTTGAAAATTGCCGGTGGCGTCGTACGTGCCGATTGCGAGCGGGGCCGTCGCGTTCGGCACCTTGACCGCCATGGACACCGGCGTTTCCTGCGGCATGGCGCTGGGCAGAATGACCTGGCCAACAATGGTTTTCCGCTCGATGTCGACGATGTAATAGGTGACCGCTCCGCCCATGGCGCCGACCGGCAAGGTGCCGGTGACCATCACTTCGACGACCAGAATTCCCGCATAGATTCCCATACCCACCTCCGTCAGTGGCAGCCGCGTCGCCGCCTTGCTTGTCCGTACGTTCAGTTTCCAGTCGCCGCCGAACGCCGACGAGCCGACCAGGTCGTCGGCGGCCGCAACCGGTGTTGCCACCGCGCGTGACAGCGCATTGATAAAGGCGGTTCCGGCCGCGCCGGTGCCGGCGTTGCAGCTCCACAGAAGCAGCTCGCCAATTCCGCCCAGGACTCGTCCGATGGTGGCGAGGTCGAGCTCATCGTCGCCCAGCGTCCGCGCCGACCACTCGCCCGACGCGAAGCTCACCCGCCCTGGCGCGCCGTGCGCGATGACGTGCACCGCGTCGAGGCCCTCGCGCCCTTCGAGGGCCATCGCCATCTGCCGCGCTGCCGGGCGCTCGGCGTCGAGCAGGATCGGCTCGACCTCCTGCCTCAAGTTGGCGAGGATCGTGCCGATATCGGATACGGAGGGATCGACGAAAAGGAGTTCGGAGGCCCGGGGCGCATTCGGGCGATCAGTCGCAGCATCCGGCAGCGGATCGATCCGGCGCCCGTCGAACCGCGGGGATGCACCAACGCCCCCACGGGGCACACGCGACAACATTTGACTCAACCCACCCCACTCCTGACACCCATGCCGCCGATGTTTCGACGGCAAACTCGCGAGTGAACTCCGGAATGGGAAACCGTCTGCCTTCCGCCGAAGCATAGGCATGGACGCGACATGTCACGGTGCGCCCTGTAGACGCCCCTTCTTCATGCGCGAAACTGCCTTGCTACCCGATCCCTGTCCAACCCACCTGCGCAGACCTTGCGGCCACCGACCGTGCGATCTGCGGGCACCCTCCATACCCGCATATTAGTAAATTCGAAAATTAGGGATTTGTAAACTATTAAGTAAGGAATTGGTAAATTTCAGAGAACCAGTCAGCAGACCTCGATCAATAGGAGGCGTCGGCTTAGCTCAAATTGTTCCTGAAAACCGAATACTTGCCGGCTTCCGTTCAGTTGCTGTAACTCTGCGAATAATCGCCTGGCAGGGCGCCAGCTGCGGAGCTTGCCGGGTGCCAGTTCGTGCTGACCGCTATCGTCCCGCTACAGGAACGCTGCACGAGCCGACAAGGAAGAATGATCAACGCGCGGGCCTCCAGCGAAGCCCGCGCGTCCTTTTTTTTTCAACCTAGACCAGTTACCGTCCAGTCCGTTCGCCGCTCACTCATGTGGCTTCAAGAGATCCTTCAGGGTCGTCTTGACGGTATGGTCGTTGCTGGCGTAGCCGGCGCCAGGCTTGGTCTGGTCGGAAGTAAGATCCGTGCTCGCCCCCGTCGGCTTGTTGTGGTTCTGACCAGATCCGCTGATCGTCTTGAGGACGTTGAGCAGGTCTGTCGTGACCGATGTGGCTGCAAGCCCGATCAGGTTGCGGAACGACGCTTGACCTCCGGGGTCACTGCCGTTGCCGGCCGAGCTCGACGGCAGGAATTGCGGCGAGTCCTTGAGGCCCAGCGTGCTGGCGGTGAGGTTGGCATTGTGACCGCCGTTTCCGTTGCCGGAGTTGCCCTGTCCCTGGTGTGAGCTGTTATCGGCATTGTTATGGTCCCCGGAATTACCCGGCGCGGGCTGTTCTCCGTTGCCGTGGCCGTTGTTGGCATGACCAGTGTCACCACCACCCGAACCGGTTCCTCCGGTCGGGCCGGTCGGACCTTGCGAGCCTGTCGAGCCTGTGGCACCTGTTGATCCGGTTGATCCGGTCGCACCAGTCGAGCCAGTCGCTCCGGTCGAGCCTGTGGCACCAGTCGAGCCGGTGGCACCAGTCGCCCCGGTCGAGCCAGTCGATCCGGTTGCACCAGTTGAGCCAGTAGCTCCGGTGTTACCCGTGGCACCGGTCGAGCCAGTCGCTCCAGTCGATCCGGTTGCACCAGTGGCACCGGTCGAGCCCGTGGCACCAGTCGAGCCGGTTGCACCTGTCGAGCCTGTTGCGCCGGTCGAGCCAGTGGCACCGGTCGAGCCTGTTGCTCCGGTCGAGCCAGTCGCTCCGGTCGAGCCTGTGGCACCCGTCGAGCCGGTCGAGCCAGTTGCCCCGGTCGAGCCTGTGGCACCTGTCGCCCCGGTCGAGCCAGTCGCTCCGGTCGAGCCTGTGGCACCCGTCGAGCCGGTCGAGCCAGTTGCTCCTGTGGAGCCGGGTGCACCGGTAGACCCTGTGGCACCAGTTGCTCCAGTCGACCCAGTCGCACCGGTCGAGCCTGTTGCTCCGGTCGAGCCAGTCGCACCTGTCGACCCAGTCGCACCGGTCGAGCCAGTCGCTCCGGTTTCACCCGTCGCACCGGTTGAGCCCGTCGCTCCGGTCGACCCGGTCGCACCGGTCGAGCCAGTCGCTCCGGTATCACCCGTGGCACCCGTCGACCCCGTTGCTCCGGTTGCCCCGGTCGAACCGGTCGCACCCGTATCGCCGGTTGATCCGGTAGAACCAGTGGCTCCAGTCGAACCCGTCGCACCTGTTGACCCAGTCGCCCCGGTCGAGCCGGTGGCTCCGGTCGAGCCGGTTGCTCCGGTATCACCAGTTGGGCCAGTCGAGCCGGTTGCACCGGTAGAGCCAGTCGCTCCGGTATCACCCGTGGCGCCAGTCGCGCCTGTTGCTCCGGTATCACCAGTCGCGCCTGTGGCACCGGTTGCCCCGGTCGAACCGGTCGCACCCGTATCGCCGGTTGCTCCGGTAGAACCAGTGGCTCCAGTCGAACCCGTCGCACCTGTCGACCCAGTCGAGCCAGTCGCGCCTGTGGCACCTGTCGAGCCAGTTGCTCCAGTGGACCCTGTGGCACCGGTCGAGCCGGTGGCTCCGGTCGCCCCAGTCGAGCCCGTGGCTCCGGTCGAGCCGGTAGCGCCAGTCGAGCCAGTTGCTCCAGTCGAACCTGTGGCACCCGTGTCACCCGTAGCGCCTGTGGCTCCAGTTGCACCAGTCGAGCCGGTTGCTCCGG
>NZ_VFTY01000025.1:0-2281 GCF_006440715.1 Mesorhizobium sp. B2-7-3
CCGTGTCACCCGTAGCGCCTGTGGCTCCAGTTGCACCAGTCGAGCCGGTTGCTCCGGTCGAGCCGGTGGCGCCAGTCAAACCCGTAGCACCAGTATCGCCAGTCGCACCTGTGGCACCCGTGTCACCGGTAGCGCCCGTCGGGCCCGTTGCTCCAGTCGAACCTGTGGCACCCGTGTCACCGGTAGCGCCTGTCGCTCCGGTAGTTCCGGTCGAACCTGTGGCACCCGTGTCACCCGTAGCGCCTGTGGCTCCAGTTGCACCAGTCGAGCCGGTTGCTCCGGTCGAGCCGGTGGCGCCAGTCGAACCCGTAGCGCCAGTATCGCCAGTCGCACCTGTGGCTCCGGTGGACCCAGTCGCGCCCGTCGAGCCCGTTGCTCCAGTCGAACCTGTGGCACCCGTGTCACCGGTAGCGCCTGTCGCTCCGGTAGTTCCGGTCGAGCCGGTTGCTCCTGTGGCCCCGATCGCTCCGGTCGAGCCAATCGCTCCGGTATCACCGGTTGCACCGGTCGACCCCGTCGCACCAGTCGACCCCGTCGCACCGATCGAGCCGGTAGCACCGGTGGAGCCTGTAGCTCCGGTTGAACCAGTGGCACCAGTGTTGCCAGTGGCGCCAGTCGAACCTGTGGCACCGGTGTCGCCAGTCGCACCTGTGGCTCCGGTCGAGCCAGTGGCGCCGGTCGAGCCAGTTGCTCCGGTCGCCCCGGTTCCGCCACTTGCGCCGGTAGAACCGGTCGCTCCTGTTGCACCAGAGGCGCCGGTCGCGCCTGTTCCGCCGCTGGCACCGGTAGAGCCACTCGCTCCGGTTGCTCCGGTTGCGCCGGTGGCGCCGGTCGCACCTGTGGCCCCTGTCGCACCCGCGCCGGTCGCGCCGGTGGCGCCGGTCGCTCCCGTAGGTCCCGCCGGGCCTGTCGCGCCAACTGTACTGGTGCTGAAAGTACCAGTATCAAATTGATTGCCTCCGTTGCCATTGGCAGGGCCAGCGACAGGGCCGTCCGTTAAAACATAAGTATTTCCTGCCCCTGGCGTTAGTGTGCCGTATAGATTGAAACCAGCGTCGTATATTTGATAAGTATGTGTAGGGTCTGGAATTGTTATTGTTACAGCAAATTCACTGACAATGTTGTGCCCTGATTGGGGAAGTGGGAAGCTTCCAACCAACAAATGAGGATTTAATGTTGTATCTACTAGGTAATAAGTGTTGATAGTGGCGCTACCATTCTGAATAGTTAAGTTGCCGGTGATCGTCAGGTCAACTGCAAGCACCCCGCTGTAACTTGCCGCTCCATCCGAGGTCAGGGGTGGCAGGGGCGTGGGCGAGCTCGCACGTGCCGACAGTTCCCAGGCGCCGCCCAGGTCGGCGGCGCCAACCAACGATCTTGATGCGCGGACATCCGCGCCGACCGCCTCTTCCAGCGCCTCAATAAAGGCTTCGCCGGAATTCCCTGATGCCGACTCGCAACTCCACAGCCTCAGCTCGCCGTCCGCCGCAAGTGCCCTGCCGATTGCGGCGAAATCGTCAGCCGCTGCCTCCAGCGTCCCGACTGACCATTCTCCCGCGGCGAAATTGACACGGCCCGAAGCGCCATGGGCCATGATATGGACCGCGTCGAGCCCTTTGTGCGAAACAAGGGCGGCAGCGATCTGCCGCTCCGCCGGGCGGCGGCCATCGAGCACGACAGCCCGGACTTCGGGCCTAAGATTACTGATGACAGTCTCGAGGTCGGAGATCGAAGGATCGACAAAGAGAATTTCAGAGGCACGGGCCATGACTGGCTCCTGTTGGCTTGAATTCAACTAACGGAATGCGCCTCCGGCTTCGGGGGGCGTGGCAAACGACAAGAAGGTTAGGCGGTCAACTTCCAGACGGCCCGACGGCGGCCCCTGCGCCGTCGACAGAGGGACTTTCTACCCGCAGGAAGCTGGCAACCTTGAAACTGCCGCCATCGTCAAACGTCCCAATCGCAAATGAGCCGGCAGTGCTTGGCACCTTGACGGTCAGCGCTACCGCAAGGCTTCGCTTGACGGCTTTGGGAAGGGCGACCTGGCCAACGATCGCACTCCTGGCGGTGTCCAGGATAAAATAAGTCACATTTTCGGTCGCGTCTCCGATCGGCAAAACGCCCCTAACGGTGACTTCCATAACCGCAAACCCTGCCGCGTAACTCATACTATCCTCCTCGGTAGCGGCGACTGCGCCGCGCCTTTCGTGTTCGGCCTTTTACAAGCGCCCGACCGAGCACGACGCGCCCGGTCTTGCGGGTGGGTGGGAATGTAGTGGGT
>NZ_VFTY01000026.1:0-1328 GCF_006440715.1 Mesorhizobium sp. B2-7-3
GTTTGAATGGGCTGGTTATTTCGGTGTCGGGACGAATTGTCTGGAGGTTGCCGGTTCGGCCGCGGGTGACGCCTCGCCTCAGGCGAAGTGGGTTTTGTTCTTTGGCCAGAGACAAAGCGCGATTTTCTTAATGTTCTGGGCGGCGGCTGCGAGTAGGCATTGGCAGGCGACACGTGTTCGGCTTTTGAAGCGTGCATAACGGTGGCCATGCAACTGCTTGGCGTCGGCAAAAGATCGCTCGACCGTCTCCTTGCGGCGCCGGTAGATAGCCTTGCCCCACGAAGTGAGGCGGTTGGCGTCGTTTCGTTCGCGTGCCTCCTGCCAGACACGGCGGGTAATCAGCCTGGTGGCGTTGGCGTTCGAGGTGCAGGAGGCCAGCAACGGACAATCGCGGCAGATGGCGGGATCGCTCTTGTAGTGGCGATAGCCGGTGCGGTCGGTGGTGGCGTAGGCAAGCAGTTGGCCCTGCGGGCAGCGATAGCCGTCAAGCTCCCGCTCATAGGCGAAGGCGCTCTTCCTCATCATGCCGGGTTTGGGTGAGCTCGGGTTGCGATAGCCGGTGACGCCCCTGATGGCGCGTTCCTCCAATCCCTGGCGATGCCCGGCGTGGCGTAGCCGGCGTCGAGGCCGACGGCGCCGACCTGGAAGCCGAAGCGCTCCACCTGCCGGTCGAGGCGGGAGAGATAGACGATGGAATCATGCACGTTGGCAGGCGTTGCATGGGTATCGGTGATAATGGCGTGGGCGGCATCCACCGTGCGGTGGTCGAGGTAGAAGAAGCCCTTCGGCTTGCCGTCTCGAACCATGTAGCCGGCATCCGGGTCGGTGCGCGAGACCTTGGTCTCTTTCTCCACCGGCTGCCGCTCCTTTTGCTTGAGCGGCTTCTGGCCATGCAGCGCCCGCTCGGCCTCGATCGCCCGGTCGAGATCGGCCTAGTAGTCGGCCCGTGACTTGGCCACCATGGCAAGGTCGTATTTGCCCTTGTTGGCATTGGCCTTCAGATGCGTGCTGTCGGTGTAGAGCACCGTGCCGTCGACAAGCCCATGCCCGATCGCCTGCTCGACAATGCGGTCGAAGATGCCTTGGGCGATGCTCTCATCCTGATAGCGCCGGCGCCGGTTCTGCGACAGCGTCGAGGCGTCGAACACCTTGTCCGTCAGCTTCAGCCGCAAGAACCAGCGATAGGCGACATTGACCTCAATCTCGCGCACCAGCTGCCGCTCCGAGCGAACCCCTAACAGGTAGCCCACGAACAGTGCCTTGAACATCAAGGTCGGATCCAAAGGCGGGCGGCCATTGTCGGCGCAGTACAGCGGCGCCGTCAGTTC
>NZ_VFTY01000027.1:0-1293 GCF_006440715.1 Mesorhizobium sp. B2-7-3
GGTCCGTTCCGGACACATAGGTTACGGTTTATACCGGAGACATGGGTAACACTTTTGGCCCGAAGGGGTTTTGGAGTGGTTCGAGCCTGCATGTCTCATCGTCGAAATATCCCAAATCATAGTCCATGAAGCTAGCCAGCCAGATATGGTCCTCGACCTGTTTGATGCCGACGCTCTGGCCGGCGAAGACGAGGCTGAGGTTGATCTTCTTTCTGTTATAGCAGATGCGGCCGCAGGTAGTGACGATGACAGCCTTGTCGTGAAACGGATAATCGAGATCTGGCAGGCCGGCATAGGGTCGCGTTGAGGGTGCGTAACGCTCTGCCGGACAGTCCATGCCGAGGGCCTGGTGGGGGCGTTCTGAGTTGAACTCGTCGATGAAGTCATCGAACCTGGCCTGCTGCTGCAGAAAGTTGGCGCCTGCCGGTTTGGTGGTTTCCTTCTTCAGGGTCAGGTGCATGCGTTCATGGCGCCCGTTCTGCTGCGGGCAGCCCGGTTTGATGCGCTCGATGTCGATGCCCAGGCGCAGCCACCAGACCGACAGTTTGCTGAGATTGAACAGCGCATTGGGGCTGGCGAAGGGAACACCATTGTCGGTCCTGATCGCGCTGGGCAGGCCGAACTCCTTGAAAACCCTCTCGAACACGGTGAAGGCATAGGCTTCCTTCGTGGTCGACAGCGCCTCGCAGGCGATGAGATAGCGGCTGGCGAAGTCGGTGATCGTCAGCGGATAGCAATAGCGCCGATCGGCGAGCATGAACTCGCCCTTGTAGTCGGCACACCAAAGATCGTTGGGCCGACAGCCGTTGGAAAGCGGTGTTCCCGTCGCCCTGTTGCGCCTTCGCTTGCGGTGCTCGACCATGCCGTGTCGGTCGAGCACGGCGTGCACGGTCGAAATCGCGGGCCGGTGCACATCCGGATATAGCCGGGCCAGCCGCTCGCGTATCTTCGGCGCACCCCAAGTCGGCTTGTCTTGCTTCAGACGCACAATCAGCTTCTCGATTTGAAACGGAAGCTGATTGGCATGGCGGTAGGGCCGGCGCGATCGATCCGTCAGCCCCTCCAAGCCGCTATCATTGTAGCGCGTGAGGATCTTGTAGCCGGTCTTGCGCGAGATATCGAACTCACGGCAAAGCACGGCCATCTTCTCGCCGTCCAGCAGCCGCGCGACGAACTTCAGCCGCTCGTCCATGACGTTACACTCCTTCCAAGGCACCTTGCTCTCCTTGCAAAGGGCCGAAAGTGTAACCCATCTATCCGGAATGAACTGTCACCCATCTCTCGGGAAGGGCA
>NZ_VFTY01000003.1:0-561732 GCF_006440715.1 Mesorhizobium sp. B2-7-3
CTTGCTCTCCTTGCAAAGGGCCGAAAGTGTAACCCATCTATCCGGAATGAACTG
The DNA here is from genome assembly GCF_006440715.1 of Mesorhizobium sp. B2-7-3. Taxonomy (NCBI): domain Bacteria; kingdom Pseudomonadati; phylum Pseudomonadota; class Alphaproteobacteria; order Hyphomicrobiales; family Phyllobacteriaceae; genus Mesorhizobium; species Mesorhizobium sp. B2-7-3. The sequence goes on from NZ_VFTY01000003.1 coordinate 55, forward strand.
TCACCCATCTCTCGGGAAGGGCACTTTTCGCCGGGCGCTTCTGGGTGCAGTCTAGCATACTAGCATCTCGACTATCGAACCTTAATCCGTCTTCTCGCCGGTCCGACGGAGTAGCAGCCATGGCCGGTGGATCAGGATGCAAGATTTCCGGCGCACTCAGGCGTGCGTTCCGCAAACGGTCCTGTTTGCTCCGGAACCTCCCGGCTCGCGATGCGTTACCCGGCGTCTCATCATAGATCCCCGCCAGGATTTTCTCCGAGAACCCGCGTCCAATCAGGAGCCCGCTTCATGTATGACAAGTTGTTTCATCCGCCCGTCGCACTGACCGTCGGTCTCGGCTTCAAGCGCGAAATCGCCTCGCTGGCCGAAATGCACGATTTCCTGACCAACTGGACGACCTCCCGACGTGGTCCGCTTTATCGCAATGCCGTCGAGGCGTGCAGCCTGGCCCTGGAAGGCTGCATCACGAGGGACGAGGCGCGCCATGCGCTTGTTGAATTCGCGGAAGCCACCGGTATTCTCTGGCCCGAGATCGAGCAGGTCATCGTGGCGCGCGCCGTCGCACGAGGCCATGGCGGCTACGCCGCCTGATCGTTCGAGCTGTCATTGCGATGGCCAGTTCGTACGGCCGCTCCCCCGAAAGCCCGGCTTGGCCCTCCGAGCCGAGCTTTCCATTCCATCTTGCGGAGGGGCCGCGGTCAATCGCACCAGCTCGATGAGATGACGAGCGATGCCTCGAAGATCTGGCGCCCGCTCTCGTCGCGCACCTTCACGGTAATGGCCGTTCGGTCGTTTTCGATCATCTCGTCGCGAATGATGTCGGGCAGGATGAGAATTGCCTCTTGCCGCAGACGCTCGCGCGTGTCGAACACCTGACCATGGTCGTCCACCGTCAGGCCATCGCCATTGTAAAGGTCGAGAAAGTATCTGGGCATGATGCGGCCGGATCCCGAGCTGATGAATGTCCCAAAAGAGACTTGATCGACAATTCGCGGGCTAAGCCGTTGTTCCATCAGAGATGATCTTCGTTGGCGAATAAGCGCCTTCTAACAAATGTTAATGCCCGCCGGCGCCCGACGACCTAGTGCTTCGGTAGCCGCCCCTTGCTTTCGACAGTTGGCGATCGGCTCTGAGCCCTTTCGCTGGAGATAGCGGTGCTGGAATCCCTGTATCTGAATCTCGCCCAGCACGACGCGCTTTCCGATGCCGAAAAGGCGCTGCTGGCTGAGGCCATGACTTTCGAGCGGCATTTCGCGGTCGGGCAGGATATCGTCGCATCGGGCGCGCGGCCCACCTATTCGACCCTGATCCTCGACGGTTTGGCAGCGCGCTACAAGGTGCTCGAGAATGGCGGCCGGCAGTTCACCTCGCTGCAGGTGCCTGGCGATTTCGTCGATCTCCATGCCTTCCTCCTGAAGACGATGGATCACGGCATCGTTGCCATGTCGCCCTGTCATGTGATGTTCGCCGATCACAGCCGGCTTCGCGCCCTCACCGAGGAAGCGCCGCATCTGACGCGGCTGCTGTGGCTGGACACGCTGGTCGACGGCGCCATCCATCGCGAGTGGATCGTGGCGATGGGCCGCCGCTCCAAGACCTCACACCTGGCCCATCTCCTCTGTGAGCTTTTCGTACGGCTGCAGGTGGTGCAGCGCACCAACGGCATGAGCTTTCACCTGCCGCTCTCACAGGCCGAGCTGGCCGATGTGCTCGGTCTTTCCGTCGTACACATGAACCGCGTCATCGGCGCCTTGCGCAAAGTCGGCGTCGTCACTTGGGCAAATCACACGGTGACCATCCTGGATTGGCACAGGCTCCAGGAAATCGCCGAGTTCGATCCGACCTATCTCAGCCTGACGCGGGAGCCGCGGTAGAGCGTTCCCAGCAAGGCCGCAAAGCGCGGCGGCATATCCTTCCCGGCAATCCGCGTCGACGAGCTGCTCTTCGACGGCGAGCCGCGCCGGAAACCTTTATAGAATTCCTATTTCTTTCCCATCCGCCCCGTCTCGAACCTTTATGGCGATCGGGTCATATTCACGTCGAGCAAAAGCCCTCGGACGCCGCCCAGTGCAGTGCGCCGTCTCACGGTATTGCCGACCTGTCTTTGGCAGGCGAACAGTAGAAACTGGAAGCAAGGAAAAGCACAATGGACATTATTGTTCTTGGGATCGGGGTTTTGTTCTTCGGCCTGTCCATCGTCTACGTCAAAGCTTGCGACAGAATTTAAGCTGAAGGATCGAATCATGCTTGTCGATTACATCCTCGGCGGTGGCGTGACCTTGTTCCTGCTCGCCTACCTCACCTACGCGCTCATTCGTCCAGAACGCTTCTGAAGGCACGGAAAGCCACAGCCATGACACTGAACGGATGGATACAGATCTTGGTCTTTTGCGGGATCCTCGTTTTGCTTGTGAAGCCGCTTGGCTTCTACATGCACCGCGTCTTCAATGGCGATCGCACACCGCTTTCACCGGTCCTCGGCCCGCTCGAGCGCGGGCTCTACCGCATTTGCGGAACCAGCGAGCGGGAAGAACAGCACTGGACCACCTATGCGGTGGCTCTCCTGATGTTCAACCTGGCGGGCTTCCTGCTGCTCTATGTCCTGCAACGCCTGCAAGGCAGTCTGCCCTACAATCCGGCCGGCATGAGCGCGGTCGACCCAGCGCTCGCCTTCAACACCGCCGTAAGCTTCACGACCAACACCAACTGGCAGAACTACGGCGGCGAAAGCACGATGTCCTACCTCGTGCAGATGGCCGGGCTGACGGTCCAGAATTTCGTTTCGGCCGCCACCGGCATCGCCATTGCAATCGCGCTGATCCGCGGCTTCGCCCGCGCTTCCGGAAGATCGATCGGCAATTTCTGGGTCGATATGACGCGCGCCACGCTCTATGTGCTCTTGCCGCTCTGCGTCGTGCTCACCCTGGTCTATGTCTGGCTCGGCATGCCGCAGACGTTGGGGCCTTACGTGGACGCCACGACGCTTGAGGGCGTCAAGCAGACTATCGCGCTGGGGCCGGTGGCCTCGCAGGTCGCCATCAAGATGCTCGGCACCAATGGCGGCGGTTTCTTCAATGCCAATGCCGCACATCCATTCGAAAATCCCGACGCCATCTCCAACCTGATCCAGATGCTGTCGATCTTCGTCGTCGGCGCCGCATTGACCAACGTCTTCGGCCGCATGGTCGGCAATCAGCGCCAGGGCTGGGCGATCCTCGCCTCGATGGGCGTGCTGTTCATCGTTGGCGTCGCTGTCTGCTATTGGGCGGAAGCCGCGGGCAATCCGCTGGTGCATGCGCTGGGCATCGACGGCGGCAACATGGAAGGCAAGGAGACCCGCTTCGGCATCGCGCTCTCGGCTTTGTTCGCCGTCATCACGACGGCCGCTTCCTGCGGCGCGGTCAACGCCATGCACGATAGCTTCACCGCGCTCGGCGGCATGGTTCCGCTCATCAACATGCAACTCGGCGAGGTCATCGTGGGCGGCGTCGGCGCCGGCTTCTACGGCATGCTGATGTTCATCCTGATCGCCGTCTTCGTTGCCGGCCTGATGGTCGGCCGCACGCCCGAATATCTCGGCAAGAAGATCGAGGCGAAGGAGGTCAAGATGGCGATGCTGGCGATCCTGTGCCTGCCGCTGGCGATGCTGATCTTCACGGCGATCGCGGTGGTGCTGCCGAGCGCGGTGGCGTCGATCGCCAATGGCGGGCCGCACGGCTTCTCCGAGATTCTCTACGCCTACACCTCGGCGGCGGCCAACAACGGTTCGGCTTTCGGCGGCCTCAGCGGCAACACGCCCTGGTACAACATCACGCTCGGCATCGGCATGCTGATGGGCCGCTTCCTGGTCATCATCCCGGCGCTTGCCATCGCCGGCGCGCTGGCGGCGAAGAAGACCGTCCCCGCCTCAGCCGGCACCTTCCCGACCGACGGCCCGCTGTTTGTCGGGCTGCTGGTCGGCGTCATCGTCATCGTCGGCGGCCTGACCTTCTTCCCGGCGCTCGCCGTCGGACCTGTCGTCGAGCACCTGGCGATGATCCATGGACAGACATTCTGAGGCAGACATGTCCTGGTTCAGCAACAAGCGCCGCAGTATCAGGCATCGGGCCAATCCGGGGAAGGAGGGGCTGCCGCCTCCCTTCCCGACCATGTCGACGTTTCTTGGGCTTGCCGCCGCCATGATCGCGCTTTGGCTGCTGGCCTACGGGCTTCCTCATCTTTTTTCGGTATCCGACCAATCGCCGCCGCACACCAACACTGAAGCCGGAGCTTCAAAATGAGCCAGTCAAAGTCAGCCAGCATCATGGATGCCGGCATCCTGTGGCCCGCCATCGGCGGCGCCTTCCGCAAACTCGATCCGCGCACGCTGGCCCGCAACCCGGTGATGTTCGTCGTCGCCGTCGTCTCGGCGCTGACATCGGTGCTGTTCGTCAAGGACCTCGTCACCGGCGGCGGTGATTTGCTGTTCACGCTGCAGATCATCATCTGGCTGTGGTTCACGGTGCTGTTCGCCAATTTCGCCGAAGCCGTCGCCGAAGGGCGCGGCAAGGCGCAGGCGGATTCGCTGCGCAAGGCTCGCACCGAAACCCAGGCCAAGCTTTTGACCGGCGAGCACCGCACCAGGTTCAAGCTGGTACCCGGCACCAGCCTGAAGGTCGGCGATATCGTTCTCGTCGAGGCCGGCGACATCATCCCGTCCGATGGCGAGGTGGTGGAAGGCGTCGCCTCGGTCAACGAGGCGGCGATAACAGGCGAATCCGCGCCGGTGATCCGCGAATCCGGCGGCGACCGATCGGCCGTCACCGGCGGCACGCAGGTGCTGTCGGACTGGATCCGCGTGCGCATCACCGCCGCCGCGGGCCACACATTCCTCGACCGCATGATCTCGCTGGTCGAAGGCGCCGAGCGCCAGAAGACGCCCAACGAGATCGCGCTCAACATCCTGCTCGTCGGCATGACGCTGATCTTCGTGCTGGCCACAGCGACCATCCCGAGCTTTGCCCACTACTCGGGTGGCTATATTTCGGTGACCGTGCTCGTCGCGCTGTTCGTGACGCTTATCCCGACCACGATCGGCGCGCTGCTGTCGGCCATCGGCATTGCCGGCATGGACCGGCTGGTGCGCTTCAATGTGCTGGCCATGTCGGGTCGCGCCGTCGAAGCCGCCGGCGACGTCGACACGCTGCTCCTCGACAAGACCGGCACCATCACGCTCGGCAATCGCCAGGCGACGGAATTCCGCCCGGTCAAGGGCGTCAGCGAGCAGGAACTGGCGGACGCGGCACAGCTTGCCTCGCTCGCCGACGAGACGCCGGAAGGCCGCTCGATCGTGGTGCTGGCCAAGGAGAAGTATGCCATCCGTGCCCGCGACATGGCGACATTGCATGCTGCTTTCGTGCCCTTCACCGCGCAGACCCGCATGAGCGGCGTCGACATCGACGGTTCGTCGGTACGCAAGGGCGCGGTCGATTCCGTGCTCGCCCATGTCAGCCAGACGACATCGGCCAGCCGCGCGACGCGCCCGAACAGCGACACGATCAGGGATTTGCAGGCGATCGCCGACGACGTCGCGAAATCCGGCGGCACGCCGCTGGCGGTCGAGCGGGACGGGCGCCTGCTGGGTATCGTGCACCTCAAGGACATCGTCAAAGGCGGCATCCGCGAGCGTTTCGCCGAGCTGCGCAAGATGGGCATCCGCACGGTCATGATCACCGGCGACAACCCGATGACGGCAGCCGCCATCGCGGCCGAAGCCGGCGTCGACGACTTCCTTGCCCAGGCGACACCGGAGGACAAGCTGAAGCTGATCCGCGACGAGCAGGCCAAGGGCAAACTGGTCGCCATGTGCGGCGACGGCACCAACGATGCGCCAGCCCTTGCGCAAGCCGATGTCGGCGTCGCCATGAACACCGGCACGGTCGCTGCTCGCGAGGCCGGCAATATGGTCGACCTCGACAGCGATCCGACCAAGCTTATCGAGATCGTCGAAATCGGCAAGGCGCTGTTGATGACCCGCGGCTCGCTGACTACCTTCTCGATCGCCAATGACGTGGCCAAGTATTTCGCCATCATCCCGGCCATGTTCGCCGTCTTCTACGTCGCGCCCGGCCAGACCACAGGTCCGCTGCAAGCGCTCAACATCATGCATCTGGCGACACCGCAGAGCGCCATCCTGTCGGCCATCATCTTCAACGCGCTGATCATCATCGCGCTGATCCCGCTGTCGCTGCGCGGTGTGAAGTACCGGGCGATCGGCGCGGGTGCGCTGCTCAGCCGCAACCTTCTCGTCTACGGTCTCGGCGGCATCGTCGTGCCGTTCGTCGGCATCAAGACAATCGACATGGCCGTCACCGCCCTTGGCCTTGCATAAGGATCATTCCGATGCTCAAGCAGATCAGACCCGCGATCATCATGATCGTTTTCTTCACCGTGCTGACCGGGCTCGTCTATCCCATCGGCATGACCGGCATCGCCCAGGCGCTGTTCCCGCGCCAGGCCAATGGCAGCCTGATCGAGAGGGGCGGCAAGGTGATCGGCTCCGAACTGATCGGCCAGGCTTTCGCCAGCGACACGTATTTCCACGGACGGCCGTCGGCTGCCGGCAACGGCTACGATGCCAGCGCCTCCGGCGGCTCCAACCTCGGTCCGACCAACCCGAAGCTGATCGAGCGCATCAAGGGCGACGCGGAAAAGCTGAAGTCTGAGAACCCGGACCAGCCGGTGCCGATGGACCTGGTGACGACGTCCGGCAGTGGCCTTGATCCGCAGATCAGTCCCGAGGCCGCTTATTTCCAGGTTCCGCGCGTGGCCAAGGCAAGGCGCATCGACGAGGCCAAGGTCAAGGCGCTCGTCGACGGCCAGGTCGAGGACCGGGAATTGGGCGTGCTCGGCGAGCCGGCGGTTAATGTGCTGGCCCTCAACCTGGCGCTGGATGCCGCGAAGTAGGTGATGTCTGGCGCCGGGGATCGACACGGTCCCCGGCGCCATTCATGATCGGACCCGATGCCGGACGACAGAAGCTACGTCGAAAACAGACCATCTCCCGACGCGCTGCTAGAGCATGCCGTGCGGGAAGGGCGCGGCCGTCTGCGCATATTCCTGGGCGCGGCACCTGGTGTCGGCAAGACTTACGAGATGCTGATGTCGGGTCGTGCCAGGGTGGCCGACGGTGCCGACGTGGTGATCGGCGTGGTCGAGACGCATGGCCGCAAGGAAACACAGGCCCTGGTCGAGGGGTATGAAGTCATTGCCCGCCGCAGGGTCGACTACAAGGGGCGCGTCCTTGACGAGATGGATATCGATGCCATCCTTGCCCGGCGTCCGGTGCTGGTCCTGGTCGACGAACTCGCCCACACCAACGCGCCCGGCAGCCGCCACCCCAAGCGCTATCTCGATGTCCAGGAAATCCTGGCGCGGGGCATAGATGTCTATACGACGCTGAACATCCAACATGTCGAAAGCCTGAACGACGTCGTCGCCCAGATTACCCGGGTCAGGGTGCGCGAGACGGTTCCAGACTCCATCATCGACCAGGCGGATGATGTCGAGATCATCGATCTGACACCCGACGACCTGATCAAGCGGCTGGAGGAGGGCAAGGTCTATTTCCCCAACACCGCGCAGCGTGCCGTCGAGAACTATTTTTCGCCTGGCAATCTGACGGCGTTGCGGGAACTGGCGCTGCGCCGTACCGCCCAGCGCGTCGACGAGCAACTGCTCAACCACATGCAGTCCCACGCCATCCAGGGTCCGTGGGCGGCGGGGGAGCGGGTTCTTGTCTGCGTCGATGCCCGTTCGGGCGGGGCAGCCCGCATTCGCTACGCACGCAGGCTGGCCGACAGGCTTCGTGCACCCTGGACGGCGCTTCATGTCGACACGCCTCGCTCCGCCGGCATGTCCGAGGATGACAAGGACAGGCTCGCCACACTGCTGCGCCTTGCCGAGCAGCTCGGTGCCGAGGTGACGACCATCCCGGGCCAGAGCGTCGCGCAGGACATCGTTCGCCATGCGACGGCCAACAATTTCACCCACATCGTGGTCGGCAGGCCGACCCGGTCGCGCTGGCGCGAACTGATCGAAGGGTCGCTCACCTATGATCTGATCCGCAATGCCGGCGACATCAGCGTCCATGTCATCTCCGGAACGGAGCGGGACACCGAAACGTCTTCCAGGAGAGTGAACGCGGCAGCCGAGGAAAGGCATTTCCAGGCCAAGCCGTATTTGCTCGCCACGGCTTACGTTGCCGGATCATTGGCCGTCAGCACCGTTCTCGACCAGTTCCTCGACGTTCGCAATCTGGCGATCGTCTTCCTGCTCTCCGTGCTGACGTCGGCGGTGGCTGGTGGTCTCTGGCCGGCGCTTTACGCCTGTTTCCTCAGTGTCCTTGCCTTCAACTATTTTTTCCTCGAGCCACGCTACACGCTGACGATCCGCGATCCCGAGAGCATCGTCGCGATTGCCGTCTTCGTCGCCGTTGCCGTCATCGCCAGCAACCTGACGGCGCGCGTGCAGCGTCAGGCCGCCGCCGCCCGCTCGCGGGCGCGGGCAACCGAGGACATCTATCTGTTCTCCAAGAAGCTCGCAGGCGCCGGCACGCTCGACGACGTGCTCTGGGCCACCGCCTTCCAGATCGCCTCGATGCTGAAGGTGCGCGTGGTGCTGCTGCTGCCGGAAGACGGCACGATCACCGTCAAGGCAGGCTATCCGCCCGACGACACGCTGGCCGAGGCCGACATTGCCGCCGCACGCTGGGCCTGGGAGCACAACCGTGCCGCCGGACGCGGCGCCGACACGCTTCCTGGCGCCAAACGCCTCTATCTTCCCTTGCGCACGGGACGCACCGCAATCGGCGTCATCGGCCTCGACAATGACAAGCAGGGCCCGCTTCTGACGCCCGAGCAGCAGCGGCTGCTCGACGCGCTGGCCGATCAGGCGGCGGTGGCGATCGAACGCATCCAGCTCGTCGCCGATGTCGACCGCGCCAAGCTCGCGGCCGAAGCCGACCGGCTGCGCTCGGCGCTGCTGACCTCGATTTCGCATGACCTGAAAACGCCGCTCGCCGCCATCATGGGCGCGGCCGGCACGCTCAAGGAATTCGCGCCCGACCTCCCCGAGCAGGACAGGGCCGAGCTCCTGTCGACCGTGATCGACGAATCGGAGCGGCTGAACCGCTTCATCGCCAACCTGCTCGACATGACCAAGATCGAATCCGGGGCGATGGAGCCGAACTACGCCCTCCATTATGTCGGCGATATCGTCGGCACGGCGCTCGACCGTGCCCGCAAGATCACCAGCGAGCACAAGATCGAGGTCGATATTCCGCCCGACCTGCCGATGCTGCGGCTCGATCCCGTGCTGTTCGAACAGGTCCTGTTCAACCTTCTCGACAATGGCTCGAAATATTCGCCGCCCGCCTCGACGATCCGCGTCCAGGCCTGGGCCGACAATGGCTCCGTCATCGTGCGGATCATGGACGAGGGACCGGGCATTCCGGCGCAGGACCTGGAACGTGTCTTCGATACCTTCTACCGGGTGCGCAAGGGCGATCAGGTACGCGCCGGCACCGGGCTCGGCCTGTCGATCTGCCGTGGCTTCGTCGAGGCGATGGGCGGCACGATCGCGGCCGCCAACCGGACCGACCGCCCCGGTGGCGCCTTCACCATCAGGATGCCGGTGCCGGCGCAAGCGCGCGATATCGGCAACCGCGGCGACGAGCCCGGCATGGATCAGCCTCGATGACCAATTCGAATGTCAGGATACTGGTCGTCGACGACGAGCCGCCGATCCGCAAGCTGCTGCGGGTCGGCCTTGGCAGCCAGGGTTACGCGGTCAGCGAGGCGCCGAACGCCAAGGCGGCGATCGAGCTGATGGAACAGGAGACGCCGGATCTCGTGCTGCTCGATCTCGGCCTGCCCGGCATGGGGGGCCATGAACTCCTGCGCAAATGGCGGGAGGAGGGCGTCGACGTTCCCGTCGTCATCCTCTCCAGCCGTACCGACGAGGCCGGCATCGTCAGCGCGCTCGAACTCGGCGCCGACGACTATGTCACCAAGCCGTTCGGCATGAACGAACTGGTGGCACGCATCCGGGTGGCGCTGCGCCACAAGTTCCAGCAACAGGGTGAGAAGCCGATATTCCAGAGCGGTGACCTCAGCGTCGATCTGGTCAAGCGCGTCGTCAAGGTGGAGGACAGGGAGGTAAAGCTCTCGCCGAAAGAGTACGACATACTGCGCATCCTGGTGCAGCATGCCGGCAAGGTGCTGACCCACCACTTCATCCTGAAGCAGATCTGGGACGACTCGACAGACGTGCAGTACCTCAGGGTCTATGTCCGCCAGCTCAGGCAGAAGATCGAAAAAACCCCCGACCAGCCGCGCTACATCACCACCGAGACCGGTGTCGGCTATCGCCTGCGTGTCGAGTGAAATAGCCTGTCCGATAAACCTGCGTCAGCCGATCGCCTCCAGAGGCCGATTTGCCGCCGCCGATATCCGCAAGGCGGCGAGACAGCCCAGAATGCCGAACGGCACGAAGGCAAGGAACAGCCAGCTCGCGACATTGGCCGCCGCGTCGTGATTCAGGCCTTGCGAAAAGCCGCTGGCATTGGCGACGATGCCGGCAATAGCGGCGCCCACGGCATAGCCGATGCGCTGCATGGTCGGCACCGCCGCCGAGGCGATGGTCTGCTCGTCGTCCGGTGCGGAGGCGACGATGACGCGGGTCAGGAACGGCCAGGCAATGCCGAAGCCGCCGCCCTGCAGCAGGGCGCAGACCAGGATCAGCGGGATCGAGCCCAGCGGTATCGTGTAGGCGAAGCCGGCGATGCCCGCCGCGATCATCAGCGCGCCGCAGACGATGATCAGCCTTTCGCGTCGCGGCGGCGCGTTGGCGACGAGGATCGACAGGATCGACCAGGCGATCGATTCGGCGGCAATGATGTAGCCGGTGGTCAGCAGCGGAATGTCGTGCAGGCTGGTCAAGAGCAGCGGCCCGTAGACGCCGAAGGAGCAGGTCGCGATGGAAAAGGCGGCGACCATCGTCATGCCGGCGCCGACCGGCGTGCGCCAGGAGAACAGCCGCGCCGGGAACAGCCTGGAGCGCGGCTTCAGCGCATCGACGTAGAAAAACAGCGCGAGGCCCGTCAGGCCTAGCACGATCAGCAGCGAGGAACGCAACAGGGCGATGTCGACGCCGGCCGAGGCGATCAGCACCACGGCGACGGCAAGGCAGCCAAGCGCCACGAAAGGGAAGGGCGGTGCCTTGCCGGCACTCGTGCTGGGTTTCTTCGCCTCCGGCGTGTTGAGTACGAGGAAGCTTGCCAGCGCCATGGCGGTGCCGCCGAGTGTGAAGACGCCGAAGGCCCAGCGCCAGGACAGCAATTCGGTCATAACAGCGCCAAGCAACGGGCCGCTGAAAGCAGCAACGCCCCAGATAGCCGACATGATACCGAAAAGCTGCGGCCAGATGGCACGCGAAAACAGCCGCTCGACCGATACGAAGGCCAGCGACACCAGCGCGCCGCCGCCGAGGCCCTCGATCAAGCGGCCGGCAAGGAACAATTGCATTGAGGGCGAGGTGGCGCAGATCAGCGCGCCGGCGGCATAAAGCAGGGCCGCGACCACCATGTTGGTGCGCAGCGGAACATAACTCACCAGGCGTCCGGCGGCGGCACCGGCGACGATGGCGCCGAGTTCGTAGATCGCCAGGGACCAGCCGACGAGCTGTACGCCGGCCAGTTCGCCGACCATGGCCGGCATGACCGTCGCCACCATCGTCTCATTGGTGGCGTGCAGCAGGATGCCGAGGCTGATGAAGCAGAAGCGGGCGAGATCGCCGCTTGCCCACAATGCGCGCCAGTCGACCTTGTTGCTGGTGATTTCAGTCATGTTCACCCCTGCCTTTGCCTATCTCGCTTGTAGCGCATGGCGCCAGAGGCCAGTGCGGGCTTCCGGCAGGACCATAAGGATCGACAGCGCCGTACCAGGCGCTGCCTACCCAAGGGCAGGCTTCTAAAACCTCAAGTATGGTTGAGTTCAAGCGGCTTTTTTGCAGACGTTCGCGAAGCCTCTCAATTTCGCTGCGGAAGCCGCCCTTATGGTCCAGTCAATTCTCGGTGCTGCGCAACTGGAATTGGCTGACGCCGATGGCGAGATTGATGCCGGTCTGCGTCTGCAGGCTGAGCGGCTGCAGGGTAAAGGCCTGCGAGGAGCCGCCGACCAGGAGATTGGCGCCGGCGCCGACGGCGGCGGTCACTTCGGCGCTGGCGCCGATATAGTCACCGGCCAATGCACCCGGCGCGTAGATGTTCTTCAGCGGCGTCAGCACCAGCCAGCGCATCACCGCCTGCTTGGTCGTGCCAATATCGAGTCCGTATTTGTTGACGGCGCCGAAATAGGCTTCCGGCGCGAAGCTCCTGTCGGCCGGGGTGAAGGTGCAGCTCAAATCCTTGCTCGAGCCGAAGATGAAGCCGGTGCCGCCTGAAATGGCGCATTCAAGCGCACCGAGTTCGATACCTTGGTCCTGCGCTCGTGCGGCGCCCGCAAGCATGATCGTGGTCGCGGCAGCGGCGATGGCTGTCCTGAACATGGCGGTCCCCTCAAAATCAAACGGCGCGGAACCATACTATCTGGTTCCGCGCCGCAGGGTGAGGGGTCGTGGAGCGCGTGGCTCCGTGCAATCACTTGAGCGAGTGGATCAGCTCCAGCGAGGTGACGGCGACCGCCAGGTTGACGCCGGTCTGCGCCTGGACGCTGAGTGGCTCCAGCATGAAGGCGCTGTCGAAGCCACCGACCAGCAAGTTGGCGCCGCCACCGGTGACGACGCTCGCCTCGGCGTTGACGCCGTAGTAGCTGCCGGCAAGGTCGCCCGCGTCACGGTCGCGGGTCGCGGCAAACACCGCCCAGACCAACTGGCCCTGGTGCGTCTTGCCGAGATCGACGCCGAGTTTCGAGATGACGCCGGTGTAAATTTCAGACGGCCCGTGATGATAGGGCCGGAACACACAGGACACGCCCTTGTTGGAGGTCACGAGATAGCCGGTGCCGCCATCGATGGTGCAGTCGAGCGTGCCGAGCTGCAACCTGCCGGCGCTGGCCGGGGCGGCAGCGAACATAGTCGTTGCAAGGGCGGCGGCGCAGACGAGTTTCTTGATCATGGGAGGGTCCTTTCGCAATCAGTCTTCAGTAACGTCTCGAGCGCCGCGACCGTTCCGCCGAAAACTTGGCGCGAACAAGGCGAGGGTTAACGGCTTGTCGCGGGGTTAATACAGGGTTGCCGGATTGGCGGCGATCTTCAACGCCGCGTGTCCTTTCGGATACGCACGATGCAGTGCGCACCTTGCCGTGGGCCTGATGAGCCGACGTCAGCTGACGCGGGCGAGGCCATCCTTGGCCGGCTGGTAGCTGGGGTTGAGGCGCACAGCCTCGCGATAGGCCTTCGCCGCCTTTGCCTTGTCGCCGCGCCGTTCGTAGATCAGCGCCTGGTTGGCCCAGGCCTCGGCGTTCTGGCCGTCGAGCTTGATGGCCATGTTGAAATCGGAGAAGGCGTTATCCTCGTCGCCGGTCGCCAGATAGGAGAGGCCACGGCCGTTGTAGGGTTCGGCGGCGTCGGGGGCCAGCGAGATGGCGGTCGAGAAATCCTCAATGGCGAATTTGTGCTGGCCCTGGCTCTGATAGATCAGGCCGCGATTGTGATAGGCGCGGGCGTCCGTCGTGTCGAGCTGGATCGCCTTCTGGAAGTCGTTGAACGCATCCTGGGTGCGGCCCGCCTTACGGTAGAGATTGCCGCGGCCGATATAGGCGGCGTCATAATTGCCGTTGATCTGGATCGAGCGATTGTAGTCGGCAAGGGCTGCTTCCTGGTTGCCGAGGAAACGCTGGATGAGGGCCCGGTTCGAATAGGCCTGGTAGAAATTCGGATTGAGCTGGATGGCCTGGTTGAAATCCTTGAGCGCCGCCTGGTACTGGCCGCCGCGGCCATAGGCCGAGCCGCGGACATTATAGCCTTCCGGATCCTGGGGATTGCGCTGGATGACCGCCGACAGCGAGGAGATGTTCTCGCTCGACCCTTGCGCCTTGTCGATGTTGTTGAATTCACCGGCCGGGCCCGATGTCTGGCAGCCGGCAAGCACCAGTCCGGAAAGCAGGGCCGCTGTCAGGGCGAAACCACGCAATGCGGTCCCGCGCTCCACGCTTGTTGCGTTCATGTCTGCCCTGTCCTCACTTGCGCCGTCGTTCAGGTCCGGTTCCCCCTCCGGGCCGGGTCACATCAAAATAAAAGGGTGGCGGCGATTCCGCATCGCGCCACCCTGGTATCCTTCGAAAAGGACGAAATATTGGCGATAATCAGCGCGGCGGACGCGCTGCACCGGCGGCACCGCCAGCAGCGACCGGACGCGGGGTCATCGGCAGCAGGCCTTCGCGCTGTGCGCGCTTGCGGGCCAGCTTGCGGGCGCGGCGAACGGCTTCGGCCTTTTCACGGGCGCGCTTCTCGGAAGGCTTCTCGTAGTGGCCGCGCATCTTCATTTCGCGGAAAATGCCTTCGCGCTGCATCTTCTTCTTCAGCGCGCGAAGCGCCTGATCAACGTTATTGTCGCGGACGAGTACCTGCACGGGCAATCCTGTCTTTCGGGTTTGATATCAACAGGCAAGCAGCCATAGCCGCAAGCCTCCGCGGCGCTCCACACCACGAATTGTGGCGGCTGATAGCAGAATCAAGCCTCGCTGTCCACAGTCGAAATGAGAGACGACAGCCAAATTGCCACGTCGCCTGGAGATAGTGTGCCCGTTACGCCGTCGCCAAGTGCAGCCGCTCGAAATCCTCGAAGAACTCACCGTAGTCGCAGGTGATCTCCTCGCCGATGGCGATATCCCGGGTCGCGGTCGCACCGCCATATTGCGAAAAGTCGGTGTTCGGGGTCGCCGAATGGTTCATGAAGCGGCCATTGTCGACCTCGTAGACCATGAAACCGGGCTTATCCGGGCTCGGATAGGCATAGCGGTCGAGCAATTCCTTCAGGGGCTGGGCTGCGGCCTCATATTTGTCCATCGGAATCAGCCGGTCGAAATCCGGATCCAGGCGCCAGATCGAGGCGCCCTTCCGGATTGGTTCGGCGGCGAACATGCCGACGCCTTCGATTGCGCTCTGGGCGACATAGGTTCGGACCAGCATCATGGTTTCACAACCCGTCTTGGCAAGAAGACCCGTTTCGACAGGAAACGGAATCGCCAAATCGCGCCGAAAAAGCAAGAGCGGCGGCCTGCGTCACAACGACGAACAGGCAGTTCTCCGTAAAAATCCTTCACGTCCGGTTGATCGACACACCGCCATCGGCAAACAACGCGGTACCCGTGGTGAAGCTCGAGGCGTCAGAGGCAAGGTAAAGCGCCGAGCGGGCGATCTCTTGCGGCTGGGCCATGCGTTTCAGGGCATGGAGGCCCTCGACGAAGGCGCGGGCCTCGGGTGTGGTCGTCGTCGCACCCGGTGTGTCGGTGCCACCCGGCAGCAGCGCGTTGACGCGCAGTCCCTTCGGTCCATATTCGGCGGCCAGCACCTGCGTCAAACCGATCAGGCCTGCCTTGGCGGCAGCGTAGGCGGCCATGCCGGGCATGCCGGCGGTGTAACCGACAAAGCTCGATGTGAAGATCAGCGAGCCGCCGCCGCGCTCCAGCATGGCCGGTATCTGATACTTCGCGCCGAGAAAGGCGCTGGTCAGATTGGTATCCATCGTCCCGTGCCATGTCTGTGCCGACATGTCGGGGACGGAGCCCATCAATCCGACGGAGCCGGCATTGTTCAACGCGATGTCGAGCCCGCCGAAGCTGCCGACCGCCAACTCGACGAGGGCTTTCGCATAGGTCTCGTCGGTGACATCTCCCGCGAGAACGACGGCCGTGCCGCCGGCGTCCTCGATTTCGACTGCGAGTGCATCAAGCGCCGTTTGGCGGCGAGCGGAAATGACGAGCTTGGCGCCTTCCTCGGCGAACAGCTTTGCCGTGGCGCGGCCGATGCCGGAACTGGCACCGGTGACGATGGCGATCTTGTTGGCGAGTGCGAGCATGTTTGGCATCCTTGTCCTTCGCGCCAGCTTCGCCGGCGATCGGATGCTTGGTCGCAAATCGGCAGAACAGCAGCCACCCGAAAGCTGCAGAGATTCGCGCCACTACCGCCGCAGCAGCCATGCCAGACGATCCAGCGAGAACGCGTAGCTGATGACGATCAGCAAGGCCATGATGATGGCCGTAATGGTATGGCCCGCCAAATGGAAACCCGCGCCGCCGCCGAACAGGACGATGAATTCCAGCGCCAGCCTGACAGCGCCCGGTACAGGCACCGGTGCCCGGCCCGACCGGCTTGGATCGTTGAGGACCGCGAAGATACCCCATGCCGCGGCTGCGGCGAGCGGCAAGGCAATGGCGAGGACCCAACGCCACGCTTCGTCCGAAAGGCTCCAGCCTGCCATGCCGAGGCCGAGCAAGGCGGCAAGCTCCAGCAGGAAGCGCAATGTGAGATTCCACCAGGCGTTGCCCATCATCATCCTCCGAATCCCAGCGCCGAGAAGTGTGACTGAAGGCAATCGTGGGAGCCAGGCCGGATAGCTCTTTTTCAGCGCGGCGCAAAACGGCAAGCGCCGTCGCAAACAGCGCAAGGGTGGCAGCGCTGTTTCGCTAGTGATACACCTCGCGCGCCGGGGCTTGATGATGAACGCCCGGCTGCCATTTGCGAGGCTGGAACGTGAAGAAATATTCGGTATTCGCCATCGCCCGCGAGGCCATGCGCGGCCACAAGGGCTGGGAGGAACAATGGTCCTCGCCGGAGCCGAAGAAGGAATACGACGTTATCATCGTCGGCGCCGGCGGCCATGGGCTGGCAACCGCCTATTACCTCGCGACCGTGCACGGCATCACCAATGTCGCGGTGCTGGAAAAGGGCTGGCTGGGCGGCGGCAATACCGGCCGCAACACCACCATCATCCGTTCCAACTATCTCTATGACGAGAGCGCCGGGATTTATGACCATGCGCTGAAGCTCTGGGACGGGCTCTCCCAGGAGCTCAACTACAACGTCATGTATTCGGCGCGTGGCGTCATGATGCTGGCGCACAATGTGCACGACATCCAGGTGCTGAAGCGCCATGTGCACGCCAACCGGCTCAACGGCATTGACAATGAATGGCTGACACCCGAGCAGGCGAAAGCATTCTGCCCGCCGCTCAACACCTCCAAGGACGCACGCTATCCGGTGGTCGGTGCGGCGCTGCAGCGTCGTGGCGGCACGGCGCGCCATGACGCGGTCGCCTGGGGTTATGCGCGCGGCGCCTCGGCGCGCGGCGTGCACATCATCCAGAACTGCGAGGTGACCGGCGTCAAGCGGGCCGCCAATGGCGCGGTGACGGGCGTCGACACGACGCGCGGCTTCATCGGCGCCAAGAAGGTTGGCGTCGTCGCCGCCGGACACTCCTCCGTCATCATGAACATGGCCGGCGTGCGCATGCCGCTGGAAAGCTATCCGCTGCAGGCGCTGGTGTCGGAGCCGATCAAGCCGGTCGTGCCTTGCGTTGTGATGTCGAACACGGTGCACGCCTATATCTCGCAGTCCGACAAGGGCGAGCTGGTGATCGGCGCCGGCACCGACCAGTATGTCTCCTATTCGCAGACCGGTGGGCTGCACATTCTTCAGCATACGCTCGACGCCATCTGCGAAATGTTCCCGATCTTCACGCGCATGAAGATGCTGCGGTCGTGGGGCGGCATCGTCGACGTCACACCCGACCGCTCGCCGATCCTGGCCAAGACGCCGGTGCCCGGCCTCTACGTCAATTGCGGCTGGGGCACGGGCGGCTTCAAGGCGACGCCGGGGTCCGGGCATGTCTTTGCCCACACCATTGCCAAGGACGATCCGCACCCGATCAACGCGCCCTTCACCATCCAGCGCTTCCGCACAGGCCGCCTCATCGACGAGGCGGCGGCCGCGGCGGTGGCGCACTGATGATGATGGCCGAGGTGGCAGTCGCGGTGCCGCTGATGCTGGCGGGGGAACAGGGCATGTTCCATGTTCCGACGGCGCAGGAAGTGCGGCTGCAGCCGATCAGCCGTGCGGGAAACGAGACCGGCTGGCCGTTTTCTGTCGACGAGGGAATGCTCGCCTGCGTCTGGAGTGTCGGCCAGAAAGTGGTGATGTTCTTCGAAGGCAGGCCGCATGGGCTGGATGAAGACGAGGATTTCCAGCCGCGTGGCGTCATCGTTACGACAGATCCGATGCAGCTGACGCTCGGCAACATGGCCAACCGCGATCTGTTCAGCGCGGCGACGAGCGTCGAGGAGCGGCTGCGGCTCGTCGCTCCCTTCATGACTATGGGCCAGAAGCTTTGCGATCAACCGGCTGGCGCGCGCGTCGGCCACGGCGAATTGTAGGAACAAACACGATGCTTCTCATCCGCTGCCCCTATTGCGAGGAAGAGCGCCCGGAACTCGAATTCCGCAACGCCGGCGAGGCGCACATCGCACGCTCGGCCAA
Organism: Mesorhizobium sp. B2-7-3; assembly: GCF_006440715.1. Taxonomy (NCBI): domain Bacteria; kingdom Pseudomonadati; phylum Pseudomonadota; class Alphaproteobacteria; order Hyphomicrobiales; family Phyllobacteriaceae; genus Mesorhizobium; species Mesorhizobium sp. B2-7-3. Next base: position 18,568 of record NZ_VFTY01000003.1, read on the forward strand.
CATATCAGGCGAGAGCGACGACGACTTCGAGAAGTTCTTCTTCATCCGCTCCAATCCAAAGGGCATTATCTATGAGCGCTGGCGCCACATGCATGGCTGCGCGCGCTTCTTCAACGCGGTGCGTGACACCGTCACTGACAAGTTCGTCATGACCTACAAGGCCGGCGAACCGAAACCCTCCAAGCTGCCCGGAGTAGCGAAATGAGCGGCGCGTTGCGCATTCCCGGCGCCGGACGCCTCAGCCAGGCCAAGACCGCGCGGTTCAGCTTCGACGGCCAGTCCTACGCGGGCATCGAGGGGGACACTCTGGCCTCGGCGCTGCTCGCCAATGGCGTGCATCTGGTCGGCCGATCGTTCAAGTACCACCGCCCGCGCGGCATCCTGTCGGCCGGCGCGGAGGAGCCGAACGCGCTGGTGCAGATCGTGCGCGACGACGCGCGCAAGACGCCGAACGTGCGCGCCACCGTGCAGGAGCTCTATGACGGGCTCGCCGCCAATTCGCAGAACCGCTGGCCGTCGCTGTCCTTCGATGTCAGCGCGGTCAACGACCTGGCCTCGCCGCTGTTCTCGGCCGGCTTCTACTACAAGACCTTCATGTGGCCGAAGGCGGCCTGGAAGAGCCTTTACGAACCCAAGATCCGCGAAGCCGCCGGCCTCGGTGTTTCGCCCGACAAACCCGATCCCGACCATTATTCCTCGCGCTACGCCCATTGCGACGTGCTGGTGCTGGGTGGCGGCGCGGCCGGCATCGCGGCGACACTTGCCGCGGCGGAGACCGGCGTGCGCGTCATCCTGGCCGACGAGCAAGCCGAGTTCGGCGGCAGCCTGCGCTTCGAATCTGGTGCGAAGATCGACGGCCAGGACGGCTTTGCCTGGGCACAAGCGGCGATCGCCAGACTGAGCGCGATGGACAATGTCCGGGTGCTCCCGCGCACCACGGCGTTCGGCTATTACGCGCAGAATTTCGTCGGTCTGGTCGAGCGCGTCAGCGATCACCTGAAGGTCCCCGGCCACGATCTGCCGCGCGAACGGCTCTGGCAGGTCCGCGCCAAGCGCGTGGTGCTGGCCTCCGGCGCCATCGAGCGTCACATGGTGTTTGCCAACAATGACAGGCCCGGCATCATGCTGGCGGGTGCGGCGCGCACCTTCCTCAACCATTATGGTGTCGCGGTTGGCCGGAATGTCGGCGTCTACACCGCCAACGATTCGGCTTACGGCGCCGCGATCGACCTGAAGAAGGCCGGCATCAACGTGGCGGCGATCGTCGATTTGCGTGACAACCCGACCGGCCCGGTGATCGATGAGGCCAGGGCCCTCGGCATCGAGATCAATTTCGGCCGTGCAGTGATCCGCGCCGGCGGCAAGCTACGCGTGTCGTCGATGACGGTGCAGCCGAAGAATGGCGGCAGCGAACGCACTATTCCCGTCGATGCGATCCTGATGTCCGCCGGCTGGACGCCGTCGGTGCATCTGTTCTCGCAATCGCGCGGCAAGGTTGCCTTCAACGACGAGACCAAGCGCTTCGTGCCTGGCACCTACGCGCAGGACTGCGTGTCGGTCGGCGCCTGCAACGGCACCGACGGCCTGACGGCGACCGTGCACGAGGCCTATGCGGCGGGCGCCAAGGCGGCGAAAGAAACAGGCGGCAAGGCGTCCAAGGGCACCAAGCCGAAGGTCGAAGCCTCGGAAAGCTGGTCGCGCGGCATGCTGGGTGCTGGCCCCGGCGCCGGGCCGGACACGACGGTGAAAGCCTTCGTCGATTTCCAGAACGACGTGACCGCCAAGGACATCCGCCAGGCGGTGCATGAAGGCATGCGCTCGATCGAGCATGTCAAGCGCTTCACCACCAACGGCATGGCGACCGACCAGGGCAAGACCTCTAACATGCACGGACTGGCGATTGCCGCCGAAACCCTGGGCAAGCCGATCCCGGAAGTCGGCCTGACCACGTTCCGCGCGCCCTACACGCCTGTCACCTTCGGCGCGATCGTCAGCCACGCGCGTGGGCCGCTGTTCGACCCGACACGCAGAACCGCGATCCATCCCTGGGCCGAGGCGCAAGGCGCGGTGTTCGAGGATGTCGGCCAGTGGAAGCGCGCCTGGTACTTCCCCAAGGCAGGCGAGGACATGCATGCGGCGGTCGACCGCGAATGCGTCGCCGTCCGCAACCAGGCCGGCCTGTTCGATGCGTCGACGCTGGGCAAGATCGAAGTGGTCGGCCCCGACGCGGCGAAGTTCATGGAACTGCTCTACACCAATCCGTGGGAGAAGCTGGAGCCCGGCCGCTGCCGCTATGGCATCATGCTGCGCGAGGACGGCTTCATCTATGATGACGGCGTCGTCGGCAGGCTGGCGCCGGACCGCTTCCATGTAACGACGACGACGGGCGGCGCGCCGCGCGTCATGAACCACATGGAGGATTACCTCCAGACCGAGTTCCCGCATCTTAATGTCTGGCTGACCTCAATCACCGAGCAGTGGGCGGTCATTGCCGTCCAGGGGCCGAAGTCGCGCGAGATCATTGCGCCGCTGGTCGAAGGCATCGACATGTCCGACGAGGCGCTGCCGCACATGTCGGTGCGCGAGGGCAAGATCTGCGGCGTGCCGACGAGGCTGTTCCGCATGTCGTTCACCGGCGAACGCGGTTTCGAGGTCAATGTGCCGGCCGACCATGGCCAGGCGGTCTGGGAAGCGTTGTGGGCCGAGGGCCAGAAGCATGGCGCCACCGCTTACGGCACCGAGGCGATGCACGTGCTGCGCGCCGAGAAGGGCTACATCATCGTAGGCCAGGATACGGACGGTACGGTGACGCCAAACGATGCCGGTCTGGACTGGGCGGTCGGCAAGAAGAAGGCCGATTTCGTCGGCATTCGCGGCCTGACGCGGCCTGATCTCGTCGCCAAGGGGCGCAAGCAACTGGTCGGCCTGAAGACCAAGGATCCAAAGGTGGTGCTGGAAGAAGGCGCGCAGATCGTCCAGGATCCCAAACAGGCGATCCCGATGAAGATGATCGGCCATGTCACGTCGAGCTATTGGTCGCAAAATTGCGGCCGTTCCATCGCGCTGGGGCTGGTGGCCGGCGGCCGTGACCGGATGGGCGACACGCTCTATGTACCGATGCCGAACGGGGTCATCGAAGTGGAGGTTACCGGCATGGTGTTCTTCGACGAGACGGGAGGGCGCCTCAATGGCTAAGGCTGCTGCAAAGACGGCCACGATGGCTTCATCATCAGCAGAGCGGCGTCCGGCATTGGCCGGGCGCACTGTCTCCGCAACGAGTGTCAAGGTCGAAGTGCTGCCGCCGGCCGAGCGTATCTCTCTGCGCGCCCCGGAGGCTTCAGTCGCCGCTTTGTCGAAGGCGCTCGGCCTGACCTTGCCGAAGAAGCCGAAAACCTCGGCGTCGAAGGGCGGGCGTACGGCGTTGTGGCTTGGCCCGGACGAGTGGCTTGTCATCGACGAGGCCGGCAAGGACCCACTCGCCGATTGCGCAGGAGTTTCCGCCTTGCATTCGTCGGTCGGGATCTCGCATCGCAACATCGCGATTTTAGTCGCCGGTCCGGCGGCGGAAGCCGCGATCAATTCGGGCTGCCCGCAGGACCTGTCGCTCGACGCCTTCCCGGTGGGCGCCGCTTCGCGCACCATTCTCGGCAAGGCCGAGATCGTGCTGCTGCGCACGGCCGACGAGGCCTTCCGGGTCGAGTGCTGGCGTTCCTTCTCGGACTATGTCTTTACTTTCCTGTCCGAGGGAGCCCGCGACGCCGCCGGCTGACCCCGGAACGTTTGCCGCCCGCGTCCGTTGAGCGGCGACAGTCGAGGGAGAGATGCCGATGCCGTCGAAGTCCGCGCCGAAATCGCCGAAAACCGCGGCGGTCCGTTCGCTCGAACATGAGCGGCATTACGAGGCCGACGCCGAAGAGGAACTTGAGGAAGGCCTCGAGGACACGTTCCCGGCCAGCGATCCCGTGTCGATTACCGGGTCGTCCATTCCTGGAGCACCGGCGAAACCCGGCAAGGCCAAGACCGTCCCCGGCCGCAAGACCCGCAAACCCTGATTTCAGAATTTTTGGCTGACGGCCTCTTCCCAAGACCTCCGTGGATGCGATATTCAAAGCGCTTTGGAGAGGAAAAATGCCTGTTAGAGCCGTTGTCTGGGGTGAAAACGTCCATGAACAGACCAATGCCGCCGTGCGCGACCTCTATCCGCTGGGTATGCATGGCACCATTGCCGCCGCACTCAACCAGGACAAGGGCGTCGAAGCGACCACCGCCACCTTGCAGGAACCCGAGCATGGCCTGAGCGACACGCGCCTGGCCGCTACCGACGTGCTTTTATGGTGGGGCCATGCCGCCCACGGCGAGGTCAAGGACGAGATCGTCGAGCGCGTGCAGAAGCGGGTCTGGGAAGGCATGGGGTTGATCGTGCTCCATTCCGGCCACTACTCGAAGATCTTCAAGCGGCTGATGGGCACGCCCTGTTCGCTGAAATGGCGCGAGGCGGGCGAGCGCGAGCGTGTCTGGGCGATCAACCGCGGCCACCCGATCGCGCAAGGCATCGGCGAATGCCTGGAGATCGGCGAGACGGAAATGTATGGTGAGCCGTTCGCCGTGCCTGAGCCGCTGGAGACGGTATTTATCTCCTGGTACGAAGGCGGCGAGGTGTTCCGATCGGGGCTGACCTATCAGCGCGGGGCGGGAAAAATCTTCTACTTCTCGCCGGGCCATGAGACCTATCCGATCTATCACAATGAAGGCGTTCAGCAGGTGCTGCGCAACGCCGTGCATTGGGCGCACAACCCGGCCCCGGCCTGGTCCGGCATCACCAATGCGCCAAACGTGCCGACGGACAAGGCCAAGGAGAAGATCGTCCAGAAAGGCCTGCGCCTGCATGCGGACGGTGACAAGGGACTGAGCTGATGCACCGCCTGCTCTTGCTCGGCACCGGTTGGATCGCGGCGCATCATATCGAGGAGTTCGGTCAGGTCCCGGGCTGCGCCATCGTCGCTTGCGTGGACCACCTGCCGGGCCGCGCGGCGGCGTTCGCAGCCGCCAACAAAATAGGCACTTTCTTTGAAAGCCTCGATGCGGCGATCGCTTGGGGCGAGTTCGATGCCGCCATCAACGCCACGCCCGACCAGGTTCACAAGGCGACGACGCTGGCCCTGCTGGCCGCCGGGAAACATGTGTTCTGTGAAAAGCCGCTGGCGCCGAACCACGCCGATGCGCTTGCGATGAGCGATGCCGCCGAGGCGGCCGGGCTCGTCAACATGGTCAACCTCACCTATCGCAACACTCCGGTGATCCAGGAGGCGCGGCGCATGGTGCAGGCCGGCGAGATCGGCGAGTTGCGCCATGTCGAGGCGAGCTACCGGCAAAGCTGGTTGGTTAGCAAGTTCTGGGGCGATTGGCGGGTCGACGACAAATGGCTGTGGCGCCTGTCGGGCCGGCACGGTTCGACAGGCGTTCTGGGCGACGTCGGCATCCATATCCTCGACTTCGCGACCTATGGGGCGGCCGAGGATATCGTCAGCCTGCATGCCGATCTGGTGACGTTTCCGAAGGCAGAGGGCGATCGCATCGGCGACTATGTGCTAGACGTCAATGACAGCTTGGCGATAACGGCGCGGCTCGGTTCAGGCGCGCTGGCCACGATCATGGCCAGCCGCTACACGACAGGCCACGGCAATGATTTGTCGCTGGCCCTGCACGGTACCAAGGGCGCGATCAAGGTCGAGACCGACGGCAAGGTTTCGAAACTGTCCGCTTGCCTGGGTGACGACGTCGATCAGCACCGTTGGCGGACGCTGACGCCACCTGGCGTCAAGCACAACGCCCGGCGCTTTGTCGATGCGCTGGACACGGGACAGAACGGCGATCCGTCGTTCCGGCGGGCCGCCGACATGCAAAGGCTGATCGACGCGGCCTTCGAAAGTTCAGCGACCAAGTTGCCGGTCTCGATCGGCTGAAATCATCATCCGGCCGGCTGAGCCGGCCAGAACCGACTTTCGGAAAATCTCAGTAGGCGCTCGGCATGATCCAAGGGTTCACCGTGATGCCGAGCCGGGGACCCTTGCCGTCGGTCGTGGCTTCCGTGGAGGCCTTCTTGTCGACTGAGCCGGTCGAAGCGCAATCGAGCTTCATATGGGTCTTGGTGTCGACGCAGGTCGCGGCGGGAACGTGCTTGACCGCGTGGGTGCCGTTGGCGGCAAAGGCCGAGCCCGAAAGTGCCAGCACGGCGGCGAGGGTGAGGAGTGTCTTTTTCATGGCCTGTCTCCGGTTTCGGCGGGTGAATTTTTTTCGTACATGTACGTTATTCCGTACAAATACGTCCGTCGATCGCGAAGTTCAAGAGAAAATCGTACGCGTACGGTAGTTTTTTGTTAACCAAGAAAGTCGCCGCAGAAGGCTTGGAGGGGCGGTGCGGAATCTGGGAGAACAAAGGATATAGCGCTCAGCAGTTGACCGGTGTCTCGGTCAATGGCGGCACATCTTGCGTGCTGAGCGTGGCAAGGGTGAAGTCGCACATCCGCTTCACGAAAGCCTGCGCGTCGCCGAAAGGGTAGAAGGGGAAGGTGATCAAAAGCGAGATCGTGCCATGGCCGACGGCCCACAGCATGGTGGCGATGGCGCGTGGATCGCCATGCAGTTTGCCGGCGGCGACACAGGCCTCGACCCTGCTGATCAGCGCCTTCATTGCCGGGTTGCTTTCCTCCATGTCCTCGTAGCTCCTGCCTTCAGGCAGCTTGGTCTTTTCGGTCATGAAGACGGTGCGGTATTCGTTGGGATTGCCGAGCCCGAAGGCGGCATATTCGGTCATGACCGCCTGCAAGGCCTCGATCGGATCGTCGGACGGGTGTTCCTCGATGCGCCGGGCGAGCGTTTCAAACGCGTCCTCGGCCAGCGCGAACAGGATGTCCTGCTTGTCGGCGAAGTAGGAATAGACCGACATCGGCGCATAGCCGACCCGCTTGGCGAGCTTGCGGATGGTCAAGCCTTCATAGCCTTCTTCCTGGACGAGCTTGTGCGCGGCCGCGACAAGCTCCGACCGCAGTTCGGCCTTTTGTTTCTCGCGGCGTTTCTGGACGCTGAGCGGCAAGTCCGTTGCCCTTGTCTGGTTGGTGCCTGGCTAAATTATATACGCTGTACGGAAACGGACAAGGGCACCGCGGGTTCCCACGCGGCAGGCGTCAGATCGCGCCGACGCCGCCATCGATGGCCAGCGCATGGCCGGTCATGAAGGAATTGGCCGGATCGGCGGCAAACAGGATGGCGGTGGTGATTTCGTCGACTTCCGCCACGCGCTTCATCGGTATGCCACGGGTCAGCTCGGCCAACGCCTCCGCCTCCGGCGCGCCGGAGACGCTCACGAAACCGTCTATCATGCCCGTTCTGGTGTGGGCGGGGCAGATGGCATTGATGCGCAGACCCTTGCTGGCATATTCGACCGCCGCCGAGCGGGTGAGGCCGACCACGCCATGCTTGGCGGCTGCATAGACAGAAAGCTTCGGCGCGCCCGAAAGGCCGGCGGCCGAGGCAATGTTGACGATGGCGCCGCCCTTGCCGGTCGCCTTGAACTGCCGCTCCATTTGCGGGATCTGGTGCTTCATGGCGTAGAAGACGCCGAGCAGGTCGACCTCGACCACCCGGCGGGCTTCGTCCGATGGAACCTGCGGCAGGCGCACGAAACTCTGAACGATACCGGCATTGTTGACGGCGACATCCAGGCGGCCAAATTTTTCCAACACCAGCGCCACCAGTGCTTCCGACAGTGCCTCGTCGGCAATGTTGCCTGCCAGCATCGCCGTCTCGGTATCGAGCGTATCGGCGAAACTCATCAGGGCCGTTTCATCCAGGTCCGAGAGAACCAGCCGGGCGCCTTCGGCGGCAAAGCCCTTGGCGGCGCCACGGCCGAGGCCGCCGGTCGCGCCCGTGATCAGCACCGTGGCTCCATCAAAGCGGCCCATTGCTTAGTCCTCCTTGTCGATCAGCTCGGCGGCGAGGTGCGACAGCAGCTTCACCGCCTCGCCGTAGGTCCTGGCTTTTTCCGGATTGGAAGCATTGCCGTCCAGCGCCCGCCTGTAGACACCCTGGCAGATTGCAGCCAGGCGGAAGAAGGAGAAGGCGAGGAAGAACGTCCAGTTGCCGATGCCGGCGAGACCGCGCCGCCGGCAATAGGCAGCGACATAGTCTTCTTCCAAGGGCAGGCCGAGGGCCGGGCGATCGATGCCGCCAAGGCCGCGAAAGCCGGAGGCATGCGGCAGGCGCCATTGCATGCATTGATAGGCGATGTCGGCGAAAGGATGGCCCGATGTCGACAATTCCCAGTCGAGCACCGCCAGTACCCTCGGCTGGTCCGGCGCAAAGATCAGATTGTCCAGCCGATAGTCGCCATGCACCAGCGATATCAGGCCGTCATCGACGGGCAGGTGGGTTTCCAGCCAGGCGATCAGCCGGTCCATGTCGGCAATGGCGCCGGTTTCGGAGGCACGGTACTGGCCGGTCCAGCGTGCCAGCTGCCGCTCGAAGTAATTGCCGGGGCGTCCGAAATCGCCAAGACCCACGGCCTTGACATCGACATCGTGCAGGGCGGCGAGCGTGGCGTTCATGGCGTCGTAGATCGCGGCGCGTTCCTCGTTGCCGTGCGCCTCCGGCAGTGCCGGATCCCAGAAGATGCGGCCGTCGAGGAAATCCATGACGTAGAACATGCGGCCGATGGGCGAATCCTCGGTCGACAGGTGCAGCATTTCGGGCACTGGTACGGCGGTGCCGGAAAGCGCCTTCATCACACGGAATTCGCGGTCTACCTGGTGAGCCGATTTCAGGAGTTGGCCTGGCGGCTTGACGCGCAGCACGTAACGGCCGCTTGCCGCCGTCAGGAGATAGGTCGGGTTGGATTGGCCGGATTTGAATTTTTCGATGGCCGCGAGTCCGGAAAAACCCGGGATATGCGCGTCGAGGTAAGGCGCGAGCGTCGCCTGGTCGAGCGCGTTGGCGTCGCTCATGCTGTCTCGGGCTGGCGTTCAAGCAAGGTCAGCGTCAGCCAGCGGGCGGTGAGCGCCGGTTTTTTGGAGCCTTCGATCTCGATGGTCACGTCGTGCGCCGTCTGCACCCAGCCCGACGGCCTGACCTTGACGTCGGCCAGCACGAAACGGGTGCGGATGCGCGCGCCGGTCTTCACCGGGGCGAGGAAGCGCAGCGAATCGAAACCGTGATTGACGCCCATCTTGCCGTTTTCCAGCGGCGGCATGGTCTCGAACGTCATCGCCGACAGCAGCGACAGCGACAGGAAACCATGCGCGATGGTGCCGCCGAACGGCGTTTCGCGCTTGGCCCGCTCCGGATCGCAGTGGATGAACTGGTGGTCGTCGGTGGCGTCGGCGAACTGGTCGATCATGCGTTGCGTGACCACCCGCCAGGGCGAAACGCCGACCTCCTTGCCGACACTGGCCAGAAGCACATCGAGACTGATTGGTTCCACGCTCATGTCCTCCAGTTCACCTCCGGCTTCTGCGGCCGGAAAATGTCATTCCTTGAACAAGGTCAACCCATGCTGCACCGACTGCCCGCCGTCGATCGGAAGGATGGCGCCGGTGACATAACTGCCTGCACGGCTGCACAAATAGAGCGTTGCGCCGGCAATGTCATCCGGTGTGCCGATGCGGCCGATCGGGACATGGCCGCCGACATGCCTGGCCTGCTCGTCCGTGCCGGTGGCAAATGCGGTCATACGGCTCTGGAAGGGACCGGGGGCAAAGGCGTTGACGGTGATGCGGCGGCCGGCGAATTCGAGCGCCAGCGTGCGTGTCAGGTGATGAACGGCCGCCTTGGAGGCGGTGTAGGAATAGGCGTCGTCGGCCAGCGGCTGCGTTCCCATCACCGAGCCCAGATTGATCACGCGGGCAGGATCTTCGTCGCTGGCGGCGACATCGAGCAGCGGCAGCAATTCGCGCGTCAGATGGAAGACCGCGGTGACATTGACGCCGAACACCTTGGCCCATGCCGAATAAGGGAAGCTCTCCAGCGGCGCGCCCCAGGACACGCCGGCATTGTTGATGAGGATATCGAGTTTGCCGGTGCGCGCCTTGACCTCGCCGACCAAGGCAGCAATGCCGGCTTCGCTGGAGACGTCGCCGGCAAAGCCTTCCGCTTGGCCCGGAGCGCCAAGCCCGTTCAATTCACTGGCCACCTTGACGCAGTCCTCGCCCTTGCGCGAGGCGATCATCACACTGGCGCCGGCATTGACCAGCGCGGTCGCCGCCATGCGGCCGATGCCGGTCGCGGCTCCCGTCACCAGCGCGGTCTTGCCGGTCACCGAAAACAGCTCGTCCAGATAGCTCATCACAATCCTCCGCACGGCCTGCGGGCAAACAGTTCGCGTTGACAAGGCTATCCGAAGTACGGTCATCCTTGCCACTGACAAAATGCCCGGCCTGCATGAAGGGTTAGCGACCGATGACGGAGATGAATCTCGGCATGACCGAGCGGTTGAAGCCGATCCACGCCCGCGTCGCGGCCATGGTGCGCGACGAGATCATGCCGCTCGACAAGGAATTCCTGAGCGAGGTCGGCAAGGCCGGCGACCGTTGGGTCTACAGCAAGCGCCAGAGGGAGATCCTTGAAGGTTTGAAGAAGACCGCACGGGAGCGCGGCCTGTGGAACTTCTGGCTGACCGGCTCGGAACGCGGCTACGGCCTGTCCACCGTCGAATACGCCTATTTGGCCGAGGAGATGGGCAAGGCGCATCTGGGCGCCGAAACCTTCAACTGCTCGGCACCCGACACCGGCAACATGGAGGTTCTGGAACGCTACGGCTCGGCCGAGCACAAGCGGGAATGGCTCGAGCCGCTGCTGGACGGAAAGATCCGCTCGGCCTATCTCATGACGGAGCCGGACGTCGCCTCCTCCGACGCCACCAACATTTCCATGCGCTGCGAGCGGCAGGGCGGCGACTATGTGCTCAACGGCGAGAAATGGTGGGCGTCGGGTGCCGGTGATCCGCGCTGCGCCATTTACATTGTCATGGTGCGGACCGCCGGCGATGAAGAGCCACAGCACCGCCGCCATTCGATGATCCTGGTTCCCTCGGGCGCGAAGGGCGTGACCAAGGTCCGGGCGATGCAGGTCTATGGCGACGATGACGCGCCGCATGGCCACATGCATCTTCGCTTCGACAATGTGCGGATATCGACGTCGAACCTGATCCTCGGTGAGGGTAGGGGCTTCGAAATCGCGCAGGGCCGGCTCGGCCCCGGCCGCATCCATCACTGCATGCGCGCCATCGGCCAGGCCGAGATGGCGCTGGAGATGCTGTGCCAGCGTTCCATACGCCGCGAGGCCTTCGGCCAGAAGCTGGCGAAACTCGGCGCCAATTTCGACATCATTGCCGAATGTCGCATGGAGATCGAGATGGCCCGGCTGCTCTGCCTCAAGGCGGCATGGATGATCGATCAGGGCGACGCGCGGGCCGCGGCCCCCTGGATCAGCCAGATCAAGGTTATCGCGCCGCGCGTGGCGCTCAAGGTCACCGACGAGGCGGTGCAGATGTTCGGCGCGCAAGGCATCAGCCAGGATACGCCTCTCGCACGCTCGTGGACGCATCTCAGGACGCTGCGCCTCGCCGACGGGCCCGATGCAGTGCATCGGCGGCAGGTGGCACGCATGGAGCTGAAGAAATACACCCATGAAAAGATCTGAGCTGCCCGGCCGCGTTGACGCTGACAAACAAGGAATACCGCCAATGACGATCCCCTCCGAAATGAAGGCGCTGCTCTTGGTCGGTGACGGCTATACGAGGACGCCGAGCGGCAGTGCGCTCGAGGCGATGGAGCCGTATCTCGAGCTGGGCAGCATCGCCGTGCCTGCGCCGGGACCGGGTCAAGTGCTGATCAAGGTCAGCCTCGCTTCGATCAATCCATCGGATGTCGCCTTCATCAAGGGCCAGTACGGCCAGCCGCGCGCCAAGGGCCGTCCGGCCGGCTTCGAGGGTGTCGGCACGGTCGTCGCGATCGGCGAGGAGCCCCATCCCAAAAGCCTTGTCGGCAAGCGCGTCGCTTTCGCCACCGGTCTGAGCAATTGGGGGTCGTGGGCTGAATATGCCGTCGCCGAGGCGGCGGCCTGCATTCCGCTTCTCGATACGGTTCGAGACGAGGATGGCGCTGCGATGATCGTCAATCCGCTGACCGCGATCGCCATGTTCGACATCGTCAAGCAGGAAGGCGAAAAGGCCTTCGTCATGACCGCCGGTGCGAGCCAGCTCTGCAAGCTGATCATCGGGCTGGCGAGGGAGGAAGGGTTTCGGCCTGTTGTCACGGTGCGCCGTGACGAGCAGATCGCGTTGCTGAAACAACTTGGCGCGGCGCATGTCCTCAACGAGAAGGTGCCTGATTTCGAGGCCACGCTGCGCGAGGTGATGAAGGCCGAACAGCCGCGCATCTTCCTCGATGCCGTCACCGGGCCGCTGGCGTCAGCCATCTTCAACGCGATGCCAAAAAGGGCGCGCTGGATCATCTACGGCCGGCTTGATCCCGAGGCAACGATCATCCGCGAGCCTGGCCAGCTGATCTTCCAGCACAAGCACATCGAAGGCTTCTGGCTGAGCGAGTGGATGCGGCAATCCAGGGATCGGCGAGGTCCGGCGGTCCTCGAGGCACAGAAGCGTTTTTCCGACGGACGCTGGTCGACCGACGTGACGGCGATCATTCCGCTGGCCGAGGCAATGGCGCGAATGCCGGCGGAACTGGCCAAGCCCAACGGCAAGGTGTTCATCCGGCCCTGATGCCGTCTTATGCGGCGCCGGAAGGGCGATCGCAGGCTTTCTGGACGCTTTTTCCAGTTCGGTCGACCATCCTTGACAATCCCCGAAATTGATCGCCGCGTCTTTCGGCCCCTATGCCTCGTCGCTTTGTCCGTGATATGTCGCCGCCATCGAATGCCGGGACGGCGCCAAGGCTGAGGCGTCTTCCCCAATGGCGTGCGGGGTGAATTGATGACGATTTCCAAGCCGGTTTTCGATCGTTTGGGGCTGGGCATGTGGATCGGGGCATTCCTGATCGTTCTCGGCCTGGTGCTATGGTCGCCCGGCACGCGCACGGTGACGCAGGCCTATGGATATGGCAGCGAAGCGTTCCTGACCGGGCGGCCGCTGTACAATCTTCAATCCGAGATGGGGTACCTGTATGCGCCAGCCTTCGCCGCGCTCTACCTGCCGGTGCTGAAGCTCGGACCCTATCTGGGCGGCGTGGTGTGGCATGTGGTGGGCTTCGCAGCGCTCACCTTCGCGGCGATGCGGCAAGTGCGCAAAATCGGCGGTGAGGAATTGCCATGGCTGCTTTCCTTTGGCCTCTTCCTTGCCCTGCCGATGGCGCTGGGTGCCATCCGCAACGGCCAGGCGACGATCCTTTTGACCGCGGCCTGCTGGCTCCTGACCCTGTCGGCGCTCGAAGGGCGGCGCGCCGAAACCTTCTTCTGGGCTTCGGTCGCCATCATCGCCAAACCGACGGCGATCATCATGCTTTTGCTGGTGGGAGCCCTGCGCCTGCGGCTGATACCCGTGCTCGTGCTGGCAGTGCTGTTGGTACTGGCCATACCGTACGCGTTCGCGCCTGCCGGCTACCTCAACCAGCAGTACGGTGATTTCGCCCGCATGTTGACCTCCATGGCCGTCGACAAGTCCGGCCACTTTGTCCCTACCGACTTCACGGCGCCTTTCACCTCGGCCGGGCTGCCCATGCCTGAGTTCGCCGCCACGATCGTGCGCATCGTCGGGGCATTGCTTACGCTGTCGACCGTCCTCTGGTTCGACCGCAAGCTCCAGCCTGGAATAGCCGCACTGGCGATCTTCCTGGCGGCTGCCTTCTACATGTGCGTCTTCAATCCGCGTGTCGAGCCAAATACCTATGCCATGATCGCCGTGCCCGCCGGCCTCGCTATCGCCACACTGTGGCGGGAGGAGCGTGGCGGCGTCCTGGCCTCGGTGCTGTCGACGGTATTGTTCCTCACAGGTTTGACCAGCGTCGAGCGCCACATGCATGATTTCTTCTACCCTTGGTTCCGGCCGATCGCGGTCACCTTCATCGCCTGTTCGCTGATCTGGTGGTTCTGGGCCAAGGCGCGCGAAAAGATCGTGAGCGTCGGACCCGTTGCACATGGCTGATCTGCGTCAAAAACTCGACATCGTGGCGCCCTTCTTCAACGAGGCGCAATCGGCGCCGGCCTTTGCCGCCCTGCTCGACAGGCTCGAGGAAGCGGTATCAAGCCGTTTCGGCATGGCCGTCCACAAGATCCTGGTCGACGACGGCAGCCTCGACGATGGCGCCAGGCGATTTTCGCAAGCCCTGTCGGGATCGTGGGAGATCGTTCGCCTCAGCCGCAATTTCGGCAAGGAGGTCGCGGTGCTCGCCGGCCTCGACCAGTCGCGGGGCGACATGGTGCTGATCATGGATTCGGATCTGCAGCATTCCATGAATATCAGCTTGAAGATGATCGCCGAGCTGGTGGAAAGCCCCGATATCGACGTCGTGTACGCGCAGAACGACCGCCGCGAGGCGAGCTGGCGGCGCAGCCAGCTGGCGCGACTTTTCTACAGCCTGATCAACAGCAGCCAGCGTTTCGACATTCCGGAGAACGCCGGTGATTTTCGCGTCATGCGCGGTCCCGTGGTGCGTGCGCTGACCAGCCTGCGCGACAAGCGGCGCTTCAACAAGGGCCTGTTCGCCTGGGCCGGTTTCCGTCAGAAAGCCATACCCTATTCGCCGGAAAACCGCCCCATCGGCACGTCGAAATGGAGCCGGCTCAACCTGATCGCCTTTTCACTGGAAGGATTTACATCGTTTTCCGTCATCCCGCTGCGCATCATCAGCTTGAGCGGGATGCTGGCGGCGCTGGCGGGCGTCGTTTACGGCGCCAAAGTGTTCTTCGAGGTGATGTTCTACGGCGTTGCCGTGCCTGGTTACCCCAGCCTGATGGTCGCCGTCGTGCTGCTCGGCGGCCTCAACCTCACCTTGCTCGGCCTGATCGGCGAATATGTCTGGGTCACGCTGTCGGAGAGCAAGGACCGGCCGGTCTATCTGGTGCGCGATGTGGTGCTCAGCGAGACCGCTCACGACAAGCCGCCGGGCGCGTCCCGCGGATGACGCGGCGCATTCGCCTGATCGCCGATGACTACGGGCTGGCACCAGGGGTTTGCGCCGGCATTCTCGACCTGCTCGACCGCGGACGCCTGACCGGCACCAGTTGCATGACCGGTTTTCCGGAATGGGCCGAGGCGGCGGCGCGCATAAAGCCGCTGCGCGGCCGCGCGGCGATCGGGCTGCACCTGACCCTTACGGACCAGCCAGCGGTCACAGGCAAATCGAGTCTGGCGCCCGAGGGCCGGTTGCCGCCGCTTCGTTCGCTGGCCCTACCGGTCCTGCGCGGGCGGGTCGACGAGCGCGACGTCCATGCCGAACTCGACGCGCAATATAGCCGTTTCGTCGAGGCGCTGGGCCGCAAGCCCGACTTCATCGACGGTCATCAGCACGTGCATTTCCTGCCTGTCGTGCGCGGCTGGCTGCGGACACGTTTTCCCGACACTGCCGGCAGGCCGGTGTTGCGCGGCGCTCCGGCGCTGAGCGATGCCGCCGCCGCACCGAAAATCGCGGCAATCGCTGCCGTGGCCGCCGGCTTCAACCAATCGATGCAGCGCGCCGGCTTTGCCGTTTTGAAGCCGCTCGCCGGCATCTATGACTGGCGGCAACCCGAAAAGTTCGCCCCCCTGCTGGAGGCTGCCGTCGAGGCGCTGTCGGACCGTGGGCTGTTCATGTGCCACCCCGGCCATGTCGACCAAACGCTCTGCGCGCGTGACCCGATGCAAGGCGTGCGCGAAGTGGAATTCGGCGTTCTGGCTTCGGATGCGTTCGGCGCGAGCCTGGCCCGAGCCGGTGTCGAGATATTGGACGGCAGGGAATGAATGGCGTTCAGCCACGGCGTTCGACCGGCAGTAAGATCGTCCGTTTTGCGCTGGTCGGACTGGCAAATACGGCCATCGACCTTGCCGGTTTTTTCCTGCTGCTCAAGCTGCACGCCCCGCCGCTGTCCGCCAATGTCATCTCGTGGTCGATTGCCGTCGTCTTCTCTTTCGTGGCGAATGGCTTCTGGTCGTTCGAACGCAATCACGCCATTCGGCTGCATGATGCCTTCCTGCGCTTCGTCTCGGCTGGGGCGTTGATTTCGCTCGGCGTGTCCAGCCTGTCGATCGCACTCTTCGCCGGCATCGGCGGTGTGTGGCCGGCAAAGATCGGCGGGGTCATCGTGGCGGCCGTGCTGAACTTCCTTGCCGCGCGTTGGTCGATCGAGGGCCGGCTGCTGAAATAGGTATCTCTATTCCGCCGGTTCCACGTTGGTGTAGGCGGCTTCCTCGAGTTCGCGCTTCAGCCGTGCTTCCTCATGGGTCTTCGGCGTGACGAAGCGGCCAAGCAGGAGATAAGCGACCGGGGTCAGGAACAGTGTCGAGATGGTGGCCAGGCCAAGCCCGCCGACAATGACCCAGCCGAGCGCCACGCGTGCCTCGGCGCCCGCGCCGGCGGCCAGCACGAGCGGCACACCGCCAAGTATGGTGCAGATCATCGTCATCATCACCGGCCGCAGGCGGATGGTGGAAGCCTGCTCGATCGCTTCGCGCACGCCCAGGCCCCGATCTCGTAGCTGGTTGGCGAATTCGACGATCAGGATGCCGTTCTTGGCCATGACGCCGACCAGCAGCACCAGGCCGATCTGGCTGTAGGCGTTGAGGCTGGTGCCTGAAAGCAGCAGCGCGAAAATGGCGCAGGCAAGGCCGAGCGGCACCGTCGCCATGATGATGACGGCGCTGACGAAACTCTCGAACTGGGCG
The DNA here is from genome assembly GCF_006440715.1 of Mesorhizobium sp. B2-7-3. Lineage (NCBI taxonomy): Bacteria > Pseudomonadati > Pseudomonadota > Alphaproteobacteria > Hyphomicrobiales > Phyllobacteriaceae > Mesorhizobium > Mesorhizobium sp. B2-7-3. The sequence goes on from NZ_VFTY01000003.1 coordinate 35,432, forward strand.
GCCAGCACCAGGAGGATGATGACCAGGGCGAAGCCGAAGATGGTGACCATGGCGCTGTTGGTTTCACCCAAAGTCGCAGCCTCGGCCAGGGGCAGGATGCGGCTTCCAGGCGGCAGGAGCGGCGTGGCGATCTGCTCGGCGCGTATCAGCGCATCGCCAAGCGCGAAATTGCCTGAGAGGTTGGAGGTGATCGCCACCGATGGCTGCTGCTGTTCGCGCGACAGCGACGGCGGCACGGCGCGCTCGGTCAGCGTGGCGATGGTCGACATCGGCACGAAGCGGCCATCCGCGGTCTTGAGGAAGACATTTTCCAGGTCGGTCGGGTCGTTGATCGGATTGGTGGTCGAGACCAGCTTCACGCCGTAGCTGCGGTCGGCGATGTAGACATCGACGACGTCGTTGCCGTCGAGCATGGCTTGCATGGTGTTGGCGAGCCCCGTGATGTCGATGCCGAGATCGGAGGCTCGCTCACGATCTATCGCTACGGCCAGTTGCGGCTGCGTCGGGTCGATCGACAGACGCGGCGTCCGAAAGCGCTCATCTTTCTGCATCTCGGCGATGATCTTGACCGCTGCATCGCCAAGCGCCTTTCGGTCGTTGCCAACCAGAGCGAATTGCAGGCCGTTGCCGGCGCCGCGGATGCCGAGACTGTTGGGTTGGACCGGGAAGATCCGCACGCTGGGCACCTGCCTGGTCAACTGACTGATCTCGGCCATGATCTCCTGCTGGCTGCGGCTGCGCTCGTCCCACGGCGCCAGCGTCATCACCATGAAGCCCGAATTGTAGGAACCGTTCTGGCCGGCGTTTTCGAAGGTCGAGCGGATCTCGCCGGAATCGCGCATCGGCTGGATCAGCCGCTCGATCTTCTGCATCTGCTGCGTCGTGTAGTCGAGGCTGACGCCTTGCGGGGCGTTGATGCGCAACAGCACGGCGGCGCGGTCCTCGGTCGGCGTCAGTTCCTGGCGGATGGTGCCGAACAGCGCGAAGGCGACGCCGGCAAACAGCACCGCGACCAGAACCACGATCCAGGGCGCATCGAGGCAAGCGTGCAGCGCGCGCTTGTAGCCGGCATTCAAGACGCCGCCGATGCGAGCGCCGATGCCTTGGCCGCCTTCGTGGTGAAGCGGCGCGCTGGTCAGCATGCGCGAGGCAAGCATCGGGCAAAGCGTCAGCGCGACCACGCAGGACAGAAGCACCGACATCGCAAGCACGAAACCGAATTCGCGGAACAGGCCGCCGGTCTGGCCGGGCAGGAACGAGATCGGCACGAAGACGGCGACAAGCGTCAGTGTCGTGGCGACGACGGCGAAGAACACTTCCTGCGCGCCGAGCACGGCCGCCGCACGCGGCCCCATGCCTTCGTTGCGCCGTCGCACGATGTTTTCCAAGACGACGATGGCGTCGTCGACGACAAGGCCGGTGGCCAGCACCAAAGCGAGCAGCGTCAGGATGTTGACGGAGAAGCCGGCCAGATAGATGGCGGCGATGGTGCCGATCATGGCGACCGGCATCGACAGGCCGGGGATGAGCGTGGCGCGCCAGTCGAGCAGGAAGATGTAGATGACGATCAGCACCATGGTAACCGACAGGCCAAGCGCGATCTCGACCTCGTGCACCGCACCCTTGACGAAGACAGCGTCGTCGCTGGTGATCTTGATCGACATGCCCTTGGGCAGATTCTCCTGCAGCTTGGCGACGGCGGCCTGGACACCCGTCGAAATGTCCAGCGTGTTCGATTCCGCCTGGCGGATAATGCCGAGGCCGATTCCGGTCTTGCCGTCCGAACGCAGCGTCGTCTGGCCAACATCGGGGCCGAGCGTGACGGTCGCGACATCGCGGATGCGCGTCGTGCCGCCGATGATGATGTTTTCGAATTCCGCGGGCGTCGTCACGTCGGCCGTGGTGCGGACGATCAGGTCTTGGTTGGTCGTTGTGATCGATCCGGCCGGGGAATCGAAGGCGACGGAGGCAAGCGCCGCCCGGAGGTCGGCGACCGTGAAGCCGAGGCTGGCGAGCTTGTTTTGGTCGACATCGATGCGAAAGATCTTGTCGCGATCGCCATAAACCTGAACGTCGGCGACGCCGGGCACGGCGGCCAGTTCGTCCTCGATCTGGTCCTGGACCACCACCGTCATGTCCTGGATCGACATGGTGTCCGAAGTCACCGCCAGCCGCATCACCGCGTCGGAATTGGCATCGGCCTTGACGATGCGCGGCGGATCGGCGGTATCGGGCATCTGGTTGGCGACCCGGCCGACGGCATCACGCACATCCGAGGCGGCGACGTTGAGGTCGACACCGTCGTTGAACTCGATGGTGACGCGGCTCGAGCCGAAGGAGGAGGAAGACGAGATCGACTTGACGCCGGAGACGCGGGCGACGGCGCCCTCGATCGTGTCGGTCAGTTCGCGGTCGACGGTTTCGGCGGCCGCGCCTTCGAAGGTCGTGGAGACCGTGACGACGGCGCGGTCGACGTCGGGCAATTCGCGGATCTCGACACCGTAGAAGGCAGCGAGGCCGGCAACGGCTATAAGGGTGTTCAGCACGAACGCCATGACCGGCCTGCGGATGAACAGTGCGGTGAAGCCGGTATCGCTGGCGGCGTTGACGGAGCCGGTCATGAGCCTTCCGCGGCGTTGGCGGCGCGCTGCTCCTGGCCCGCGATGCGAACCTCGCCGCCTTCGCTGACGCTTTGGGTGCCTTCGGTGACCACCATGTCGCCGCTGTCGATCTCCGCGTCGATCAATACGGTCTCGGTGTTGCGCTGGATGATGCGCACCGGCACGCGCCTGGCCTTGCCGTCCTCGACCTGCCAGACATAGGCGCCGTCCGAACCCCACAGGATCGCCAGCGGGCTGACGGCCGGATAGGTCTCGCCGGGGAATTTCATGGTGATGGAGAACGACATGCCGGCGCGCAGCGAATCGGCCGGATTGGCGATGGTGGCCTTGACCAGAAGCGTGCGGCTCTTTTCGTCGATATGATTGTCGATCGCCGAAACCGTGCCGGTGTACGCGTTGCTCGGATTGGCGATCGGCGTCGCCGTCAATCGCGCGCCGACCTTGACGGCGGCGGCGAAGCGCTCGGGCACCTGGAAATCGACCAGGATAGAGGACCGGTCGTCAAGCGTGGCGATCGCCGACTGGTTGGTGACGTAATTGCCGGCCGAGATCGGCAGGATGCCGACCGTGCCGGTGATCGGCGCCAGGATCGAGCGGCGCTGCAGTGCAAGCTCGGCATCCTGAAGCGCCAGCTTGGCGCCGGCCAGAACCACTTCGGCATCGGCGACCGCGACCGGTGTCGCCGCGTTGGAGGCACGCAGCGACTTGACGCGGTCGAGCTTGGACTGAGCATCCTGCAAGGCGAGCTTGGCGCGGTCCTGTGCGATGATCTCGGTCTCGGAATCGAGCGTTGCGATGATCCGTCCCTTGTCGACATGAGTGCCGGATTGGACCAGCAACTCGGCAAGGCGGCCGGAACTGTAGGGATTGACGGTCACCGAGGCGTTGGCACGGCCGGTGCCGATCGCTTGCAGGCGGTCGTTTATGGTGGCCGTACCGGCAGGCAAGGCGACGACGTTGACCTGCCGGACTCCATTGCGATTGCCAGCCTGTTTCGCGCCGTCCGCACCGCTTCCGGCGGGAGGCGTTGCCGCGTAGGCCCAATCCATCCCCCAGCGCGCCAGCACTTCCGGCGCGCCTGGATAGAAGCGTGCCCAGGCGGCCGCGGCGGCGACCACGATCACAAGCGCAACGACAATTTGCTTCCAGGTCCGCATCGACACTCCGGTTTCAGGAATCGTCAGCCATTCCCGAAGGAACGGCACAGTGACGATGCGGGCGGGCGGCAAAAATCCGGCCACGCCACACCCCGATATCAGCGGTTTATGGCAATTATCACGCAATCGTGCACATTAAATCTCGGTAACGTGAAACCGAGACGGCCGCGAAGCCGATGCAATGATCCGGAGGATTCTGCCTATCGCAGGCCTTCCATCTCGCGGATGCGCCGGGCGCCGTCGGCCTCGAGTTGCCTGGTGACGGCGCCGATCAGCGTTTCGGCGACGACGAAAAGTGCCGCTGAGGAATCCCATGCGGAAGGCACGGCGGTTCGTCCGGCGATGACATGGCGAGCAAAGCGGGCGATCGGCGACAGCCACTGGTCGGTGAACAGTACGATCTGAACGCCGCGCTGATGCGCCTTCTCGGCGAATCGGACGAGGCTGTCCTGGTAGCGCCTGATGTCGAAGATCACCAGCACGTCGCGCTTGCCCATGTCGATCAGCCGGTCACGCCACATGCTCTCCTGGCCGGCGAGGTGAAAGACATCGGGCTGGATGACGGCGAGATGGGCGGCCATGTAGCGCGCCAGGGGGTCGGTAAAGCGGCCGCCGATCAGGAATGTCTTGCCACGCCGCTCGGCCAGCCTGGTGGCAATGTCGGCAAGCTGCTTGTCGGACAGGTGCCTGAAGGTCTCGCGCATATTGTCGAGCGTTGCTTCCAGCATGGGCGACACCGTGCCGCCACTAGGCGAGGGCGGGTTGAGCGTTCGTATCGCCGGCGATTGCAATTGCGCCGCCAGTTCATCCTGCAGGCTCGACTGGAACTCGGGGTAATTCTGGAAGCCCAGCCGGGCGACGAAACGCAGGATCGTCGGCGAGGAGACGCCGGCCGCGGATGAGAATTCGGCGACTGTCTTGAGGCCGATCATCGGATAGCTCGCGATCAGCGTCTGCGCTGCGCGCCGTTCGCCGGCGGGCATCGCGCCGATACGGTCGGCAATCAATTCGGCAATGTTGGAAATCATCTTTTCCCCACCCTTGGCCCGCCGACCGTCTTTTCCCCAGATCGCATTTGACAAAGCCAAACAAACTGTATGAAATCATCCACCGGGACGCAATGAAACAAAATACGTAACATACGATACAGCGCTCCCAGGGGACGGCAGGACTATGGAGACAGCGCGGCCCGCCAGCCTTGCATCGTCTGATACCGTGAGGGTGACGAACCCCGGCGGATCGAGCCCCTTCGTGCTGACCTGCGATCACGCTTCCAATTTCCTTCCGGCTGAATTCGGCACGCTCGGCCTTGCCGTCGACGACCTGTCCCGCCATATCGCTTGGGATCCCGGCGCACTGCCGGTTGCGCTGCGGATGGCGCAGGCGCTCGATGCGACGCTGGTCGAAACCCGCATTTCGCGTCTCGTCATCGACTGCAACCGGCCGCTCGATGCGCCGGACCTGGTGCCTCCGGTCAGCGAAACCACTGCCATACCGGGCAATACCGGCTTGTCGGAAAAACAGCGCGCGGCGCGGGTCGCCCTGTCATGGCAACCGTTCCATGGCGCCATCGAGCGCATCGTCGAGGACCGGCTGGCGCGCGGCCAGGAGACCCGCTTGGTTTCCCTTCATTCCTTCACGCCGGTCTACAAGGGCCGCAATCGGCCCTGGCATATCGGCATCATCCATGACGATGATCGCCGGCTGGCGTCGCCGCTGATATCGGCGCTGCAACGGCTCTCAGGCATCACCGTCGGCATCAACGAACCCTATTCGCCGGCCGACCGCGTCTATTTCACGCTGGAACGGCATGCGCGCTCGCGCGGGCTACCCTGCGCGATGATCGAAATCCGCAACGATGAAATCTCCGGCGAAACCGGGCAGCGGAAATGGGCGGATATGCTCACGGGCATTTTTTCGGATCTGGAGCCAGAGGAGGCCAAGGGCTCTCGACGAAGCGCAGTCGGAAAGTCAGTTCAATCGGCCAGCTAAGAACCAATAGGGGAACTCTGACATGACAACACCTGATCACTCTGACAAGTCGGAGGACACAAAAATCCTCCACAGTATGGGCTACGCCCAGGAATTGGCGCGCCGCATGAGCGGCTTCTCCAACTTCGCCATTTCCTTCTCGATCATCTGCATTCTGGCGGGCGGCATTACGTCTTTCCCGCTGGCCATGGCGACCGGCAGCGGTTTCGAGGCGACCATCGGCTGGGTCATCGGCGGCGTCTTTGCGCTCGTGGTCGCGGCGTCTCTCGGCCAGATTGGATCGGCCTATCCGACAGCCGGCGGCCTCTATCACTGGTCCTCGATCCTGGGCGGACGCGGCTGGGGCTGGGCCACGGCCTGGATCAACTTGCTCGGCCTGATCTTCGTCGTCGCTTCGGTGAATGTCGGCGTCTACCTGCTGTTTCAGGGGCTCGTTGCTGGCCCGATCTTCGGCTGGGACACATCGGCCTGGGGCTTCTGGCAACAGACGGCGGCAGTCGTCTTGATTACAGTTACCCAAGGTCTGTTCAATCATCTCGGCATCAAGACGACGACGATGTTGACCGATTTTTCCGGCTACCTCATCCTCGTTGTCGCGGTCGTGCTGACGCTGACCTTCCTGATCTGGGGCGCGCATGGCTTCGATCTCGCGCGGCTGACGACTTTCGTCAACACGACCGGCGATCTCGGTGGTGGCTATGTTCCGACGGCCCGCACCGCACTCGTGGCCTTCCTGATTGGCCTTCTCTACCCGCTTTACACGATCACCGGCTTTGACGCCTCCGCGCATACCGCCGAGGAAACGCACAATGCCCGCGTCGCTGTGCCCAGAGGCATGATCCACGCGGTCCTCTGGTCTCTCGTCTTCGGTTTCGTCATGGCGGTCTCCTTTGTCCTTGCCAGCCCCGATCTCGTGGCGACCGCCAAGGACGGCGGCAATGCCTGGTTCAACCTGTTCAACAATCTGCCGGCGCCAACCTGGCTCAAGGCTCTGCTCGGCATCGCCATCGTGCTGTCGAACTATCTGTGCGCGCTAGCAGGGCTCACTTCGACCTCGCGCATGATCTTTGCCTTTTCGCGTGACGGAGGTCTGCCGGGGTCTTCTTTATGGAAGCAGGTTTCGCCGACCTGGCGCACGCCCGTCCCGGCCATCTGGCTCGGCGTCGTTCTGTCGATTGCCGCCACGCTCTATTCGCCGGCTTTCGCGGCGCTGGCAGCCGGCTGCGCACTCTTCCTCTATGTCTCCTACGCCATGCCGATCGCGGCCGGACTTCTTGCGGAAGGAAAGAGCTGGACCGAGTTCGGACCATTCCGGCTCGGCATCTGGTCAAAGCCGTTCGCCGTCATCACCGTGCTTGGTGTTCTGGTGTTGATGTATGCCGGCATCCAACCGCCCTTCGACATCTTGATCAACTATGCGATCGGATTGATCGTTCTGCTTGTCGTTTTGTGGTTTGCCGTCGAGAACCGCCGCTTCCAGGGGCCGCCCATCGGCGAGACGGCAATCGCCAAGCGCAGGGCGATCATCGCAGCGGCCGAAAAGGCCGTCGGCGAATCCGCCTAAACAACCAATCAAGCCGTGGCGGGTTCGCTCGCCACGGTTTTTTGTTCTCGTTCAATATGACAAGCCCGAAACGCCAAGCACTGGAGTGCCAAAGGAATGGCCGGAAGTTTCTCGTTCGATCAGTTGAAGAAAGCGGTCTCCAGCGGCGAGATCGACACGGTGCTGGCATGCATTGTCGACATGCAGGGCCGGTTGGCGGGAAAGCGGTTCCTGGCGCAATACTTCGTCGATTCCGCGCATGACGAGACGCATGGCTGCAATTACCTGCTGGCGGCCGACATCGATATGGAGCCGGTGCCGGGCTACAAGGCGGCAAGCTGGTCGAAGGGCTATGGCGACTTCGTCATGAAGCCGGACCTGGCGACGCTGCGGCGCATTCCCTGGCTGGAAAAGACGGCGCTCGTCATTTGCGACGTGCTCGACCACCACACCCATGACGACCTGCCGCATTCGCCGCGCGCCATCCTGAAGAAGCAGGTCAAGCGGCTGAGCGAGCGCGGCTATATCGGCTATTTCGCTTCCGAGCTCGAATTCTATCTGTTTAACGAAACCTACGATTCCGCCCGCAAGAAGCATTGGCAGGGGCTCGATACAGCCTCGCCCTATATTGGCGACTACCAGATCGGCATCACCACCAAGGAAGAAGGCGTCATGCGCCGGCTTCGCAACGAGATGGAAGCCGCCGGTATTCCGATCGAGAATTCCAAGGGCGAGTGGGGTCCGGGCCAGGAAGAGATCAATGTGCGCTACGCCGAGGCGCTCGACATGGCCGACCGCCACGTCATCCTGAAGAACGGCGCCAAGGAGATTGCCGAGTCCGAAGGCAAGGCGATTTCCTTCATGTCCAAGTATAATTACGGTCTCGCCGGCAATTCGAGCCACATCCACAATTCGCTGTGGAGCGCGGACGGCAAGACGCCGCTGTTCTTCGACAGACAAGCCGACTGGACCTTGTCGACGCTCGGCCAGCAATGGGCGGCCGGGCAGCTGAAATACGCCAAGGAATTCACCTGGTTCCTGGCGCCCTACATCAATTCCTACAAGCGCTTCCAGGCCGGCACTTTCGCGCCGACCAAGATCATGTGGAGCGAAGACAACCGCACCGCCGGCTTCCGCCTGTGCGGCGAGGGCACCAAGGGCATCCGCATGGAATGCCGCATCGGCGGCGCCGACCTCAATCCCTATCTCGCCTTCGCGGCGCTGATCGCGGCCGGCCTCGCCGGTATCGACGAGAAGCTGGAATTGCAGAAGCCTTTCGTCGGCGACGCCTATCAGGCTTCTCGTTTGCCGGAAATTCCAAAGACGCTGCGCGACGCGACCGAGACGCTGGCGAAATCGAAGATGCTGAAACAGGCGCTCGGCGAGGATGTGCTCGAGCACTATGTCCACACAGCGAAGTGGGAGCAGTTCGAATACGATCGGCGTATCACGGATTGGGAACTGCACAGAGGGTTCGAGCGATATTAAAGCTTTATGCAGCTTTATTGTTGACAATGTAGTTAATGTAGCTCATATGAAGGCTGCAAGCTGCAATTGTTGGGGAGTTCGCAATGTCCAAATATGCGCCGCTGAAGGAATTTCTGGTCGCCCAGAATGCCGACCGTGTGCCTATGTCGTTCGATGAGATCGAGAGCGTGCTTAGTCTGCCGTTGCCGGCATCGAAGCGATACCCCGCGTGGTGGAGCAACAATCCGAGCAACAATCCCATGACCAGGGAGTGGCTCGAGGCCGGATTCGAGACCGAATCCGTCAACGTAGGCACTGGCAAGCTTGTCTTTCGCCGCGTTCGCAAGATGCCGACCGGTGACGCCGCACCCGCTGTTCGTACGCACCGTCACCCTGGATTTGGTTTCATGAAGGGCTTGATAGCTATCGAGGCCGGGTTTGATGTCACCAAACCGTTCGATGATGAGCCTTGGGATCGGGGTTATCTGGGCGGTGAAACTCAGGCGCAGCATGGCAAACACATGATGCGCAAATGAGTGAAGAGCCGAGCCTGCTGCTGGACACGTGCGCGATGATCTTCATTGCAAACGACAGCAAAATCGACCCTCAGGCAAGCCAGGAGATTTCCGACGCGGCCTATGATGGCCGCCTCTATCTCTCGCCGATGTCAGCATGGGAGATCGGCATCGGTGTGGCCAAGGGCCGGCTCAACTTGCCCATAGCGCCGCTCGATTTCGTAGAGCGGTTCATTGAGCGCATGTCCGCAAAACTCAGCGCGATTTCGCCGGCCATTCTGATCGCGTCTTCCAACTTGCCGGGTTCGCCCCATGGCGATCCTATGGATCGAATACTGATTGCCACTGCAAGGGCCTTGGACATGGTTCTTGTGACGCGAGACGAGCCCATCCTTCGCTACAGCCGCAACGGACATCTGCGTACATTAGCCTGCTAAATGGAGCACCTTTTGGAAACCGTAAAACTCAAATCCCCCATCGACGGCTCGATCTATGCGGAGCGGCCGGTCGCTACCGACCAGGCGATCAACGCCGCGGTCGAGCGTGCCAAGGCGGCGCAGAAGAAGTGGGCGCAGTCGCCGATCGTCGAGCGCGGCAAGTACATGCTGGCGATGCTGGAAGCACTGGTCGCGATGACCGACGAGATCGTGCCGGAGATCGCCTGGCAGATGGGGCGTCCCGTTCGTTATGGCGGTGAGTTCGGCGGCGTCAAGGAGCGTACCAACTACATGGTCGAGATCGCGGAAGCGGCGCTCAAGTCCGTGCCGGCCTCCAACCCGAAGGACGGCTTCCGGCGCTATGTGAAGAAGGATCCGCTTGGGGTGGTCATGGTGATCGCGCCATGGAACTATCCCTATCTGACAGCGGTCAACACCATCGTACCGGCGCTGATGGCCGGCAACGCTGTCATCCTGAAACATGCCGCGCAGACGTTGCTGGTCGGCGAGCGCTTTCAACAGGCTTTCGACAAGGCCGGCCTGCCAAAGGGCGTGTTCCAGAATGTCGTGCTCAACCATGCACAGACGGAAAAACTGCTGGGTTCCGGCAAGATCGACCATGTCAATTTCACCGGCTCGGTCGCTGGCGGCCGTGCTATCGAAAAGGCGGCGGCAGGCACCTTCATGACGCTTGGGCTCGAACTTGGTGGTAAGGATCCGGCCTATGTGCTGCCTGACGCCAAGATGGATCATGCCGTGGCCAATCTGGTCGACGGCGCCTTCTTCAATTCCGGCCAATGCTGCTGCGGCATCGAACGCGTCTATGTGCACGAGAAAGTCTATGACGAGTTCGTCGAAGGCTTCATCGCCGAGACCAGGAATTATGTCGTCGGCGATCCGCTGGAGCAGGCGACGACGATGGGACCGATGGCGCAGGCGCGCTTTGCCGACCTGATCCGCGAGCAGAAGGCCGAAGCGCTGCGCAAGGGTGCCAAGGCGCACATCGACATGAAGGTGGCTAACGACAAGGCCGGCTCGCCCTACCTGGCGCCGGAAGTGCTGACGCAAGTCGACCACCAGATGAGCGTCATGCGTGAGGAAAGCTTTGGCCCGATCGTCGGCATCATGAAGGTGCGCAACGACGAGGAGGCGATCGCTTTGATGAACGACAGCCCCTACGGGCTGACGGCCTCGATCTGGACGCGCGACACCGAGCATGCGGTGGCGATCGGCGACCGCGTCGAGACCGGCACGGTGTTCATGAACCGCTGCGACTATCTCGATCCCGCGCTGGTCTGGACCGGCGTCAAGGACACCGGCAAGGGCGCTGCCCTGTCGGCGCTGGGCTATGACAACCTGACCCGGCCGAAATCCTTCCATCTGCGTGAAGCCATCTAATTTTCGAAAGATAAAAATGTCCAAGCTCATCTCCAAATGGAACTACCCCACCACCGTTCGCTTCGGCGCCGGGCGCATGAAGGAACTGCCGGAGGTGCTCGCGGCCACCGGGATCAAGCGGCCGCTTTTCGTCACCGATCCGGGATTGGCGAAACTGCCGGTCGTCGCCTCGACGCTCAGGATTCTCGACGAGGCCAAGGTGCCCTATGGCGTGTTCTCCGAGGTGAAGCCGAACCCGGTCGAGTCCAACCTCACCGCCGGCATCGGGGTGTTCAAGAGGGGCAAGCATGACGGCGTCATCGCCTTCGGCGGCGGCTCGGCGCTCGACCTCGGCAAGCTGATCGCCTTCCAGGCCGGCCAAGTCAGGCCGGTCTGGGACTTCGAGGATGTCGGCGACTGGTGGACGCGCGCCAACTCTGACGCCATCGCGCCAATCATCGCTGTGCCGACCACCGCCGGCACCGGCTCGGAGGTCGGCCGCGCCGGCGTCATCACCAACGAGGAGACGCATACCAAGAAGGTCATTTTCCATCCGAAGTTGTTGCCGGCGATCGTCATCGCCGATCCGGAGCTTTCGGTCGGCATGCCTTCCTTCATCACCGCCGGCACCGGCATGGACGCGCTCGCCCATTGCCTCGAGGCCTATTGCGCGCCGGGCTACCATCCGATGGCCGACGGCATTGCCGTCGAAGGCATACGCCTGGTGTTCGAGAACCTGCCGAAGGCTTATGCCAATGGCAAAGATCTCGTCGCCCGCGCCCACATGATGAGCGCGGCCGCCATGGGCGCCGCGGCCTTCCAGAAGGGGCTGGGTGCCATCCACTCGCTGTCGCATCCGATCGGCGCGCTCTACGACACCCATCATGGCATGACCAATGCCGTGTTCATGCCATATGTGCTGGCCTTCAATCGCGACTCCATCGAGGAGCGTATCGCCCGGCTCGCCGCCTATTGCGGCATCAAGGGCGGTTTCGACGGCTTCGCCAAGGCTGTTATCAAGCTGCGCAAGGAGTTGAAGGTGCCGCACGCGCTGCCGGGCCTGATCAAGGGGCTCGACATGGACAAGAAGCGCAAGGGCCTGATCGCCGACATGGCGGTGGTCGATCCGACGGCCGGCGGCAACCCGGTCAAGCTGACCAAGAAGGCGGCGCTGACACTGCTCGAAAACGCCATCGCCGGGACGGTCTGAGGCCGGTTCCTGGATGCGGAAGTTGATCGGGAAACGAGGGGAAAGGAGAGGGGAAGGGGCGATATAGGGGCGGATTAATGATTAGCCGGAAAATTAAGTGATGGCTAATTGCTACAGTCCGTTAAAAAGAGTTAACTTTTCACGCTGCGAGGCGCCGGTTTCACAAAGCTTTCATCTGGCTGTCACACGAAAACGATACCGCATCGCAGACGTCCAACGGCGTCAGTTCAATGGAGAGAACACATGTTCAAATTCACGGGGAAAGTGCTTTCCCTTTCGGCCGCGACCCTGATGGTGTCGTCGGTGATTTCGTCCGCCGCTTCGATGGACGATCTCATCAAGGCCGCCAAGGCCGAAGGCCAGCTCACCACGATCGCCTTGCCGCATGACTGGTGCGGCTACGGCGACGTCATAGCCGGTTTCAAGGCGAAGTATCCGGAAATCACCGTCAACGAACTCAACCCCGACGCCGGCTCCGGCGACGAAGTCGAGGCGATCAAGGCCAACAAGGACAACAAGGGTCCGCAGGCTCCTGATGTCATCGACGTCGGCCTGTCCTTCGGCCCGACCGCCAAGGCCGATGGCCTGTTGATGCCATACAAGGTGTCGACCTGGGACTCGATCCCGGACAGCGCCAAGGATGCCGATGGCGCCTGGTACGGAGACTATTATGGCGTTCTCTCGTTCATGGTGAACAAGGACCTGATCAAGGAGTCGCCGAAGGACTGGGCCGATCTCCTCAAGCCCGAATTCGCCAACGCGGTCGCCGTTGCCGGCGATCCGCGCGCTTCGAACCAGGCCATCCAGGCCGTCTACGCCGCAGGCCTTTCCGGTGGCGCGGCTGCTGGTGAAGCCGCTGGCACCGCCGGCCTCGACTTCTTCAAGAAGCTCAACGCCGCCGGCAATTTCGTGCCGGTCGTCGGCAAGCCGGCAACGCTTGCCCAGGGCCAGACCCCGATCCTGATCAACTGGGACTACAACGCGCTCGCCGGTCGCGACACGCTGAAGGGCAACCCGCCCGTCGACGTCATCGTGCCGAAGACCGGCGTTGTCGCCGGCGTTTATGTGCAGGCGATCAGCGCGTTCGCGCCGCATCCGAATGCAGCCAAGCTGTGGATGGAATATCTCTATTCCGACGAAGGCCAGATCGGCTGGCTGAAGGGCTATTGCCACCCGATCCGCTTCAACGATCTTGCCAAGAACGGCAAGATCCCCGCGGACGTTCTGGCCAAGCTGCCGCCGGCGGAATCCTACGCCTCGGCTGCCTTCCCGACGCTCGACGAGCAGGGCAAGGCGAAGGAGACCATCAGCAAGAACTGGGACGCCGTTGTCGGCGCCAACGTCAAGTAAGGCTTGAAATCCACCGGGCGGCCGCGAGGCCGCCCGGCTTCCCCTCGAAGACGGTAGCCGGCGCATGACCGATCTTACGCTTTCAAATCAGTCTGTCACCACCAAGCCCGCGCCGCCGAACGAGGCGACCACTTTCCGCTTTCCGATGCAGTGGATTGGCGTGGCGCCTTTCTTCATCTTCGTCCTGATGTTCCTGATCCTGCCGACGATCTATCTCGTCCTGGGCGCTTTCCAGAATGGCGACGGTCAGCTGACGCTGGACAATATCCTGCAGCTGGTCAGCGATCCCTCGATCAGCGCTTCCTACTGGGTTTCGATCAAGATCAGTTTCTGGTCGGCGGTCATCGGTGCCTTTGCCGGGCTCGCGATTGCCATCGCCATCGTGCGCGGCGGGCTTCCTAACTGGACCCGCTCGGCGACCTTGACTTTTTCGGGCGTCGCCTCGAATTTCGCCGGCTTGCCACTGGCCTTCGCCTTCCTGGCGACCCTCGGCCGCGTCGGCATCGTCACGACGCTTCTGCGTGACGTTCTCAATGTCAACATCTACGCGATGGGTTTCAATTTCCTCACGACATCGGGTCTGATCGCGGTCTATCTGTTCTTCCAGATTCCGCTGATGGTGGTCATCATCGTGCCGGCCATCGACGGCTTGAAGAAGGAATGGGGCGAGGCCGCCGCCACGCTCGGGGCCACCCAGTCGCAGTATTGGCGCATGGTGGTCATCCCGGTCTTGTGGCCGAGCTTCCTCGGCACCGTTATCCTGTTGTTCGCCAATTCCTTCGGCGCCATCGCCACGGCTTATGCGTTTGCCGGCCCGGCACTCAACATCGTTCCCATCAAGCTCTATTCGCAGATCAATGGCGACGTGCTGCACAACCCGCAGCTCGGCTATGCCATCGCCTTCGGCATGATCGTCATCACGGGCTTGGCCAACGTCTTCTACATCTGGTTCCGGACCCGGTCCGAAAGGTGGCTGAAATGAAGTCGGGCAAATTCTGGGCCTGGGTCGTCTTCATTGTCGGCGCGGCCTATTTCTTCATTCCGCTGATGGCGACTGTCGAGTTCTCGTTGCGCATGCGCCGCGGCGTCCATTCCTTCGACGCCTACCAGATCGTGCTGGGCGACGCTCGCTTCCAGTCGACCTTCCTGTATTCGGTGGTAGCGGCCGTCTTCACCATCATTCTCGGCGTGCTGATCGTGGTGCCGGCGGCCTACTGGATCCGGCTGCGCCTGCCGCAGCTCAGGCCGATCGTCGAATTCATCACGCTGTTGCCGCTGGTCATTCCGGCCATCGTCATCGTCTTCGGCTATATCAGGATGTACGGCTCGAATTCCCCGCTGCCGTTCCTGGGCAGCAATATGGGCGCCAATGCCTTGCTGGTGATCGGCTATGCGACGCTGGCTCTGCCCTACATGTATCGCGCCGTCGATACCGGGCTGCGCACCATCGATGTGCGGACATTGACCGAAGCAGCGCAGATCCTGGGCGCCGGCTGGGGCACGATCATTGGCCGGGTGATCCTGCCCAATGTCCTGATCGCCGTGCTGTCGGGCGCCTTCCTGACCTTCGCCATCGTCATCGGTGAGTTCACCATGGCGAGCCTCCTCAACCGTCCGGCCTTCGGCCCGTATCTGCAAAACGTCGGCGCCAACCGTGCCTATGAGCCGGCAGCCCTAGCCATCATCGCCTTCGCCATTACCTGGGGCTGCATGTCGCTCATCCAGATCCTGTCCCGCTTCGCGCCGAAATCGGCGAACCGCCCGAATTGATCGAAAAGCACCTGACCTGAGAGAAAAAGCCATGGCCGAGCCATTCCTGTCCATCCAGCATGTGCGAAAGTCCTACGGGTCCAACACCGTGGTGCAGGATTTCAGCCTCGACGTCGAGCCGGGCGAGTTCGTCTCGTTCCTGGGGCCATCCGGATGCGGCAAGACGACGGTGCTGCGTATGGTCGCCGGCTTCGAGGAGCCGTCAGCCGGCAAGATCGTCGTCGCCGGCAAGGACATCACGCGGCTGAAGCCCAACCAGCGCAATGTCGGCATGGTGTTCCAGGCCTATGCGCTGTTCCCAAACCTCACCGTGGCGCAGAACATCGCTTTCGGGTTGAAGGTTGCCGGCATGCCGAAGGCCGACGCCGACAAGCGCGTCGCCGAGATGCTCGACATGATCAGACTGCCGCAGATGGCGGACCGCTATCCCTACCAGCTCTCCGGCGGCCAGCAGCAGCGCATCGCGTTGGCGCGCGCGATCGCGCCGAAGCCGAAGCTCCTGCTGCTCGACGAGCCGCTGTCGGCGCTGGACGCCAAGGTGCGCGTGTCGCTGCGCGAGGAAATCCGCTCGATCCAGAAGAAGCTCGGCATCACCACCATCTTCGTGACCCATGACCAGGAAGAGGCGCTGTCGATCTCCGACCGCATCGCCGTCATGTATGGCGGCAAGGCCGAGCAGGTCGCGACGCCGTTCGAGATCTACAACCGGCCAGCGACCAAGTTCGTCGCCAATTTCGTCGGCACGCTGAACGTGCTCGAAGGCAAGGTCACCGACGCCGCCTCCGGCAAGGTGCAGGTCAACACGCAGGAAGTCTCGCTCAAGGGCAAGCTCAACGGCTCGAAGTCCGGCGACACGCTGTCTCTGGCGCTGCGACCCGAGGCGATTTCGCTCGGCCGCCAGCCCGGCCGCGACTCCAGCCTGACCGGAGAGATTTCCGAAGTGCACTTCCTCGGCTCGGTTATCCGGGTCCGTGTCGGCATCGGCGGCAACACGGTGTCGCTCGACACGTTCAACAACTCCGCCACCCCGCCGCCCGCAGTCGGGGAGAAGGCCGAGATTTCGTTCTCGTCGAGCGATATGCTGGTGCTGCACTAGGTAGTCCGCTGTCGGAAGGCGCTCCCAAACGGGCGCTCCAGCCGTCGGGATTTCTCATGCTGCCGGCGGCGACACGGCCCGTGCCAGAGATGTCCCTGTTGTTTCACGACCATGACTTTGGCACTGCCAATCGCCTCGTTCGGCGGCTACGATAGAGCATGGCTCTTTTCGAACTGACGCTTATCCTCCTGTTGATTGCAGTCGCGCTGACGGCGCTGTCGCGGCGGCTGCAAGTTCCTTATCCGTCGCTGCTGGCGCTGGCGGGCGCGGGCATCGCCTTCCTGCCCGGCATGCCCACCATCGAAATCGACCCGGAACTGGCGCTGGCCTTGTTCATCGCGCCGGTGCTGCTCGACGCCGCCTATGACACCTCGTTGCGCGACCTCAATCGCAACCGGCTGCCGCTCGCCCTGTTGGCCTTGGGGGCTGTCGTTTTCACCACCGCAGCGGTTGCGCTGCTCGGCTGGAAGATGGCAGGCCTGCCGATCGCCGCGGCCGTCGCCCTTGGCGCCATCGTAGCGCCGCCCGATGCCGTCGCGGCGTCGGCCGTGCTCGGACAATTCAAGGTGCCGCACCGCATCACCACCATCCTGCAAGGCGAGAGCCTGCTCAACGATGCAACCGCGTTGCTGATCTACCGTATCGCTGTCGCCGCCGCACTCGGTCCGTTCCTGTTGAGCAGCGCCGCGCCCATGGTCGCCCTGTCGACCGTTGGAAGCCTGCTGGCCGGCTATGTACTCGGCCGGCTGTCGCTCGCCACGCTGAGCCGCATCGAGGACGCCGCCAGCGGTACCGTGGTGCAGTTCGCCGGCACGTTCGGTGTCTGGATCCTGGCGGACAGGTTGGGTCTGTCGGCGATCATCACCATCGTCGTCTACGCCATGACCATCGCGCGGACCGCGCCACGCCGAATGTCGGCGAGAAAGCGTGTCAGTTCCTATTCGGTCTGGGAGACGGCGGTGTTCGTGCTCAACGTGCTGGCCTTCGTGCTGATGGGTCTGCAGGCGCGGTCGATCGTCGGACGGCTCGCCGGTACGGGAGAGCTCGACGCATTCGTCTTTGCCGCGGCTGTGCTGGCGGTCGTCATCGTTTCGCGCCTGATCTGGGTGCTGGGCTGCGGTGCAGTCATCAGGTGGTTTGCCCGCTTTGGCGGCGCCGAGCATCAGCCGGATACGCCGTCCTTTCGCGGCGGCGTGCTCATCGGCTGGTGCGGCATGCGGGGACTGGTAACCCTTGCCGCGGCATTCGCCTTGCCGGTCGAATTTCCTGCTCGCGACCCGATCGTGCTCGCCGCCTTCACGGTCGTGCTCGGCACCCTGGTGCTGCAAGGAATGAGCCTGAAGCCGCTGCTGCGCGTCCTGAAGCTGGATCCCGACGAAACGGTCGACCGGGAGGTAGCGAAGGCGCGCGTCGTGGTCATGCAGGCCGCGCTTGATGTATTGAGCGGCAAGACCTCGAGCGCCGCAGCCGCGGTGCGCGAGCAATATGCCGCCCAGCGCAAGATCGCCAAAAATCCCGAGGATGCCCAGGCCGCGACCGAATATGACAGGCTGCGTCTCTATGCCATCAAAAGCCAGCGCGATGCCCTGGAGGAGCTGCGCCGCAACGGCACCATCGGTGACGAAGCCTATCACCGTCTGGAGGAAGAGATCGACTGGACGGAACTTGCGGCATCGCCGGCAGGCCGGTTCCAGCCGCTGACCACCGACTAGCAGATACCGCGTCTCGGCCGCTGCCCTGCTGGCCCAAGCCCCGTCCGTCCTCCTGCACATTGCAAGCGATCGGCCGAACCGTTACTGCCAACACCGAAAAGTGAGCCGGATAAGCAATGAAGCTGGTCAGCTACAACATCCAGTACGGATTCAGCAGCGACGGGCGCTACGATCTTTCGCGTGCGGCACGCCTTGTCGTGGGCGCAGACATCATTGCCTTGCAGGAGGTCGAGCGGCACTGGCAGCGCAGCGATTTCGATGATCAGCCGGAGCTGCTTTCCCAATTGCTGCCTGGGTATCACTGGGTCTACGGCCCAGCCTTCGACATGGATGCCAGCGAGCTGCGCGACGGCCGCCTGGTCAACCGCCGCCGGCAATTCGGCACCATGGTTATGTCGAAGCTGCCGATCGTCTGGTCGCGACTGCACGCGCTGCCGATGCGCCGCACGCTGCGGCCGCTCAACACCCGCAACGCCGCCCTCGAATGCATGATCCGCACGCCGGCCGGGCCGGTCAGGGTGCTGTCGCTGCATCTCGCGCACATCGCGGCGGAAGAGCGGCTGGAGCAGATTGACTATCTCATGGCCGAGCACCGCCGGGCACCATCGGAAGGCGGACCGTGGAGCGGCGTGGACGACGAACCTTCGCGGAACTGGACACATGGGGAAGTCGAGCCGGAAAATCCGCTGGCGACGATCTGGATGGGCGATTTCAACATGGAACCCGGCAGTGCCGAATATCGCCGCATTGTCGGCAGCACGCCCTATCATCGGGGCGCTGCCTATCTCGACGGCTTCGTCGATGCCGCTTCTGTCGCCAGCGAGCCGGTAGCGGATTTCCATACGCATGAGAAGATCATCGACGGCAGGCTGGCAAAGCGCCGGCTTGACCATTGCTTCGTCGGCGGCATGTTGGCCGGGCGTGTGCGTTCGGTTGGATCAGACATGGGCGAGGTGGCTTCCGACCACTTCCCGGTCCGGGTCGACATCGATCTCGAGACGCCCTTCGGCTTGGGAGGTCGATGAGCTCCCCATGACGCTTTTCGTCTTCTTCGCGGTGCTTGCCGCGGCCGCCATGCACGCGATCTGGAACGCACTGGTCAAGGTGCATCTCGACCGTTTTCTGTCGATCACGCTGATGACGCTCGGCATGGGCACTGCTGCCATCGTCGTGCTGCCATTCGTCGAGATGCCGAAGGCGGAGGTCTGGCCCTACATCATCGCTTCGGTGATCTTCCACATGGGCTATCGCACCTTCCTGATCGGCGCCTACCAGGCCGGCGATTTCGCCCAGACCTACCCGCTGGCGCGTGGCACGGCACCCCTGCTGGCCGCGATTGGCGGCATGTTCGTCGTCGCCGAAGTGCCGGCGCCGCTTGCCATCCTTGGCATCCTGCTGTTGTCGGCCGGCACGCTGGTGATGTCGTTTCGCGGTGGCGCGCATCTGGAGAAGCTGAATCTGCGCGCGGTCGGCTATGCGCTGGGCACGTCGATCTTCATCGCCAGCTACACGCTGTCCGACGGCAGCGGCGCGCGGCTGGCGGCAAGGGCGCAGAGCTATGCCGCCTGGCTGTTCATCTGCGATGCATTTGGGGCGCTGGTGCTGTGCCTCGTTTTCCGAGGGCCCAAGGCGCTGCCCGTTCTGGCGCGCGACTGGAAAACGGGACTGTTCACCGGTGTGCTTTCCGGCGCCGCCTACTGGATCGTCATGTGGGCGATGACCAAGGCGCCGATCGCCTCGGTGGCGTCGCTGCGCGAGACCTCGATCCTGTTTGCCATGATGATCTCGGTCTACGCCCTCGGCGAAAAGATGACAGGCTGGCGCGGCGCCGCCGCGCTCAGCATTGTTGCGGGCGTCATCGCGTTGAGGATGGGTTGACCTCTCAGCCGAGCACCGTCATTACCTGGCCGCGCCGCTCCGGACTGAAGCGGATGACGACGATGATGCAGACGGCGACCACGCCGGCAAAAAGCGCCAGCGCATAGCCATAGCTGCCGCCGGGGGCTTCGGCGATCCCGGCCTGATATGGACCGCCATAGGAAGCGGCGAGATTGCCGGCCTGGTAGATGAAGCCGGGCAAGGTGGCGCGCACCGCACCCGGCGAAAGCTCGTTGAGGTGGACCGGGATGACGCCCCAGGCGCCCTGGACCGCGACCTGCATGACGAAGGCGCCGATGGCCAGCATGAACGGCGTTGAACTGTAGGCCCATAGCGGGATCGCCGGCAGGGCGATGATGCAGGCGAGTGTAATGGCGTTGACGCGGCCGATCTTCTCTGACAGCGCACCGAATGCCAGGCCGCCGACGATGGCGCCGATGTTGGCAACGATGGTGATCCAACTCACCGTATGCGGATCGAAGCTATGCTGCTTCTTCAAAAAGGTCGGGTAGAGATCCTGCGTGCCATGGCTGAAGAAGTTGAAGAACATCATCAGCACGACAGCATAGAGCGCGACGCCCCAGTGCTTCTGCAAGGTCTCCAGCATCCCCGGTCGAGCGGTTTTCTGTGCCTCGACGAAGGCAGGAGATTCCGGCACATGCGAGCGGATGAACAGGACGACCAGCGCCGGGACGAAGGAGAGCAGGAACATGGCGCGCCAGCCGATCGTGTAGCCGCCGATCGTCTGCTGGTAGAGCAGGCCATAGACCACCGCCGCCAGCAGGTAGCCGGCCGGATAGCCGCATTGCAGGATGCCCGAGACGATGCCGCGGGCGCTCGGCGGGACGGATTCCATGGCGAGTGAACTGCCGAGGCCCCATTCGCCGCCCATGGCGATGCCGAACAGCGCGCGCAGCGCCAGGAAGATGCCGAGATTGGGCGAGAAGGCGGCCAGCGCCCCGATCACCGAATAGCTGACGATGTTGAGCATGAGAATGGGCTTGCGCCCGTATTTGTCGGCTAGCATGCCAAAGAAGAACGCGCCGATGAAGCGCGTGGCCAAGGTCAGGAACAGTGCCTTTGACACTGCCGGGACATCCGTCTGGAATTCAGTCGCAATATCGGTGAGCAGGAATGTCAGAAGGAAGAAATCAAAAGCATCGAGCGTCCAGCCCAGGAATGAGGCCAGGACGGTTTTCTTCTGCTCGGTAGTGAGGTTCAAGGCGTCCTCCTTTGCATCCCCCAAAGGAACGATATGTCGCCCTGTCGGCAAAAGAGAACAGCGATCAGCCGGCTTTCGAAAGGCCGGCGGTCACTTTTTCGTAAGATCGAGATCGAAGACCATCAATCCGTCCGCGCCGCCTTCGAGAGCCGCGACCAGGCGAGCGCCGGCACGCTGATGCGCTTCATGCACGAGGTAGGCGTCGCGCGCCGCGGCATCGCGGAAATCGATGGTGAAGCCATAGGTGAACCCGCGCGCGAAAGGCTCTGGGCTGACATTGGTGCTGAACTGGACGGTGTCCATGCCTTCGACCACCTGTCGCAACGCCTCGAGGCCGGCGTGGATGGCCGTGCGCTCGGTCGACGACACATCGCTACGAAATCTGGCGAAAACGCAGTGCCTGATCATTTTACCACTCCCTAAGCAGCACGATTGCCGGAAAACACCGCCGGCGGCAGCGGTTCGCGGCCGAGGATCAGGTCGGCACCCTTTTCGCCGACCATGATCGTCGGCGCATTGGTGTTGGAGGAAGGCACGCGCGGCATCACAGACGCATCGCAGACGCGCAGGCCCTCGATGCCGCGCAGTCTCAGGTCCGGCGTCACCACCGCCATCTCATCATGGCCCATGCGGCAGGTGCCGACAGGATGGTGATCGGTCTTGGAGGTGCGGCAGGCATAGTCGATCAGCTCATCATCGCTGGCGAGCGACGGGCCGGGCAGCACCTCGCGCAGCACGTAAGGGGCAAGCGCCTTCTGCCGCATGATCTCGCGCGCCAGCCGCAGCCCTCTCAGCGACATGTCGCGGTCATAATGATCGGACCAGTAGTTGGGGTCGATCAGCGGGTGGTCGGCGGGATCAGCGCTTTTCAGCCGCACCGTGCCGCGTGAGCGCGGGCGCAGGAAGGCCGAGTTCAAGGTGACGCCCGGGTTTTTCAGCTTCTCGACGCCAGCCTCGATGCCGGAGCCGAGGCCCAGATGGAACTGGATATCGGGCGAGGCGGCGGTCGGGTCGGCGTACCAGAAGCCGCCGGTCTCGAACAGGCTGGACGCCACCGGCCCCTTCTTCAACAGCAGATATTGCAGGCCAGCCCAGGCCGTACGGTGCAGCTTGGCGTAATTGTCATAGGTGTGGTCGCCGGTGCATTCGGCGATGACGAACAGGTCGAGATGGTCCTGCATGTTGGAGCCGACGCCGGGCAGGTCATGCACGGGCGTGACGCCGACCGATTTCAGATGGTCGGCCGGGCCGATGCCCGACTGCATCAAAAGCTTAGGCGAACCGATGGCGCCGGACGAGACGATCACCTCGCGGTCGGCGCGCAGGATTTTTGTCTCGCCGCCCGGCCTGTCGACCACCTCGACGCCGATGGCGCGACCGTTCTCGACGACGATGCGGGTGACCAGTACGTCGGTCCTGACGGTGAGGTTCTTGCGAGCGCGGATCGGCCTGAGATAGGCGACCGAGGCGGAGGAGCGCCGGGCATCCCTCTGGGTCAGCTGGTAATAGCCGACGCCTTCTTGGGCAGCGCCGTTGAAATCCGGATTGAAGGGAATGCCCATCTCCTGGCCGGCGCGGAAATAGGCTTCGCAGATCGGCAGCGGCGCAATCGGGTTCGAGACGCCGAGCGGGCCCTGGTCGCCGTGGAAGTCGTTGGCGTAGCGCTGGTTGTTTTCGGCCCGTTTGAAATAGGGCAGCACGTCGCGGTAGCCCCAGCCGGCCAGCCCTTCCTCCTTCTCCCAGGCGTCGTAGTCGCGCGCATTACCGCGCGTGTAGATCTGGGCGTTGATTGAGGAGCCGCCGCCGACCACCTTGGCCTGCGTGTACCAGAAGACGCGGTCGTTCATGTTTCTCTGCGGCACCGTCGACCAGCCCCAGGACGCAATGCCCTTGGTCATCTTGGCAAAGCCCGCCGGCATGTGGATATAGGGATGCCAATCCTTGCCACCGGCTTCGAGCAGCAGCACGGAGTTGGAGGGATCCTCGCTCAGCCGGTTGGCCAGCACGCAGCCGGCAGGGCCGGCGCCCACGATGATGTAGTCGGTCATTGTCTCATCCGTTCACAGCCGAGGCACGGAAAGCGCGCCGTCGACATTGATGATCGAACCGGTCGAAAAGCCCAGTCTCCCGGCAGCGAGCGCGGCCACCATGGCGCCGATGTCGGACGCTTCGCCCCAGCGTTTCGCCGGCACCAGGCCGCCGTCTATCAAAGCGTCGTATTTGGCGGTCACGCCCGCCGTCATGTCGGTGCGGATAATGCCCGGCCGCAGCTCGAACACGCCGATGTTTTCCGGGGCGAGCCTGAGCGCCAGATTCTTCACCCACATCGAAAGCCCTGCCTTCGATATGCAATATTCGGAGCGTTCCGGCGAGGCCATCTCGGCGCTGACCGAGGTGATAGTGATGATCGATTTCGCTTCATCGCTGGGCTGGCGGAGCATCGCCTTGGCGACCGCCTGGCTGAGAAAGACGGTGCCCCGCAGGTTGACGCCGATCGCGCGGTCGAAATTGTCGGGTTTGAGGTCGAGCAGGTCGCCCCGCACCACGGCGCTGACGCCGGCATTGTTGACCAGGCAATCGATGCGGCCGAAGGCGCGCATGGCGGTTTCGACCAAGGCGGCGTGGCTGGAAAGATCGGCGATGTCGCAGCTGACATAGGCGAATTTGGCGCCGCGTTTGGCGACGTCTTGCGCAAGCTCGTCAGCGGGTTTCGCGGCAACATCGGCGACAAGGATGTCAAAGCCGGCATCAGCGAGTGCCTGAGCGCAGGCAAGACCAATTCCGCGCGCGCCGCCGGTGACGATGGCTGCGGGGCGGGTCATCGGATACTCATCCTTATGTCAGCGCCGCCCCTCATCGCCCTGCCGGGCACTTCTCCCCGTATAGTGACGGGGAGAAGGACGCTGTTATCGCCTGCTTCACCATGCGCCAGCATTGCAGAAAAAGCGCCGAGATTGCGGCCAGCGTGCTTCTCCCTGTTTACGGGGAGAAGGTGCCGGCAGGCGGATGAGGGGCGGCGCTGACCGATCATGCGGCGAGGTCCGTCTTGCGGATGTGCTCGGCGACGCGCAGCGCCTGGGCGGCGATCGACAGCGCCGGGTTGACGGCGGCCGAGTTCGGCAGAAAACCGGCGTCGACGACGAACAGGTTCCGGTGATCGAAGGCACGGCAGAACGGATCGAGCGGCGACGTCGCCGGATCGTCTCCCATTTTCACCGTGCCGCACTGGTGCGAGGGCGTGCGTTTGTCGAAAGGGCGCGACAGCACCAGGGGATAACCGCAGGCGCGAAAATTCTCGCGCATCACCTTGGTCAGCCCGTCGAGCGACTGCATATTGGAGCGCCGCCATTGCA
The DNA here is from genome assembly GCF_006440715.1 of Mesorhizobium sp. B2-7-3. Taxonomy (NCBI): domain Bacteria; kingdom Pseudomonadati; phylum Pseudomonadota; class Alphaproteobacteria; order Hyphomicrobiales; family Phyllobacteriaceae; genus Mesorhizobium; species Mesorhizobium sp. B2-7-3. The sequence continues at coordinate 60,132 of NZ_VFTY01000003.1, forward strand.
TGACGATGTCCTTGCCGTCGGCCATGATGCGGCTTTCGGGATCTGGCAGGTCCTCGCACATCAGGTACCAGTCGACCGCATGGCCGGCCAAGAAATCGAGCGCGAACTTCGGCACTCGTTTCACATTGGCCTTGAGCATGTTGCCGTCGATCTTGCCGAGAAGCTGGACATTGCCGAGCGGTTTGCCGCCCTTGCCGTCGGAGAGGTAATAATCGTTAAGCATCAGCGTCTTCTGGTAGACGGCATCGTTCCGGCGGCGCGGATCGATCGCCAGCATGGCGCTCGAATTGTGGTTCATGAAGTTGCGGCCGACCTGGTCGGAGCGGTTGGCCAGGCCCTTGCCGCCCCCCTTGCCATTGCTGGGTGAGGGCGAGCGCAGCAGGATGACCGCTGAATTGACCGCGCCGGCCGACAGGATAACCAGTTTTGGCGACAGCTTTTTCAGCTCGCCGCTCTGGCGGTAATGAACCGCTGATACGGTTTTACCGTCCGGAGCAGTCTCGAGATATTCGACATGGGCGCCGGTTTCGAGCTTGATGTTAGGATCGTTCAGTGCCGCCGCCAGCGGTGCGGTCTGGGCGTCCATCTTTCCCTGGCCAGTGTTCGGAAAAGCGTCCCAGCCGGTCCTGCCTTCCCTGAGCCAGGTGTCGATATCGACGCCGAGCGGCAGCGAGGCCGGATGCAGGCCCAGCCCCTTGAGCTCGGCGCGGGCACGGGCGATCGGCGCCTCGTCGGGCACGGGCTTATAGGCGTAGGGGATCGAGTGGAACGGCTCGGTCGGGTCCTCGCCAAGCGTGCCGCGGACGCGGAACAGTTGCTCAGCCCTGGAATACCAAGGCTCGAATTCGTCATAGGAAAACGGCCAGGCCGGAGAGACGCCGCCGAAGTGCTCCATGGCGGAGAAATCCTCTTTGCGGTAGCGGATCAGCACCGCGCCGAAGAATTTCGAATTGCCGCCTACATAGTAGTAATTGCCCGGGTTGAATGCAGCGCCACCGGCCTCGCGCCACATCTCCTTCGGCCGGTAGTGGCCGTCAACGAAGATCGAGCGCGTGTCGCGCGCATGAGGCGTTGCCGGCAAAGGCTCGCCGCGTTCCAGCATCAGGATCGAGGCGCCACTGCCGGCTAAGCCGGAGGCGATCGTGGCGCCGCCGATGCCGGAGCCGATGATGACGATATCCGGGTTTGTCATGGCCTAAAGCGCGCCGCTTTTGAATGGACACATGCGACGCGCTTTAGGTCTATTGTCTTGATGCATGTCGTTGCCCCAAAACCGAACCCACTTTTGGGCGACGCGCATCAGCGGATACGGCTCTCGGTCGCCGGATCGAAGAACACCGCCTTGGTCAGGTTGAAGGCGAGCGGCGTGTTGGTGCCGGGCTGGATGTTGGCATCTGCGCGCAGCCGCGCCACCACGCCTTTGCCGCCGAGGTTGGTGACCGCGAAGGTATCGGAACCGGCCGGCTCCACCACCTCGATATGGCAATCGGCGGTGGCGATTTGCGAGGCGTTGCGCTCCGCGCCTTCCGGATCGGTGAGCGCCTCGGGGCGAACGCCGAAGATGACCGGCTTGCCCTTGAACGCCGACAATCCGGCCGGGGCGTTGGCCATCGGCAGAGTGATCGGCTGGCGTGCCTCGCGATCGAGCACGACGGCCAGGTCGCTGCCATTGGCGTCGATGGTCGCCGGGATCAGGTTCATCGCCGGCGAACCCATGAAGTCGGCGACGAAGACATTGCTGGGGTTGTTGTAGATCTCGGCCGGCGTGCCGAATTGCTGCACCTCGCCATCGCGCATGACGGCGATTTTGGTCGCCAGCGTCATCGCCTCGATCTGGTCGTGGGTGACATAGACGATGGTTGTGCCGGTGGCGGCATGCAGGCGCTTGATCTCGATGCGCATGTCGACGCGCAGCTTGGCGTCGAGATTGGACAGCGGCTCGTCGAACAGGAACAGCTTGGGGTCGCGCACCAGCGCCCGGCCCATGGCGACGCGCTGGCGCTGGCCGCCCGAAAGCTGGCTTGGCTTGCGGTTCAGCAGATGGCCAATCTGCAGCACCTTGGCCACCTTGTCGATCGCCTTCTGGCGTTCGTCGGTCGGCACGCCGCGCATCTCCATGCCGAAGGAGATGTTCCCGGCGACCGTCATGTTCGGGTAGAGCGCGTAGCTCTGAAACACCATGGCGATGTCGCGCTTGGACGGGTGCAGATCTGTGATGGTGCGGCCATCGACGCGGATATCGCCGGAGGTGATCGTCTCCAGTCCGGCGATGGTGTTGAGCAAAGTGGACTTGCCGCAGCCGGAAGGACCGACCAGCACCAGGAAGCCGCCCTTCTCCAGTTCGAGATTGATCCCCTTCAGGATCTCGACCTGGCCGAAACGCTTCCTCAGACCATCAATTTCCAGAAAAGCCATTGGGTTATCCTTTGACCGCGCCCGCCATCAGGCCACGCACGAAATAGCGGCCGGCGAGCACGTAGACGAGAAGGGTGGGCAGAGCCGCGATCATCGCGGCCGCCATGTTGACGTTGTATTCGACGACGCCTGTCGAGGTGTTGACGACGTTGTTGAGCGCCACCGTCATCGGCATGGCGTCGCCGGTGCCGGCATAGGCGGAGGCGAACAGGAAGTCGTTCCAGATGTTCGTGAACTGATAGATGACGGTGACGACGAAGATCGGCATCGAATTCGGCAGCATGATGCGCCGAAAGATCTGGAAGAAAGAGGCGCCGTCGACCTGCGCGGCCTTGACCAGTTCGGTCGGGAACGCCTCGTAATAGTTGCGGAAGAACAGCGTGGTGAAGCCGATGCCGTAGACGACGTGGACGAACACCAGGTTCACCGTCGGGTTGCCGAGGCCGAAGCTGGTTCCGACCGTGTTCTGCAGCGACACGCCAAACCGTCCGAGGCTGCCCAGGATCGTCGCCATCGGCAACAGTACCGACTGGAACGGGATGAAGCAGGCAAACAGCATCAGCCCGAACACCAGGGTCGCGCCGCGAAAACGCCATTTGGTCAGCACGTAGCCATTGAGCGCGCCGAGCATGGTCGAGATCAGCACGGCCGGAACCACCATCTTTATGGAGTTCCAGAAATAGCCCTTGATGCCGGCGCAGGTGAGGCCTACGCAGGTCTCACCCCAGGCCTTCAGCCAGGGGTCGAAGGTCGGCGCCTTTGGCAGCGCCAGCATGTTGCCGTTCTGGATCTCGTCCATGGTCTTGAACGAGGTCACCAGCATGACGAACAGCGGCATCAGGTAGAACAGCGCGAACAGCGCCAGAAGCCCGTAGATGACGATGCGGTTGACAATCTTGACGTTGACGCCGCCGCTGGCCCGGCGGGCGGGAGTGGTCACGGCGCTCATCGCGATTTCTCCCTAAGTTCCGAATAGAGATAGGGCACGATGATGGCGACGATGGTCATCAGCATGATCACGGCGCTTGCCGAACCGACCGCCATTTCGTTGCGCTTGAAGGTGTATTCATACATGAAGTTGGACGGCAGCCAGGCCGAGCCGCCGGGGCCGCCGCTGGTCAGTGCCACGACCAGGTCGTAGGATTTGATGGCTAGGTGCGCGAGCACGATGAAGGCCGACAGGAAGATCGGCCGCAAGAGCGGAATGACGATGCGGCGATAGAGCTGGAAGGTGGTGGCGCCGTCGATCTGCGCCGCCTTCATGATCTCGCCGTCAATACCGCGCAGGCCGGCCAGGAACATCGCCATGATGAAGCCGGAGGCCTGCCAGACGCCGGCGATGACCACGGTGTAGATGACGAAATCCTTGTTCTTGATCCAGTCGAAATGGAAGCTCGTCCAGCCCCATTGATGCAGCGTCTGTTCAAGACCGAGGCCGGGGTCGAGGAACCATTTCCAGGCAACGCCGGTGACGATGAAGGAGAGCGCCATCGGATAGAGGTAGATGGGGCGCAAAACGCCTTCGCCGCGAATCTTCTGATCGAGCAGGATGGCCAGGAACAGGCCGAGCGCCAGGCAGATCAAGATGTAGAGAAAGCCGAAAATGCCCATATTGGTGATCGACGTGTACCAGCTCGATGGCGGGTCGGTGTCGAAGGTCCAGCCCCACAATCGCTGATAGGCGCGTGCGCCTGTTATGGCATAGGACGGGAAGGTCTTGGAGTTGGTGAAGGACAGATAGATCGTCCACAGGATGAAGCCGTAGACGAAGACGATGGTGATGGCGAAGCTCGGCGCCAGCACGATCTTGGGCAAGGCATCCTGCAGGCGCGAGCGCACCGAGGTGCGCGACCGCTCCGGCGTCAGCTTGATCTGGGTTGTCGCTACACTGCTCATGGGGTTCCTCCCGTCGGCATCCGGCCGATCGGCCTCACGGACCGGAAACCCTCCCCGCCGGAGCGGGGAAGGTGTTTGTGGCCGGCGCTTACTTGGCGTCGTCGATCGCCTTGACCAGTTCGGTCACGGCTTCGTCCGAGGTCTTGATCTGACCGTGGACAAACTTCGAGATGACGTCCTTGTAGGCATTGGCGACAGCCGGAGGCGCGCCATAGCCCTGGGCCAGCGAGCCGAACAGCGTGCCGCCTTCATTGGCCTTCTTCAGGTCGGCGATACCCTTCTTGCCGCAAGCGTCGAAGTCGGTGTCAGGCACGTCGGTGCGGGCCGGAACCGAACCCTTGACGACGTTGAAGGCCGACTGGAAGCTCTTCGACAAGGTGGCGGTAGCCAGAGCGACCTGGGCAGCCTTGCGGTCGTCCGGAACGTTGAACATGCCGAACATGTCGGAGTTGTAGATCACCGAGCCGTCGGTGCCCGGGAAGCGATAGCAGAGGAAGTCCGTCCCCGGCGTCTTTTTAGCGGCGTGGAACTCGCCCTTGGCCCAGTCGCCCATGACCTGCACCAGCGCATCGCCCTTGATGACCATGGCGGTGGCCAGGTTCCAGTCGCGGCCAGAGAAGTTCGGGTCGACATAGGTGACGAGCTTGGCCAGATTGTCGAACGACTTCTTCATCGTGTCGGACTTGAGCGACGCGTCGTCGAGGTCGTTCATCGCCTTCTTGTAGAACTCAGGTCCGCCGGTCGACAGCACGACGGAATCGAACATGGTCGCTTCCTGCCAGTTCTGGCCACCAAGCGCGAGCGGGGTGACCCCGGCCGCCTTGGCCTTGTCGAGCAGGGCGATGAAATCGTCGAAGGTCTTAGGCTCGGTGCCGCCGATCTTGTCCATCACCGCCTTGTTGATCCACAGCCAGTTGACGGAGTGGACGTTGACCGGAGCGGCAACCCACTTGCCGTCATAGACGGAGAACTTCTGCAGCGCGGCCGGAACCGACTTGTCCCAGCCTTCCTTCTTCGCCGTCTCTGTGAGGTCGCCCATCACGCCGGCAGCGGCATAGTCGAGCACGGTGTAGCCGAGCATCTGCGAGGCGGTCGGATAGTTGCCGGCCGCGACCATCGCCTTCAGCGCGGTCATGGCGGCATCGCCGCCGCCGCCGGCCACGGGAACGTCCTTCCAGGCATAGCCTTCCTTGGCCAGATCGCCCTTGAGCACGTTGAGAGCAGCTGCTTCGCCGCCCGACGTCCACCAATGCAGCATCTGCACTTCCTTGACGTCCTCGGCATGGGCCGCGAAAGCCAGGCCCGAAGCGAGCGCCGTTCCGATAAGCAGTTTGCGCAACATGTACTTCCTCCCTTGTTGCATTACACGACCGGTGGCAGCCCACCGGGTTCTTCCCAACTCAGCCGACCCACCAACCGGTGCGCTGGCCGCGATGAAACTGGATTGTCTTTTCCTCGGTATAGTCCTCGACAGCGCGCTTGCCGAGTTCGCGGCCCAGGCCCGACTGCTTGTAGCCGCCGAACGGCAGTTCTGGATAACCTTCCATGAACGTGTTCACCCAGACAGTCCCCGAACGCACGCCCCGCGCCACCGACATGCAGGTGTCGATGCTGGCGCTCCACACACCCGCCGACAGACCATAGGGCGTGTTGTTGGCGATGCGCAACGCCTTTTCAATCGATTCAAAAGTCAGCACCGAGAGCACCGGCCCGAACACTTCCTCGCGCGCGACCGTCATGTTTTCGGTGACGTTGCGTAAGATCGTCGGATCGAGATATTGGCCGGCATTGGAAGGGCGTTGCGCGCCGCCGCTGTAGATGCTGCCGCCCTCGCTCGCGGCGGCCGCGACGTAATCGGTCACCTTGGCCAAATGGTCTGACGAAATCATCGCGCCGACCTTGGTTAGATCGTCGAGCGGATCGCCCACGGTTACCCTGGCGGTCAATGCCTTCACGGCGGCCAGGAAGTCGTCGGCGATCGCCTCATGCACGATCAGCCGGCTGCCGGCATTGCAGCACTCGCCGGCGTTGAAGAAGCCGCCGAATACCGCGGCATCGGCTGCGGCTTTAAGATCGGCATCGGGGAAGACGATCTGGCCGTTCTTGCCGCCGAGTTCCATCGAAACCTTCTTAAGGGAATTCGAGGCCGCGGCCATGGTCATCTTGCCGACGCGGGTGGAACCGGTGAACGAAACCATCTCGACCAGCGGGTGGCTGACCATCGGCGCGCCGACATCGGCGCCGAGGCCGGCGAGGATGTTGACGACGCCAGCGGGAACGCCGGCTTCCAACAGGATATCGCCGAGCACGAAGGTCGAGGCCGACGTCATTTCGCTTGGCTTGACCACGGCCGTGCAGCCGGCGGCGAGCGCGAAAGGCAGTTTCTGGCTGACGATGAGGAAGGGGAAATTCCACGGCGTGATGATCGAGACGACGCCGATCGGCTCGCGCAGCACGACGCCCAGCATGGCATCGCCAAGATTGGCGTAGCTTTCGCCGTGCAACGTGCGGGCGAGCGAGGCGGCATAGCGCCAGATGTCGACGGCGCCGCCGATCTCGCCGCGCGCCTGGGCGATCGGCTTGCCGGATTCCAGCGCATCGAGCCGGGCGATGTCTTCCAGCCGGATCTCGATCAGGTCGGCGGCCTTAAGCAGGATCGCGGCGCGTTCGGACGCTTGCATGCGCGGCCAGGGGCCGGTCTCGAAGGCCCTGTGCGCCGCCTGCACCGCGGCTTCCACTTCGGCGGCACCCGCCTGAGCATAGTGTGAAACCATGAAGCCGTGGCCGGGGCTCTTGCGTTCCAGCATGCGGCCATCGCGGGCATCGACATGCTTGCCGTCGATCAGAAGCTTGTATGCCTTGGGGGCCACGGAGGCCTCGGCAGGCATGGGAATCTTCAGAGGTGCATTCATGTGATTTCCACTCTGTCCTACGAACGCGAAAACACGGGCTTCTGCTTGGTCTTGAAGGAGCCGACGCCGGCCTTGAGATCGCTGGTGAGCGCCATGAAGCCGCTGGCCAAGGCCTCTGTCGCAGCGGCACTTTCCTCGCCTTCCGCCACCGCAATCATCAGCTTGGCGGCTTCGGTGGCCAGTGGTCCGCGTTCGGCGATTTTTTCAGCCCAGATCCTGGCTTCATCCGACGCCTTGCCGGTTTCGACGACGCGGTCGACGATACCCAGCGCAAGCGCTTCCGGCGCCAGGAAAATCTCGCCACCGACAGCCATTCGACGCACCGTCTGGGCGCCGAAGCGACGCACCGCGCGCTGCGTGCCGGACCAGCCGGGGACAACGCCGATCGAGGTCTCGGGGAAGCCGAGCTTCACCTGCGTTTCCGCGACGCGGAAATCACAAGCCACAGCCAGTTCCAGCCCGCCGCCGAGCGCATGACCGGACAGAACGGCGATGGTCGGTTGCCGCAGCCGCGCCAGCCGGTCGAAGACACGGTGGCCGTAGCGCACCCATTGCACCTGGAAATCGGCGGCGCTCATGCTCCCCCAGGCCTCGACGTCGCCGCCGGCGCAAAACCCCTTGCCTTGGCCGCATATGAGGACGACGCGGACCTCCTGAGCGCTTTCCGCCTCGTCCAGCGCCGCTTCCAGCGCGCGCAGCATCGGGATATCGAGCGCGTTGAATTTTTCCGGACGGCGCAAGGTGACAATGCCGATCGCGCCATCCTGCTCGAAGGTGACGAGACGCTCAGCCATGCGCGCCTCCGAGCAAGGCGCCGCCATTCAGCGACAGGCCGATCGGCCGATCCTGGTAGAGCGCCGCCGGCGTCAGCTTGAGGTCGTTGGCTACGTTGAGCGGGATCTCGGCCTGCGCCAGCACATCGCGATCGAGGTCGATGCCCGGCGCCAGTTCCGTCACCATCAGCCCATCGGGCGTCAGCTTCATGACGCAGCGCTCGGTGACATAGGTGATGTCTTGTCCCTGCGCGACGGCGCGCTTGCCGGAGAAGGAGATGTGCTCAACCTCCTCGACGACTTTCTTGACCTTGCCTTCCGCGTCGATGCGGATGCCGCCATCGGCGAGCGACAGCTTGGCCCCGGCATTGAAGAAGCCGGAAAAGACGATCTTCTTCGCCCGCGAGGTGATGTCGACGAAGCCGCCGGCACCGGCGGTGACATGCGGCCGCGCCGAAAGCCTGGACACGTTGACCGAGCCGTGGCGGTCGATCTGCAGGAAGGAAAGCAGCGAAGCGTCGAAGCCGCCGGCCTGGAAATAGATGAACTGGTGCGGCGACGGCATGATCGCCTCGGCGTTGGAGGCGCAGCCGAACTTGAAGTCGAGCAACGGCACGCCGCCGACCGCGCCCTGTTCGATCAGCCAGGTGACCTTGCCGTGCTGGCCTTCTTCCAGAAGAATACGCGGCACGTTGGCCGAAATGCCGAAGCCGATGTTGACGGCCATGCCGTCGCGAAGCTCCATGGCGACCCGGCGCGCGATCACCTTTTGGACATTCATCTCGGCATTGCGGAAGCTCGACAGCGGCCGGAAGATCTCGCCGGAGATTGCGGGATCGTAGGGCGTCAGCGTCGTCTGCAACTGATCCGGCGCAATGACGATATGGTCGACCAGCACGCCCGGCACGCGCACATCATGCGGCTTCAACGTGCCGTTCTCGACGACGCGTTTGACCTGCGCGATGACGATGCCGCCATTGTTGCGGGCGGCGAGCGCCTGCTCCAGCCCGCCGAGATAGGCCCCCTCATGCTCGTAGGTAAGGTTGCCGCGCTCGTCAGCCGTGGTGGCACGGATGATCGAGACCTGCGGCACGATGGCGCGGAAGTAGAGCCATTCTTCGCCGTCGAATTGCTGCACCGACACGATCGGCTCGGCGGCGGCGGCGTTCATGGCGCAGCCCTGGTGGCGCGGGTCGGCGAAAGTGTCGAGGCCGACCTTGGTCAGCACGCCCGGTCGCTTGGCGGCGGCCTCTCGGTGCATGTCGAACAGGATGCCGGACGGCACGTTATAGGCGGCAACCGCATTGTCGCCGATCATCTTCCAGATTTGCGGCGGCTCGGCGGAGGAGGGACCTGACGGATAGGAGCCGCACAGCGTACGCTTCAAGAGGCCGGGCTTCGCCAGATGATCGATGCCCTTGATGCCATACATGTCGCCGGCGGCGATCGGGTGCAGCGTGGTGATATCCTTCGGATGGCCCTCGCCATCGAAGCGTTCGCCGATCGCGGCGAGCACGGCGTCTGGACAGCCGAGGCCGCTCGACGAGGACACCGAGACGACCATGCCGTCCTTGATCAGGCTGGCGGCCTGCGCCGATGAGACGACCTTGCTCAATTCATGCTCCCGAGTTTCGGGTCGATCTTGACGGTCTTGCCGGAAGCCGTCGATTGCAATGCCGCCTCGGCCGCGGCGAGCGACCAGATGCCGTCTTCTCCGGTGGCGGAAGGCTGGCCCTCGCCACGGACCGCGGCATGGAACCCGCGTACCGACCTGGCGTAGAGGTCCTCGCGGTCGAAGCTCAACTGTTCTTCGCCGCTGGCTGTGCGCAGGAGGACCGAGCCGGCCGGCTTCTGCGTCATCACATCGCGGGCGATGAGCGAGCCCTGCGAGCCGTGCACCTCGAAGCCGGTGTCGGCAAACCTGGTGGTGAATCCCTCATGCGATTGCGCGATAAGGCCCGATTTGAAGCGCCAGACGCACATGGCGCCATCCTCCAGCCCGCTGCCGGCCATGCCGGCGGATTGCGTGAAAGCGGAAACCTCGACCGGATCGTCGCCAAGCACGAAGCGCAGCGTGTCGGCATCGTGCACGGTGATGTCGAGCACCACCCCGCCGCCCGCCTCGGGCCTGGCGATGCGCCAGCCCTGCAGGTTTTCGGGCAGGTAGACGGAATGGAAGACACGCGCGGCAATGGGGTTGCCGACGCGGCCTGTGGCAACGGCGTCGCGCATGGCACGGTGCGCGCCGGCATTGCGCAGATGATGATTGGTACCGAGCACGACGCCAGCCGCCTTGGCCGCAGCGACCATCTTGCGCGCGTCGTCGCTGGTCAGCGCCAGCGGCTTCTCGCACAGCACATGCTTTCCCGCCTTGGCGGCGGCCAGCGCCTGTTCGAAATGCAGTTCATTGGTGGTCGAGATGTAGACGGCGTCGATGTCGGATCCGAGCAAGGCGTCGAGATTCGACACGGCGGCTGGAATGCCATTTTCCCTTGCATAGGCCGTGGCGCGTTCCGCGCTGGAACTCATGACAGCCGCGATCTCGCCATCGGGTTGAGCGCGAATGGCGTCGATCATGAATTGCCGGGCGATCGTGCTGGCGCCGATCAGCCCCCATTTGACGCTCATGTCGCGGTTCCCGCTGCCACGGGCCTTTTTCGCGTGCGGCGATCCGGGCCGCAGCTTTCCCTGACCACGAGATTGACAGCGCCGATATGATCCTCGGCCCGCGTGGTGCGCGACTGGATCATCTTGATCATGACGTGGGCCGCGCGTTCGCCGAGACCGGCGGAGTCCACCGCTACGCTGGTCAGCGGCGGCATATAATGTTCGGCCTCGACCACATCGTCGAAGCCGACGACAGCGAAATCCGCTCCCGGCTCAAGTCCGCGCTTGCGCAGCGCCAGCATGACGCCAAAGGCAACGGCATCGTTGAAGCAAAGGGCCGCGGTTGGCGGCTCGGCCATTGCGAGCGACGTTTCCAGGCAGGCCATGCCGCCCTTGCGATTGGTCTCGCCCTCTATGATGAGCGCGTCGCGGACGTCGATGCCGAGCGTCTCGCAGGCCTCGCGAAAGCCGCCCAGGCGCTCATGATAGACGACGAGGTCGGACGAGCCGCCGAAGAAGGCCAGGCGGCGATGCCCCTTGCCGACCAGATGCGAGGTCGCGAGATAGGCGCCCCGATGATTGTCGGGAGCAATCACCGGAATGCGGCTTTCAGGCAGCCGGCGCATGGCGAAGGCAATCGGCAGACCGGCTATTTCCAGACGCCGGAACGCCCCTGGCGTCGTGCCGCGCGCCGGGGAAACGATGAGTCCGGCGACGCCCTGTTCCATCATAGACTTCAGCACTTCTTCCTGGCGCACCGGATTTTCGGCCGTGTTGGCGATGAAGGGCACGATGCCGGCTGACTGGAAGACCCGCTCCATGCCGACCGCCAGCTCGGCGAAGAACGGGTTGGTGAGATCGTTGATGACCATGCCGATGACATTGGAGTGGGCCTTGCGCAGATTGGCGGCGCCGCGGTTGTAGACATAGCCGACATCCTCGATCGCCTTGCGCACCTTGACCGCGGTTTCGGGGCGGATCAGGCCGCTGCCCTGGAGCACGAGCGACACCGTCGATTTGGACACGCCCGCTTCGCGGGCGATGTCGAAGATCGTCGCCTTCGCCCGGCTGGCCATCCAAATATCCTCCCCGGTTTTCAATCGAATTCTATTGGAACGTTCTAATCTTTGTTTTATGGATGAGTCAATCGGGATTTTTCCCGATCAAAAAGAAGTCGTCATAGGTGGTCAACTAATAGGACATCCAAGCCTTTTCCATTTGCAGTGCAGCATTGGCCTAGGCTGGCCAGTTCGAATCCTAAAGTTTCTTGATTTATTGGAACGTTCCATTTATATGGGCTGCGAAGGGAGACGTCCATGGACATTGCCTTGCCTGGCGAGGGCGGCCGCAGCACACCCTACGCCCTTGTTGGACAGCCGGTCCAGCCGGTGACCGGCGCGCGGTTTCCGCGCATCGCCTATGCCGCCGCGCATGTCGTCGCCGATCCGCTGGGAATGACAGATCCATGGTCGCGGCCCGTTGTCGATTGGGACAGGACGATGGCGTTTCGTCATCATCTATGGCGGCTCGGCTTCCGCATCGCCGAGGCAATGGACACGTCGCAGCGCGGCATGGGTTTCGATTGGACGAATGCGCAGGAATTGATCCGCCGTTCAATCGCGGAGGCGCGGACCGTCGCTGGCGCCGATCTCGCCTCGGGTGCGGGCACCGACCATCTGGCGCCGTCGAAGGCCCGGACGGTCGACGACGTGGTCGCCGCCTATGAGGAGCAGTTCGCTTTCATCGAAAGCCAGGGCGGCAAGGCGATCATGATGGCCAGCCGCGCGCTGGCGGCCGTGGCGAAGGGGCCGGACGATTACGCCCTGGTTTACGACCGCATACTGGGCCAGGCCTCCGGCAAGGTCATCCTGCACTGGCTGGGCGACATGTTCGATCCGACCTTGAAAGGCTACTGGGGCAGTGACGATTTCGAGACCGCGCTCGATACGGTGATCGCCATCATGGAGCGCAACGCTGGCAAGGTCGAAGGCATCAAGATATCGCTGCTCGACGCCGGCAAGGAAGTGGCGCTCAGGAACCGGCTGCCGGACGGCGTCATGATGTTCACCGGCGACGACTTCAATTATCCCGAGCTGATCGCCGGAGACGGCAAGCGGCACTCGCATGCGCTGCTCGGCATTTTCGACGCGATCGCACCGGCCGCCAATGCCGCGCTGGCGAAGCTGGCTGCCGGCGATCGTGCCGGCTACGACGCGCTGATGGCGCCGACCGTGCCGCTGTCACGAAAAATCTTCGAGGCGCCGACTGAATATTACAAGGCCGGCATTGTCTTCATGGCCTGGCTCAACGGCCACCAGGACCATTTCTCGATGATCGGCGGCATGCAGTCGGCGCGCGGCATCCGCCATTATGCCGAAGTCTTTCGCCTCGCGGACCAGGCAGGATTGCTCGCCGACCCCGACCTTGCCATTTCGCGGATGAAAAGCCTGTGTGCTGTCGCGGGGGTCTAAACGCGTTTCGCGATCGGATCACCCGTCGTCCACTCCGGTGAGCGACAAGACGCGCGCCATGATGCAAGGTCCGAATGTCTGGGTGGATGGTGGGCGTGACAGGGATTGAACCTGTGACCCCTGCAATGTCAATGCAGTGCTCTCCCGCTGAGCTACACGCCCATCCGAAGCCGCGCATACACCATTTTTGGTCAGGCGCGTCAATAGCAGGAAAACAGGAAAAACACGTCGTCCCGCCGCGGCTGTGGACCGACGTCCGGCGGCTTGCGGAAGGGCGGCTCAGGCTGCTTGCAGCATCTTCTCGACCTCGTTGACCAGATCGCGCAGGTGGAAGGGCTTGGACAGCACCTTGGCGTCTTTCGGCGCCTTGGAATCCGGGTTCAGCGCGACGGCGGCAAAACCGGTGATGAACATGACCTTGAGATCGGGATCGATCTCGGTGGCGCGACGCGCCAGTTCGATGCCGTCCATCTCCGGCATGACGATGTCGGTCAGAAGCAGCGAGAACGGTTCCTCACGCAGCCGCTCATAGGCGCTGGCGCCGTTGTCGAAATCGCTGACCTGATAGCCGGCGCGCTCCAGCGCCTTGACGAGGAACCGACGCATATCGTCGTCGTCTTCCGCCAGAAGAATGCGTGCCATGTTATCCCGTCCGAATCACCCGCCGGAGACTGCCGTGGGGCAGGCCCGTTAACCATCCTGTATATGAGGAGGTGAGAGTAAACATCAAGTGAACGCGGACGCGCCTGACCCACATTTGCCCAGCGGCACGACCGCCGAAATGCTGGACATGCGGCCAGCAAGGTGGCAGTTTCATGCCATGATGCACTGGTGTTTTCGGGTTCGTTCAAATTGAAGACGGCAGCCGAGGATTTTTCGGTCTTTCCACCCTTCGAAATCCGGTCGGGCGCCGAGCAGCGCGTCCCCTTCCTTTTCAACTCGCCGCATAGCGGCCGCTACTATCCCGAACGCTTCCTTGCCATGGCAAGGCTCGATCGCAATGCCATCCGCCGCTCGGAGGATTCCTATGTCGACGAGTTGTTCGGCGGCGCCGTGGCGCTCGGCGCGCCGCTGCTGGCGGCGAATTTCCCGCGCGCCTATCTCGACGTCAACCGCGAGCCCTGGGAACTCGACCCGCGCATGTTCGCCGAGCCGGTGCCGTCCTTCTGCAACATCCGCTCCGCGCGCGTGGCCGGCGGACTCGGCACCGTGCCGAAGCTGGTGGGCGAGGGGCTCGACATCTATTCGGGCCGCTTGCCGCTCGCCGAGGCGGTTGCCCGCATCGAGGCCGTCTACAAGCCCTATCACGAAACGCTGAAGCGGCTTTTGACCAGGACCCACGCCCGGTTCGGCTTTGCCGTGCTGATCGATTGCCATTCGATGCCGGCGAGCATCCGTGTCGGCGACAGCGGGCTGCGGCCGGATTTCATCATCGGCGATCGTTTCGGCATCTCGGCCACCGCGGCCCTGACCGAAACCGCGATCGGCCTATTGACCGCGATGGGCTATACGGTTGCCCACAACAAGCCTTATGCCGGCGGGTTCATCACCGAGCATTACGGCCGTCCGGCGCGTCATTTGCACGCGCTGCAGATCGAGGTCAATCGCGGGCTCTACATGAATGAGCGGACATTCGAGAAAGCCGCCGGCTTCGACGCGCTGGCCGACGACCTGACGCGGTTTTCAGCCGACCTGATGGCGATGCCGGACCATCATTTCATCGATCTGCCGCTGGCTGCGGAGTGAAGACCACGCCTTGTCTCATGCGTGCCACCGCCCAAGATTTTTTGTGTGCTTCTTTGGACGGCCCGCTCCAGGAGCGGCCGTGAAAAAAAGACCGCATCGTTTGCACGATACGGTCGAAGTCTAGGGAGGAAACGCCCAAGGAGGGCATGGACAGGAAACCCTGTCCGAGGTTGAGGGTATTGTGCAGCGCACAAATGTCAAGCGACGTTTAGGCTTTTTTAATTCAGAGTGATGTGGAAATTGCGTTTCGATGACGTTGGAGTGACATTCCGGCAACAATTGTCGCGGCGGATAAATCGATAAACAAGCTTGTCTTGGCGGGGAAGTCGCGGCAAGCCCCGGCTCGGGCGCGCTGCAAAGCGGGAGAATCAGTTGGACATCAGCATCGACTTCATGCGCCGTATCGCGCAAGCGGCAGCGGCGGAGACCTTGCCGCGCTTCCGCGCCCAGGGCGCGGTCGCCAACAAGGAAAAAGGCAGTTTCGATCCGGTCACGGAGGCCGACCGCGAGGCCGAGCGCGCTATCCGGGCGCTTATATCGGCTGAGTATCCCGACCACGGCATCCTGGGCGAAGAGCACGGCAGCGAGAACATCTTCAGCCGGCATGTCTGGGTGATCGATCCGATCGACGGCACCCGTGCCTTCATCTCCGGCCTGCCGGTGTGGGGGACGCTGGTCGGGCTGACGGTCGATGGTGACGCGGTCGCCGGCATGATGGCGCAGCCCTTCACCGGCGAGCTGTTCTACGCCAACGCCTCCGGGTCACATTATGAGGGGCCGGGAGGGCCCCGCAAGCTGACGACCCGCAAGACGACGAAGCTGGCCGAGGCCACGTTGTTCACCACAACGCCGGCCCTGTTCAAGGGCGAGGCACGCAATCGCTATGACGCGTTCGAGCGGCAAATCCAGCTCGCCCGTTATGGCGCCGATTGCTATGCCTTCGCCATGATCGCCTCGGGGAGCGTCGACATCGTCGCCGATCCTGGATTGAAGCCCTACGACATCGTGGCGCTGATCCCGATCATCGAGAAGGCAGGCGGGGTCGTCACCACCTTCGACGGCGGGCCCGCGGAGAATGGCGGCGATGTTCTAGCGGCCGCGACACCGGAGCTTCATGCCGCCGCCATGGCTGCCCTGCGCGGCTGACATCGCCTCCGGTCGGCGGCTCTCGACCGCTGGAATGCCGCCAGCGTACGCCCATAGGTCTGCCTGAACGCCGCCAGCGCCTCCTTCCTGAAAAAGGGAGTGTCAGCTACACCCTCTCGCGGAAGAGCCGCGGCCCGTCAGGCTGTCGGGTCATCTGAGCCGGGGACGAAGGCGTCGAAGGCAGCGAGGAATTGTTCGCGGTAGAGATCGGCTTCCTGCAGGATTTCGTGCTTGGCACCGTCGATCATCAACAGCGAACCCAGCCGTAGATTTCTCGCATATGCCTCCACCGCCCTGGTCGAGACGACCTGGTCGGCGCCGGCGGCGATGATCAGCAGCGGCACCTGAATGCGGGCCATGAAGTCGGGGTCGCTGATGGCTGCCGACGCCTTCGCCGCCGCCTGCAGCCAGCGGATCGTCGGGCCGCCGAGCGCCATTTGCGGATATTCTTCATAAATGCGCGTGTTACGGCGATAGCGTTGCGGATCCGATGTCACCTTGTTGGCTTCGAAGGGCAGCGTGTGTCTCGGCCTTGGACCCCAGGCGGCATAGAGCCAGCCGAGCCCCAGGGCGCAGAAAAACGAACAGATCCGGCGCACCGTCCCTATCGAGACCGGCAGGTCGGGCAATGTCAGGAACGGCGCGATCAGCACCATGCGCCGCACGCGGTTTACCATCGACGGCGCGGCAAGCAGCGCGATCACAGCGCCGGCCGAATGGGCGAGGATATAGTACGGTCCGCGGCAGTCCGGCAGCACGATCTCTTCGAAGAACTGCTCCAGGTCAGCCGTATAGTCGCGGAACGACCTGACATAGCCACGCTGGCGATCGCGGATCAGCCTGTCCGAACCGCCCTGACCGCGCCAGTCCAGGATGGCGACACCAAAGCCACGCGCGGCAAGGTCACGGATGGTCTCGAAATATTTCTCAATGCACTCGTTGCGGCCGCCAAGCAGCACCACGGTGCCCCGCATCGGCCGCGCCACCGCGGCGAACAGGCCATAACGTATTTTCTTGCCGTCACGCGTGGTGAAAAAGCCGCCGGTGGCGTTTTCCGGTCGCGGATTGCCCTCGGTTTCGTGGAAGAGCGGAGTGTCGTGGAAAAGATCCGTCATTCGGCGCTTTGTGCTCGGCGTCCTTGCGCGCCAGCCGGTCGCGGCTGGCCTCGTCACGGTGATAGACGCCAACACATCAAAAGCAAAGCAAATCCGGGTTATGGAGGACTGCGACGGGTAAGGCCGGAAGCGGCTTTGAGCGCGCTTCCGGCCCCTGTCGATCCGGGAGGAAGGGACGTTAACACCCGGTTCGGCCTCGTTGCGGCACCTTCGCAGATCCGGCGCCGCCAATCCTTGATCTTGAAAGCCACTTTAGCGCTGGCTGTCTGAACGGGCGCCGAAGCACCGGTTCATCTGCCGTTCATTAAAGGTTGGCTGCCTCGTTCTTTTTTGCCGTCAAACGAAACTTGAAATGCTTTCGAGCGCTCCCCAGATGTGGGTTGCGGTCGCCAATCGGGGCCGCTGGTCCTCCCGAAACGCCGCTCGCGGGTTTCGCACCGACCATACGCAAACCATGTTGCTCAACAGGAGAACACCTCATGCGTCACGTTGATTTTTCCCCGCTTTACCGTTCGACCGTCGGCTTCGACCGTCTCTTCACCATGTTGGATTCGCTTGCGCAGCCCGACGGCGCGCAGACCTACCCGCCCTATAACATCGAGCGCACCGGCGAGGATTCCTACCGGATTTCGATGGCCGTCGCCGGCTTCTCGGACGAGGAAATCTCGATCGAAGCTCACCGTAACGTGCTGACCGTGAAGGGCGAGCGCAAGGACGAGGGCACCGGCGAGGGTTCCGAACTGCTCTATCGCGGCATTGCCTCCAGGGCGTTCGAGCGCCGCTTCCAGCTTGCCGATCACGTTGAAGTCGTCGGCGCCGCGCTGAAGAACGGCCTGCTCTTCGTCGACCTCAAGCGCAACATTCCCGAAGAGCTGAAGCCGCGCAAGATCGCGATCACCTCGGCTCCGGCCAAGGCCAAGCAGATCGAGGCCAAGACGGCAGCCTGACGACCGCATAAAATCTAAAGTCTCCTCCCGAGACGGAAGCGGCGCCGCGAGGCGCCGCTTTTTTGTCCGAAGATTGACTGTTATCCGGCGATCAGCTGGCCAAAGCGGTCGACTTCCTCAGTCGTCGTGGCAAAGCTGGTGACGAAGCGATAGAGCAGTTCGTCCTCGCCGATATGGCCGTCAAAACCATGCGGCCTGTGCCAGTCATAGAAGGCCGCGCCTGCAGCCTGCAGCCTGTCTGCTTCGGTTTTCTCGATCACCGCGAACACCTCATTAGCCTGCGGCAGCCAAGCGAGCTTTGCCCTGGCCGAATCCTCGATCGCCGCCGCCAGGCGCGCGGCCATGGCGTTGGCATGCCTGGCGGTGTCGAGCCACAGCCCGTCCTTGAAATAGGCTTCGAACTGCGCCGCGACGAAACGCGACTTCGAAAGCAGCTGTGCGGCACGCTTGCGCAGGAAGGCCAATTCCTTGGCACGGTCGAGGTCGAACAGCACGATCGCCTCGGCACACCAGCAACCGTTCTTGGTACCGCCGAAGGACAGGACATCGACCCCGCGTTTCCAGGTCATTTCGGCCGGCGTGGTGTCGAGCGCGGCCAGCGCATTGGCAAAGCGGGCGCCATCCATGTGCAGTGGCACGGAATGCTGTTTGGCGATGGCCGAGATCGCATCGATGTCGTCCAGACCATAGACGGTGCCGACCTCGGTCGACTGGGTGATCGAGGCCGCCATCGGCCGGCCCCAATGGACGACCTCGCTTGCGAAACGGCCGATCGCCCTGTCCAGATTGGGCGGGTCGATCTTGCCCAGCGGACCGTCGACGGCGTGCAGCCGCGAGCCGCCGGAAAAATACTCCGGCGCGCCACATTCATCCTCGATGACATGCGATTCTCGGTGAGCGAAGGAAATGCCGCCCGGCTTGTTGAAAGCGGTCAACGACAGCGAATTGGCGGCGGTGCCGGTTGCCACGAAGAACACCGCGACCTCGCGTTCGAAAATTTCACTGAAGCGCCGATAAACCGCCTCGTCGAGGGCGCTGTCACCATAAGCGGTGGCAAAGCCGCCGGCTGCGGCCGACAGGCCGGCAACGATATTGGGATGGGCGCCTGCCCAATTGTCGGAAGCGAAGAACATGCATCTGCCTGTGTTGGGGAAATCAGCCGGAGTTGACCGGTTTAACGCGCCGACCGCAAGGGCCAGGCGCCGGAAAACCGTTAAAGCCAGCCAACGTGGCGGCAAGCGTCGACGACTTAAGCTTACGTTTTTCCTCGACCCCGCGTAATTTTATGTCGCGGAAGCTCCAAGTTTTTTGTGAATCGGTCTTGTGCGCGTTTAGGAATTCTGCCATAAAAATTTAGGACAGTAGTGCTGTCTTATTTTGTCGCACAAAACAGGCCGGATTGGCGTAACATATTGGCCTCTCCGGCTGTTGCCGCGAGCGACAGGTGGACGGCCGGACGCTGGCCTGTACGATACCAGATGCGAAGCATGCGAAAAGCCGCATGGTTCGAAAAAGGATTTCGCAAGACGTGCCGCAAGGATCAGGGTGAGCCAAGCGCTTGCCGAGGCAAACCAGCGCCTGAAGGGCTGGAATGGAGGACAGGACAATGACGGAATTGACGCTCTCTGCGACGAACGGCCAGGCCGCGCAGACGAAAGCGGCCGCCGTCAAAAATACCTCCACCAAAAATCGCGCGTCTGCCGGCGGCTTGACCGCCCAGGGCCTCTACGATCCGCGCAACGAGCATGACGCCTGCGGCGTCGGCTTCATCGTCAACATGAAGGGCGTGAAGTCGCATCAGATCGTCAAGGACGGGCTTGCCGTGCTCGAGAACCTGACGCATCGCGGCGCCGTCGGCGCCGATCCGCTGGTCGGCGATGGCGCCGGCGTGCTGGTACAGCTTCCGGATCTTTTCTTCCGTGAGGAGATGGCGGCCCAAGGTATCGAACTGCCACCGGTAGGCCAGTACGGCGTCGGACACTGGTTCATGCCGCAGGATGCTGCCCTTCGTGCACATATCGAAGAGATCATCGCCGAATCGGCGCAGTCCGAGGGGCTGCCACTGCTCGGTTTCCGTGACGTGCCGGTCGACAATTCGTCGCTATCGAAGGCGCCTGACATCGTCGCGTCCGAGCCGTTCCACCGCCAGGTCTTCATCGGCCGCACGGCCGACATTACCGACGACGAGGAATACGAGGCCAGGCTCTACCTGCTGCGCAAGGTCATATCGGGCCGCATCTACGCCGAGAACGACAACAAGGACATCGGTGCCTACTGCGTGTCGCTGTCGGCGCGCACCATCGTCTACAAGGGCATGTTCCTGGCTTATCAGGTCGGGGCCTACTACAAGGACCTCAAGGACCCGCGTTTTGAGACCGCGCTGATCCTCGTCCACCAGCGCTTCTCGACCAACACCTTCCCGTCGTGGAAGCTGGCGCATCCCTACCGCATGGTCGCGCATAATGGCGAGATCAACACGGTGCGCGGCAACAACAACTGGATGGCGGCGCGCCAGGCGTCGGTCGATTCCGAACTGTTCGGCAACAACATCTCGAAGCTCTGGCCGATCTCCTATGACGGCCAGTCCGATACCGCCTGCTTCGACAATGCGCTCGAGTTTCTGTTCCAGGGCGGCTACAGCCTCAGCCACGCCATGATGATGCTGATCCCGGAAGCCTGGGCCGGCAACAAGCTCATGGATGCCGATCGCAAGGCCTTCTACGAATACCACGCCGCGTTGATGGAGCCTTGGGACGGGCCGGCGGCGGTCGCCTTCACCGACGGACGCCAGATCGGCGCCACGCTGGACCGCAACGGCTTGCGCCCGGCACGCTACATCGTCACCGATGACGACCGCGTCATCATGGCTTCCGAGGCCGGCGTGCTGCCGGTGCCGGAGGAGAAGATCGTCCAGAAGTGGCGGCTGCAGCCCGGCCGCATGCTCTTAATCGACCTTGCCAAGGGCCGCATCGTCCCCGACGAGGAAATCAAGTCGGAGATCGCGACCAAACACCCCTACAAGACCTGGCTTGCCAATACGCAGCTCATCCTGGAAGATTTAAAGCCGGTCGAGCCACGCGCGCTGCGCAAGGATGTCAGCCTGCTCGATCGCCAGCAGGCGTTCGGCTACACCCAGGAAGACACCAAACTATTGATGTCGCCGATGGCGACCACCGGCCAGGAAGCCGTGGGCTCGATGGGCACCGACACGCCGATCTCGGCGATGTCGGACAAGTCGAAGCTGCTCTACACCTACTTCAAGCAGAATTTTGCCCAGGTCACCAACCCGCCGATCGACCCGATCCGCGAGGAACTGGTGATGAGCCTGGTGTCGTTCATCGGACCGCGGCCGAACATCTTCGACCTGGTCGGCAATTCGCGCCGCAAGCGGCTCGAAGTGCGCCAGCCGATCCTGACCAATGGCGATCTCGAGAAGATCCGCTCGATTGGCCACACCGAGGACCGTTTCGACACCAAGACGATCGACATCACCTATGGGTCGAGCGAGGGTGCTGCCGGCATGCAGGGGGCCATCGACCGGCTGTGCGAGCGGGCGGAGGCGGCAGTCGCCGGCGGCTACAACATCATCATCCTGTCCGATCGCCAGCTCGGACCGGACCGCATCGCCATTCCGGCGTTGCTGGCCACGGCCGCCGTGCACCACCATCTGATCCGCAAGGGGCTGCGCACCGCGGTCGGCCTGGTCGTCGAATCGGGCGAGCCGCGCGAGGTGCATCATTTCTGCTGCCTTGCCGGCTACGGCGCGGAAGCGATCAATCCCTATCTCGCCTTCGACACCTTGCTCGACATGCACAAGCGCGGCGAACTGCCCGAGGAGGTCGACGCCTACGAAGTGGTGTCGCGCTACATCAAGTCGATCGGCAAGGGCATCCTCAAGGTGATGTCCAAAATGGGCATCTCGACCTATCAGTCCTATTGCGGCGCGCAGATCTTCGATGCCATCGGGCTGAAGACCGATTTCGTGCAGCAATACTTCACCGGCACCGCGACACTGATCGAAGGCGTCGGACTGGATGAGGTCGCAGGCGAAACCGTCAGCCGTCACACGGACGGTTTCGGCAGCGATCCGGTGCTGCGCAACAGCCTGGAGGTCGGTGGCGAATACCTGTTCCGCATGCGCGGCGAGGCGCATATGTGGTCGCCCGACGCGGTCGCCACCTTGCAGCACGCCGTGCGCCAGGGATCGTGGGAGACGTTCAAGGACTATTCGGCGCAGATCGACAGCGAGACGGCCCGCGCCCAGACCATACGCGGCTTGTTCAAGATCAAGCTGGCGGATGAGACCGGCCGCACGAAGGTCGCCCTCGACGATGTCATGCCGGCGGCCGACATCGTCAAGCGCTTCTCGACCGGGGCGATGTCGTTCGGCTCGATTTCCAGGGAAGCGCACACCACGCTGGCGCGTGCCATGAACCAGATCGGCGGCAAGTCGAACACCGGCGAGGGTGGCGAAGAGGCCGATCGCTATCTGCCGCTGCCAGGTGGCGGCAAGAACCCCGAACGTTCGGCGATCAAGCAGGTCGCGTCGGGGCGTTTCGGCGTGACGGCGGAATATCTCGTCAACTCCGACATGATGCAGATCAAGGTGGCGCAGGGCGCCAAGCCCGGCGAGGGCGGCCAGTTGCCCGGCCACAAGGTCGACGCAACCATCGCCAAGGTTCGGCATTCGACGCCGGGCGTCGGCCTGATCTCGCCGCCGCCGCACCACGACATCTATTCGATCGAGGATCTGGCGCAGCTGATCTACGATCTGAAGAACGTCAATCCGGCGGCCGACGTCTCGGTCAAGCTGGTGTCGGAGGTTGGTGTAGGCACGGTCGCGGCCGGCGTTGCAAAGGCGCGCGCCGACCACATCACCATCTCTGGCTATGATGGCGGCACCGGTGCGTCGCCGCTGACCTCGCTCAAGCATGCCGGCAGCCCGTGGGAAATGGGTCTTGCCGAAACGCACCAGACGCTGGTGCTGAACGGCCTGCGCTCGCGCGTGGCGCTGCAGGTCGACGGCGGCCTGCGCACCGGGCGCGACGTCATCATCGGCGCGCTGCTCGGCGCCGACGAGTTCGGCTTCTCGACCGCGCCTTTGATCGCGGCCGGCTGCATCATGATGCGCAAATGCCATCTCAACACCTGCCCGGTCGGCGTCGCGACGCAGGATCCGGTGCTGCGCAAGCGCTTCAAGGGTACGCCCGAGCATGTCATCAACTTCTTCTTCTACGTGGCGGAGGAGGTGCGGGCGCTGCTCGCCGAAATGGGCTTCACCCATATCGACCAGATCATCGGTGACGCCGACCTTCTGGAAAAGCGTGACGTGATCCAGCACTGGAAGGCGCGCGGGCTCGATTTCTCGAAGATGTTCTACAAGCCCGATGCGCCGCATGAAGCGGTGCACTGGACCGAGCGGCAGAAGCATCCGATCGACGATGTGCTCGACCGCAAGCTGATCGAACTGGCCAAACCCGCGCTGGAGGCCAAGCAACCGGTCAAGATCGAGGTCGACATCCGCAATGTCGACCGTTCGACGGGCGCCATGCTGTCGGGCGAGGTCGCCAAGCGCTTCAAGCACAAGGGCCTGCGCGAGGACACGATCCAGGTAAAACTCACCGGCACGGCCGGCCAGTCCTTCGCCGCCTTCCTGGCACGTGGCATCTCGTTCGAGCTCGTCGGCGCCGCCAATGACTATGTCGGCAAGGGCCTGTCGGGCGGGCGCATCGTCATCCGGCCACCGGAAGAGGCAAGGATCGTCGCGGCCGACTCCATCATCGTCGGCAATACGGTGCTCTATGGCGCGACCGAGGGCGAGGCCTATTTCGCCGGGGTCGCTGGCGAGCGCTTCGCGGTGCGCAATTCGGGCGTCGCCGCGGTCGTCGAGGGCGTCGGCGACCATGGCTGCGAATACATGACCGGCGGCGTCGTCGTCGTCATCGGCAAAACCGGCCGCAACTTTGCCGCCGGCATGTCGGGCGGTGTCGCCTATGTGCTGGACGAGGCAGGTGATTTCGCCGAGCGCTGCAACATGGCCATGGTCGAGCTCGAGCCGGTGCCGGAAGAAGATGATCTGATGGAAAAGCTGCTGCACCATGGCGGCGATCTCGACCACAAGGGCCGCGTCGACGTGTCTGGCGACATGACCAGTCATGACGAAGAACGGCTTTACCAGCTGATCTCGAACCACGTGCACTATACGGGTTCGGTGCGCGGCCGCGAGATACTCGACGACTGGGCTATTTTCCGGCCGAAATTCCGCAAGATCATGCCGGTCGAATACCGCCGCGCGCTGATCGAGATGGAACGCATGCGCATGGGCGTCGCGGCCGAATAGATTTGAGAATTGCCGGGGGGCCCAGGCTTCCCGGCCCCTTCATCGACAGTTTGACCTCGGGCTCAAGGTTGCCACGGCTGCCTCAAGAGGTTAACGGGTGCGGCGAAAACCGCACCATCTGGACAGCAGGAACTGGACTATGGGCAAGGTAACAGGCTTTCTCGAAATCGACCGGCAGGTGCACAAGTACCAGCCGGCCTCCGACCGCATCCGGCATTTCCGCGAATTCACGCTGCCGATGTCGGACAAGGAAGTCGAGAAACAGGCCGCGCGCTGCATGGATTGCGGCATTCCGTTCTGCCATGGGCCAACGGGCTGTCCGATCCACAACCAGATCCCCGACTGGAACGACCTCGTCTACAACAGGGACTGGGACAACGCGATCCGCAACTTGCACTCGACCAACAATTTCCCGGAGTTCACCGGCCGCATCTGCCCCGCGCCTTGCGAGGAAGCCTGCACGCTGAACCTCGAGGACATTCCGGTCGCCATCAAGACGGTGGAGCAGGCGATCGCGGACAAGGCTTACGAGACCGGCCACATCAGACCCTATCCGCCGGAGAAGAAGACCGGCAAGCGGGTCGCCATCATCGGCTCCGGCCCAGCCGGCATGGCGGCCGCCCAGCAGCTTGGCCGCGCCGGTCACGACGTGCATGTCTATGAGCGCGAGAGCCGCCCCGGCGGGCTGATGCGCTACGGCATCCCCGACTTCAAGATTGAGAAGCATTATATCGACCGGCGCATCGAACAGATGCAGGGCGAGGGCGTCACCTTCCATTGCGGCGTCAATGTCGGCATCGACAAGCCGGTGGCTGAACTCCTCGCCGAACATGACGCCGTGCTCTATTGCGGTGGTTCGGAAACGCCGCGCGCTGCCGGCATTCCCGGCGACGATCTCGGCGGCGTGCATGACGCGATGCCCTATCTGGTGCAGCAGAACCGCCGCGTCGGCGGCGAACCGATCCAGTCGGTGGCATGGCCGTCGCATCCAATCATCGCCGGTGGCCAGCACGTCGTCGTCGTCGGCGGCGGCGATACCGCGTCCGACTGCGTCGGCACCGCCTTCCGCCAGGGTGCGGTGCGCGTCACCCAGCTCGACATCCGTCCGCAGCCGCCCGAGAAGGAAGACAAGCTCTCCGTCTGGCCCTACTGGGCGACCAAGATGCGCACCTCGTCCTCGCAGGCCGAGGGCGCCGAACGCGAATTCCAGGTGGCGACGCTCGAATTCATCGGCGAGGAAGGCCAGCTTACAGGCGTGAAGTGCTGCGAGGTCGACGACAAGCGCAAGCCGATCGCCGGCACTGAATTCGTCATCCGCGCCGATCTCGCCTTCATCGCCATCGGCTTTGCTGGCCCGGCGATGGCGGGCGTTGCGGCGGAACTCGAGGGGGAGATGAAGATCACCACCGACAGCCGCCGTTCCAGGAATGTCGAGGCCAATGACCGCGATTACAGGACGAGCGTCGACCGACTCTACGCGGCGGGCGACGTACGCCGTGGCCAGTCGCTGGTCGTCTGGGCGATCCGCGAAGGCCGCCAGGCGGCACGCTCGATCGACGAGGCGCTGATGGGGACGACCGTCCTGCCGCGTTAAGGGCTGATCGCCGTGGTGGTGTCGGACGCTGCCGCTGTCGCCGGACTTGCCTTCGGCGGCCGGGAAAAGTCGTCGGCGCGGCCTGGGGAAGCCTCCGGCGCCTTGCCCTCGATCACCAGCCTTTCGCCAGGGAGAGCCGGATTGGCCTTCGGCGGTGGGGCAGCGCCGAGCAATTCTGTGCCGCCGTCGAGCGCGGGATCGCTGAGCAGCATAGGTTGGGTGCGATCGATGACGATAGGCGCGGCCGCTGGAGCGGGGGTCTCGACCGGTGCGCCCGCCGGCGCCGTCGTCGGTGCCACGCTTCCCGGCGCGGCCAGTCCAAGGATCTTAAGCAGCGGCTTTTCGGTGTAGAAGGCGAGCTTGCGCTTGCCGGCTTTGGACACGTTGATGCCGTCATCGGCGCGCAGTCGCACCGGCTGACCGTTCATGTCGGGGCCAGAGGTGACGAAGGCGCCGTTCTCGTCGACGAAGCCGTCCCAGACATCGACGAATTCGCCGCCGTGGCTTTCGGCGGCCTTGTGGTAGATGTCGTTGAAGGCCAGCATGTCGGAGGTCATCTTCGGCACCCGGAAGGCTGGCATGCCGACCCACAGGAAAGGCACCTTGGCGGTGGCGATTGCCTTGCCGAGCTCATCGGTGCGGCGCTCGTATTCCTTCGTCCAGTTTTCGGAGCGGGGCTGTTCGCGTACGTCGCCGACCTTCATCTGCTGGCGGTCGTTCGACCCAAGCATGACGACCACCGCGGCGGGTTTTTCGGTGTCGATCAGCGATTTGATCTGTTCGGGCCAGTTGTAGAAATCATCGCGCACGAAGCCTGACGAGCCATTGCTGCGGACCAGGATCCTGACGCCGGTATTCTCGGCGAAGGCTTCGTCCAGACCCTCGGCGAGGCCGGCCGCCATGAAGTCGCCGACCACCAGGACGGTGCGGGCGTCCGGCGCTTTTTCGACCACGGGCGTTGCCGGCTCCTCTGGTGGGCGAGGCGCACGCCGTTTCTTCTTCGGCTTAGGTCTCGCCTTCTGGATGTCCTGTGGCGGCTCGACCCGCTCGCTGCGGCGCGGAAACAGAAGGTCGCGCAATGACCAGCCCCGGCTTTGCTGCGGCTGTTCCTGCGCCATGGCTGGGGCATGGACGGCTCCGGCCACGGCAATGGCGAGCACGGCGAAGGCCAGGATCAGCACCGGCATGCGACGGACGAACGTCCCGATGCGCGTAGGCCAAACCAATCGCTCCCTCCCTACTCAACTTCGTCAGGCTCTATTTCTGCCTGAGCCATTTCAGCACTTCCAAGCTCGGATAGCCATCCTGGGTCAAGCCAACCTTGGCCTGATAAGCCATGATGGCCGTCTTCGAGCCGTCGCCGATCTTGCCGTCGAATTTGCCGTCGTAAAGGCCGTGCTGGGAAAGTCGCTTCTGCAACTCCTGCCGTTCCTCGAAGCTGAGCTTGGTAAAAGGCCGGTTCCAATCCTGGACCAGGCCGCTGCCACCCGCGATCTCATCGGCAAGCAGACCGACGGCGAGCGCGTATTTGTCGGCATTGTTGTAGGCCTTGATGACCGAAAAATTCCTGACCATCAGGAAGGCCGGCCCGCCACGGCCGTCCGGCACTTTCAGCGTTGCCTTGTCGGTGAGGTTCTTGAACGGCTTGCCGCTGGCGCGGCCCACGCCGAGCGCCTGCCATTGCGCCAGGGTCTTCGACCCGGCGGGAAGTTTGCCGGCCGGCAACGCGACCTCGTAGCCCCAGGTCTTGCCGGCCTGCCAGCCATTCTTCTTGAGCAAATTGGCTGATGTCGCCAGCGCATCGGGAATGGAATTCCAGATGTCGCGCTTGCCATTGCCGTCCATGTCGACGGCATAGTGCTGGTAACTGGTCGGGATGAACTGGGTCTGGCCCATGGCGCCCGCCCAGGAGCCCATCAGGTGGCTTTCGTCGATATCGCCGGTCTGCAGGATCTTCAGCGCCGCGACCAGCTGGGTGCGGGCGTATTTCGACCGTTTCGCGTCGCCATAACCCAAAGTCGCCAGCGAACGGATGACGTTGCGCATGATGTCGTCGCGCTTGAGAATTTCGCCATAGTTCGATTCCATCGACCAGATGGCCAGGAGAACGTAGCGGTCGACGCCGAATCTCGCCTCGATCCTGTCCAGCCAAGGCTTCCATTTCTTCGCCATCTGCTGCCCGACGGCGACGGACTGGTCATGGACGCGGTTGTCGAAATAATCCCAGGCGGGCGCGGTGAATTCGGGCTGGGTGCGGGCCTTTTCCAGCACCACCGGATCGGGCTCGTTGATGCCCCGGAAAGCCTGGTCGTAAACGGCGCCGGAAACGCCACCCGCCACGGCGGTGGCGCGGAAGCCGGCGACCCATTGCCGGAAACCGGCGTCGGCGAAGGCCGGCCCGGTGGGGACAAGCAAAGCGAGCGAGAGGCTGGCCGCCGTCATGACGCTGGCGAAACGTTTTGCGGCATTGCGAACGGACATTTTTTCCTCCTTCTCTGTCCCAGGAAAGACCATTCTTCGCCGAACCGGGTTAGGAATTAGTTTACCATAGGCGTCGCCTGGAACGAAAAGACACCTCGATGCTTTAACCGGCGGGAGTTTCCCTCAGCCGCCCCACTAATCTTCAATTCCGGCGCGAAAATGTCGGGGGACGGGGATTGCGGAGCTGGCCAGCAAACGGATAATTTAAACTATGAAGAGAGTTCGCAAGGCAGTTTTCCCGGTCGCCGGTCTCGGCACGCGGTTTCTCCCGGCCACCAAGGCTGTTCCCAAGGAGATGCTGACCGTCGTCGACAGGCCAGTCATCCAGTATGTCGTCGACGAGGCGCGCGAGGCGGGCATCGAGCATTTCATCTTCGTCACAGGCCGCAACAAGGCGGTCATCGAGGACCATTTCGATATCCAGTTCGAACTCTATGATACGCTGGCACAACGCGGCAAGGACGAGCAGCTTGCCCGCCTGCAGCGGCTGCAGCCGGCACCGGGGCAGACCAGCTTCACCCGCCAGCAGGTGCCGATGGGTCTTGGCCATGCCGTCTGGTGCGCGCGCGAACTGGTCGGCGATGAGCCGTTCGCCCTGTTGTTGCCCGACATGATCATGCAGTCGGAAAAGAGCTGCACGAAGGCGATGGTCGAGCTCTACGAGGAGACCGGCAACAACATCATCGCGGTGCAGGAATGCGACCCGGCGGAGGCTCATAAATACGGCATCGTCGGGCGCGGCGAAGACACGCATCACGGCTTCCGCATCACCGAGATGGTCGAGAAGCCGAAGTCGGGCACCGCGCCGTCCAACCTCTACATCAACGGCCGCTACATCCTGCAGCCCGAGATCTTTAGGATTCTGGAAGGCCAGGAAAAGGGCGCCGGGAACGAGATCCAGCTGACCGACGCGATGCTGAAGCTGGAGAAGCAGCAGGCCTTCTACGGCTACCATTATAAGGGCCGCACCTTCGATTGCGGCTCGCCGGAAGGTTTCGTCGAGGCCAATGTCGCTTTCGCGCTGTGGCGCAACGACATGAACCAGAGCATGGCCGGCGTCATCCGCACGCTGCTCGACGAGATGAAGCCATCAGAACGGCGCGGGGCAGCCTTCTAGGGTATGCCTGATATTCAGGTGATGCCGGCCTGCGAATGGCCGCTCCTACGCTTCCCAGTTCTACTGCGTCGCAGTAGAACTGTGCTCACGTACATAAAGTACGCTCCGCTGCGGTTCTCGGTATCAGCCATTCTCGACTCGGCCCGACCCTGACTCTCGCCATACCTTGGCGCACACGCCTTCAGCGCTGCACCTTCACGCCGACGAAGATGCTGTTGGCGGTGTAGTCGCGGCCGGGCAGGTTACTGGTCAGCTTTTCGGTCCTTACCCTGCTGGTGAGGCCCGCATAGCGGTTCAGCCACCAGGTCAGCCCGGCCTCGGCGCTCAAGATCCTGTCATGGCCGTCAATGCCGACATAATCGCGCCAATCCAGGCCCAAGGCCGCATTCGCGGTAAGATTGGATCGGATCACGCGCTCGCCCGTCAGGCGTCCGGAATAGAGGATATCGCCGCTTTCGCCCGATGTGGTCGTGGTCTCGACGGTGGTCTTGCCGGTCAAGCCGATGGTGGTGCCGCGCTGCGGCGACCATTTGAGGTCGGCATTGAGGGTGGCCCCCGAAATCGCTTCCAGGCTGTTGTCGTCGATCGCCTCCCTGAGCCAACCGGCCGAGAATTCGCCCGACAGCTTCTCGCCCATGTCGAGTTGCAAGCCGGCGCGGGCGCCAAGCCGCGTCGAGGAGCGCTCGAAGCCTTCATTGTCGATGCGCTGGTCGTAGGCCCGGCGGCCGACCTCGATCTCGGTGAAGGGCGTGAGCGCCGGCGAAATCTCGTAGCCGGTGCGCAAGGTTGCAGTGTAGAGCGTGTTGTCTTGATCTTTCTGCGACAGCGAGGTGCCGTCCGAGAGCTTGGCGTCACCATAGAAATCGTGCGAGACCGCCCCGGTCAACGTGTACTGCATCTTGCCGACGGTCTTCTCGACGCCGATGCTGCCGTCGATGGTCTGCCGCAGCGGCTGGGTGCTGACGCCGGCGATGGCATCGGGCGAGGACGCGGATTCCGGCACGGCTTCGTAGCCGAGCTTGGCGATGGCGCGCAATTCATTGTCGAGGTCGACATTGAGCTGGCCTTCGATGCGCCCCTGCGCATCGTGAACCGGGTAGCCCGACACGGTTTCACGGAAAATTCCGTAGCCGTCGATGGTCGCGGCGTTTTCACGCCAGTCGGAAGCGGCGGTAAAGCGCAGCGCCGTCTCGGACAGCAGCGCGGATGTGCCGGCACTGCTCGAATCGCCGTTCGTCGTCGCCGTCAGCCCCTGTTCGATGGTCGGCCGGATGATGAAGGAGCCCCATTTGACGCCGGTGGCGGCGAACGGATCGTCCTCGGCTTTCTTGTTCTGGCCCTCGATTGCAGCGGTGCGCTCGGCGCCAGGGTCGAGTTTCTGCCTGTCCACACTGTCGATGGTGAGTGCACGGCGATTGGCCGCTTCCTGATCCGCCGCGATATCGGCGGTGTCGTCGGTCGCGGCCGTCGTGGCGGTGGTGGTTGGATCCGTAGCCGCCATGGTGTTCTTTTTCTTCTTCTTTTTGTCGGCGACCTTGTCCTTTGCCTTATCGGCCGCATTCTGCCTGGCGGTCGAAGCGCGGCGTGGCTTGGGGGGCGTGGGCGCGTCGGCGGAGGCATCGTCGCCGGCCTGGGGCGGGTCGAAGACGCTGGTGGTCGAGTTCGCGGCGTCCGCGTCGTCAGGCACGGCGCCGGCGCTGGCCGGCAGATAGGTTCGCGCCGGCGCATTGTCCTGCGCGGCCGCATTGGCCGCCGCTTGCTGTGCAAGAACCAGGTTTCTCGCCTTGCGCTGCTGGTCGGACAGAATCGCCGATTCCGACACTTCTCCGCGCAGTTCCGTTTCCTGGGCATGGAGTGGCGTGGAACGCAGCAAGGCAAGGATGCTGGTCGCCAGCAGCAAGGCGCAGATCGCCTTGCCCTGTCGTCCTCTCAATTTTTCTGGCTGGACCCCGGACATCGCCACCACTGCTTGCGCGGCGCACGCGCGCCATACTTACCGAACCGTAAATGGGGATGGTTAACGGAGGGTTGAGGGCGCGCGCAGGACTGGCTCCAAACGCGGATTTCCGCGGGCGCCAATGCGGGTCCGCCTCGTGCCTTCTATTTTGATCCTTGTCGTCGTCCCCAACGACCGCACACATCCGGCCGTCATGCAGAGGCCATTTCTGTTGGACAGGCGGGCGGCAAAGCGCTAATCGCATCACCCATGCATGCGAGATCTCTCGATAAGAAGCCTCTGGACAGGCAAGCGTCGATCGAATCGGCGCTGAGAACGGTAACAACCGAACAGGCGGGAATCGCGGCCCTTGCCGAGGCGCTTGAGAACGGACTGGCGGCACCCTTTGCCCAGGCCGTCGAGACGATCTCGAAGATCGAGGGCCGGCTCATCGTCACCGGTGTCGGCAAAAGCGGCCATATCGGTTCGAAGATCGCCGCGACGCTGGCCTCGACCGGCACGCCGGCCTTCTTCGTCCATCCCGTCGAGGCCAATCATGGCGATCTAGGCATGATCGCCAGGGACGACGCCATCATCGCGATCTCATGGTCTGGCGAGAGCAAGGAGATGATGGGCATCGTCGCCTATTCCAGGCGCTTCTCCATTCCACTCATCGCCATCACCTCCGGAGAAACCTCGGCGCTGGCGCGCGCGGCCGACGTCGTGCTGCTTTTGCCGCGCACCCCGGAAGCCTGCCCGCACGGCCTGGCGCCGACGACGTCGACGCTGCTGCAACTGGTCATCGGCGATGCACTTGCGATCGCGCTGCTCGAGGCGCGCGGCTTCACGCCGGACCATTTCCGCACCTTCCATCCCGGCGGCCAGCTCGGCGCCAACCTGACCATGGTCTCCGAGATCATGCGGGTCGGCGAGCAGATGCCGCTGGCTTCGCTCGGCACCAAGATGCCGGAAGCGGTGATGACGCTGTCGCAGAAGAAGGTCGGCTGCGTGCTGATCGTCGACGCCAATGGCGAGTTGGCCGGGATCATCACCGATGGCGATGTCGCGCGCAACCTGCACCGCAACCTGGCCGACGTCATCGTCGACGAGGTGATGACCCGCACACCCAAGACGGTCGACCCGCAGACGCTTGCAGGCACTGCGATCGCGCTGCTCAACGAGCACAATGTCGGTGCGCTGGTGGTGACCAGGAACAACATGCCGCTGGGCGTGGTGCATTTCCACGACCTGCTGCGCATCGGCGCCGCCTAAGATATTGATCTTTCAGGTGAGGCCGGCCTGCGAGCGAAGGCTTCCTGCGCTTCCGGCGTAGGCCGGAGCGCACGGACTTAATGTCCGCCCTGCTCGTCGCAAGAGCGACCCGAAACCCATCGTTCACGACTTGGCCTGACCTGAATCTCAATACTTTAGCGCGTTGGCACTCGCTGGAATTCAGACCCGCTCCACCGTCAGTTCCAGATCCGTGTCCGCGGCGCTTGTCACACGAACCTGAGTGCCGGCGGGCAGATCGGGGCCGGAGACACGCCACAGCGTGTCGCCGAGCTTGATGCGGCCACGGCCGTCGCGGATCGGTTCGGCGAGCGTCGCCATCCTGCCGACCATCTGGGCGCCACGGCGATTGAGCAGCGGCTGATCGGTTGGCTGGTCGTGTCCGCCCATGAGTTTCTTGCCGACAAAGGCTGAAACCAGCGACAGCACGAGGAATAGCAGCACCTGGACCTGCCATGTCCAGATGGCGACATCCCAGATCAGCAGCGACACCGCGCCGACGATCAGAGCGGCGATGCCGATCCAAAGCATGAAGAAACCCGGTGCGATGACCTCTACCACCAGCAGCACGAAGCCCAGAACCATCCAGTTCCACGGCCCGAGTTCAGAAACGATGCGGTCGATCATGAGAGTGGCCTATCTCAGTTGTCGGAGGGCCTGACGACAGGCGGACGTGCCGCCTGCCTTTGCGCGCCGGTCGTGCCTTCGCTGCGAAAGACTTCCTTGGCGATTTCGCCGATACCCCCGAGCGAGCCGATCAGCGACGATGCCTCGAAAGGCATCAGCACGATCTTGCTGTTGGTGGCGGTGCCGATCTTGCCCAGCGCCTCGGTGTATTTCTGGGCGACGAAGTAGTTCAGTGCCTGGACGTCGCCCTTGGAGATCGCTTCCGACACCACCTGGGTGGCGCGGGCTTCCGCTTCGGCGGAGCGTTCGCGCGCCTCGGCGTCGCGGAAGGCGGCTTCCTTGCGGCCCTCCGCTTCGAGGATCTGCGACTGCTTGAGGCCCTCGGCGGCCAGGATCTGCGCGCGCTTGTTGCGCTCGGCGGTCATCTGGCGGCCCATCGATTCGATCAGGTTGGCGGGCGGGTTGATATCCTTGATCTCGACGCGGGTGATCTTGATGCCCCAAGGATGCGCGGCCTCGTCGACGACGCGCAGCAGGCGCTCGTTGATGGCGTCGCGGTTCGACAACAGCTCATCGAGGTCCATCGAACCCATAACGGTACGGATGTTGGTCATCGTCAGGTTGAGGATGGCGTTCTGCAGGCCGGCAACCTGATAGGCGGCCTGTGCCGCATTGAGGATCTGGTAGAAAGCGATGCCGTCGACACCGACAATGGCATTGTCGCGGGTGATGATCTCCTGGCTCGGAACGTCGAGCACCTGTTCCATCATATTCATCTTGGCGCCGATGCGATCGACGAACGGAAAGATGAGGTTCAGGCCGGGGCTCAGTGTCTTGGTGTAACGACCAAAGCGTTCGACGGTATAGTTGTATCCTTGTGGGATTGTCTTGATGCCCTTGAACAGCACCAGTACGACAAGCGCCACCAGAACAACGACCGCAATATCGAAACCACTGAAATCCATTTGGCCCTCCCTCATGGGCAGGCCGCGCGAGCCATTCCCGCGCAACCGGCTTCACCAAAGACTTAAGTGTGTTTCAGGAACGTTACAATCAGGTGATGAGGGATTGTTTGTGGGTATGCACTCAGCGGTTGAAGGCAAACAGGTTTGCATCCGTGTCTTCAAGCCCGCCGATCGAAGCAGAGATGATCTCGGCGGCGATGCGCGAGAAGGTAATGCCGTTGCCGCCATAACCCATCACGGCATGGATGCGCGGGTGCCTGGGAATGGCGCCGATGTAGGGGAGGCCAGTGGTCGTGGTGCCGAAGGAGCCGGTCCAGGCAAAGTCGGGCCGGGTGTCGAGGTGCGGAAACATCAGGTCGAGTTTTGCGGCAATGCGGGCGCTTTTGTCGGCTATCAGCTTATCGCGCCGCGTCTCGTCAAGGAATTCCTCGTCCTCGCCGCCGCAGATGACCCGGCCATCGGCGGTTGCCCTGACATAGAGGTAGGGATCCGACGCCTCCCAGATGAACGCCGCGCCCGGCCAGAGCTTCCGTGGTTGCGGACATGTCGCAATCGCCCATGTCGAGATGACCCGGTGAGCGGCCGCCGGCACGATGTCGATCAGCTCGTAACCGGTGGCCAGGACAACATGCCGTGCCGTGATGGTGGGGCCGTCCGTGGTTGCCACCACCACCTCATAGGCGCTGTCCTCGATCGCCGTCGCTTCGACGGGAGCGTATAAACGTGCCTTGCGCTCCAGCGCCTTGAGCAGCAGCCCTGCCGTCAGCTTGCGAGGGTCGAGCGCGATGTTGCCATGGCTCAGGATGGCGCCACCCCGATCGATGCCGAATGCTCCGGCCAATGGCGCCGATGTAAGATAGGTCGCGCCGATGCCGGCCATCTGCCGCGCCTCGGCTTCGTCCCGGAGTTCCGATGGGCCGAGCACGGGGCCAGCCAGATAAAGCGATTGGGTGCGGCTTATGCCGCAGTTGATGCCGAGTTCGGCGATGCGGGCGGCAAGGTTGGAAACGGCTAGCCGGGAGCGTCGCCAGGCCTGCCGTGCCTGGCCCTTGCCGATCATCCTCGAGAGCGTTGAAAGCGGCTGGTCGATCTCGAATTGCACAAGCGCGGTTGTTGCCGCCGTCGATCCTTTCAGCGGCCCACGCCGGTCGATGCAGATCACGGCGTGAGCGCCGGCTGTCAGCGCCTCGGCCATCATGGCGCCGCTGATGCCCATGCCGACGATAAGCACATCGGTCTTGACGTCCCGGGTCAGACTGCCAGTCGGTACCGCGGGCGCCCGATAGGCGGACCAGACGGGCCGGCCAGTGCTGAGGTCAAGTTTGCGGAGCATTGAGTTCTCCGGAGGCGCTGCTCAACGCTCCGGAGCTGGTGTTGTTCCGGCATCAAGCCCAGCCTGACAGCTCGCGCCGTACCATCGCTTCGATCACCGCCATGCCTTCAGGGCTGTCATTCAGGCATGGTATGTGGGCGAAGTTCTTGCCGCCGGCATGGTGGAAGGTCTCGGCCGCTTCGCGGCCAATCTCATCCAGCGTCTCGATGCAGTCGACTGAAAACCCCGGATTGACGATGGCGATCGACTTGACGCCGTCCTTGGCCAGTTTCTCCACAGTCTTGTCGGTGTAGGGCTGCAGCCATTCTTGCGCCCCGAAGCGTGATTGGAAGGTGGTGATCAGTTTTCTTTCGTCCCAGCCGAGCCTGTCGCGCAGCAGCCGCGTCGTCTTCAGGCAATGGCAATGATAGGGATCGCCCTTCTCAAAATAGGGTTTTGGAATGCCGTGATAGGAGGCGATGACCACCTCGGGCTGGAAATCCAGGGTCGCCAGGTGCCGTTCGATCGAACTGGCTAGGGCCTCGATGTAGACTGGCTCATCATAATAGGGCGGCACGCTGCGGACGGCAGGTGCTGCCCGCATCTTCATCAAGGCGCGAAACAGCTGGTCGTTGGCGGTGGCGGTCGTCGTCGCCGAATATTGCGGATAGAGTGGAAAGCTCAGGATGCGATCGCAGCCTTGTGCGACCAGCCTTTCGGCGACGCTCGACGTCGAAGGGTTGCCGTAGCGCATCGCCCAGTCGACGACCACGTTGGGCAGATCGCGTAGCGCCTCGGCCAGTTTTTCACCTTGTGCGCGGGTATAGGTTCGCAAAGGCGACTCGTTCTTCTCCCGGTTCCAGATCCTGGCGTAGTTGGCGCCCGACTTCTTCGGTCGCGTGGTCAGCACCAGTCCATAGAGGATGGGATACCAGATCGCCTTGTTGAGTTCGATAACGCGTGGATCAGACAGGAACTCCCTGAGATAACGCCACATCGGCCTGAACTCGGTGCCGTCGGGTGTTCCAAGGTTGACCAGCATGACCCCTATCTTGCCGGTCTTGACGGGGGGATGCTCGACCGGTCGTGGGCCAGGGGCTTTCGCGGCTTTGGGATCGACAATAGTGGAAAGCGGCATATGGGTCTCCGAGACGTGAACCTAACCATCCTGCAGGAGCTTTCAATGCCGCGTCTGGCCGCACCTTGCAGCATGTCGCGGCGGATAGGATTAGCCCGACCTGCCGTAAGCTTCTGATAACCGAGGACACCTCCGGGCGACATGCATCAGGCCATGGAGATATAAACCCGCCCGGTTCCCCGGGCGGGCGATGTGGCGGAGCTGGACGAAATTACTTCGCCGGGATGGTCAGTGTCGCGCCCGGCATAAGCCGATGCGGCCTTTGGCCCTTGTTCGCCTCATAGATGAGCTTCCACTTGGTCGCATCGCCATAGGCCTTCTTCGCCAGATCCCAGTAGGTATCGCCGGTCACGACGACATGATTGCCGGTGGCTGGTGTGGCTTCAGCGGGCTTTGCCGGCTCGGCGGGCGCGGGCGTCGCAGGCGCAGGAGTGGCCGGCGCGGGAGTGGTCTCGGCAGGCTTCGCCGGTTCGGCAGGTGCCGGCGGGGCCGGTGGTGCAGGCGCGTTTTCCGTCGATATGGCTGGCGGCGTGTTGGCGATATCGCCTGAGTTGGCAGGCAATTCCGGCATTGCCGGTGCAGCCGGTTTGGCAGCCTCGGCCGGTGCCGGCGCTGCCGGTGCGGTCTCCGCCGGCTTTGCTGGTTCGGCGGCGGGAGCTGCCGCTGTCGTCGCTGCGATCTCGGTGATGCGGCCGTCGAGCTTCGGCGTATAGGGCCGGTGCGCGCCGAGATAGTCGGCCATGACCTGTTCGAGGCCAGGGCCGTAATCATAGGCGTTCTTGGCCTTTTCGGCGAAGACCTTGTAGCCATCGCCGCCCTGGCGGACATAGTTGTTGGTGGCGACCAAATAGTCCTTGGTCGGACTTATCGGCGTCCAGGCGCCGTTTTCCATCACCTCCACCGACTTGACGCGGCCGGCATTGGGCGCGACCGATCTGTCGAAGGAATATTTGAGGCCCGCCACCTGCGGGAAGCGGCCGGCGCCGTCCTCGATCTGGCTGAGCCCGCCTTCGAGGCCGGCGACCAGGTCCTTGCCGGAAATCTGGAAGGTCGCCAGCGTGTTCTGAAACGGCAGCACGGTC
This sequence comes from Mesorhizobium sp. B2-7-3, assembly GCF_006440715.1. Taxonomy (NCBI): domain Bacteria; kingdom Pseudomonadati; phylum Pseudomonadota; class Alphaproteobacteria; order Hyphomicrobiales; family Phyllobacteriaceae; genus Mesorhizobium; species Mesorhizobium sp. B2-7-3. The sequence continues at coordinate 98,042 of NZ_VFTY01000003.1, forward strand.
AGCACCTCGCCCATGGTGACGGTGCCCTTGTCGATGGAGGCGCGCAGGCCGCCGCCATTTGAGATGACGATCTCGACGCCCTGTCCCTTGACGCGGTCGAGGATGGCGTCGGAGACGAGATTGCCCATCGCACATTCCTTGGCGCGGCAGCTTTCGCGGCTGCCGTCGATGACGTCGGTGGTCTCGGCCACTTCCTTGTTCTTCAAGGCCTCGATCGGCGCGCCAAGCTCCTTGATGCGGACGAGCACGGCCGGGTCCGGTGTGATCGACTTGTCGAGATAGATCGGGTCGCCGCTTGCCGATTTGACGACGCCATTGTCGTCGAAAACCACCTTGAACTCGCCGAGATATTTCGAATAGGACGCCGCCTGCACCACCGGCACCTTGTAGCCGCCGGGGTTGTCGACCATGGTCGGGTAGGGACCAGCCGCCTTCGGATCGGTATTGGACAGAAGCGTGTGGCTGTGGCCGCCGACCACGATGTCGATGCCAGGGATCTTGGCAATGACGTCGCGCTCCCTGTTGTAGCCGATATGGGTCACGGCGATGATCTTGTTGACGCCTTCTCCCTTGAGTTTCTCGACCTCGGCCGTGATCGACTTGACATCGTCCTCGATTTTGATGTTGGGGCCGGGGGAGGCGAGTTCGGGCGTGTCGTTGGTGACGGCGCCGATGATGCCGATCTTCTGGCCGCCGACCTCGACGACAACAGACGGCTTGACGCGGTCGCCGAGCTTGGACTGCGCGTTGGCCTTGACGTTGGCGCCGAGCACAGGGAACTTGATCATGTCGAGGAACGGCGCCAGCGCCGCCTCGCCGTCGTCGAATTCATGGTTGCCGAGTGCCATGGCGTCGAACTTCATGTCATTGAGGAACTCGCCTTCGACCTTGCCCTTGTAAGTCGTGTAGAACAGCGAACCCTGGAAATTGTCGCCGGCACTGAGCAGCAACACGTTCTGGCCTTCCAGCTTCTTGCGTTCCTGGGCAATGGCGGTGATCAGTCGGCCGGCGCCGCCGATGCATTCGCCCTTGGTCTCCTCCTCGGCCGAGCAGGTCGATTCGTATTTGTTGTTGCCTTCGATGCGGCTGTGCCAGTCATTGATGTGCAGGATGTTCAGTGTGTAGTCGGCAAAGGTTGCGCCGGCCGACAGGCCAAGCGTCGACGCGGAAAGGGCGGCAATGGCGGCAAGCTTCTTCATCTTCGTCTCCCGGTAGGCTGATCAGAGGCGTCTGGCGCCCTTGCTTGACTGGGTATTACAGCCAGCGTTTCGATCATGTTCCCATCGCGTCCGGGCCGACGCAAGGGGAAATGCGGCGGTATCTCCAGGCGCGAAACCCGGGGTATTTGCCGGCACAAAAAAAGAACGGCGGCCGAGGGGCCGCCGTCTTATGTGACTGGAATGTTCGCCGAGTTCAGGTGCGCCGCGTCAGCACGAAATTCTGGCCGGCGGAGCTGGTGCAGTTGAGCTGGCTGGTCGACACCATCAGGCAATTGAAGCTTACCGGGGTTTGGCGGATCAGCGAGGTGCCGTTGATCTGCACCGACGTGGCGCCGGTCATCGTGTAGCTGCCATCGGCAAGCTTCTGTCCCGTGTCGGTGGCGACGGTCGTGAAGGTGCCGCCGGTGAAGGTCGACAGGCCGGTGCCCTTGGCATCGATCCAGGAACCTTCGACCCCTTTCGGGGCGGCGGCCATGGGCGGCGTATCTGGGCCGCTGGTGGCACAGGCAGCAAGCATCGAGGCAAGGGCGCCCGCCAGGCCTGTCGAAAGAACTTTGCGCGCAATCGTCATATGAAATCCTCTCCAAACGCGTCGTCCCAGAAATCGGGCCGATTTCTGGGAATTGACGCGAACGTCCAAAGTGCCGGGGTATGCTTTAAGCGTTCAACGGACGCACATCGCCACCCCAGGCCGCCTCCCTTCAATCGCCCGATTTCCGGGCGATTGCAAGGCAATGGAGCATGGTCCGGGTGGTGCTATCGGACGAGGATGTTGCGGAATTGCCACGGGTCGCTGCGGTCGAGGTCCTCCGGGAAGAGACCCGGGCGTCTGTCGAGCGGCGTCCAGTCGGTATAATAGCCCTTGACCGGTCCGAGATAGGGCGACTGCACGTCCAGGCAGCGTTTGTAATCCATCTCGTCGGCCTCGACGATGCCGGCGGCGGGATTCTCCAGTGCCCAGACCATGCCGGCCAGGACAGCCGAGGTGACCTGCATGCCAGTGGCGTTCTGGTAGGGGGCCAGCTTGCGCGCTTCGGCGAGTGACAGCTGCGAACCATACCAGTAGGCATTCTTGTCATGGCCGTAGAGCAGGACGCCGAGTTCGTCGACACCGTCGACCAGTTCGTTCTCGTCGAGCACGTGGTGCACCGGCTGCGGCTTGCCGGCGGCCCCGAACATCTCGTCCAGCGACAGCATCGCATCGTTGCAGGGATGGTAGGCGTAGTGGCAGGTCGGGCGGTATTGCACCTTGCCCTTCTTGGAGCGCACTGTGAAGAAATCGGCGATCGAGATCGCCTCGTTGTGCGTCACCAGCAGGCCATATTGCGGTCCCGGCGTCGGGCACCAGGAGCGCACGCGGGTGTTGGCGCCGGGCTGCTCCAGGTAGATCGCGGCCTTGGAGCCATGCTTGTGCTTCTTGCCGTTCTTGGGCATCCAGGTCTCATGCGTGCCCCAGCCGAGCTCGGCCGGCTGCAACCCCTCGGAGATGAAGCCCTCGACCGACCAGGTGTTCCAGAACACATCCATCGGCTTGGGCTTCTTGGTGCGTTGCGTGTCGCGCTCGGCAATGTGGATGCCCTTGACGCCGGCCTTCTTCATCAGCTTGGCCCAGCCCTCGCGGTCGTCCTGCGATGGCTCGGAGAATTCCATGCCAAGATCGGTGGCGAGGTTGACCAGCGCCTGCTTGACGAACCACGACACCATGCCGGGATTGGCACCGCAGGTGGATATCGCAGTGGCGCCGCCCGGCTTGTCGTGCTTTTCCTTGATCAGCGCCTCGCGCAACGCATAGTTGGTGCGGCTGGCGTTGTCGGCCTTGGCGTCGAAATAGAAGCCAAGCCAAGGCTCGACGACGGTGTCGATATAGAGCACGCCGAGCTTGCGGCAGAGCCGCATCAGGTCCACCGAGCCGGTATCGACCGACAGGTTGACGCAGAAGCCCTGGCCACCGCGATTGGTCAGAAGCGGCGTCAAAAGCTTCTTGTAGTTCTTCTCGGTCACCGCTTCCTGGACGAAGGCGATGCCGCGCTCGTCGAGCAGCTTGCGATCGGTATCGCGCGGGTCGAGGACTGTCATGCGCGACTTGTCGAACTTGAAATGGCGCTCGATGAGCGGCAACGTTCCGCGTCCGATCGAGCCGAAGCCGATCATCACCACGGGGCCGGTGATCTCACCGTAAACGGGCCAGTTTTCGTTCGCCATTTTATCGAGCACTCCTTCAACTACGTCCAAAAGCGGGCAACTGCGTTCAAAAGCTGGGCAACTGCGTGCAAAAGCCCGGCATTTTCGCCCAACGGCCATGCGCTACATCACAGATCATTGTCACAAACCAGCGAAAAGCGCCAACCAGCGACTACGCGTCCTTGGCCATTTGGTTAAGGACAGCGATCAGCCGATCGCGATCCGATGTCAGGCCCTTGTAGTCGAGCTGGGCGACATCGAGTGCTTCGAGCTGCGCGGCAAAGGACGCTGCCAGCGTCGCCCGGTCCGGGTGCCGCGCCAGCACGGCGAGCGAGTCGAGATGGATGCGGATGGTGAACAGGATGTCGCGTGAGGCGGGCAGTTTGCGCAGCGTCTGGCGCTCGACCCGGATGAAGGCGTGCGTCTTCACGTCACCGTCGGGGAAACGCGTCGGCCGGCTGGTGGCGCGGTCGATGCGCTCGATATTGGACAGCGGATGGTAGAGTGCATCGCCTGATTGGATTGACCAATTGTAACGTTCGACGGCCTGGCCCTGCAGGCCATCGAACATCCGGTTGATCAGATCGGCCGGCCTTGTGCCTGGGCCGAAGCCCGGCACCGGCTCGTGGATCTGCTGCAGCGGCTTGCCGAATTTTTCGACAAGCGACCAGGACGAGGGAAAGCACAGCGAACCCGCGGCGAGCCGCCAGCCGTCTTCGCCCCGCCGCATGAGGATCAGGTCCTCCTGGACCAGCAGCGAGGCCGCGACGAGGGGGGCGCCGGCGAGGCTGGAGGGGATCGTGGGACGGCTCGTCGCACCCACGACCGCAACGCCCGCATCGCTGCGCCGGTGGGTGTCGGGAAATCTTTCCGGCAGGTAAGCGCCGAGCAGTTCGAGCACTTCCTGCTGGGCGTCAAGCGTACCGTCCTGCTCGACGAAGACGCGTTCAGGGATTTCGGCATAGAGCCGGCGCTTTTTAGCGAGGTAGGGCAGCAAATGGCCGTCTACCTCGATCCAGTCCGCAGGGTCGAGCGGCTTCAGCCCGATGGTGAAGAGTTTCGACGAGCCGTCATACGGCGTGTGGGCGGGTAGGGACGTCATGCCTCAGATCAGTTGACTTCAGATTAGTTTGGCCGGGATCAGCCCGCGCAGCGAATTGCCGACGAACAGCGCCTTGGCGGATTTCAGGTCATTCAAGCTGTAGATCGCTTCACCGGCGCGGCCTTCATCCAGAAGCGCGCCGCGCAGTACGCCAGGCAGCAGGCCGCAATCGAGCCGGGGCGTTGCCAGCACGCCGTCGCCGAAATCGGCGAAGACATTGGTGATCGTGCCTTCGCAGATCTCGCCGCGCTCATTGGCCAGCAGCACCTCATCGGCCTGGGTGACGAGGTATTCGGAGCGGGCCTGGGTATAGAGCTGCCGCCGGCTGGTCTTGTGGCGCAGCAGCATGTTGCTCGAATCGAGCCTCGTCCGCGCCAGCCGCAGTGCCCACACCTTGTCGGCGGCAAGCGGTTCATAGGGCTGCGCCGAGGCGTTGGCCTGGCCATTGCGCGACAGGGCGAGCCGCGTGCGCATGGCGACGGGCGATCGATCGACCGCGTCGCTCAGGGCCTCGCCAACCCTTTGCGGATCATAGCTGAAGCCCAGTTCCGCCGCCGAGCCATAAAGGCGCGCAAGATGGCGATCGAGGCGCAGGAAGCCCGAGGCGGGCTCCCAGCGCATGGTCTCGATCAGCTCGAAACCGGCGGTGTCCCCGTCGCGAAACGGGCTTTGAGCAAACACTCCTGATACTCCTCTTCCGCGACCGAATCGAAGACGATGCCGCCGCCGACATTGTAGACGGCCTCGCCGCTGGCAAAGAGCGAGATGGTGCGGATCGCCACGGAAAAGCGCATCGTGCCGCCGGGCGCGATCCAGCCAATGGCGCCGCAATAGACATCGCGCGGCGTGGCCTCCAGATCGTGCAGGATCTCCATGGCGCGAATCTTCGGCGCGCCGGTGATCGAGCCGCAGGGAAACAGCGCCGCGAATACCTGTCGTATCGAGAGGCCGGGCAGCAGCTTGGCCCTGACGTCGCTCACCATCTGGTGCACGGTCGGGTAGGTCTCGATGCGGAACAGTTCCGGCACCTCCAGCGTGCCGACCTCGCTGATCAGCGATATGTCGTTGCGCAGGAGGTCGACGATCATCCGGTTCTCGGCCTGGTTCTTCTCGTCATTGCGCAGGAAATTCTTCTGCCGCTCGTCCTCGTCCCCGGTTGCGCCGCGCGGTGCGGTACCCTTCATCGGATGCGTCTCGATCATCCCCGCCGCATCGATCTCGAAGAACAGTTCGGGCGAGCGCGACAGGACGATCGGGTCGCCCAGCGCGATCAGGGCGCCATATTTCACGGGCTGGCGTTCGGTCAGCGCGTCGAAGGCGGCGAGCGGATCGCCGGACCATTGCGCGTGCACCGGAAAGGTCAGGTTGCCCTGGTAGCAATCGCCTTGCCTGATGTGCCGATGCAACCGCGAGAACCGCTTCTCGTAGTCCTCGAACGACCACGTTGCCCTTGCGTCGAAGATCGGGCCGTTGGTCGGCGTGCCTAGCGGCGGCACCGCTTCTTCATCAGGAGCATCGAAGACCCCGAGGCAGACCAGCGGGGCCCGGCGCCGGCCCGGCAGCAAGGGAACGAGTTTCGGTTCGAGCAGGTAACCGGCCTCGTAGGAGAAATAGCCGGCCAGCCATTTGCCGGCATCGTGCGCGGCCTGCGCCGCTTGCAACGCCGCCGGGAAGTCTTTGGGCTCATGCGCAACGATGACATCGGCCGGCCGCTTGAAAACGAGCTGGCGCGCGCTTTCGTCGTTGCGGAAAATTGCTGCGGGCAGGGACATGGGAACCGGGATCGATGGAGCTGACGATCGCTCTATATAGGGGGCCGGGCGCGCGCAATCGAGGGAACGGCACCCTGTCCCTCAAAGCCGACCTTTGCCGGATCGAACCTTGCCGACAAAAGAAAGCGGCGGCGCCCTTGGCGCCGCCGGTCGCATGGCCTCTGTATCCGTCGTTCAGGTATTGCTGGCGGTTCCGGCCGTCGGAAACTGCTTGGCGAATTCGGCCTCGTTGCCAGCGGCGAGCAGCTTGGCCTGCTCGATCCAGCGTTCGCGCGCGATGCGGCCGTCGAAGTTCATCACCTCCTCGATCCGCTTGATGTCGGCTGGTGTCCAGCCGGCGATCTGGACGTATGTGGTCACGCCTTGCGCCTTGAGCAGCTTTTCGTTGACTGGGCCGATGCCGATCAACCGGCGCAGATTGTCGGGCTTGCCCGACGCCGGCTTGGCCGCTGCCGGTGCGGTCTTCTTTGCAGCGGGTGCTGCCTTGGGCACGGTCGAAGTCTTCGCCGGAGCCTTGGTCGCCGGAGCCTTGCTCTGCGAAGCCATGGCTGCCGGTGCCGAAGCAGTTGCGAGTTTGGCGGCCGCGGGCTTCGGTGCTGCCTTTGCCGGGGCCGCCTTCGCGGCGGCTGGCTTGGCTGCCGCCGCGCCGGATTTTGCAACGGCTGGCGTCGACATCAGGGCTGCCGGTGGCTGACTTGACGCCTTTGCTCCGCCGGTGCCCGACGAGGCCTGGGCCTCGCGCAGCTGACGCTCGAGGTCGGAGCGGCTCTTGCCGCATGCACTGAGTTCGCCGGTCAGGCGGTCGCTGTCGGCGCGCAGCTTGTCGCGCTCGCTGCGGGTGCGATCGAGGTCGCCGCGAAGACTGTCGAGCTCACCGCGCAGGCGCCCCCAGATGAACCAGCCGACCAACACGCCTACCAACAACGCCAGGACCACGTAGAAAAAAGTGCCCATTGTCTCTCTCCAGTCAGATCCGTCTGCCGTGGGTCATGGCCTTCGGCGCAGGACTACTCGGTGATGGTTCCGCGGTTCGCGGAACAGCCGGCTTCGGTCAAGCTGTCGGCGATCGGCTTTGCCTGCCCATGGCCAACGGCCGTTGTCGCGTTCGCCTGATCGCCACGGCCGGCTGAGATTTCCCTCGCCGATCCGCATGCGCTCCGGCTGAGCTTAAACGGAAAGCTACCATAGAGCTTGCGGAAAGCTATGGGAAAACGTCGATGTAGAGTTCTTCAAGAACAAATATTTAGGGCAAGAAAAGTGCGGCCCGAACATGCATTCCGGCTAAACTGTTCTTGCCGGGCGAGAGGCGTCTCAATCGTCGAGCGTTTCCAGTTCGTCAATCAGACCGCCGATGACGCCGAGCCCGATCTGCCAGAAGGCCGGATCGGTGGCGTCGAGGCCGAAGGGCGCCAGAAGCTGCGAATGATGCTTGGTGCCGCCGGCACGCAGCATCTCGAAATATTTGTCCTGAAAGCCGCGTTCGGCATTCTGGTAGACGGCATAGAGCGAGTTCACCAGGCAGTCGCCGAACGCATAGGCATAGACGTAGAAGGGCGAGTGGATGAAGTGCGGAATGTAGGTCCAGAACACCTCGTAGCCCTCGCGCAACTTGATCGCCGGTCCGAGGCTTTCGGCCTGCACCTCCAGCCAGAACTCGCCCAGCCTGTCGGATGTCAATTCGCCGTTGCGACGCTCGGCATGCACCTTGCGCTCGAATTCATAGAAGGCGACCTGGCGCACCACGGTGTTGATCATGTCCTCGACCTTCTGGGCGAGCATGGCCTTGCGCTCGCGCCGGTCGGTGGTCCGCTCGAGCAGCGAGCGGAAGGTCAGCATCTCGCCGAAGACGGATGCCGTCTCGGCCAGCGTCAGCGGCGTCGAGGCCATCAGCGCGCCCTGGCCGGCGGCCAGCACCTGATGCACGCCGTGCCCAAGTTCATGCGCCAGCGTCATCACGTCGCGCGGCTTGCCCATGTAGTTGAGCAGCACATAGGGGTGAGCCGAGGGTACGGTCGGATGTGCGAAGGCGCCCGGCGACTTGCCCGGACGCACCGGCGCGTCGATCCAGTTGCGGTCGAAGAAGGTGCGCGCGATCTCGGCCATCTCGGGCGAGAAGCGGTGATAGGCCGACAGGACCGTGTTCCTGGCCTCATCCCAGCCGATCACCGCCTGCGGCGTCTCCGGCAAGGGCGCGTTGCGGTCCCAGTGGTTCATCACCTCCATGCCGAGCCAGCGCGCCTTCATCGCATAATAGCGGTGCGACAGGCGCGGATAGGCCTCGCGCACGGCGGTGGCGAGCGCATCGACCACGCCGCGTTCGACGCGGTTGGCGAGGTGGCGTGAATCGGCAATGTCCTCGAAGCCGCGCCAGCGGTCCGAAATTTCCTTGTCCTTGGCAAGCGTGTTGGTGATCAGCGTGAAGGTGCGCAGGTTCTTGCGGAAGGTCGTGGCCAACGCCTCCGAGGCGCGGCGGCGGACCTCGCCGTCGGCATCCTGCAAGCGATTGAGGGCCGGCTCCAGGGTCAGTTCCTCGCCGTCGATATCGAAGCGAAGATCGGTCATCGTCTCGTCGAACAGGCGGTTCCAGGCGCCGCGCCCGGTTATCGATTTCTCGTGGAAAAGCTGCTCGACACGGTCCTCGAGCTGATAGGGCTTGTCCATTCTGAGATCGAGCACCCACGGGCGGTAATGCCCGAAGGCGGGATCGGCGGCCAGCGCGCCCTCGATCGCCGCATCGTCGATCAGGTTCAGCTCGAGCGCGAAGAACAACAGATGCGCGCTGGCGTCGGTCATCTTCTCCTGGATGTCGCCATAGAGCTTGGCGCGCTGCGGATCGGCGGTATTGCCGGCGTAGACGAGGCCGGCATAGGAGACGATACGGCCGATCAGTTCCTCGAGCGCCTCGTATGCGGCCAGTGCCTCGCCCAGCCTGCCGGTACTGCCGCGCCCGGCCTCGGCGGCGAGCGTGCCTTTCCAGCGGGCCTCGAATGCGACGGCGTCGGCGGCCGCCTTGGCAATGTCACGCTTCAGTTCCGGCGCCTCCATGCCGGCATAAAGGTCGGCGAGGTTCCATTCCGGCAGATCGCCAAGCCCGGCAGCGCCCTGACCGGACGCTGGCGCTGCAATCCGCCGATCAAACATCATGCGCATCGAGATACCTTCTTTGAATCAAATGGCCTGGGTTGAATCACGTGGCCGCAATCACGGAGCCGGACTCAACGGGAATGGAGAAGCCGGTCAAATCCTAAGGAATTCGTTCACCGGGTTTTTTGAAACCTTATTTAGAACCCTGTGCCAAGATGATCCATGGGGTTTTCGGGCGCGGGCGAAGCAAGACAGTCATGACAGGTTCCATACTCATAGTCGATGACGATCCCGTGCAGCGCCGGCTGCTCGAGGCCGCGGTGACGCGGTTCGGCCATACCGCGATCGTTGTGGATGGCGGTACCGCCGGCCTCGAAGTTCTCGACGGGCCTGGCGCCCGCGATGTCTCGGTCGTGATCCTCGACCTGGTCATGCCCGGTCTCGACGGCATCGGCGTGCTGAAGGCGATGCGCGAGCGCGACATCAGCGTGCCGGTCATCGTGCAGACCGCGCAGGGCGGCATCGAAACCGTGGTTTCGGCGATGCGCCACGGCGCTTTCGATTTCGTCGTCAAGCCGGCTTCGCCCGACAGGCTGCAGGCCTCGATCTCCAATGCGCTCAAGGTCGAGGCGGTAGAGGGCGAGGTCAAGCGCACGTCGCGCAAACGCGGCGGGCTGCTGACCTTCAGGGACATGATCACCCATAGTCCGGCCATGGACCGGGTGATACGTCTCGGCCAGAAAGCGGCGGCCTCTCACATCCCGATCCTGATCGAGGGCGAGTCGGGCGTCGGCAAGGAACTGGTGGCGCGTGCCATCCAGGGCAGCGGCGACCGCCGCTCGAAACCCTTCGTCACCGTCAATTGCGGCGCCATTCCCGACAATCTGGTGGAATCCATCCTGTTCGGCCATGAGAAAGGCTCATTCACCGGCGCCACCGACAGGCACACCGGCAAATTCGTCGAGGCGCATTCCGGCACGCTGTTCCTCGACGAGATCGGCGACCTGCCGCTCGACGTCCAGGTCAAGCTGCTGCGCGCCGTCCAGGAAGGCGAGGTCGATCCGGTCGGCGGCCGCTCGACCGTCAAGGTCGACATCCGGCTGATTTCGGCGACGCACCGCAACCTCCTGCAACAGGTCAAGGACGGCAAATTCCGCGAGGATCTGTTCTACCGGCTGAACGTCTACCCGATCTTCGTGCCGCCTTTGCGCGACCGCCGCGACGACATTCCTCATCTGGTCACGCATTTCATGGAGAAGGTGGCGCCGGCCGACCCGCGCCACCGGCTGAAAGGCATTTCGGCGGCAGCACTTGCGGTGCTGCAGGCTTATGACTGGCCCGGCAACATCCGGCAGCTCGAAAACGCCGTCTTCCGCGCCTCGGTGCTGTGCGAAGGCGATGTGTTGACCGCCGATGACTTCCCGCAGATCCGCGCGCAGGTGGAAGGCACCGTCAATCTCGACGCGGACGACACGTTGGAAGCAAGCAACGTTGCGCCGCCGCCGTCGCTGGAGCCGCGCGACGAGGACGTTGTGCCCGACGAGACCGCTCCGGCGGCTGTGCTGCCGGCCGGGGTCCAGGCCCGCTTCGGCACGCTGCGGGCGCTCGACGAGCGCGGCAATGTGCGTGCGCTGGCCGATGTCGAGCTCGAAATGATCAAGCTCGCCATCGATCACTACAATGGCCAGATGAGCGAGGTCGCCCGCCGGCTCGGCATCGGTCGCTCGACGCTTTACCGCAAGCTCAAGGAATACGGCATCGACCCGGAAACCGGCCGCGTCGACAGGCTTGCTTCCTGAGCCGCAAGGCAGGCACCAGTTTCCCTCGTTATTATATGGTTCGACAGAGCGCCGTCGCCGGACAATGGCGGCGCTCGACGGGGTATTGTTCACGCATTGAGGCCGGCGGTAACAGATCGTGTTCGGCCCAAGCTGGAATCCTGATCTAAATCAGCGGTTTACCAAGAAACCTTGCGGACAATTTTTGACGGGATATCGCCATGGTCTTACCGCATTTTGGCTTCAATAAGCGATGATTAACCATTAGGATCGATATTCGGATGTGAAAACGACACGTCCGTTTGGGCAAATCCGGGGACAAACGGCAGCCTGCAAGGCCTTTTGATTTGAACAGAATCGAACGACTCACAAACGGGCGGCACTATCATTTGAGCGTCTGGCCGAGATGGTTGGCGGCGGTGATTGTCGCATTTGGTTTTGTTGCCGCGGCCGCCACGGGCGCCCAGGCCGAAGTTCGTTCGCTGAAGCTCTACCATCTTCACACGCATGAGAAGGCGGAGATCGTCTACAAGCGCAATGGCCGCTACGTTCCCGAAGGCCTGAGGAAGATCAACATCATTTTGCGCGACTGGCGTCGCAACGAGCCGACCAAGATGGACCCGCGTCTGCTGGATCTGGTCTGGGAGGCGTATCGGGAAAGTGGCGCCACCGATTATATCCAGGTCGTCTGCGGCTACCGTTCGCCGTCCACCAATTCGATGCTGCGCAGCCGCAGCCGCGGTGTCGCAGAGAAGAGCCAGCATATGCTTGGCAAGGCGATGGATTTCTACATTCCCGGCGTACCGCTAAAGAAGCTGCGCAACATCGGCCTCAAGATGCAGGGCGGTGGCGTCGGCTATTACCCGACCTCCGGTTCGCCATTCGTCCACATGGATGTTGGCAATGTGCGCCACTGGCCCGGCATCAGCCGCCAGGAACTGGTCAGCCTGTTCCCCAATGGCAAGACGCTGCATGTGCCGAGCGATGGCCGGCCGCTGCCCGGCTATGAACAGGCGCTGGCCTCCTACAAGTCGCGCAAGGGTTCGGGCACACCGAATATCGAAGTGGCCAGCGCCGGCGGCAGCGGCAAGAAATCCGGCGGGTTCCTCGCTGCCTTCTTCGGCGGCGGTGGCGATGACGAGGCCGACGACAGCGCAGACGTCGAGACCGCTTCGGCCGCACCCGCGCCCAAGGCTAGAAATCTGAAGCCGGCCGCGACAGCCAAGAGCGGCAACCTGCCTGGCATCGCCATCGTGGCCCCCGAGAATGCCCAGCGCGCCGACATTCCGCAGATTGCCGACGAGCAGGCTCCGGAACCGGAGAAGGACACGCCGGAGACAATCATCGCGGCGCTGCCGGCCAAGGAAATCCCGCTGCCCGATTTCGCGCCTCGGCCGAAGGCCGATGTCGGCGCACAGACGCCTGAAAACGTTCCCTTCGCCACGGCGGATGCGACGACCACCACGGAACAGGCCGTGGCGACCGCGCAGGCGCCGGCGAACATGCCTTTCGGCAAGGCCGATCCGGCGGCGCTGGCCGCGGCCGCGGCCGCCGATCCGGCGCAGGTCGCCGTCAACAACATCCCCTTGCCGACATGGCGTCCCGAACGCACGTTGCCGGCGGATCTTGCGCCGCCGCCCAACAAAGACGTGCTGATGGCGCTGGCCGAAACGGCTGACCTGGGCAAGACCGCGACGGATGCGTTCTCCGTGCTGCCGACGGCGCGTCCCGAGCCGGCCAAGCCGGATGCCGTCAAGGCCGTGCTCGACGAGGCCAATGCCAAGGCCGGCACGGCCGACGAATATCAGCTCGCCTCGCTGGCCGTGGAACCGCGTTCAGCCTTCAACGATCCGTCTGGCGTCGATGCGGCGTCGCCGCGCCAGGCTGTTGCCGGCCGGCCGGCCGGTTCGGATCCGGCCGCCGCGATCGGCGCCGGTGTGAAGACGACCCGCAAGGAGGCCAGGGCCACCGTCCGCGATCAGAAGCCTGGCCCCAGGGCCGTAGTGGTTGCCGCAGCGCCGCAGGCCGCCCGCTGGGCACTGACCAGCGGCGAGAACGTCGCCACCGTTTCGAGTGCGACGACCGCGCCGGGTTACGCCTACAACATCGTGCATACGCCGCCGAGCGAGGTCTATACGGCCGGCTTCCAGCAGGACAATCAGGTGGCCGACGCCAATCGCTTTACCGGCAACGCCGTCAAGTTCCTGTCTGTCGCCCGCTTCCAGACGAAGTAACGAACAGGCCGCAGTATGAGGCCGCGCCGGGCGACCCGCGCGGCTTTTTGCTGTCCCAGCGTGCGATGCATGCGGCCTCCGACCCCTGAGGATCACGCGCGGCTGAACTTCTCGTGAAGCGGGAACGGCCCGCTCATTTCCGGTTTAGTGTGGGTACGCTCCAACCCGAGGATACTCATGAAAAAGATTCTATTGGCATCAGTTATGGCGGTGGCGGCAGCATCGGCCGCCATCGCGCCATCACAGGCGGAGACCGTTGTCGTCAAGACCGACAATCATATGCACATGATCAAGAAGCACTGCCGCACCAGGGTGGTGACGCACTGGCGGCACCATCGCAAAGTGACGGAGACGGTCAAGGTCTGCAACTGATCGCAGTCTGGATTAGCCAGTCAGAAAGGCCCGGTCGACGCTCGTCGGCAGGGTTTTTCATGCCGTGCGGAAAGACGCTATTTCCCGAGTTCGCTGGCAGCGCGTGCGAGCGCTTCGATCTGGTCCCACTTGCCGGCCTTGACCATGTCGTCGGGCGCCACCCATGAGCCGCCGACGCAGATGACATTGGACAGGCTGAGATAATCGGCCGCGTTCTTGCCGGTGATGCCGCCAGTCGGGCAGAACTTGACGTCCGCCAGCGGCGAGGCAAAAGCCTTGAGCGAAGCGATGCCGCCGGACTGTTCGGCCGGGAAGAATTTCAGGAAGCGAAGGCCGGCTTCGCGCGCGGCCATGATCTCGCCGGGCGTGATGGCGCCGGGCAGCAGCGGAACCTCGCTGTCGGAGGCGGCAGCCAGAAGCTCGCGGGTGATGCCGGGGCTGACGATGAAGCGCGAACCGGCCGCGGCCGCTTCGTCGAACTGGCTGGCATCCAGAACGGTGCCGGCGCCGACGATGGCTTCCTCAACTTCGCCCGCCACTCGACGGATCGCTTCGAGCGCATCCGCGGTCCTCAGCGTGATCTCGATCGCCGGCAAACCGCCACGCGCCAGGGCACGGGCCAGCGGCACCGCATCGGCAACGTTGGCGATCTTCAACACCGGAATGACCGGCTGGCCATTGAGGAGCGACAGGAGGTTCTCGGTCTTGCTGGACATTCGGTCTCTCCTTGTCGGGGGCGTATCGAAGGGAATTTCAACCGATTAGCAGACAGGTATTGCCCTGTCCACGGAACCCATCGCGGCGCGATGTCACGCGTTGCCGCTCAGCTTAAAGGTTCTTTCCCGACAGGGCCATGACAGACGGATCGAACCCGTTTCACTTGAATCGGCTTCTACTAGCGTCTAGTTGCTCTGGCAATGACAACACTGCCCGCGCCATCCCAGCCAGCCCGCGTCGCCGCGCTCTACCGTTTTGCCCGGCTCGATGCTTTCGAGGCGTTGCGCGCGCCGCTTGCTGCCTTCTGCTGCGGGCGCGGCATCAAGGGCACGCTGCTCCTGGCGCATGAGGGCATCAACGGCACCGTCGCCGGCAGCGACGAAGCGATCGCCGCGCTGATCGAACACATCGAAGCGATCGACGGCCTATCGGGTCTCGAGGTCAAGTACAGCAGTGCCGCGGCCATGCCTTTCCACCGCATGAAGGTGCGGCTGAAGCGCGAGATCGTCACCATGGGCGTCGAGACCATCGACCCGGCGGCAAGTGCGGGCACCTATGTGGAGGCGGGCGACTGGAATGCGCTGATCTCGCAAGCCGACACGATCGTCATCGATACGCGCAACGCCTATGAGGTCTCGATCGGCAGCTTCAAGGGCGCCGTCGACCCGGCGACGGCGAGCTTTCGCGAATTCCCGGCCTGGGTGGAAGCGCATCGGGCGGATCTCGAAGGACGCAAGGTGGCGATGTTCTGCACCGGCGGCATTCGCTGCGAAAAGGCGACCGCCTATGTGAAGTCACTCGGCTTCGAGGACGTGTTCCACCTCAAGGGGGGCATCCTCAAATACCTTGAGGAGGTTCCAGCGGAGCAGAGCCTGTGGCAAGGCGAGTGCTTCGTCTTCGACGAGCGGGTTTCGGTGTCGCACGGCCTCACCGAGGGTGATGCGGAGCTTTGCCGTGCCTGCCGTCATCCGCTGACGGCAAGCGAGCTGGCTTCGCCTCGATATGCCGCCGGCGTTTCTTGCCCGCATTGTTTTGACGCCCGCTCGGACGAAGACCGGAAGCGCTACGCGGAGCGGCAGCGACAGGTCGAACTCGCGCAAGCGCGGGGCAGGGGACCGCACATCGGGTCCTGATCGAGGGCGCCGGGGCCGGGCAAACCGGGGCACTGTCATTGCAATGTCAAACTTCGGGACCTACGTCTTCGGCGTTCGAAACCTGCCCGTTCGGCTGGGCAAATCCTGGAGGCATCGATGTTCGATCCCAAGAAGCTTCTCGACGATCTGCTCGGCTCGCAAGTTCCCGGTGCTAGCGGCACGGTCCGCGACAAGGCCGGCCAGGCGGTGCAGATGGCCAAGGACAATCCGCTGGCCGCCGGTGCGCTGGCCGCCGTGCTGCTTGGGACCGGCGCCGGCCGGCAGGTGACGGGTGCCGCGGTGAAGCTCGGCGGACTGGCCGCCATCGGTGGTCTCGCCTACAAGGCCTACCAGAACTACAAGGCCGGCAACGCACCGGAACAGGCGCCCGCGGCTGGCGAGCCGGAATTGCTGCCGCCGCCCAAGGACACCGCCTTCCACCCGTCGCAGGCGCCGCAAGGCGAGGATGAGTTCACGCTGACCCTGGTGCGGGCGATGATCTCGGCGGCCAAGGCCGACGGCCATGTCGACGACGAAGAACGGCGGAAGATCGCCGGCAAGCTCAGCCTCGCCGGGATCGGCACCGATGCGGAAAAATTCCTGATGGCGGAGCTGGAGAGGCCGCTCGACCTCGACACGCTGGTGGCCGGCGCCAAGACCGACGCGCAGAAGCTCGAACTCTATACGGCGTCGCGCCTTACCATCGATCCCAACACGCGCGCCGAGCGCGGTTACCTCGACCTGCTTGCGGGGCGGCTCGGCCTGCCGGACTCGCTGATCGACCATGTCGAGGCGACGGTTTCGGCGGCGAAAGTGCCCACGGCCGAGGGTACGCCACCCAATCCGCAGTGGTAACCCGGATTGGCACAAGGCCGTGGAGGCGTTAACCTTTCGTTAACTCAGGAAGCGCATGATTCTACACAGTCGGATCGGCTTTTCCTCCTCCCAAGCCCGGTTCAGATCAGGGCGGTCGCCAATGACCGCCCTTTTTGTCCGTCCTCGCCGGCTGCCCTCCAAGTAAATGGGTTCACTTTTCGAGGCCATGTCCCAGTGGCCGCGCTTGCCATCGCTGCCATCATTTGCGATGCCTTCTCCACCCGAACCAAATTTGTAGATCAGGCGAGCACGCACATCGCTGCCGGAGGACATCAGCCATGACCGAGCAAAAGACCGCCATCGTCACCGGGGCCGGCACCGGGATCGGCAAGAGCGTAGCCACGGCATTGCTCAAGGCCGGCTGGAATACGGTGTTCTGCGGGCGCCGCAAGCCGGTGCTGGATGCCGCGATCGCCGAGATCGGGCCGACCGAGGCCAGAGCGTTGGCGGTTGCCTGCGACATCAGCAAGGCCGGTGAGGTCGACGATCTGTTCGAGACCGTGGCGGAGGCTTTCGGGCGGGTCGATCTGCTCTTCAACAATGCAGGCATGGGCTACAAGTCGACGCCGATCGACGAGATCCCGGTCGAGGTCTGGAACGATATCGTCGGCGTCAACCTCACCGGATCTTTCTTGTGCGCGCGCGCGGCCTTCGGCGCCATGCGCAAGCAGAAGCCGATGGGCGGCCGCATCATCAACAATGGTTCGGTGTCGGCCTATGCGCCGCGCCCGGGCTCGGTGCCCTATACGGCGACCAAGCACGCCATCACCGGGCTGACCAAGACGCTGGCGCTCGATGGCCGCCCCTATGACATCGCCTGCGGACAGATCGACATCGGCAATGCATTGACCGACATGGCGCAGCCGATGACCGTCGGCGTGCCGCAGGCCAATGGCTCGATATCAGCCGAAGCGGTGATGGATGTCCAACGCGTCGCCGACGCGGTCGTGCACATGGCCAGCCTGCCGCTCGACGCCAACGTGCTGTTCATGACCGTGATGGCGACCAAGATGCCGTTCGTGGGGCGTGGGTGAGCAGCGGGCGCTGGCGGCGCTTTTGCCCGTGCCTCATTTTTCCGCCAGCGGCACGCCGGGCTTGAAGAGTAGAATGGGCCTGATCTCGTAAACGGCGGTCGGATTGACACGACGAAGATCGCGCGCGATCGCGATGGCGTCGTCCCTGGTGACGCAGTCGACGACATAGAGGCCGAGCAACTGTTCCTTGGTCTCGGCGAAGGGCCCATCGATGATCATACCGTCGCCCGGGCCGCGCAAGGTGCAGGCATCCCGTGTCGTTCCCAGACGCGCTGACGGCCCAAGCGTGCCTTCCGCATGAAGCCTGCCGTTGATCTTGAGCAACTCGGCCATCAGCGCCGCATCTTCCTGCGGCGTCAGCGCCTCGATCGCATCTTCCACGTGATAGGCAAGGATTGCATAGAACATGCGAGATTCCCCCATTGGTCCTGATACGGGAATTCGTAGCCGTTTTCGGTATGCCCGCACAGCCTTGGCTACGCGCCTCCGGACGGCTCATGACACCATCATGGAATGCGGTGGCAAGCTATCCGGCTCGCGCGGCGACGCTGATGCTCACTTGGCCAGAAACGCCCCGATCCGCTCCAGCGCGCGCAGGATGTTCTCCTCGGAATTGGCGTAGGAGAGCCTGATGTAGCCTTCGCCGAGAATGCCGAAATCGGGGCCGCCGATCAGCGCCACACCGGCCTCGTCGAGCAGGGCCGAGGCGAGCTTCTTGGCCTTCCAGCCGGTCTTCGAGACATTGGGGAAGGCATAGAACGCGCCCTTGGGCGTGATGCAGGAGATGTTTGGCAGGGCATTCAGGCCCTCGACCACGATTTTCCTGCGGCGGTCGAAGGCGCGCATCATGGTGTCGACGTCGTCCTGCGGGCCGTCGATCGCCGCGATGCCGGCGAACTGGCTTGGCGCGTTGACGCAGGACCAGCAATTGACCGCCAGCTTGCGCACCTTGTCGTAGAGGTGGGCGCCCTTGTCGCCGTTCGGCCAGATCGACCAGCCCATGCGCCAGCCGGTCATCGCCCAGGTCTTGGACCAGCCGTTGAGCACGATCAGCCGGTCACGGATCTCGGGAAAGCCAAGCAGCGAGCAATGCGTCTCGCCGTCATAAGTCATGACATCGTAGATTTCGTCGGAGAGAATGGCGACGTCTGGATGCTTCTCAAGCCCCTTGACCAGCTTCTCGATCTCGGCGCGCGGGGTGACGCCGCCGGTCGGGTTGGCCGGCGAGTTGAGGATCAAGAGCCTGGTCTTCGGCGTGATCAGCCCCAGCGTCTCTTCGGCCGAGAAGGCGAAGCCGTTCTCCTCGCGCATCGGCACGGGAATGGGGGTTGCACCGGTGAACTCGATCATCGAGCGGTAGATGGGAAAGCCGGGGTCGGGATAGAGGATCTCGGCGCCGGGCTCGCCGAACATCAGGATGGCGGCGAACATGGTCGGCTTGCCGCCGGGCAGGATCATCACCGCCTCCGGCGAGACCTCGACGCCGGTGGTCGTCAGCGTGCGCCGCACCACCGCCTCGCGGGTCGCCAGCAAGCCATTGGCCGGCGTGTAGCCATGGTGGCCGTCACGCAGCGCCTTGATCGCCGCCTCGACGATGTGTTGCGGCGTCTTGAAGTCGGGCTGGCCGATGCCGAGATTGACGATGTCGCGGCCCTGGCTCGCCAGCGCCGTCGCCCGGGCCAGCACGGCAAAAGCGTTTTCCTCGCCGAGACGGTCGAAGGCCGAAATCGTGTGGAGCATTTTTCCCGTCCCTGTGGTTCTTACTGTTGGCGAGCGTTTTTGTGAGCGTCCGCCCGCAAAAGTCAAACGGATTGGAGTTTTCGGTGTCGGAAAATCTCAAAGACTGGCAGCCGCGTCCGCGCCCGGAGCGCAAGGTTCTGGAGGGCCGCTATGTCAGGCTCGAGCCATTGAGGGCCGCAACACATGGCGACGGCCTCTATGAAGCATCGTCCGTGGCCGACGTCGACGGCCGCTTCGCGTGGCTGCCCGACTATCCGCCGGAAACCCGCGCCGCCTTCCAGCCCTGGCTGGACAAGGTGGAGGCGAGCGAGGATCCGCTGTTCTTCGCTATTGTCGACAAGGCAAGCGGCAAGGTCGCCGGCCGCCAGACGCTGATGCGCATCGATCCGACCCATGGCGTCATCGAGATCGGCAACATCTACTGGGGACCCCTCATCTCGCGCAAGCCGGCGGCGACGGAAGCACAGTTCCTGTTCATGAAATACATCTTCGACGAACTCGGCTATCGCCGCTACGAATGGAAGTGCAACAACCGCAACGGGCCGTCGAAGCGCGCGGCGGAACGGTTCGGCTTCAAGTTCGAGGGTATTTTCCGCCAGCATCTCATCGTCAAGGGTGAAAACCGCGACACCGCGTGGTATTCGATCATCGACAAGGAATGGCCGGCTCTGCGCAAGGCTTATGAAGCCTGGCTCGATCCGGCCAACTTCGACGCCAATGGCCAGCAGAACCGCCGGCTCGAGGATTTTCGCGCGGAATTCGGCGCCTAACGGGAGTTTGCCATTTGGCGCATATCCACGATCACAGCGGGCACGATCACGGCGGCGGCCATGTGCATGGGTCGACGGACCAGAAGCGCGTCCTGATCGCGGCCTGCCTGACCGCCGGCTTCATGATGGCCGAGGCGCTCGGCGGCCTGTTTACCGGGTCGCTGGCGCTGCTGGCCGATGCCGGCCACATGCTCGCCGACGCCATTGCGCTCGGCCTGGCCTGGTATGCCTTCCATCTGGCGGGCCGGCCGGCAACCGGCCAGCTCACCTACGGCTTCGGCCGCGTCAAGACGCTGGTGGCCTACACCAATGGCATCGCCATTTTCGTCATCGCTCTGTGGATCGTCTACGAAGCGTGGGATCGCCTGCTGACACCGGCGCCGGTGCTGGGCGGGCCGATGCTGGTGGTGGCGATCCTCGGCCTGCTGGTCAATATCGGCTCCTTCCTGGTGCTGCATGGCGGCGATCGAGACAACCTCAACATGCGCGGCGCCATCCTGCATGTGCTCGGCGATCTGCTCGGCTCGGCAGCCGCGATCGTCGCGGCACTGGTCATCCTGGCGACTGGCTGGACGCCGATCGACCCGATCCTGTCCGTGCTGGTCTCGCTGCTGATCCTGTCCACCGCGTGGTCGCTGATGCGCGCCGCCGCCCACGTCCTGCTCGAAGGCGTGCCGCCAAGCCTCGATCGCGACCTGATCGCCGGGGACATTCAGGCAACGGTCCAGGGCGTGCGCGAGGTGCACCATATGCACATCTGGTCGCTCGACGGGTCGAGCAGCATGGCGACGCTGCATGCCTGCCTCAACGAGGGCGTCGATGCCCATCAGGCGGTCAGCGCCATCAAGAAGCGGCTTGCCAGCGAGCACGGCATCAGCCATGCCACCGTGGAACCGGAATTCGGCCGGTGCGCCGACGATGGCGACGACCATCATCACGAGCATGAGCACGATGCGGCCGCGCATCACGGCCACTATCACTAGGATCGATCGATGACCATTGATCGGACCTGCCTCAGGAGTCCTCCAGCTTTGCAACTCAGCTCGATGAACGACCGCCGTTCCGGTGCGGCATGATGGACCGTGACACGCGCAATGCGGCCATTGCGGCGGTCTGGATCATGCTTCTGTTCGGCATTGCCGCCTTCTACCTGCCGACCGTGATGTTGGCACTCGGCAGTTATTCGACCGTGCTGGCGGGTATCTTCGGCACCGTCTTCGTGCTGGCGTTTTTCCTGGTGTTCTGGTTGCGCGCGCGCACCCAGCGCAAAAATCGGAAGTAAGGGATATCGGACATGCGCATTCTGATCACTGGCGCCGCGGGCATGGTCGGCCGCAAACTCATCGCCCGGCTGGCCAAGGACGGCACGCTGCGCGGCGAGAAGATCACGGCGCTCGACCTCCACGACATCGTGCCGCCGCAGGCGCCAGCCATGGACGGCGTCAGCGTCGCGCTGCACACGGGGGACCTTGCCGTAGCAGGCGCCGCGGAAAGCCTGGTTGTGTCGCGCCCCGATGTCGTCTTCCACCTCGCCGGCATCGTGTCGGGTGAGGCGGAAGCGAATTTCGACCTCGGCTACCGCGTCAACCTCGACGGCACGCGTGCGCTGTTCGACGCCATCCGCCTGGCAGGGTTTGCGCCGCGCGTCGTCTTCACGTCGTCAATCGCCGTTTTCGGCGCGCCGTTCCCGGATGTCATACCGGACGAATTCCACCCGACGCCGCTGACCTCCTACGGCACGCAGAAGCAAATGAGCGAAGCGCTGCTGGCAGATTATTCCAGGCGCGGCTTCTTCGACGGCATCGGCATCCGGCTGCCGACGATCTGCGTGCGGCCCGGCAAGCCCAACAAGGCGGCGTCCGGCTTCTTCTCCGGTATCATTCGTGAACCCTTGAGCGGGCAGGAGGCGATCCTGCCGGTGCCGCGCTCGGTCGTGCACACCCATGCCAGCCCGCGCTCGGCGGTGAGTTTCCTGATCCATGGCGCGGAGATCGAGGGCGCAGCCGCGGGGCCGCGCCGCAACCTGACGATGCCGGGTGTCGCCGTCACCATTGGCGAGCAGATCGAGGCGCTGGAACGGGTGGCTGGATCGCAGGCGACAAGCCTGATCCGCGAGGTGCCCGACGAGACGATCTGGGCAATCGTCAAGGGCTGGCCGACCCGCTTCGAGGCGCGGCGGTCAAGGGAACTTGGCTTCAGTGCCGAAAAGAGTTTTGACGAGATCATCCGCGCGCATATCGAGGATGAGCTGGGCGGCAAGATTCCCGGTCAGTAGCGCACGGTGCCTATCCCATTCCAACGGAATGGTAGGGTCTAAACGCTGCCCGTCAGGCTCGCGGACAGCAGCAGCAGTCCGAACAGGAAGACGAAGGCCGCGCCGCCGATCTCGACGATCGAGTGGATGCGGTTGCCCATGCGGCCGTCGCCGGCGAAATACACCGCCCAGTTCTTGGCGGTCACCGCGAGTGTGGCCAGGGCCGAGACGGTGATCGCGGTTCCGATCGACATTGCCAGCACCGACAGCAGGCCGCCGAGCCAGAGCCCGTTGAGCAGCGCGAAGCTGAGAACGATCAACGCACCGGAGCAAGGGCGGATGCCGACGGCGGCCACCGCCGACCAGGCGGTGCGCCAATCGAAGCGGTCACCCGACAGCAGCGCCGGATCAGGTGCATGCGAGTGGCCACAGGTGTCGCAGACCTCGCCGCTGGCGTGGTCGTGATGCGCATGATCATGCGCGCCGTGGCCGTAATGATCGTGCGAATGGCCATGCCCATGGTCGTGATCGCCATGCCCGTGCAGTGCGTGGGAATGAGCGTGCGCCGCATGGTCGTGAGCGCCATGCGAATGGCCGGCATGGGAATGACCGGCGTGAGCCGCCGACAGGCTGTAGGCCGGGCCCTTGCCAAACAGGCGCAGGACGGCTGGGCCGAGCTTGCGCCACAAAAGCCAGGCGCCAAAGAGGGTGACCAGGGCAAAGCTCATGATCTCCATGAACCAGGCCGCATCGGTCATCGAGATGGTGGTGCCGCGCAGGACGAAATAGGCCAGCAGCATCACCAGGATCGCCGTCAGGCCCTGCAGCAGCGCCGAGACGAAGGACAACAGGATGCCGCGCTTCAGCGCCACTTCGTTGGCCACCATATAAGACGAGATCACCGCCTTGCCGTGGCCGGGGCCGGCGGCGTGGAAAATGCCATAGGCGAAGGACAGGCCGATGAGTATCCAGATCTTGCTGTTGTCCTGGCGCATTGCCTTCATGGCCGTCGCCAGCGCGCGGTAGAATTCCTGCTGCCTCAGATTGATCCACATCAGGATATGGGCGAACGGACCGGTGGTGGGTGCCATGCCGTCATTGACGCCGATGCCGAGCGAACTCTGGGCGTGCGCGGCATTGGCGAAATGCATCATGGCAAAGGCAAGGGCCAACAGGCCGACTGCCAAACGCAGGGACGGTTTCGAACGGTTGCCGATCAGGTTCACCGGATCTATCCTTCTGGCTGACAGGTCAGTTCGAGTTTGGTGGCAAAGATCTTGCTCATGTCGGTGCCTGTCGGATCGTTGAAGAAGGCATCCGTCAGGGTCTTCTGGTTTTCCTTGATCGCTTCGTCCGGGTCCGGCCGGACGACCTTGCTCGTGCAGTTCGACGGCAGGCCCTCGACGGTGATGTTGGAATCCTCGGTGAAGTCGATCGCCGTGTAGAAGGTCGGATCGTAGACGCCGATGTCGATCGTGCCGGACAGCTTGATCGGCGCCTTCGGTTCGGATTCAAACAGGATGATCAACTGGTCGTTGTCGAAATTGGCCATCAGATGCGGCGGCGGCGTCATCGCCACGTCCTTGCCGTCCTGCGTGACGAGCTGGAAATAATTGAACTCGGCCAGCGAGGCATGGACGGTGTCGGCGACCTCCTTCAGCTCCTTGTCGTCAAGCTTCAGGTCGGAGTTCTTGTCGAACTCCATCATCACCGTGCTCGAAAACAGATCGTCGAAGCGCCACAGATGACGCAACGCTTTCACACTTTGGTGATCCGGGGACAGGACCACGTCGAGGCGCGCCTCGGCGAAGACGTGCGGATGCACCTCGGCCGGTCCTGTCGCGGCAAAGATCGCCGCCAAGGCCGAGGCCAGCATGATTGCGTGCCGTTTCAGATGCATTCGCGGTCGCGATTCCCTTGGCTTTCGAGAGCGTGGTCGAAGGTTACCAGAAAGGGGGCGAAATTGGGACTGCGGGCGCATGTCACCCAAAAGTGCGCGAGGCTTTGGATAGCGCCACGCATGCAGGAGAGCTCAAAAGCGTGCGGTATCCGGGCTGCTGGGGCAGGTCAGGCGCTCTCGCGCGTCCTGAACCACTGCACCAGGAAATCGACAAAAACGCGCACCTTCGCCGGAAGGTAACGGCGATGCGGATAGACGGCGAAGATGCCGCCGCCCGACAGGATGCGGTCGTCGAGCACCGCCACCAATTGGCCGCTCTTGAGGTCTGGGGCGGCGATGAAATCCGGCAGGATGCAAAATCCAAGCCCCGACAAGGCCGCGGCGCGCGCCGCCATCGGGCTGTTGACCTCGATCGGGCCGGAGACGGCGATGCTTACCGGATCGCCATTGTCGCCCTTGAAGGGCCAGTTGTTCAGTCCGCGGCCATTGGTGTCGACGATGCAGGGCATGTGGCCGAGATCCTGCGGTCGTGTCGGCATGCCATGCTTGGCGATCAGTTCCGGAGAGCCGCAGAGCTTGATCGAAAACGGCGCCAGCCGCCTGGCGATCAGCGACGAGTTCTCCAGCCGCGAGATGCGCACGGCAAGGTCGAAGCCTTCCTCGACCAGATCGACGAAGCGGTCGTCGAGCTGGATGTCGAGCACGATGTCGGGATACTGCTTGGCGAAATCGATCAGCGACTGGCCGATCGGCGCGTCGGCGAAGGTGCGCGGCGCCGACAGCTTGATGCGGCCGCGCACGTCGCCGGAGGACTCGCGCACGGCGTCGGCCAGGCTATCGACCTCGCGCACGATTTCCGAGGCGCGGCGGTAGTAGGTGTGGCCGGCCTCGGTCATCGAGAACTGGCGCGTGGTGCGGTTCAGCAGCAGAGCGCCGAGCTCGTCCTCCAGCTCGCGCACATATTTCGACAGCAGCGCCTTGGAGCGGCCGATCTTGCGCGCCGCCGCCGAAAAGCCTTCGGCCTCGACGACGTCGATGAAGGCGCGCATGCGGGTCAGTGTGTCCATTGTTCAGGCTCTTTGTGCTGCGTCGAGAAGTTTTCGGCCGAGCCGTATCAGGGCAATGTCGCTGCCGGAAGGGCCAAGCAGCGACAGACCGAACGGAGCGCCGGCGACCGAGCCGATCGGCAAGGTGATCTGCGGAAAGCCGGAGAGCCCGGCCAGGCATAGAAGATGGAGCGCGCGTTCGCGGTAGGCCTGGAATTGCTCCGGTGTGCTGTCGACATAGGGTGCCGGACCCGGCACCGTCGGCAGAACAAGGAAGCCGTCCTTGCCAAGCAAGGCGCTGAGTTCGCCGCGAAAGGTCAGCCGGCGCACCTTCTCGGCCTGTGCTGTCCGGTCGTCGACCGCACGGCCAAAGCCGAACCGTTCCTCGACGCCGGGCCCGAGCTCGCGCTCGCCGCTGGTGATCCATTCGCCATGCACTGTCCAGGCTTCCTTGGCCTGCAGGCGGCGAAAGCACCAGTAGAGTTCGTCCGGGGACGAGCTGAAGCTCGTCGCTGGCGTCGCCGGCGTGCCGAACACCGTGCCCACCAGCGCCTTCATTCCGGCATATTCGGCGGCCGCCGGCCGGGCGACCATCTCGTCCAGCCAGCCGAGCGCCAGCGGGCGGTCCAGGGAATGCTGGTGCGGATCGCGGCCAAGCAGCAGCTTGCCGACAGTCTCATAGGTTTCGATGTCGTCGGCGAACCAGCCGAACGTGTCGAAACTCGGCGCCAGTTGCATGGTGCCGTCGAGGGAAATGCGGCCATGCGTGGTGCGCAGCCCGATCAGCCCGCAGAAACTCGCCGGCGCGCGGATCGAACCGCCGGTGTCGGACCCCGTGGCGATGTCGGCCAACCTGCCCGCCACCGCCGCCGCCGACCCCGACGACGAGCCTCCGGTGACACGGTCGGGAGCCGCGGGGTTCACCGGAAACGGAAAGTGCGCGTTCCGGCCGAACAGAGCGAAGGCGAGTTCGTCGGTCTGCGTCTTGCCGATGAAGCGCGCACCGGCGTCGAGAATTGCCTGCACGGCCGGCGCCGTGCGCGAAGCGGCGTGGCCATTGGCGAATTTCTGCAAATTGCCGCAACCGGTGCGGTAGCCGGCAACGTCGTAAATATCCTTGACCGCCAGCCGCAGGCCGGCCAGGGGTCCAAGTTCGGCATGCGCCACCGGCATCTGGCGAAGGTCGAGAAAGGCGTTGAAAGGGCCGTGCGTGCCTGTCATCGTTCGATATCCGTATACGGTTGGCCAACATTGTTCGATGCCAGAAATTTTACAACCTGCGATACGATTTTTATTGATTGTGAAATGCTTCGCTCTTATATCGCGCTTGCCCAAAGTCGCACGTGCCTGTGGGTGTCCGCCGATCCTCGAATGGTGAGGGAAATCGGTAAGGTAACTGGAGCTAACCCCTCCAGTCGGTTTAGCGGCCAACCGCCAGACCGAGGACACCTTGAAGCAACGACGGTGCGGGCCTTTCTGGTTCTCTGCCGGTTGTCCAAAGACCGGGGTTACTGAAGAGGCACACCTTCATTGCCGGCAGTGCGGAACGGGGTTCTCCCAATCCAAGCCAAGGCAGACAAAGCGAACCGAAGCCGGGCAAGGCTAAGGTTCATCGCCGCGAGACGGCGTTTCATGGTTCCGGGGTCTCCACCGGCTGGTTCCATGGATTTTCCGTCCCGCCTTTGTTTGACCGCGTGTTCGCGAGGCCGACAGCCCGCGCCCGCACCCTTGTGCGCGCCGAAAGGCGCGATGGAGAAACCCGATGGCCACACAGCGCATCCTCGACTTCCTCGCCACCCGACGTCCGTCCGGCCCCTGCCTCGTCGTCGACCTCGACGTCGTCCGCGACAATTTCCGCGCCTTCGAGAAGGCTCTGCCCGATTCCAAGATCTACTATGCGGTGAAAGCAAACCCGGCGCCGGAAATCCTGCGCCTGCTTGCTGCGATGGGCTCGTCTTTCGACACCGCTTCCGTTGCCGAAGTCGAGATGGCGATGGACGCCGGTGCGCCGGCGGACCGCATCTCCTTCGGCAACACCATCAAGAAGGAGCGTGACATTGCACGCGCCTACCAGCTCGGCATCCGGCTGTTCGCGGTCGATTGCGTCGAGGAAGTCGAGAAGATCGCGCGCGCCGCTCCAGGCTCCCGCGTGTTCTGCCGCGTGCTGACCGATGGCGAGGGCGCCGAGTGGCCGCTGTCGCGCAAGTTCGGCTGCGTGCCCGACATGGCCGTCGACGTGCTGCGCCATGCCAGGGGCCTCGGCCTCGACGCCCATGGCGTGTCGTTCCATGTCGGCTCGCAGCAGACCGACCTGACCGCGTGGGACCGTGCTCTGGCCGACGCCAAGAAGGTGTTCGCGACGCTCGCGGAAGAAGGCATCGTGCTCAAGATGGTCAATATGGGCGGCGGTTTCCCTACGCGCTATTTGCGTGACGTGCCGGCGGCTCAGGCCTATGGCCAGGCGATCTTCTCGGCGCTGCGCAAGCACTTCGGCAACGCCATTCCCGAGACGATCATCGAGCCGGGTCGCGGCATGGTCGGCAATGCCGGCGTCATCAAGTCGGAAGTCGTGCTGATCTCGAAGAAGGCCGACAACGACAATGTGCGCTGGGTGTTCCTCGACATCGGCAAGTTCGGCGGTCTGGCCGAGACCATGGACGAGGCGATCCGCTATCCCCTCGTCACCCGCCATGACGGCAGCGAGACCGCGCCTTGCGTGCTTGCCGGCCCGACCTGCGATTCGGCCGACGTGATGTACGAAAAGACGCCCTATCCGCTGCCCTTGTCACTGACCATCGGCGACGAGGTGCTGATTGAAGGCACCGGCGCCTACACGACCACCTACTCGGCGGTCGCCTTCAACGGCTTCGAGCCTCTCCGATCCTACGTGATCTGACGGCTCATTAGAGCTGTTCAGATCATCCCAGGTGGGCGCCCGTCGCCCACTTGGGCTCGCCTGTGGAACATATCTCCGCTCGTGAAGGGATCGCGGAAATGGAAATGTCAGTCGAATTCGTAGCTCATGCGCCGGCCTTCGCCATGGTCGCCGAAACCGCTGCCGACATGGCGGCGCGCGAAGCCTTGCTCGATCGCGCCATGGGGCCGAAGCGCAAGACCAAATCATCGGAGAAGCTGCGCCGCGGCCGCCGGCCCTCGGAGGGGCTTGCCTTCGTCGCACGCGATGCCTCGGGCGGGGTGGCCGGCACCGTGCGGCTATGGGATGTCACGCTGGGCGAGGGCGGTCCGCCAGCGCTGCTGCTTGGCCCGCTCGCCGTCGACCCATCGCTCAAGAGTGCCGGCATCGGCTCGGCGCTGATGCGGCATGCCATCGCGGAAGCCGCGCGCCTCGGCCACGCTGCGATCCTGCTGGTTGGGGACGAGCCTTACTATGGCCGCTTCGGCTTTTCGGCCGCCAGGACCGGGGCGCTCGCCATGCCGGGGCCTTACGAACGGCACCGTCTGCTGGCCATGGAACTGGTGGAGGGCGTGCTTGACGGCGCCAGGGGCACGCTGAAGGCGTCCGGCCGCAAGCTCAAGGCACAGGCGCCGACCTTGGCCGCATGAGGCCTTAAGCGCGACTGCCCTTCAAACGAAACGCCGCCTGAAAAGGCGGCGTTTCGTTTACCTCGAAATCGCTTCTGGCGGCCGCGCCTGTCAACCGATCAACTGGCTCAGCGCCATGGCGACGGTCATGTCGCCTTCGACCTTTATCTTGCCGGTCATGAACGCCATGGTCGGGTTCAGGTCGCCCGCGATCAGCGAATCCAGATCGTCGAGCGACAGCTTGATGGTGCAGTCGGCGGGAGCGTCCGTGGTCGAGACGGCCGCGCCGTCGATGACGATGACGCCGTCGCTGCCGGTGTCGAACTTCACGGAACGGTCGAAGCCGCTGCTGGCCACGCGCGACTTGATCTTCTCGGCTATATCCTGAACGCTCACGCTGTTCTCCCTGTCTGGTTGCATCTGTCACGCTACGCACTTCGGTCCAGCCGAAGTTCATGCGGCATCACTGGCGATCATGATCGCTGCCGCATATAGCTTCGGATTGACGTTTACGTCAACGCGAATTGCAGGGATTGGCCCCAACGCCGACTGCTCTAGGGCCACCGGCACCGGGCCGATGGCTTAGTGCGCGCTGACCGGCTTGGGAGTCTCGGTCGCCTGGGTGCTGGCATCCTGCCGCCGACGCAGCCAGTTGTCGCGGATCTCATCCTTGCTCAGGAAATTGACCTGGTCGATCAGGACCTCATGGACCAGGGTTGCGCCGACCCGGGTGTTGATCGTGTCGCGGATCGCGGCGCGAAAGGCATCGAGGTCGAGCGTCGCCTTCTTGGTGAAGTCGATCTGGGGGTTGGCGTAGAGGTAGGTGTAGACCTGGTCGGTGATGAGCGCCTCGGCCGGGATCGACAGCTTCTTTATCTGCTCCGGCTCGACGGTGTAGACGAGCTTGGCCAGAAAATAGCCGTCGATCTTGGAGTCGTGGATCAGCGGCACCGAAATGATGTCGGTCTTGACGTAGTCCAGCCCGCCCAGCATCGGCTTGGGTTTCTCACCGACGCCCTGTTCACCGGCGGCCTGGAACGAATAGAACACCGCGCCGAGCGTGGCGGCGCAGATCCAGACCGCTATGGCGATGACCTTGATCATTTTGAACGCGAGCTCGGCATTGCCGCGCTCTAACCTTTCATCCTGCCGAACTCGCCGGCGGAGTAGGTGCCGTCGGTCTCGGCGCGCTGGATGGCACTGCGCAGCAGGCTGGCGACCTCGTTGACGGCGCTCAGATGCGCCAGGATAGCGGCTTCGTTCTTCGCCAGCTTCTGGCGCAGCCGGGTCAGGCCCTCGCGGTGCTGCTCGAGGAATTCGGCTTCGCTGCCGCCCTTCATGGCCCGGGTCAGCTCGTAGAGATAGCGGCTCTTGCGGGCGTTCGACGCCTTGAGGTCATAGCTTGTATCGCTGCGGATGCCGGCGGTCTCTTCCTCGACCACCTCCTCGATGCGGCCGATGATGGCGGCAAGGTTTCCAGGCCGCGCGAAAGGAGTCGGTGCCTCCGACGCGGTGGTGCGCGCGGGCAGCTTGGCGGTGAATTCCGAAGAGTCGGCCATGTGTTTCCCAGTCCTAGATCTTGATGTCTGTTTTTTTGGTTGTCTCGTCGCCGGTCATCGACTTGGCGGCTTTGCGCTGCAGCTCCTGGACGAGCGACGCGGACAGGCGGGTCTGCTGATCGATCTCGGTTTTTTCCGGCCCATTCGAGATCGGGCCGATCGGAATCTTGCGCTTGCCGTCCATGTAGTGGTCGGCGAGCAGCGACTTGGCGATGCCGATGCCGCCGCGGTCAGCCATGACGTCGGCGACACGCTCGGCGAGCTGCGATTTCCACATGTCGCCTGCGAGACCCGTGCCATAGACGCCCTCGGTGTCCTTGGGCAGCATGTTCTGGATGAAGGTCTGCAGGACCATCGCCTCGAACTTCTTGAACTTCTTGGCCGGGTCGGCTGTTGCGGCGGCCTTGTCCGCCGTCGCGCGCGACAGGATCGAGCCGGCATCGACCGAAGCCGCAGTGTCGACCGAAAACGT
Organism: Mesorhizobium sp. B2-7-3; assembly: GCF_006440715.1. Classification (NCBI taxonomy): domain Bacteria; kingdom Pseudomonadati; phylum Pseudomonadota; class Alphaproteobacteria; order Hyphomicrobiales; family Phyllobacteriaceae; genus Mesorhizobium; species Mesorhizobium sp. B2-7-3. Next base: position 128,829 of record NZ_VFTY01000003.1, read on the forward strand.
GCCGGCGACGCTGCCGGCGCGCTTGGTCAGCGCGGCGCGGGCAGCCTCGATATCCATCGGATCGGCAGCTCGGACGACATCCATCACGATGTCGCTGGGTGGAGAAATCGCCAAGAAGGTCCGCCTTTTGCCGGGTTTCCTTAGCCAGGACCATGCCTCAACAAGCTTGTGGCAGGCTTGCGGGGAGGCGGGCTTGATCTGGTTTCTCCGGGTCCAAGCCGCCTAGCCACCTTCCGTCAGGAAGCAGGAAGGCCAGCTCTCGACAGCATTTCGAGGAATCTCGCGTGATGATGATCCTTCACATAGCGAGGCACAAAGCCGGGGCAGACATTGCCCAGGTTGAGATGAGGAAGTTGTGACAGGCAATGGTGTATGGCCCTAGAGGCTTCTTCGTTGTTTCCGGTCGCCGACGCGGACGCGGCCCAGTAAAGGGCGCCGCGAACAAATCCCGGCTTTGTCCTGACCACCCTGCGGGCGACTTCGAGCGCCCGCCGATCGTCGCCGCCCGCAAACAGTGCGACAACCAAGCCATGATGACGCCAGAAATCGATGACGTCATGCGTTCCGAGCCGGATTGCCTCGTTCGCCTCACGCACTGCTTCGTTTACCTCTCCGCGCAATGCCAACAGCATCGAAATGTCGCCGTGGCCGGTCGGATAGCTTGGATTGAGACTGATCGCGTGCTGGCATTCGGCGATCGCTTCGTCAATGCGGCCACAGCTTTCGAGCGCGAATGACAGGATGCAGCGGGCAATTTCGTCGTCAGGCACCGCCCGTACCGACGCCGCCGCAAGCTCGACCGCCCGCTCGATCTGGCCCGGCTCCCTGGGTAACGAGCCGAACGCCACGCCCATTGAAATTATGATCGAGAGCGTCCGCTTCGCACGCGCGTTGTCGGCGCCTATGGAGACAGCTTTCTCGGCAAGTTCTAGCCCGATCAAAAGCGAGTCCCGGGTCATCTCAAAATACTTCATCAAAGCTTCGTTCACCAACCTGCGCACTTCGGGGGGACCAGGCGGGCTCTTGTCGCGGACTTTCCAGTTGGTCAGTTGAAGGTCGAGGATCACGGCCAAGACAACAGACTGTGCGATCCTGTCCTGGAATTCGAGCGCATTCTCGGACTGCCCGTCGAACTTCTGGGCCCACACGTTGTGGCCGCCAGCGGCATCGACAAGCTGGATGTTCACCCTCAGCCCATTGCCCGATCTTTGGACGCTGCCGCTAAGCACGTATCGCGCACGGAGCGTTCCCGGGATCTTGGTTCCTTCGGCACCACTTTTCTCCGCAGGCGGCTGTGCGGAGAGCACGACATAATCGGCCACCTCGGAAAGAGCCGTGGTGATGTCCTGCATGAGCCCCTTGGAGAAAAAGTCGTCGCCTTGCTTTCCGGTCAGATTGATGAAGTCGGCAACGCTGATCGATGGGCGCCCGTGGCGCTGGTTGGCTGGAACAGTATTTGCCGACTGTGTATTCGACGCCGTATCGGTAGACAGCATGGATTGCCAAAGCGCTCGCGTTTCCGGGCCGACCTCGACCCCGAACTCTTTCTTCAACATGCTTCTGCAAACTTCGTATGTCCTGATCGCCCTGTCGCGTTGACCCGACGCGAGCAGTAATTCCATCTTGAGCCGATAGGACTCTTCCCGCGTCGGTTCCATGACGAGAACGCGATCGACCAGTATGATTCCGGTTTCCGTGTCAACGAGACGGGCCAATTTTTCGAAAGCTTCAAGTGCGCGGCTCAGCAATCTGTCGCGTTCGGATGTGACCCAGCCATCGAACCCATCGCTTCCCAGATAAAACCCGTCGAGGAACGGCCCGTTGTAGTTCGCCAGAGCCTTTTCGAGTTCCGGCACAGAACGGGCCGTGAGGCCTTCTTCGAACTCGTCCACGTCAACCCGAACCGCGTCTGGCGTGAGGCCAATCGATTCCCCGCGGGAATGGATAAGATTCACGCCTGCCCGCGATAAATCCCGGCGCAGAATACTGAGGGTTTGCCTCAGACTGTTGCGGGAGTGTTCGCTATCGCTGTCACTCCAGAATAGATCAGCCAGCCTCTCCCGTGTCGCTGCCATGCCTGGAGACCGGGACAGATAAGCGATGATCGCAGGCCCTCGTTTTCCTGTCAGCCGGAGCGAATCCGCCATGGCATTTTCGATCCTGAAACCACCGAAGAGTGAGATTCTATTTGTCTCGTCCTTATCTTCATTTTGCATTTGCTCTCCCCGCCTGACGAAATTCTAACTCAAAACTAACGCTTCGCAAACAGTAGCGGCCCACCCTCAAGCGCTGCCGTGATGCAGGATTGTCTAGGTCCGGCGAGTTAGGGGGCCGAGTCATCAAGAACTTGGCTTGAGGGGTGCCGGGTGTCTGAGATCAGAGCCAATTTGCTGCTGCTGTTGGCGGCCGCTATATGGGGCCTCGCCTGGCCCGATTCCTTCCGTAGTGCAGTGCTCGCCAGCCGGTTGCCGGCAATGCTAGCGACAACCGTAGCCCTCGGGGGGACCTTCCCGCGGGTCTGGTTGGGCGAGTCCTTCGCGGCGCTCGCCATGCAACTGAGTTTGCTGGGCTGTTACCTTCTATGGACCAAGGCGGATCTGCTGCTGCTCGGCGCGCGGAGCAAGGTTCTTCGCGAGACTTCCACATGTTGAAAAGTAACTGTTTGAGAATGCCCGTCTTGAGGTGGAGAATGACATGTTGGGTAGTATGCATCGGGGCGTAGGTGCCCTGTCCGTAGCGGCCTCTTTTCGCGAGCAGGCGTGCGCGATATGCAGGGGTACCCTGATATCGGGGACAGAGCGGTCAGCCGAAGGGCCAGCAAAGCGTGCCGGCCTATTTTTGGCGCTGGTAGGGACACTTGGAGCTTCGGTGGTTTGGGCGCCGCAGGCCTGGGCGGCCAACGTCGATGTTGCCGTAGTATTCGCTGTCGATTTCTCATCCTCGGTCGATCCAAAGGTCGCCGATCTACAGCGCGAAGGTCATGCTGCGGCACTTACTTCTCCAGAGATCATCGCCGCCATCGCGCGCAATTACGTCGGCTGCATCAGCGTTGCCTACTTTGAGTGGTCAAGTCCCGGACACTCACGCGTCGTGCTGCCGTGGACAAACATCTGCGGGCTGGAAGACGCCAGAGCGGCCGCATCGGTGATCAGCAAGAAAGGAGATACCGGCTTCGCCCGTCGGGGGCGGAGCGGAACGTCCGTATCGTCGGCTATTGATGTCGGTGCCCTTCTGCTCGACCAGTTTCCGGGAACGGCAGCAAAGAAAGTAATCGACATCTCAGCCAACGGCGAGAATAATGATGGGCTTCCTGTTCAGCCGAGCAGGCTGAACGCCGTTGCCAAGGGGTATACAATCAACGCGATTGCCATTCCAACGCAGGATGAGGATCCCGATCAACCGTTGGCATCCTATTTTGCCAAATCGGTCATTGGCGGCTCCCAAGCCTTCGTTATAACGCCGAAGGGACCGAGTGACTATGTGATGGCCCTTCGCCGCAAGCTGGTTACGGAAGTAAGCATGGACGTTAGCCGGCAGGCGGATGGACTCTCTACGCAACATTGATGAGTTCGGGCAACGTTCCGGCTCCGCCAATTACTCCTGTCCCCGCTTCTGCGCGATCAGGTCCAGCCGCTCGCGGTCTGATCTCTCGCGCTCGTCGCGGTTGCGCAGGTCCCTGTAGGCGCGCTCGACCATGTTCGTGCGGGCGCTTGCCGCGGCGATGAGGCCGGCTTCTTGTCTCGCGCCTTCCAGGCTCTCCTCCTGGCGCACGACGGCTTGGGCGATGCGGCGATGATAGAGATCGGGGAACAGGCTGGAGAGGGAATTTTCCTGGTCGAAATGGCCGATCAATTCGCGGGCTTCGGCCTCGGCGGCGCTTGCCGCGGCGACGAAGGTGGCGTGGCGGGTTTCGTGCAGGGCTTTCAGCTGTCCCTGCACCTTGACCAGTTTCCTCAGACGATCCTTGCGCGTGCTCATGTCACCTCGCCAGCGTGAGGTCGACGAAGCCGTCGACGAACAGCGACAGCATGGTGCCGGCGGCGAAATAGAAGATCAGCATGCCGCCGGCCATGACGAAGGGCTGCGAGATGAAATAAATCGGGATCTGCGGCGTCAGCTTGTTGACGAAGCCGATCGTCAGATTGACGAGAATGGCGTAGGCGACGAACGGGCTGCCGAGGCGGATGACCAGGAAGAAAGTGTCCGACACGGTGTCGGTGATGTCGACCAGCGCCGCCTGCGGGTTGAAGAAGACGTTGACCGGCGCGACCGTGTAGGACGCCACCAGGGCGCGGACGATCTCGTGATCGAAGTCGAAGACGAACAGCATCAGCAGCGCCGAAAACGAAATGATGGCAGCAAGGGCCGCCTGCGGCTCCGGTTCCTCGATCGCTGGTCCGCCGGAACCGCCGTAGCCGATCAGCATGGCGATGGCCGAGCCCATGAAGCGAAGCGCCTCCATGTAGAGCCTGGTCATGGCGCCGATCAGCCCGCCGACCAGCAACTCCGAGATGATCATCGGCACCAGGATCTGCGGACGCGGATCGACGAAGGGAAAGATCTTGTCCCACAGGAAGGCAAGCAGGCCGCCGGTGGCGGCGATCGCGACGAACAGCCTGACCTGGACCGGGACGCGGGCGCTGGACAGGCCAGGCATCAGCATGAAACAGGCGCCGATGCGGCAGAAGGCGAGGAACGCCGCGATGACGACGGCCTCCGAGAGAACGCTCACGATATGGTCCCGAGCACCCTGATCTCGACGCCCTTGGCGATTTCGACATGGGAGAGCACCGGCAGCGTGGTGAACAGGCGCTCGATGATCATGCGCACATAGGGGCGGGCGTCGGGCGCGGTGACGAGGACAAAACGCTCGCCGGCTTCGAGGTGTTTCTTGATCGCCTTGGTGGCGTCCTGGCCGAATTCCTCCAACTGGCGCGGATCGATGTCGAATTCGCGCACCTCGCCCTTGGCGTCGCGCTTGAGGCTCTGGTGGAAGGCAAGGTCCCAGCGGTTGCCGAGGCGCAGCACCTTGAGCACGCCGCCTTCGGAGAGGTCGCCGCAGATCTGCTGGGCCATGCGGATGCGCACATGCTCGACGATCTGCTCGGTGCGGCGCACATGCGGCGCGATCTCGGCGATGGCCTCGATGATGAGATGCAGGTTGCGGATCGAGACGCGTTCGGCAAGCAGCAGCTTGAGCACCGCCTGCAGGCCAGGATAGGATATGTGGGTGGTGCAGATCTCGTCGGCGAGCTTGCGGTATTCCTGGTCCTGGCGTTCGAGTAGCGCCTTCATGTCCTTGTAGGACAGGAGCTGCGGCAGGTTGTTGCGGATGACTTCCGAGAGATGGGTGAGCAGCACCGACATGTTGTCGGCGAAGGTGAAGTTCTCGCGCTTCAGATCCTCGGCGAAGGTTTCCATGACGGAGTAGGCGCGCATGCCGAAGGCGGGCTCGCGAATTTCCTCGCCGGGGATTTCGGGTATGTCGCGGTTGCCGAGCAGCACCATGATCTCGCCGACGCGCATCGAATATTCGGCGACCACGGTGCCGTGCACCTTGATCTGGTAACTTTTCGGCGGGATGGCGAAGTCGTCGGCGACACGGACTTCCGGTACGACGAAGCCGTACTGCTGGGCGAATTTCTTGCGCATCTTGGACATGCGGAAGACCAGTTCCTGATGCGAGACCAGAAGCCGGGTGGAAAGCTGCTTGCCGATCAGGAGTTCGATCTCGGCGGTGGCGAGCGAGGCCTTGACCGAGTTCTTCTCTTCCTCGGCCTTGCTCGCTTTCTCCTGGCTCTTCAGCGCCTCGGCCTCGGCGACGGCCCGGTTGTGGCGCATTGGAATGACATAGCCGAGGCCAGCCATGCCGGCGGCGAGCGCGAAGAACGGGAACAGTGGCAGGCCGGGCATCAGGCCGAGCAACACCAGCAGTGCGGCCGCCACGTAGAGCGCGCGCGGATGGGCGCCGAGCTGGCCGAACACGGCCTGGTTGGTCGAGCCGCGCGTGCCGCCCTTGGAGACCAGCAGGCCGGCGGCGAGCGAGACGATGAGCGCCGGGATCTGGGTGACGAGACCGTCGCCGACCGACAGCTTGATGAACACGTCGGCGGCCTCGCCCATGCCCATGCCGTGCCTGATGTAGCCGATGGCGATGCCGCCGACGATGTTGATGGCGGTGATGATGAGGCCGGCGATGGCGTCGCCGCGGACGAATTTCGAGGCGCCGTCCATCGAGCCGAAGAAGGAGGATTCCTCTTCCAATTCGCGGCGGCGCAGTTGCGCGGTCTTGTCGTCGATCATGCCGGCGGAGAGGTCGGCGTCGATCGACATCTGCTTGCCGGGGATGGCGTCGAGGGTGAAGCGCGCGCCGACCTCGGCGATACGGGTGGCGCCTTTGGTGATGACGATGAAGTTCACCACGATCAGGATCATGAAGACGATCAGGCCGATGACGAAATCGCTGGCCATCACCAGCTTGGAGAAGCCGGCGATGACATAGCCGGCGGCGTGCGTGCCCTCATTGCCATGCGACAGGATCATGCGCGTGGTGGCGATGTTGAGCGACAGGCGCAGCATGGTGGCAATGAGCAGCACGGTCGGGAAGGACGAGAAATCGAGTGGCCGCTGGATCCACAGCGCCACCATCAGGATCAGCACCGAAAGCGCGATCGAGAAGGCAAGCCCGATGTCGATGAGAAAGGCCGGGATCGGCAGGAACAGCACGGCCAGGATGACGACGATGCCGAGCGCGAAGAAGACGTCGCGGCCGTTCTTGGCCACCGCGCCGGGCTGGATGCTTTCGCTGATCGCCATTCTCGTCCTCGAAACCCTGGGCTGCCGAGCATGCGACAGCCCGGCGAGGGTAGCTGGCCAAGCTTGCGCGAGGGTGGGAGAGTGACGGAATCGACTCTCTCGCGAAGGACACCTCATGCTGCTGATCTTCGGTACGATTCGCCTGCCGCCCGACAGGCTCGAGGAGGCAAGGCCGGTGATGGAGCGCATGGTTCGCGCCAGCCGCGCCGAGGACGGCTGCCTTGAATATTCCTATGCGCAGGATGTGCTTGATCCCGGCTTGATCCGGATCACCGAGATGTGGCGCGCCAGACCGGCACTGGATGCGCATTTCCGCTCGCCGCATCTTGCCGACTGGCGCGCGAGCTGGCCGGGGCTCGGCATCGGCGAGCGCAATCTCGTGCTCTACGAGGCCGGCGAAGCCATACCGACCTGAGCGGTCCGGCGGCTAGATCCTCGCCGGCTCCGGCTCGGTGTACGCATTGTGCTGAAAGGGCATGGTGAATGCGCAACTGGCGGGCAGCCCCCCTCGGCCCCAAGGCGGGAAGGCCGGATCGGGCGGTTTCGCGGCCATAATGGCGCCTTTGATGTCGGCATTGTGGTTGTCACGACGTGCCGCCCGGCGTATCAGGCGGGTCTTCCTTTGCCTTGATATCGGCGAGCCGCCCCGGTGCTTTCCAGAAACCAACCCCAAGTCTACGCCCGCCGGCTGCGCGCGGTTCTTTTGAGGTCAGTCCCTCTGCTGGAGGCACGCGGCATCGCCGTGGTCATGCTGGCGGGCGTTGTCGGCGTCATGGGCGGCATACTGGTCACCGCGATGAGCCAGATCGTACAGGACCTGCACGGGCTGCTGTTCGGCGTCCAGCCCGGCGGGCGCCTATCTGGCATGTTCTCGCTCGCCAATCCGATACAGGCGCTGATCCCGGCGATCGGCGGTATCCTGCTCGGGATATCGGTGGTCTGGCTGAGGCTCCGGAAATTCCGCACGCCGGTCGATCCGATCGAGGCCAACGCGCTCTATGGCGGGCGCATGTCTCTGACCGATACCTTCATCATCGTCGTGCAGACGATGATTTCCAGCGGCTTCGGCGCTTCGGTCGGTCTGGAGGCGGGCTACACGCAGGTCGGCTCAGGCGTCGCCTCACGGCTGGCGCGCGCTTTCCGGTTGCGCCGCAACGACGTCCGCATCCTGGTTGGCTGTGGTGCCGCCGGCGCCATATCGGCCGCCTTCGACGCGCCGCTGACGGGCGCCTTCTACGGTTTCGAACTGGTCATCGGCATCTACTCGGTCGCCAATGTCGCCCCTGTCATGACGGCCGCGATCTCGGCGTCGCTGACGGCGGAAGTGTTCGGCGGCGTGCCCTTTCCGCTCGAGCTTTCAGGGTTGCCGCAACTCACCGCCAGCCAATATGTGCCTTTCCTGTTGCTCGGCCTGCTTGGCGGTGCTGCCTCGATCGCCATCATGCAACTCGTGACGTTGATCGAGCGTGGGTTCAACCGCCTGTCGGTCGACGCCTCGCTGCGCCCCGTCATCGGTGGTGTGCTGGTCGGCCTCCTCGGCCTGATCACGCCGCAGGTCCTGTCCAGCGGCCACGGCGCGCTGCATCGCGAGTTCGCCATGAATTACGGGCTGGCGGTGGTGGCCAGCGTCTTCGTGCTGAAGCTGGCGGCGTCGGCGATCTCACTGGGTTCGGGCTTTCGCGGCGGATTGTTCTTCGCCTCGCTGTTCCTTGGTGCGCTGCTCGGCAAGTCGTTCGCCGGTGTCATGGCGCTCGTGTCGCCGGCGACCGGTATCGACCCCTCCGTCGCCGCCGTTGTCGGCATGACGTCGCTTGCCGTCGGCGTCGTCGGCGGGCCTCTGACCATGACCTTCCTGGCGCTGGAATCGACCCGCGACCTGACGCTCACCGGCGTGGTGCTGGCCGCCTCGATCATGGCGGCGATCCTGGTGCGCGAGACCTTCGGTTATTCGTTCTCGACCTGGCGCTTCCACCTGCGCGGCGAGACGATCCGCAGCGCCCACGATGTCGGCTGGATGCGCAGCCTGACCGTCGGCTCGATGATGCGCGAGGACATCAAGACCGTCGATGCGTCGACGACGCTGGCCGCCTTCCGCAAGGAATTCCCGCTGGGTTCGGCCCAGCGCGTGATCGCCGTCGACCCGGGGGATGAGTATGTCGGCGTGCTGATCGTGGCCGAACTGCATAGCGATCCCTCCGGGGGCGAGGTGTCGGTGCGCGACCTTGCCCAGTACAAGGATGCCGTCCTGGTGCCCAGCATGAACGTGCAGGCCGCCGCCGAGACCTTCCAGCGCGCCGGCGCCGAGGAACTGGCCGTGGTCGAGGACTTCGCCGACCACATCGTGCTCGGGCTGCTGACCGAGGGCCATTTGATGCGGCGCTATGCCGAGGAACTCGAAAAGGCCCGCCGGGACCTGTCGGGAGAGGGGTAGGCGCCGCGAACCTTTGAATTCGTCAGTGCTCGATCGGCCCCTTGGCCATGACCAACGCGGTGCCGGCGGTCGTCGGGCGCTCGATGACGCGGCGCACGCGCGGCGGCTCGTTGCCCGAGTGCAGCGCCCGCAAGCGCTCGCCGACCATGGCGTCGGCTTGGGTGATGCGACCGTTATGCCTGACATATTCGAGCCAGGTCGGCGTGTGGTAGTGCTCGATCCAGATCGACGGATTTTCGAGATCGCGCGCCAGTGTCCAGTTGCGGGCGCCGTCGCGACGGCGGATGCGGCCGCGCTCGGCCATGGTGGCGAGGAATTCCGCCTCGTCCTCGTGCCGGATGATGTATTCGATCATAATGGCGATCGGACCGCTGCGCGGCTTCAGGTCAAGTGCCAGGTGCGGCTCCTTGAAGCGGTTGAGCGGGTCGAGGTTGAGCACCTGCTGTTGCGGCAGCGGCAGCACGAGGCCGATGGCGCCCCCGGCCAGCATGGCGATGGCCGCGGCGATCAGCGCCGTCTCGGCGCCATGCGCGTCGGCGACGACACCCCAGATCCAGCTGCCCAGTGCTATGCCGCCGAAGGTTGCGGTCTGGTAGACCGACAGAACCCGGCCGACCACCCAGCGCGGTGTCGCCATCTGCACGGTGACGTTGAAATGCGAGAGCGCGATCACCCAGCAGGCACCGCCGACCAGCAGGCCGAGCGAGGTCTGCCAGGCATGCTGGCTGACGGCGGCGTTGAAGGCGCAGGCCGCAAAGCCGGCGAAGGCACAGCGCACCATCGTCTCGCTGGAGAGCAGCTGCCGCAGCCGCACGCTGATCAGCGCCCCGCCGACGGCGCCGATGCCGAAGGCGCCCAGCATGATGCCGTAGGTCAGCGCATCGCCCTTGACCACATCGCGCGCCACCAGCGGCAGCAGCGCCAGCACCGCGCCGGCGCTGAAGCCAAAGGCGGCGCCCCTGACCAGCACCTTGCCGATATTCGGCGACATGGCGACGTAGCGCAGGCCGGCGCCCATGGCGGCCCCCAATGACTCGCGCGGCAAGGTCGAGGCCGGTAGATCCGGCTTCCAGCGTGCCAGCACGACGATAAGCCCGACATAGCTCACCGCGTTCGCCGCGAAGGCCGCGGCCGCGCCGGCGGCCGCGACGATGATGCCACCGATTGCCGGGCCGACGCTGCGTGTCAGGTTGAAGCCCATGGAATTCAGCGCCACGGCGGCAGGCACCTTGTTGCGCGGAACGATGTCGCCGACGGAGGCCTGCCATGACGGGCTGTTGAGTGCCGTGCCGCTGTCGATCAGGAAGGTAAAGGCCAGCAGCGTCCACGGCGTGATCAGGTCCAAATAGGTGAACGCGGTCAAAAGCACCGAAACGACCAGCATGAAGGTCTGGGCGACCAGCATCACCTTGCGGCGGTCGAAGCTATCGGCGATGGCGCCGGCGACAAGCGCGAACAGCATGATCGGCAAGGTGGTCGAGGCCTGGACCAGGGCGACCTGATAGGGCGAGGTGGCGATGGTGGTCATCATCCAGGCGGCGCCGACGCCCTGGATCAAGCCGCCGAAATTGGAGACGAGGCTCGCGCCCCATACGGCCCGGAAGATGCCATGCCGGAATGGCGCCAGCGCCGAGACGCTTTCGCTATCCGGCTTCTCGTCAATCATGGATGGGTTCCTGCCACGGCGCGCTGATCCTTGCGGGAATCCGTTTCCCCGCATGATTTGCCGAAACTATGGCATCGCGGCGCAAAGGGCGAATGCCTTGCAGGGAAGATCATGGTCCAACAAGGGGATAGCGAAGGGCCACACGCTGGCGCCGCCACCGCAAACCGTCGCGCCCTGAATGGCACTCCACAGCATGTCGCGGCGAACCGGATTCGCCCGACCTGCTGTAAGCTTCTGATTCTATGCACGTCGTTGTTCCGGAACCGGGAACCACTTCCGGGCGACATGCATTAGCCGCAACCCGGACGCCTGCTAGCTGCGTTCCATCCCGGCGCAAATCTGGGCGGAAGCGTCGAGCACCCTTGCTGGAAATCGCTCAGAAACCGTTCTGGATGCGCTCGAAGATGACATTGGTGAAGGCCGATATCTGGCCGCCGATGAAGGGACCCGTAAGCGCCACCACCAGCATGATGGCGACGATCTTGGGCACGAAGGTCAAGGTGATTTCCTGGACCTGTGTCAACGCCTGGATCAAGGCGATGCCAATGCCGACCGCCATGGCGACCAGGACCACCGGAGCGGATGCGGTCAGCACCGTCCACACCGCATACTGGACGATGTCGAGTGCGTCGGCCTCATTCATGTCGGCGGTTGGCCTAGCTCGCCGGCTTGATCGACACGCCCGCGCCGACAGGGACCGTGGTGCCATCCTGCAACACCGCGATCAGTCCGTTGCTGCCAAGCGTCACCGACGCCACCGTGCCCGTTGTCTTGCCATCGGCCGAGGTGATGTTGCGGCCTATGAGAGCGTCGGCCTGCGACAGCGCCGAGGACTGCATGATCTGGTCGAGCTTGGTGTTGGTCTGCACCGATTGCTCGACCTGGGAGAAGGTGGCGAGCTGGGCGACATACGCCGTCGAATCCATCGGCTTGGTCGGATCCTGGTTCTTCATCTCCGCGATCAGAAGCTTCAGGAAGGACTGATAGTCGACCGCCGTCTTCGAGGTCGGCGTGGTGGTCTGGTTGGCGCCAACCGGCACCGTCGTCGTCATGTCCACGGTCATCAGTATCGTGCTCCCACGGCCAGCGGGCGCGCGGCGCCCGGAACATCGTCATTGCCGCCAAGCGCGCGGCGTTCGAGAGGATAAAGCGAACGGATCGCCTTCAAGGCCTCGTAGATGTGATCCTCGCCGACCATGCGGTCGACCTGTTTCAGCGCGCTGCCGATCTCGGCGTCTTCGAAACTTGCAATGAGCAGTGGCAGCGAGCGGCGGAACATCTCGCGCGCTTCGTCGGCGCCAGCGGGGTTTATCAGCATGACCTGCACGATGAAATAGAGCTGCCGCAATGGCGTCGACGCGTCGTCTGCTTGGATCACATGGCTCTCGAGCAGGAACTGCACGTCGTTCATCAGCTCGATCGTGACCTTGCGGTCGACGCGGATGACCGCGCCGTTGATGTAGATCTTCTCATTGGGCTTCAGCGATAACTTCAACGTGTTGGTCATTGAATGCCGTCGCGGATGATCTGGGATACTTCGATCAGCCCCTCGAAATTGTCGGTGCGGCCCTGGCGGATGTCCTCGGCCTCGCGCAGCAGCCACAGGCCGATGGAGATCAGGTTGGCGCGCAACTCCTTGGGGAGCGCATTGTCGCTGGAACCGAGATCCTCGACGAAGGTTGTCCAGACGCGATTGGTGAAATGCAGCGCCTCCACCGCCTCCATCGAATGCTGGCCTGCCGCGGCGGCGGCCGACAGCATGTCGATCGAGCGGGTCAGGAGGTCCCGCTCGCGGTCCTTGGCGTCCGCGACGGAGGTGCTCTGAACGTCGGCGTAGGAGAATTGGTACATCGGTGGCTCTACCGTTCCGCTGGAGGTGTCAGGTCAGGTAATTCAACAGGCTGAGCTGCTGCAGGCGCGCCGTCAGGGCGAAAGACGTCTCGATATGCTGCGTCAGATTGGCGACGCGGGTCGCCGCTTCCGCCGGATCGACTGCCTCGAGATCCAGAATGTGCCGTTCGAACAGGTCGATCTGCGTCTTCATGCGGTCGCTGGCATCGGAGACGCGCTTCTGCACGATGCCGGTCTGGGATTGGACCTGCGCGATGCCGCTCAGCGCCTCGCCGACCAATTTCTGCGAGTGGTCGATGATGGTGTCCTTCGCCGCCTGGCTGATGTTGGTGGACATCAGGCTGGAGACCAAGGCCGCCGCCATGGCGAGCTTCCTGATGCCGTCGCTGTTGGCCCCGGTCGAGGTCTCGGTGGTTTCGTTGAGCGCGATGCGGCTGACGATCTGCTGGTCGGTCGCATTCGACATGTTGGTCTGCCAGCCCGCGCCGAGGAACTGCGGCGTGACATCGTTGGTGATGAAATCGTCCATCTGGGCCGCGGTGATGTTGGCCGCGGCCGGGTCACTGGGCGGGAAGCCGAACTTGGCGACGAAGGAGGCGTCAAAGGCAGCCTTGGCGGGAGAGCCGGCAGTGAAATCGTTGATCGGCTTGACGTCGGTGTTGGTGCCAGCGAACAGATATTCGCCGTTGACGCTGGTGTTGAGGATCGACGTAAGCTGCTGGATCGTTGTCTGGCCGGTCGATTGGGTCAGGCTGTCGGAGTTGTCGCCCGACGACGCGGTGGTCAGGCTGGACAGGAAAGTCTGCGCGACGCTGGAGAGCTGGCCGAGCGAGGTCTGGGTGGATGAGAGCCGGGCGGCCACCAGTCCGTTGGAATCGACAACGACGTTGAGCCGGTCGAGGTCGCGCGAAAAGGTGACGGACTGGGCGGTACGCCCACCAAGTGCCAGACCGACATCGGCGACCTTGCCGGTCGAGGACTCTTTCGTGGCTTTGACGAGATCGGCCTGCATGCGCATCTGCTGATAGCGCATGGCATTCGTTAGGGCAGCAGAGGAGACAAAGGTCATGGCTTATCCCACCGCGCTCAACAGCGCCGTCATCATGTCGTCGATGGTCTTCATCATCCGGGCGGATGCCTGGTAGGTGTGCTCGAGATCGAGCATCAGCGACATTTCCTGATCGACATTGACGCCCGTTGCGTTGGACAAGGCATCGGCACTGCGCTGTGCCAGGGCTTCCTTGGCGTCGGCGGCGGTCGAAGCCTGCTGACGAACGCCCTGCAACCAGCCGATCGAATTGGCGGCGTAGTCGGCAACGCTGGAGGTTGCCGAAATCCCGGCCGAGGGATCGAACGTCATCGGCTTGTCGAGCTGGTCGCCATAGGCGACCAGAAGGTTGGAGTATGAAGCCCCGCCAGTGGTGTTGGCGACGTAGGCGACGCCATTGGCCCCCCCATCGCGCAGCAATGTCGGGTTGCCGCCGGTGCTGGGATCCATCGCGGCATTGATCTTGATCGTTCCAGCAAGGCCGTCGACGAGCGTGCCCGCGGCTGGCACCGCCGGTGCGCCCGACCAGGTGAACAGGCCCGCCGCATTGGGCATCGACGGTGCCGTTTCGGCAAAGGCGGTGATCAGGCCGCGCGCGGTTTCGTCGAGCTGGCTCTGCATGGTCGAGGCGACGCCGTCGCGCAATTGCAGCAGGCCGGCAATGGTGCCGCTGGCGGTGGTGTTGCCGCCGCTGCCCGCCGAGACCGGTACGTTGTCGATATAGACCGTGTTGCCGGCCGCACCCGCGACGTACCCCGAAGACGGGGCGAAGCTGACGGTGCGTGGGATCGTCTCGAACAATGTCGTGCCGTCACCCGTGGTGATGACCATGTCGTTGTCGCCACGCGTGAAGGTCGACACCGGAATGTAATTGGCGATCTTCTTCAACAATGCGTCGCGTTGGTCGAGCGCATCGGAAACGTCGGTGCCTGAACGGGTTCCGGACATGACCGCGGTGTTGGCATCCTGGAACTGGTTGAGCAGCGAGTTGAGATCCTTGACGGCGGTATCGATCTGGCCGTCGGTTTGGGTACGAAAATCCTGAATGGCCTTGGAGCCTTCATTGAGGGACCGCACCACCTGTTTGGCCGCGTCGATGACGCTCGAGCCAAGATTCTGGTTGGACGGCGAGGTGGCGTACAGCTGCAGCGCCTGCTGCAGATTGCCGATCGCTGTCGAAGGCGAGGAGGCGTTGTCGACGCCATTCACCGATACGTCGAGCTGATCCATGCCGTTGTAGAGCGCGCTCTGGCCGGCATAGGCGGACAGAGCGCCGAGGTTCTGGCGAAACAGCAGGTCGTTGGCCGCACGCTGGACATCAACCGAACGCGCGCCGGGCGTCGTGCTGGTGACCAGCGCGATGCGGCGCGAATAGTTCGGATTGTCGGCGTCTGCCACGTTGCGCGTGACGACGCTTGTCTGCCGCGAGGTGGCCAGAAGCGCCGATTGGGCGATGCTCAGTGCGGAGGAAAGCGACATGCTGGTCTTTCACGGGCGAAGCCCGGTTTATCTCTTCAGGTTGACAAGGACGTCCATCAGGTCGGAACCGGTCTGGAAGACTTTGGAATTGGCGGTGTAGCTGCGCTGGGCCGCGATCATGTCGGTCAATTCCTCCGCGATATCGACGTTGGAATTTTCGAGCGCGCCCGAGATGATCGAACCGGCCTTGCCTTCGTTGGCAAAGCCGACACGGACCGCACCGGAGTCGGTGCCTTGCGCGTAGACATTGCCAGGCAGCGCCTTGAGCTGGTCAGGGCTCTGCACGTCGGCCAGCGGAATTTTGTAGAGCGGCTTGGAGGTGCCATCCTTGTACTGGGCGTAGATGGTGCCGTCCTTGCTGATCTGCACCTTGTCGATGGTGCTCGGCGCGTTGCCGTTCACCTGGGCGTCGGTGACGGTGAAGCCGGTGCCGAGCTGGGTCAGCTTCGACAGGTCGAGGGCAAGGCTGGCGCCGCCCGGTACGGTGAATGAAATGCCGGTCGGGGTGCCGGTGAGCTTGCCGGTGGTGGTATCGAAGGTCAGGTTGGCCGTGCCCAGGGCGCCGCCGGCAGCGTAGGGGAAGCCAGTTCCGGCTGTCGCCTTCGACTGGTCGAAGACCGCCACCTCCCAGGTGCCTGCGCCGGTGTTGGTGAAATAGACGTCGAGCAACTTCTTGTTGCCGAGATTGTCATAGGCGACCATCGACGACTTCGAAGTATACTGCGCTCCCGCCGAGTTCGTGCTGGGCAGGTTGATGGCAGCGACCGGTGTCGCACCTGCCGGCAGATTGCCGCTGAAATTGCCTTGGGTGCTCGGCGTCGCGGTCAGTCCCTGGTCGGAGATGACAACCGGCTCGAGACCTTCGAAGCCGTTCACCGTGGCCGCCGGCGTGCCATTGGCGTAGCTGTAGGCCATCAGCTGGAAACCGGCGGCATTGACCAGCCGGCCCTGTGCGTCGGGGACGAAGGCGCCGGCGCGGGTCAGGAAAGGCGTGCCGCTTGGATCCTGGACGACGAAGAAACCATCGCCGCTGACGGCAAGGTCGGAGACCGAGGTCGTGTATTGAAGCACGCCCGGATCGCTGACCGCCTGGCGGATTGTGGTGGTGACGCCGCCGGAATTATAGGCGCCACCGGTCGACGGCATGATCAATGTCGAAAATTCGGCCGAGGACCGCTTGTAGCCGGTGGTATCGGAGTTGGCGATGTTGTCGGCTGTCGTCGACAGGCGGTTCGCCTGGGCGTTCATGCCCGAAACGCCGGTCCGCATCATTCCGTAGAGGCTCATCGAGATGTCTCCGCAATATCCATGCCACTGGCTTCGAGGCTACGCGTCCTGTCTTGCGCGAGGCTGGCGCGGTGCCGCATCAGAACACGAGCCGGTAGCCGAGGAAGCGCTTGGAATCGATCGGGTCGGTGCCCAGCTTCTCGCGCAGTTTCTTGCGCAACTTGCTGATGTGGCTTTCAACCACGTTCTCTTCGACCTCTTCGTCGAAGATGCCGTAAATGGCATTGAACACCTGGGTCTTGGTGACGCGGCGGCCACGGTTGCTCGCCAGATATTCCAGGATACGGCGCTCGCGGCGCGGCAAGGGCAGCGGCTGCCCGTCGATCTCGGGATCGCGGCCGTCCATGAAGATGCGCATGGCACCGATCTCGGTATAGGCGACGTCCTCGCTGGCGCGGCGGCGGATGGCGGTGATGCGGGCCAGGATTTCGCGGATGTGCACCGGCTTGCGGATGACGTCATCGACGCCGCTCTCGAACAACCGCAGCGTGTTTTCCAGCGAATGCTGCTCGCTGAGCGCAATGACCGGAGCTCCGGTGCGGTCGCGGATCTGGCGCGGCGAGATCGCGCCGTCGCGACAGTCGCCGATCAGGAAGGCCCGCACCGATCGCAGATCGGTGTCGGCGGCCGAGTTGACCCACTCGCCGAACTCGCCCGGCGCGAAACCGGCGCAGGCGATCCCCTCGCGGTCGAAAAGTGAATTGTAGCCCTCTGTCACGAGCTCTCGCTCGTCAACGATAACGATCATCGGCCCCGCCTCCGAATCAGCACATTTGCCCCGTGGGGAAAGGCGTATCCGCTGGCGGGAATCCTGAACAACCGTCATTTCTTGTAACTAGTTTCTTGGGAGTCCGGAATCGTATCGGTTGCATTAGCGTGCAGCCAGATATGCTTGCGGGTCCAAGTCTCGGCCAAGTCGAATCGACCGCTTCGCAGCCACGGGACTGATGTATTAGAAGTGGAAAATGCGCTTACGGGTTGCAGAAGGCGCGTGCGTTCGTGGTCCATTTGCCGAAGCCGGTGGCCACCATGTTGGCGATCACCCTGCAGACATAGACCTTCTGCGCCGGGTCGTTGTCGGGTCCGGCATGATAGCGGGCGACGGCCATGGACCAGGTCTCATGGCGGGCATGGAGGCTGGCCAGGAAGCGTGCCGCGTAGTCGACGTTCTGGCGCGGGTCGAGCATGTCCTCGACGCTGCGGAAATGCGAGGCATGGTAGTGATGGTTGATCTGCATGCAGCCGAGATCGATCAGCGTCTTGCCCTCGCGCTGGGCGTTGGCGAAGGCGGCAAGCGCTTCGTCCCGGCTTCTCGGGAAGACTGCTTTTCCCTCTATATTCAAGGCATTGGGTTGAAGGCTGCCCTTGTTTCCGGTTTCCGTCAACCCGACGGCATAGAGGATGCCGGCAGGCACGCCATAGCGGTCGGCGGCACGCAGGATCTCGGGTTCGCAAGGATTGGTGGCGGCGCCTGCGCTGCTCGCGAGGCTAGATAAAAACACCGCCGCCAGCGCGCTCGCGAGAAGGCGAAGCGGCGCGGCCATGTGCTTGCGCTTCATCATGATTACCCCTTGCGGATTGCTGACCTGACTGCTGGCCGCCGGTTCCACTGTTGCCGCCGCCGGAATTTCCGGGCTGGAAGGATGACGGATCGCGGCCGGGTGCAGCGCTCATCGAGGCGGTTGCATCCGTGCGGGTTGTAGAGGGAATTGCTACCGAAGGTTGCAGAATGGTGACCTTGTCAACCTCGAAGCCCAGCCCGCGCAGCGACTTGACGATCGCCTCGCTGTCACTGGAAAGCCGGCGATAGGCATCGTGTGTGTCGGGCTTCAATTCAATCGACAGTTGTTCTCCGGAGAGCCGAAGATGGGCCGTGACCATGCCCAGTTCGGCCGGGTGAAGTTCGATCTTCAACACATGTGTCGGAACGGCAACAGAGCCTGTCAGCTGAGCGGTCGCGGAGGCCGTGGAAAGCGCCTGGTTCGGACCGCCATCGGCTGAAATGGCGCCGATCACGTTGAGGGCTGCCTGGCTTATCGGTGCCTGCGGCGGGGCGGGGAAGCTGCGCTCGGAAACGACGTCGATGCGTGCCGCCGCCGACTGCTGTTTTCCCGGCTCGGACCGCAACGCGGACTGGAGATCGGCGATCGATTTCAACTGCGGCGCCGCCTGCTTCGTCTCCACGCCCGGAACGTCCGCAGGCGCCTCGGGCAAGGGGCCGGCCGTGACCATACTGTCATGTTTAGGGGCGCCGGCGGCATCGCGAATGAGCCGGCCGTCGAGTTTCGTCAACGGTCCGTCGACCAGCGATACCCGCTCGGGCTTGGCCATGGGTTCGAGACCGTCACGCCCGGCGGCGGATTTCTGCCGGTGGGCCTTCGGCGGAAGCTGTCCAACGACCGCGGCGTCCTGTCCCGTTCCGGCCGCGCTCTGGTCGGCCGTTTTGGTCGATGTCGAGAAATGGCGCAGGTCATGAAACGCCATCAGCAGCGCTAGATGCTCGTCGAGTGGCGTCGCGCCCGATTCGGCGGCCGGCGCGTCGGCATCGGCATCCTTGTCCGTCCCGGCGTCCTTGCCGTCCTTCATGGATTTCGCGGCAGACGATCCGCTCGGCGTGGTCCTTGCCTTGCCGGCGGGCCTAGGCTCGTCCTCGCCTGCCTTTGCCGCGAGCTCCGCGGCAAGCTTGCTCCACCGCGGATCGCGGGAGCCTGGCTCGGCCGGTGGCTGCTTCTCCGAATGGGCAGGGCTTGCGCCGCCGTGCACCATCCCTCCGAACCCGGTGTCGTCCTTCTTTCCGGACGCGGCCGGCTGCTCGGCCGTGCGCGCGGCGGTAAATCCGGGCAGGGCCGGGCCGAGGCTGGGGGTCATTTCGGGGCGGCTCCAAGCATCTGGTCGATCAGGTCTAGCTGTCGACGGGTTTTCGTCATGGCGGCGTCGGTCGGGTCTGTCGTGTCGGCGCTGGCCGCGACCGCCGGGGCCGATGCCGGCAGGACGGTTGCCGCGTCGGTTGCCGGCGCGGATGTGTTCGGCGCAGCGGGCGCAGCGGCCAGGGGCGCCAAGGCCGGCTTCTCGGACACGGCACCCTCGACGGGTGGCAATCCGGCGGCATCCGTGGTCGATGCGGCCGCAATTTCGGGTTCGGGCGATGGTACGACCGGCGCGGGCGCCGGATTTGCGACCGGAAGGGAAGCAGGCGGCGCCACCACTTCGCCGGCGATGGCCTGGGCCGCGTCGAGCAAGGCCCGGTCGCCGTCCGATAATTTGCTGCGGTCGATCTTGCCAAGTTTGGTGCGCACGTCCTCGATCGTATCGGAGGTCACCGTGGACAGGCTGGAATAGAGCAGGGCGCGCGGATCGCCCTGATTGGTGTTGCTGTCGCGACCCTGTTCGGCCCGCGCCGAGGCGAAGGCCGACAAGTCACTCATGCCGTCAATCGCGGCGCGGCGTGCGATACGCAGATAGATCACCTTCTCGCGCTCGGGGTCCATCATCGAGGTGATGTCGGCCAGCTTGTCCTGGCTGATCGACATATGCAGTGCAATGACGCCGGAGACGAAGGAGTCGGCGAACTGGCTGGCGTAAGGCGAATAGAGGTAGCGCTCGACATATTGGGTGGAGGCAAGCGCGAACCGCGCCGCGTCGCCCTGCGTCACGGCAATGCCGACCGAGCGCCGCAAGGCCGCTTCCTCGACCAGAGTGCCGGGGCTGAGCAGCTTGGCTTCATCGAGCAGCGTGAGTGCGGCCGCCGGCTGATCCGTGGCAAGCAATGAGCCTTTGACCAAAGCGAGGAACGCGCCGAGGTCGCCTGGCAGGGTCATCGGGTCGATCGGCCTCAGGGCTTCGATCGCCTCGCCTGGCCGGCCGTTCAGATAGTCGATCACCCCTTTGGCGATGGCAAGGTTCCGCGGATCGGAGGCGGCGCGCGACACGGCCGCCTCGACGGTCACCGGATTGCCGCCGCTCATGCCGTAGACCAGCAACGCCCGAAAATTCTTGGGATCCTTGAAATCCTCGGCGTCCGCCGCACGCAACCGCGCATCGGTCATCTCGAGCAGCTTGGCCTGCATCGGCATCGCGGCATGATCGCCGGCCGCGATGCGGTCCTGAACGAGCTGCAACGAGCGGACCAGCTGATAAGGCTGCAGCGTGTCCTGGGCGAGGCCCGCAGACGGACAAGCCGTGGCCAGCAGCAACAGGCCTATCATGCGGCTGGTGAGCGCCGCCCGTTTCATCCGCCGGTCGCCATCAGGATCTCGATGCGGCGGTTGGCCGCCGACAGCGGATCAGCGGCATCCTTGGGCTGGCGATCGGCGAAGCCGGCAACCTCGGTGATGCGGCGTTCATCGACGCCGCCACGCACGAGCATGTAATAGGCCGAGTGCGCGCGCGCCGTCGACAGCCGCCAATTGTCGTAGCTGACACCGCGGAAGGGACGCGCATCGGTGTGACCGTTGATGCTGATGGTGCCTTTCTGGCCGTTGACGATGCGGCCGATCTTTTCCATCGCCAGTACCAGTTCGCGGCTCGGCACCGCCGAGCCGACCTCGAACATGCCGAAGTCGAGCTGATCGGTGATGGAGATGACGACACCCTTGTCGGTGGCTTCCACCGAGACGCCGTCATGCAGCTTGTCGCCGGGCTTGAAGGCATCGGCCAGCTGTTGCTTGACGTCGGCGGCGGCCTTCAGCGCGGCGGCGGTCGGAGCCTTGTCCGCCGCCTCGGATTGTGTGGCCTCCTGCTTCGCAGCGGCCGTGCCCGCCTTCGCCATGTCCGCGGCCTTGCTGTCTCCAGCCTCGGCCTTGGTACCGCCGGCCTTGGCATCAGCAGTCTTGACCATTGTCGCCGCGACGTCCTTGCCGTCCCCGGCCAGGGGCTCCAGTGGTGCATCCTTGATCGGCGGCGCCGGCAGCACGGCCTTGACCTTGGCGATCTGCGTCTCGGCAGCCTTGTCGCCGGGCTTGAGCGGATCGCCCTCGACCCTGGGGCGCTGGGCACTCGCCTCGGCGCCGGGCGCGGCGACCTGCTGCGACCAAAAGTCCGGCTCGAAAGGATCGCGGTAGGACGCGCCCCCCGAGGCGCCCGTCGCCGGGCCGGAACTCTGCGCGCCGCCATCGCCCTTCTGGCTGACATTCTGCATGACGCCGGTATCCGTGGCGATCTCCGAAAGCACCGCATAGGGGTCGGCGAAAAGATGCTCGTCGGACTGTTGCGACTGCTGCGGCTCCTGCTTGTCCTGTTTGCGATTGGACGAGCCCGCGGCGCCGGTGCCGTCCTGTCCAGCCTTGGTGGTCGCTTCCTGCGGGTCTTCGGCCGTCGGCCCGGCCGTGCGCGGTCCATTGCCGAGATCCTTAAGGCCCTTGCGGCTCGACTCGCGGTCGACCAGCTTGACGGGGTTGAAATAGCTGGCGACGGCCGTCTTGGTCTGTTCGTTGGCGGCATTGATCAGCCACATGACCAGGAAGAAGCACATCATCGCGGTCATGAAATCGGCGAAGGCGATCTTCCAGACGCCGCCATGATGACCTTCGTCGTGGTCGTCATGGCCGCGCCGCACGATGATGATCTCGTGCCTGCCATGATCGGCTTCGGCGACGCTCATGACAGGACCTCGGACAGGGTTGCCGACCATTCGGCCATTCGCGTTTCGAACACGGCCTCGTCGATGGTGACCATCAGGTCGAAGCCGGGCGCCTCGATGAAGTCGAGGTTTGCGGCGCGGGATCCAAGCGACGCCTTCAGCGTTTCGAACAGCGAGAGCGGCCCGCGAACGGCGATGCGCACCGCTTCGCCATCGCCAACGGCTTCGCGGATCGCGCCGGCGAGCGCTTCGAGCGAGCGCTTCCGCAGATCGTCGCTGACAACGCCGCCGATGATGCGGGCGACCGTTGCGGCGACAAGATCCGTCACGCGCGCCTCCATGGCGTCGATGCGCGACGAGATCGCCTTGCCGACATCGCCGCCGAAGCTGTCGAGAAAGGCCTTTGCTTCCTCGGCATTTGCCTGGCGTTCCGCTTGCAGCGTTGCTTCATGGGCCGCGGCAAGCCGTTCGCCGAGCGCCGCCTCCGCCTGGGCAACGGCTTCGGCGATCAGCGTGCCGATATCGGCCGTCGGTGCTGCCGCCTCGGGCTTGTGCTCGGCGGTGGCCTGCGGCTGGCTGGCGCGTTGCGCGCGCGTGCCGAAATCCGGGAGAAGATCAAAGAGGGCTGCGGAGGGCATGGTCTACGCCGCGACTTCCTGGGCCGCCCACTTGCGCAGGATCTGCGCGGTGCGTTCCTCGTTGATGTCGACCATGCGGGCAAGCCGCTCCTGCGGGGCCGGCCTGATCTTCTGGCGCAGATCGTCGAGCGGGGTGGCGCCGGCACGCGTGCCGGGCAGAGCGCCAATGGCGGCACCCGCATCGGCGGAAGCGGCTGCCTCGGGGGTGGGCAGGGAGCGCTGGACCTCATCGAAATTGGGGCCTGCTATAGCGGGCGTCGCCTTTGCCGTCAGCGCGGCCGCCATCGGCCGCAGGCCGAAGAAGGCGACCAGGAACACCACCACGATGAAGGCGCCGGCATTGATCAGCGTGCCGGCATGCTGGCCGATGGAATCGAGCATTCCCGCCTGTGGCACCGCCTCGCCGTCCAGCCCGTCGATGAACTCGACGGCCGAGACGTCGATGACGTCGCCGCGCTTGTCATCGAAGCCGGTGGCGGAGCTTACCATCTTCTGGATTTCGGCGACGCGCTTGGCGATCTGGTCCGGTGTGGCGTCCTTGCCCAGGATCGTCTTCAGCCGGTCCTGGTTGACGACGACGGCGATCGACATCTTGGTGACGCTGTAGCCATTGGAGACGGTGGCGATCTTCTTGGAGTTGATCTCGTAGTTGGTGATCTCCTCCTTGCGGTCGTTGGCCGAGGAGGTCTGCGGACCCTCGGTGCTGGTCGCCTGGGTCTCCGGCAGGTTCTGCTCGACGCTGGCCGGGGTCGAGGCCTGTTTCTGGTTGCTGTTCTCGTTGGCGCGCACCGATTGCACCGAGCGCTCGACACGGGACTCCGGATCGAAGATCGTCTCTTCGGTCTGGCGGGTGTCGGTGTTGACATCAGCTTTGACGCTGGCGCGGAAATTGTCGGGCCCGAGATAGGGCGTGAGCGCGCGGCGAATGTTGTCGCCGATCTGCGCCTCCACGGTTTGCTCGACGCTGAGCGTGCGAGCGGCACTGGTGTTGGATGGATCATCGCCCGCGGCCAGCAGATTGCCGTTGGAATCGAGCACCGTCACCTTGTCGGCCGACAGGCCAGGGACGGCGGCGGCGACGAGATGGCGGATCGACATGGCGCTCTTCTCCGCGTCGATGCCGGCGTAGCGGATGACGACCGACGCGGAGGGTTGCTGTTCGTCGCGACGAAAATTGGCACGCTCGGACATGACGATGTGGACGCGCGCCGCCTTGATACCCGATATCGACTGGATGGTGCGGGCGATCTCGCCTTCAAGCGCGCGCACCCGGGTGATCTGCTGCATGAAGGAGGTGAGGCCCATCGCGCCGACATTGTCGAACAATTCGTAGCCGGCATTGGCGCTGGTCGGCAGGCCCTTTTCGGCAAGCAGCATGCGCGCCTGCGCCGTGGTGCCGGCCGGAACCAGCACGGAGGTTCCGTCGGCGCCGACGTCGAAGCCGATGCCGGCCTCGCCCAGCACCAGGCCGATCTGGTTCACGTCGGAGCGGTCGAGCCCGACATAGAGCGTGTCGTAGGCCGGGCGGTTGAGGTAGACCGAGGCAATGCCGATGACGCCCATCACCAGGACGGCGATGCCCGCCAGCATGGCCAGGCGCCTGACGCCAAAGCCGCGGAGATTCGAGATGATGCTCTGGATCTGTTCCGGCACGATTGAGCGACTCCCAGCATGACTGTCCGCCGGAACACTAGCTCCCGAAGCTTGTGCGAAAATGAAATCGGGCCGCGCTTGCGGCGCGGCCCGTGAATTTCGAAGTATCCGTCAGCTAGGCCAAGGTTAGCCGTTCTTGAACAGCGACAGGATCGACTGCGAGGAGCTGTTGGCGATCGACAGCGACTGGATGCCGAGCTGCTGCTGAACCTGGAGCGCCTGGAGGCGGGTCGATTCCTTGTTCATGTCGGCATCGACGAGCTGGCCGACGCCGCGATCGATCGAGTCCATCAGGCTCTGCGTGAAGGTCTTCTGCAGGTCGATGGAGCTCTTGGCCGCACCGAGAATGGTGGCGGAGTCGGTCAACTGGCTCATGACCTTGTCGATCTTGCCGACCATCTGGGTGATGATGTCGTCGGTCACGCCGGCCGCGGTGATATCGAGGTTGTATGCGGAAACATTGTCGATCCTGGGAACCACCGCCCCGGCCGCGGTCTGGCCGGCGGTGTTGGCGGCAATATCCGTGCCGCCGCCGGCGATTGCGGCCGCATAAGCGGTATCATACAGGTCCTGGGCGGCCGCCGTGGAATAGACCGAGGTCTGGCGGTCAAGCGTGCCCTGGTTCTTGACGGCGGTGGAGAGACCGGAATCGAACAGCTTGGTGCTCTCGACATCGATGTCGATCGTCCCGAGCGAGATGGCGCCCGACGATGAGCGATTGAAGGACGACACGATCTTGGCGTCGGCCTGGACGCCATCATTGGCGGCGGCGACCTGCGTCGACGTTACCGAAAGATAATTCGAGCCCGAAAAGGTGGCGGCATCGGCAAAGGACTTCATCTGCGCCTGGAGCGCGGTGATTTCAGTCTGCGTCTTTGCCTTGGCGGCACCCGTCTGGCCAATGGTCGAAAGCAACTTGGTCTTGATCTTGCCGATCGTATCCAGCGCATTGTTCATGCCGGTATAGGCAGTGTCGACTTTCGAAGCGCCCAGGCCGAGCGCGTCCTGGACTGTCGACAGCGCCTGGTTGTCGGAGCGCATCGTCGTGGCGATCGACCAGTAGGCGGCGTTGTCGGAGGCCTCGGAGACCCTGTAGCCCGTGGAGATTCGGGACTGCGTTTGCTCGAGCGATTTGTTGGTGGCGTTAAGGCTTTGAAGTGCGGTCAACGCCGCGGCGTTCGTCATGATGCTCGCCAAGAAACTCGCTCCTTTTTCCAGACCGGTCTTTCTCAAACCGGCGTTGCCCTCGCGAGCCGCTCGACCCGCTCGTGGATTACCGTCACCCGATCGGGCCGATTCGGCAATCCGTTGTAAGTCATTGGTTAACCATGACTAGCGCGTTATGGTTAACGGCCTGTTAAAAGCCAGCTTTCGAGGGTTAAGAAACGAGGGTTGCGCGGGGCTGGAGCAAACGCAAAACGGGCCGCGCTTTTGGCGCGGCCCGTTTGCCTGGTTTGATCCGTCGAGAGGGATCAGCCGCGGAAGAGCGACAGGATCGACTGCGACGAGCCGTTGGCGATCGACAGCGCCTGGACGCCGAGCTGCTGCTGAACCTGCAGGGCCTGGAGGCGGGTCGATTCCTTGTTCATGTCGGCATCGACGAGCTGGCCGACGCCGCGATCGATGGAGTCCATCAGGCTCGAGGTGAAGGTCTTCTGCAGGTCGATGGAGCTCTTGGCGGCGCCGAGCTTAGTGGCAGCGTTGGTCATGCCCTTCAGCGCGGCATCGACGACGTTCATCATAGCCTGGATCTGGGTGTCGCTCGCAGCGGTGGTGCCCGAGAAGATCTTCAGGCTGGCGACCGAATAAGTGTCGGTGGCCGCTGCGGCAGCGCCCAGGGTCGGGTTCGAGGCCGCGGCCGCGACGCTGCCATCGGTACCGAGGCGGTCGGCGTCGAGGATACCCTTCGTCACGCCGGCAGCAGTGCCGGCTTCATACAGCTTGATGCTTTCCACGTTGACGTCGATCGTCGAGATCGAAACCGCGCCGGTGGCGCTGCGGTTGAAGGCCGAAACGATCTTGACGTCGGCCGCGGTCGTGGCGGTGGCGCCGCTGTTGACCGAGAGCATGTTGGTGCCGGAGAAGGTGGCGCCATCGGCATAGGCTTTCAGCTGCTTCTGAAGAGCGGCGATTTCGACCTGGGTCTTTTCCTTGGAAGCGTCCGTCTGGCCGTAGGATGCGGTCAGCTTCTGCTGGATCTGGTTGATGGTCGTGATCGCGCTGTCCATGCCGGTGTAGGCGGTGTCGACCTTCGAGGCGCCGAGGCCGAGCGCGTCCGAAACGGTGGACATCGCCGAGTTGTCCGAGCGCATCGTGGTGGCGATCGACCAGTAGGCGGCGTTGTCCGACGCCTGGGAGACGCGATAACCCGTCGAGATGCGGGCCTGGGTGGTGTCGAGGTTCTTCTGGGTGGCGTTCAAGCTCTGCAGAGCGGTCAACGCCGAGGCGTTGGTCATGATACTGGCCATGGCTACTCGTACCTTGTTTTACAGGGTGTTTTTTGCATACCGGTTTGTCCGGTATGACGGAGCGGCATCATGCCAATGACCGTTGCGTTTGGGTCACCCGCCATCTGCGAGCGACTATGGCGGCGAGTCCCTACCAAACGACTAAACTGGACGGTTAATCGAAAATAATTCGGAGGAATTCGATGACGCGGCGCGCTGCCTCATTCCGCAGGCAGGCCATACCCGATGTCGAGCGCGCACGGTCAGGTGAAAGAGCGCACCAGGCTGCCGACGAGCAGGTTCCAGCCGTCGATCAGGACAAAGAACAGGATCTTGAACGGCAACGACACGACCGTGGGCGGCAGCATCATCATGCCCATCGCCATGGTGATGGTGGCCACGATCAAGTCGATGACCAGGAATGGCAGCACGATCAGGAAGCCGATCTCGAAGCCGCGCCGGATCTCGGAGATCATGAAGGCAGGCACCAGAATGCGCAGATCGACCGTCTCCTTCGCAACGACCTGGCCGCGTTCGCGGGCAAGGTCGGCGAAAAGGTCGAAATCCTTGTCGCGCACATTGTGCAGCATGAAGGTGCGGAACGGATCGGAAATCTTCTCGAAGGCCTCTGTCTGGCTGATCTGATTGTCCATCAACGGCTTGACGCCGGTATTCCACGCCTGATCGAAGGTCGGCGCCATGACATAAAAGGTCATGAACAGCGACAGCGAAATGAGGATGAGATTCGCCGGCGTCGATTGCAGGCCAATGCCGGCACGCAGGATGGAGAAGGCGATGACGAAGCGGGTGAAGCTGGTCACCATGATCAGCAGCCCCGGCGCCACCGACAGCACGGTGAGCAGGCCGAACATCTGGATGATGTAGCCGACGGTGGCGCCATCGGCCTTGCCGATGCCGCCAAGGTCCAGTTGCTGGGCCGCCGCGACGGAGGTGGCGGCGCCAATCAGTGCCGCGGCAAGAAGGAATTTTCTCATTCGAGCAGCAATGTCCTGACGAGAACCTGTTTGACGTGCCCCTGACTGCGGATCGAGGCGCGTTCGTCGAGATCGGCCTTCAGATGCTGGTAGCCGCTGGCGCCTTCGATCTGGTGCATCTTGAGGGTACGCACGAAGGCCAGAAGATCCTGCTGGACGTCCTCCGCCATCGCCGGCGGCTGCGGAGCGTCGTAGACCACGGACACTTCCATCCTGATCCAAGTGTCCGCGGGCGAGGCGATGTTGGTGGTGATCGGCGCCAGCGCGACGAGCGTCGGCCCCGCGCCAGCTTGTTGAGCGGCTTCGGGCTGGGGTACCTTGCCCTCGTTTTCAGGCGCGACTGGCACCGACGATGGTGCGCCGACGCCCTTGAGATAACCGCCCGACATCCAGCCCATGCCGATGGCGGCGGCCGTCACCACGAGCAGCATGGCGCCCTGCACGGCAAGGGAAGGACCCTTGCGAGGCTGAATCTGATCGACATTGGCCATGGTGCCGCGCTCTCCAATGCCTAGAACGGAAGAACCTGGTCGAGGACCTGCTGGCCATAAGCCGGCTGCTGGACCTCGCTGACGCGGCCACGGCCGCCATAGGAGATGCGCGCCTCGGCGATGCGTTCATAGGAGATGGTGTTTTCCGCGCCGATGTCCGACGGGCGCACCATGCCGGCGATGGTGAGCACCCTGAGCTCGTAGTTGACGCGCACTTCCTGGGAACCCCTGATCATCAAATTGCCGTTGGGCAGGACCTCGGTGACGACGGCGGCGACGTTGAGCTCCAGGTTTTCAGAGCGCTTGATTTCGCCGTCGGCATTGGTTTCGGTGCTGGAACTCAAGCCGGCGTCACCCTTGCCGCTGGTGCTGTTGCCTTCCCATCCGAGCGTGACGTCATAGCCCAGCTTGCGTGCGGCGGTGCGGCTCCGGTCGTTCTGGTTCTTGAAGTTGGCCTTGTCGTTGAGCTTGATCCTGACGGTCAGGATGTCGCCTTCGCGCAGCGCCCTGGGATCGGTGAACAGCCGGCTCTGGCGGTCGTCCCACAAAGAGAACTTCTTGACCGGAGCGGCGGGCGGCTGAGGATAGCTGTAGGGTGCTGCCCCGTCGCCGCCGATGCCCGAACCGACCGGCGACAGCGATGGTTCCCTACCGATTTCCTTGAAATTGGTTGCGCAGCCGGACAAGGCTGCCGCCGCGGACAGGATGAGCATTCTGCGGATCATGACGGATCTACCCTTCGGGCTGCGCTGGCCATGATGCCGGTGAGCGTCGCCGCCGCCTTCTGGTCCATTTCGTTGAGGATGACACCCGCCTTGCGCGAATCGAGCTTCATCAGGATGGCCGCGGCGAGGTCCGCGTTGACGATCGCCAGGCGTTCGGCCGCGGCATCGGGCTTCATGCCGGCATAAATCTTGACGACACCGTCCTCGGCCCGGGCCAGAAACACCTCGCGCCGCTTCAACCAGGTTTCGTATTCGGCTTTTTTTGCGTCCAGCGCCTTCATGCGCTCGTCGATGCCTGCCTGCAGCTGTTTTAACTCCTCCGCCTGCAAGGCATAGCGGCGGTCGCGCGCGGCGTCGGCGATGTTGGAGCAGAAGCGCTCGATCTCGCTCTGGTCCGGCGCCTTTTCTCGTGTCAGTTGCTGCGGTGCGACCGCGGGCTGCGCTCCGGGCAGAATCTGACGAACGACATCCTCGCCGCGTGCGCCGCAGCTCGAAACGGACATGGCCGCGAGGACCGTGGCCGCGAACAAGATTGCGCTGGGAGGGCGTCCTTGATGGGATGAGAGGGAGGTGATCATCGGCATCGCTATTGGAGAACCAGATCGGCTTGCAAGGCGCCGGCCGACTTGATGCCTTGCAGGATGGCAATGATGCCGTCCGGCTTGACGCCGAGACGGTTGAGGCCGGAAACGAGAGTTTGCAGGTCGGGCCCGTCGAGCACGGCGACGCGGGCGTTGGGCCGGGTGGCATCGATGGCTGTGAACGGTTCGACGGCGGTTTCGCCCTTGGAGAAGGGTTCGGGCTGCACGACGCGCGGCGCTTCCGTAATGCGCACCGTCAGCGTGCCGTGGCTGATGGCGACACGTGAGATCTTGACGTCGTTGCCGATGACGATGGTACCGGTGCGCTCGTCGATGACGACGCGGGCCGGCGTGTCGGACTCGACCACCAGGTTTTCGATCTCGGCATAGAAGCGGGCCGCCGAAACGCTCTTCGGTCGCCTGATCTGCACGGTGCGGGAATCGCGCTCCGCCGCCACGCGCATGCCGAAGCGCTGGGCGGTGTAGTCGTTGATCGCGTCCGCGATGCGGATGGCGGTGGAGAAATCGGGATTGCGCAATTGCAGCGTCAGCGTCGACTGGTCATCGAACTCGGCCTTCACCTGCCGCTCGATTATGGCCCCGTTCGGCACGCGGCCGGCGGTCGGTACGCCTTGCGTCAACTGCTCGGCCTGGCCTTGAGCGGTGAAACCGGAAACGATGACCGCGCCCTGGCCGACGGCGTAGATCTCCCCGTCCGCCGCCTTCAGCGGCGTCATGATCAGCGTGCCGCCGGCAAGCGAGGTGGCGTCGCCCATCGAGGAGACGTCGATGTCGATGCGGGCGCCGGACTGCACATAGGGCGGCATGTTGGCGGTGACGATGACGGCGGCGACGTTCTTGGCGCGTGCGCTGCCGCCTTCGGTGGCGATGCCGAGATTTTCGAGCATGGCGCGGATCGACTGTTCGGTGAACGGCGAGTTGCGCAGGCTGTCGCCGGATCCGGCGAGCCCGATGACGAGGCCGTAGCCGACGAGCTGGTTGTCGCGCGAACTCTGCAGCTGCGCGATATCCTTGATGCGCGAGGCGACCTGGCCAGGCGGCAGCGAGCTTGGTCCGGGCGAAACGCGGAACATGCGCGTGGTGGTGGCGGGATCATATTCGGGATCGTCGTAGACACCGCCATTCCTGGCGGCGAGTTCGCGCTTGGCCTTGGGCGTCAGGCCATCGGCTAGTGCCGGCTGCAGACCGAGCGTGGCCGCAATCAGAAGGGCAAGCAGGCGCATCATGAAGCGCCGACCTGGATGGTGCCGTCGGCCATCACCGTGCCGGAGAGAATCTTGCCGCTGTCGCTGTTGCGGACCTTGATGAAGTCGCCCGCCGAACCCGCCTGCAACGTCACGGCGGTGGCCGTTATCGTCAGCCCGCCGGCGACGAAGAAGACCTGCACGGCGGCACCCTGCTCGACCAGCCAGGCCTCACGGACGGCGGCTGAAGGAATGTAGCGGCCGGGCAGCAGCGTGCGCTTGGCGATCTTGCCCTGCAGTTCCTCGGAACGGGTGGCAACAGCATCTGGCTTGTGCTTGCCGGGGATGAGGGTGACCTGCTTGAGAGCGGCAAGCTCGATGGTCTCGCCGGGATAGATGACCCGGTTGGGGATCAGCACGACCTCGCCAGCAGGTTGGTTGCTGGCGATCTGGTTGGCCGAGTCCTGGGCGAAAGCCGGCATGCCGCAGGCCACCAGCGCAAGGGCGAGCGCGGCGCGACGGAATGCGGAGCAGGAGATCGGCATGGCCATCATCCGTTACCTGATGTTCTTGGAGACGACGGAGGCCATGTCGTCGGCGGCCTGGATGACCTTGGAGTTCATTTCATAGGCGCGCTGCGCCGAGATCAGTTCCGTGATTTCCTTGACCGGGTCGACATTGGAGGCCTCGAGATAGCCTTGCTGGATGGTGGCGAAGCCGGGATCGCCGGGCACGCCGACATTGGCCGGGCCGGAAGCCGTTGTCTCTTGGAAGAGATTGTCGCCGAGCGGCGCGAGGCCCGCCTCGTTGGCGAAGTTGACGATCTGGAGCTGGCCGAGGTTCTGCAGGTCGGTCTGGCCGTCGATGCGGGCGAAGACCTGGCCGGTCTTGTTGACGATGACTTCGACCGCATCAGTCGGCACGGTGATGGCCGGAATGACACTGGCGCCGTCCACCGTCACCAGCTGGCCGGTGGCGTTGGTGTTGAAGGCGCCGGCGCGGGTATAGAGCGTACCGCCATCGGCGCCTTCGATCTGGAACCAGCCCCTGCCGGTGAGCGCCATGTCGAAGCTGTTGCCGGTGCTGGTCAGTTCACCCTGGGTGTGGACGTTGCGTACGGCGGTCGTCTTTACGCCGAGACCGATCGAAACGCCTTCCGGCACCAGCGAGGCATTGGAGCGGTTGGGGACGCCTTGCGTGCGATCGACCTGGTAGAGCAGGTCGGAGAATTCGGCGCGCGCGCGCTTGTAGCCGGTGGTGTTGATGTTGGCGATGTTGTTGGCGATGACTTCCAGATTGGTCTGCTGGGCATTCATGCCGGTGGCGGCGATGGCGAGTGCTTTCATGGCCTGCTCCTCAGATGCCCATGCGACTGACTTCGAGATAGGCCGAGACCACCTTGTCGCGGATGGCGACGGCGGTCTGCAGCGCCTGCTGGGCGCTCATCACGGCATCGACCACCTGGCGGGTGTCGGCGTCGCCCTTGAGCGCCTGCATCGACACCTGCTCGGCATTCTGCATGGTGCTGACGGTCTTGGAGGCAGCCTGGCTCACCGCTTCGGCGAAGGAGGTGCCAAGGTTGCCCGTTGCCGCCGGCGCAACGCCACCCTGCAGCAGATCGGTGGCTGTATCGCCCAGCCCAGGCTTCAGGTTAAGCGCGCCGATGCCGTTGACGATCATTGGTTCCTCATCAGGTCGATGGTCATTGAAATGAGATCACGCGCCTGCTTCACGACTTGCAGGTTGGCCTCGTAGGAGCGGTTGGCCTCGGTCATGTCGGCCATCTCGATCAGCACGTTCACATTGGGCATCTTGACGTAGCCCTTGTCGTCGGCGGCCTCGTTGCCGGGCTGGAATTCGACGGGAAAATTGCTCGGGTCGCGGTCGATCGAATTCACCTCCACCGTCGAGCTGCCGGAGGCCCGGTCGAGTTCGGAGACGAAGCTGATGGTCTTGCGGCGATACGGGTCGGCGCCCGGCGTGGTGCCTGTCGACTGGGCGTTGGCGAGGTTTTCCGAAACCACGCGCAGGCGCTCGGACTGAGCGCCAAGGCCTGATGCTGCGACTTTGAGGGCTGCGGTCAGTGCGTCCATGGTCAGCTCTTCACCGCCATCATCATCATTGAGTGGAATGCCTTGACGATGGCCGTGTTGAGTTCGAAGGAGCGGCGCACCTCGCCGGCCTTGAGAAGCTGGTCTTCAAGCACGACCGTGTTCTTGGAGGGCATGACCACGCCGTCGTCTTCCTGCGGCTTGATGGAGAAGCCGGCATTGGTCGCCGCAGTGCCGAGGTGACCGGGCTCGGTGATCTGGAGCGACACCGCGGTGCGGTCGAGCACCTTCTCGAACGGCTCGACATCGTTTGCCGTGTAGCCCGGCGTGTTGGCATTGGCGATGTTGCCGGCGACCGCCGACTGACGTACCGACAGCCACTGCGCTTGCTTGGCGGCGAGATCGAAAAGGGAAACAGGCTCCATGGGAATCTCCGGGCATGTGCCCAAAGACTAGGACGCCAGTCTTGCGCGGACCTTGCGATCGGTCGCTAGAACGTGAAGGCGAAAACGGTGAAGCGGTTTTCGGACGACATCATGCTCCATCCCTTGAAATGGAGACGCATGATTTCAGGACGATCCGACCTGAAATCATCCTCGGCACAAAACCGTGACGGCTTATCTGGAAAGCTCGATCACCTGGTTGGCGCTGGTGAGCATGACCCATTTGCCGTTGCGCTGCTCGATCGCCGATACCTTGCTGGAATCCGGCAGCGTCGAACCGCGCTGGACCATCCACAGGCCGGTGTCGTCCTCGATCATGGCGCGGCCATTGGCGACATGGACCATGCGGAACTTCGCGATGTCGGCGGGGAAGGGTTGCTCGCCGGGCGGCTGCGTTTTGGAATCGTCCTGCACCGTGCCGGTGGCAAGCAGATCTACATCGGCGTTGGGAACGTCCCTGGCGGTCAGCGGCGCGCTGCGCTCGGCGACCACGCCACCTCCCGCACGTCCCGAATTGGTACCGGTGCCGCCGAACTTGATCGCCTGCACGCCGAACTGGTCCTGGTTGAAGAAGATGTACCAGGGAAACAGGGCGCAGGTCAGGCCGAGCGTGATGCCGAGCGCGGCGATGACGACGTCGCTGCGACGGTCCGCCTTCTTCTTGCCCAGTCTGGGGAATTGCGGCTTTGGCGGCTGCGGCCATTCGCTGGCGGCAAACAGGCCATCGATCAGCGATTCGCGACTGGCTTGAGCCATATCGGCAGCCTCGACGCGGGGAAGGGAATTCACAGGGGGCTCGGCAGTCCGGGCCGGCAAAGGCTCGGATCTGGGGAGAGCCGATTTGACGGCCTTGGCCAGAACAACCGCGGTCCGGGCAGCCATGGCGCCGGCGGCGTTTGCCCTGGCGACCCTGGCCTCCTCCGCTCGAGCCTGCTCCGCGGCGTTCGCTTCGGCGATCATCTCGTTCAGGAGGCGCTCGGTGTACTGGCGTTCAGTCTCCTGGTTCGGCATTCTGCTTTCCCTTGAGATGGCGGGCAAGATCGGAGAACGGATCGGCGGACGGACGGTCCCTGGGCGATTGCGTCAGCGCCTCATAGATGACGGGCACCTGGCGTACGGCCATATCGAGTTCAGCGTCGACGCCGCCCTGATAGGCGCCGAGCAGCCGGATGTCGCGCGTGTCCTCGAAGCGGGAGATCATCGACTTCAGCCGCGTCACCAGGGCTCGCTGTTCGACACTCCAGGCCTTGCCGGCCAGTCGCGAGATGGACGACAGCGGATTGACGGGCGGATAGCGGCCCTGTTCGGCGATCGCGCGGTCGAGCACGACATGGCCGTCGAGGATGCCGCGCACCGAATCGGCGACCGGGTCGTTGTGATCATCGCCGTCGACCAGCACGGAAATGATGGCCGTGATCGATCCCTTGCCTTCCAATCCTGGGCCTTCGGTTCCAGGCCCGGCGCGCTCGAGCAGCTTGGGCAGTTCGGTGAAGACCGAGGCGGGATAGCCGCGGGCAACCGGCGGCTCGCCGGTTCCCGTCGCCACCTCGCGCAGGGCGTGAGCGAAGCGGGTGATCGAATCCAGCACCAGCAGCACACGGTGGCCCTGGTCGCGAAAATGCTCGGCGACGCGCATGGCGGTGTCTGGCGCGCGCCGGCGCATCATGGCGCTCTCGTCGCTGGTGGCGACTACGGCTACGGTCTTGGCCATGCTGTCGCCGATCGTATCCTCGAGGAATTCGCGGACCTCGCGGCCGCGTTCGCCGATCAGCGCCACGACGACGGTGTCGAACGCGTCGGCGCCGGCGAGCATGGCAAGCAGCGTCGACTTGCCGACGCCCGATCCGGCGAAGACGCCCATGCGCTGGCCGAAGCAGAGTGGCGTGAAGATGTCGATGACCTTGACCCCGGTCATGAAGGCGGTACCGACGCGCTGCCGCGCCATGGCGCCGGGTGTCGCGGCGGCCGCCGACATGTCGTCGCCCCTGACCAAGGGCGGACCACCGTCGATTGCCCGGGTGAGCGCATCGATGGCGCGGCCGCGCCACGAGGCATGCGGCGCCACCGCGAGCGGACCCCTGCGGAACACGGCATCGCCTATGCCGGCGTCGGCGCTGCGTTCGAAGGGGGCTATCACAACCTCGTCACGGCTGATCTTGACGATCTCGCCGCGGCGCGAGCCGGACTGGCCGCGCTGCTCGACAATATCACCCAGCCTGGTGAAATCGGAAAGGCCGCGCACCTTGTAGTGCGTTGATGTGACTTCGGTGACGAGCCCGCCGCGCTTGACCAGCCCGTCGCTGTCGCCAAAGCGCCTGATAATCCGCTCCAAAGCGGCAAGCCGATCCAGCGGCGCCGGCTGGAGCTGTCTTTCGGGTGCGCGGAGGGCTGGCTGCTTTGACGACATGCTACGACTTCGAGCCGAGCGTCTTTATCGCCTCCTCGGCGGAGGAATCGGTCTGCCGCATCAGCGCGGCAGTGTTCTCGAAGGCGCGCTGGACCATGATCAGGCGGGTCATTTCCAGCACGGGATTGACGTTGGATTCCTCGAGGAAACCCTGGGCGACGCCGATGTCGGAGCGGTCGGTGACCGGTTCGGGCGTGCGTGCGGGCACAATGCCGGAATTGCCGTAGCGCACGAAATTCTCGCCCGGGTCGAAATTGTAGAGGCCGATGGAGCCGACGAGCTGTTCGTTCTGGCGCAGCGAGCCGTCGGCGCCGGCCTTGGGCGGACCGTTGCGGGGATCGAGCTGGATCGGCGCCCCGCCGGCGTCGAGCACCGGATGGCCCTCGACCGACATCAGCTCGCCATTCTCGTTCATCGAGAAGCGGCCGTCGCGGGTCATGACGGTGCCAACTGGCGTGTCGATGGCGAACCAGGCGTTGCCCTGGATGGCGAAATCGAACGGGTTGCCGGTCTCCGTCATGGCGCCGTGTGCCCCCGACAGAAAGGTCTTGCCGGAGGAGGCGAACGAAACCGACTTCTGCCCTGCGCCAGACACCACGTCCTCGAACTTCACGCCGGTGGCGCGAAAGCCGACGGTGCTGGCGTTGGCGACGTTGTCGGCGATCGTGTCGAGCCGGCGCTCGAGGGCTATCTGCGCGGAGAGGGCAACGTAGAGACTGTCTCGCATGATCAGAACTTCAGTTTCTGCATGGCCATCATCAGGTCGGTGGAGATGCCCGATGTGACCGGTTTGGCAAAGAGCACGCTGACCGACGTCACCGCCGTCGAGGTCGGATTGTTGATCTCGTACATGCTGGTGAAGCGGGTCAGGAACTTGTTCAGTTTCACGGGGTCCGTGAAATCCGAGATGTCGAGCTTCTGCCCGAACAATTGCGCCTGCTTGTCGATGTCGGCGGTGGCGAAAGAATCGGGCAGCCCCAGCGAGGTGCGCACCACGCTGGCAAGCGCCGTGTCGGCCAGCACGTCGTACCAGCTGGTGATGGTTGATGCTTTGCGGTCGAAATAGAGCGCCAGCCGCACGCCCTCATTGGTCTTGCCGGCGTCCTCCTCGAGAGTCTGGCGCATGTAGTTGTCGACGGTCGGCTGCTGCGCCGGATTGATGGTGGTGGCTGCTTCGCCGTACTGCTCGAAGTTGAAAGCGGCGGCGAGCCCGGCATAAGCCTTGTTCGTCATCTTGTTGGCGACGCTGTCGGCGTCGCGAATGCCCCCGGTCAGCACGCTGCGGATGAGATCCTTGCTTTCCGTCGCCGGATCGAGTCCGTAAGCCGAGAGCGCATAGTTGTACAACCGGCTGTTGGCCATCAGGTCGTCGATGGATTTCACGTTCGTGACGTTGGCAAGGTAGTATGCGGTCTCCGATTTTATGGAGTCCGCGTTCGGCGGGATCAGGCCAAGCGCCGACCCCGTGGTGTAGATCTTCGGCGTGTCTTTCAGCACCTCGTCGCGCGACGTTGTCTGATCGCCATATTGGGCAAAGTTGAACGCCGTGACGAAGTTGGCGTAGCGTTTGTCTGTCAGCTTGTTTGCCGGGCTGTTGGGATCGCTGACGCCGCCCGCCAGCATCGTGCTGATCTGCAGCGGCTTTTCGGTCGACGCATCCAATCCGTAGGAAGCCATGGCGAAGGTGAGCAGGCGCTTGTCCGCCATGAGATCGTCGATCGACTTCACCTTGGAGATGTTTGCCGCGTAATAGTCCGCCTCGCCCTTGATATACTGGGCGCTCGGTTCGACCAATTTCAGTCCGGTTCCGGCCACATAGCCTTTCGGCACCGCCTGCTGGGCAGCATCGCGCGTGGTTGTCTGATCGCCATACTGGGCGAAGTCGAAGGCCGAGACAAAGTTGGCGTAGCTCTTGTCGGTCAGTTTGTTGGCTGGGGTGTTGGGATCGCTGACGCCACCTTCGAGCATGGCCCTCACGGTTGCCGCCGGTTCGGTCTCGGCGTCGAGGCCGAACGCGGCCATCGCGTATGTCAGCAGGCGGCTGTTGCCCATCAGGTCGTCGATCGACTTCACCTTGGAGATGTTGGTGACGTAGTAGGCGGTTTCACTCTGGTAGTAGGAGAGTCCTGCCTGCGAGGCGCCGATCTGGACTTGCAGCGCATAGTTGCTGGTCACCAGCTGCTGCGCCTTGTTGTAGATCGTCGCATTGGGGCCGTTGGCGGCGAAATTGAAGGCGCTGACGAACGCGGCGTAGCGCTTGTCGGTCAGTTTGTTGGCAAAACTGTTGGGATCGGAGACGCCTTCCTTGAGCGCCTTCACCATGAACGCCTTGGCGTAGTCCATGTTCTCAAGGCCGTAGGCCTTCATGGCGTATTTGAACAGCCGGTCATTTTTGACGAAATCGTCGATCGATTTCACCTTGGTGATGTTGGCGAGATAATATTGGGTATCGCGGTCGACCGTCGGCTGTTGCTCGATGCGGTCAATCGATTTGTTTATGTCTTTGGTGATCAACTGGTAGCTGGTATAGGTACTGAGCAAGGACGCGCCTCCGGCCGAAGCTATGCCAGCACAATAAGCTCACTTCCTTGCGCGAAACTGAATCGCTAAGTTTCGTGCCATGGCGGCTCGGATTCAAGCCTCACACAAGGCACGGGGACTATCCTTGTCCGACGTGAAATGCGGAAGGACCGGTCGTGGGCATTCTGATTGGACTTGTGGTGACGCTTGGCTGCGTCCTTGGCGGCTTCATGGCCATGGGCGGGCATCTGCACGTGCTGGTGCAGCCATGGGAAGCCGTGGTCATCTGCGGCGCCGCACTCGGCACCTTCCTGGTCGCCAATCCGATGAAGACGGTCAAGGATACCGGCAAGGGCATTCTGGAGGCCTTCAAACAGGCGGTGCCGAAGGAGCAGGACTATCTGGAAACGCTCGGCGTGCTGCACAGCCTGATGCGCGAGTTGCGCTCCAAGTCGCGCAGCGAGGTCGAGGCGCATATCGACAATCCGGAGGAATCGGCGATCTTCCAGGCCTTTCCAACCGTGCTCAAGAATCACGATTTGATGAATTTCATCTGCGACTACTGCCGCATCATCATCATCGGCAATGCCCGCTCACACGAGATCGAGGCGCTGATGGACGAGGAAATCCAGACCATCAAATCCGACAAGATGAAGGCCTATCACGCGCTGGTCGCGGTCGGCGACGGCCTGCCGGCGCTCGGCATCGTCGCCGCCGTGCTCGGCGTGGTCAAGGCGATGGGCGCGCTTGACCAGTCGCCGGAAATCCTCGGCGGCCTGATCGGCGCGGCGCTGGTCGGCACCTTTCTCGGCATCTTCCTGTC
Organism: Mesorhizobium sp. B2-7-3; assembly: GCF_006440715.1. Classification (NCBI taxonomy): domain Bacteria; kingdom Pseudomonadati; phylum Pseudomonadota; class Alphaproteobacteria; order Hyphomicrobiales; family Phyllobacteriaceae; genus Mesorhizobium; species Mesorhizobium sp. B2-7-3. The sequence continues at coordinate 167,964 of NZ_VFTY01000003.1, forward strand.
CTATGCGGTGGTCGGACCTGTCGCCACCAAGATCAAGACGGTGCGCGAGAAGAAGAACCGCCTCTACATCATCGTCAAGCAGACGCTGCTCGCCTACATGAACGGTGCGCTGCCGCAGGTGGCGATCGAGTTCGGCCGCAAGACCATCTCCTCCTATGAACGGCCGACCATCGACGCGGTCGAGCAGAGCACCATGAACACCGGCAGCGCCGAGAAGAAGGCTGCCTGAGCGATGCGCGACAGATCGGTGCCAAAACTGTCATGACGAGTCCGGGCAGCCCCTCGCAGGCGCGTTCGTTGATCATCGAGCGTCTGGTCGGCGACAGCGGTGAGACCGATCAGGTCATCGACGCCGGCCGTGCCATGGCCGAACGCGCCGTGCCGCTGCTGCAGAAGGGACTCTCGGGCGAGCTCGGCATTCCCGTAATTGTCGACCTCAAGGCCGTCGAGGTCAGCCGCGTCCCGGAGGCGCGCTCGCGCGCCGGCGACAATTTCGCGATGACCGTCGTCGGCTCGCCGGCGTCCTCGGACGCGATGACACTCGTCATGGATGCTCCCGCAATCGCGATCATGGTCTCCACCCTGTTCGGCGGCGACCCGGATATGCCGGTGTCGCCGATCGAGCGCGAGCTGTCGTCGATCGAGGCCGATGTCTCGACCATGGTGCTCCAGGAAGTGGCGCAGGCGCTGAACGGATCGGGGCGGCGCTCGCTCGAACTGCGGCTGCCCGCACCCCGCGCCATGTCGGGGATCGAGGCCAGGCGGCACGTGTTGCGCGACGGTGCCGCGATCCGCATCGTCCTTGGCATCTCGACGCCGGTCGACAGCGGCTCGATTACCGTGACGATGCCGCAGCGCATCGTGCTGGCGGGCCGCGATGCCACGGCCAGCATCAGCGAGGACGATCATGGAACCAGTTGGCGGGCACGCTTTTCGGAAGAGGTGATGCGCTCGACCGTAGCGCTCGAGGCCACCATGCCGCTGGCGCGGCTGACGCTGGGCGGCCTCGCCAACCTCGAAGTGGGCCAGGTCATCGACTTCGAAGAAACGGCGCAATCGCGGGCTCGCCTCGGCGCGCGCGGCCAGACGCTGTTCGTATGCGAGTTCGGCAAACTGGGTCAGAATTACACCGTCCGAATCAGGCATCCTTTCGATGCCGGGCAGGATTTCATCGATGGGCTCATGCCGGCTGGTGCCGGGCGCGCCTGAGCTTTTGGAGACGACGCATGGCCAAGACCAAGGTAGAAGCAGAGCTCGACCAGCCGGACGAGCAGCTCGATCGCGCCATCGAGGAATTGCGGGGGGTCTTGCACGAAGAAGAGCAGCGCCCCGATGCGGCGTTCCGGGCTGCGGCGGGGGCCAATTCAAGCGTTATCATGAACATCCCCGTCGATGTCCAGATCATCCTCGGCAGCACCGAGATGGCGGTTGCCGATCTGATGGCGCTGCAGAAGGGGTCGACGGTCGCGCTCAATCGCCGCATCGGCGAGCCGGTCGATGTCGTGGTGAACGGCCGCAAGATCGCGCGCGGCGAGATCACCGTGCTCGAAAGCGACCCTTCGCGCTTTGGCATCAGGCTGACCGAAATCATCGCCGGCACGAAGGGCGCCTAGACATGGATCGCGGAGCTCGCCGGTGGCGGCGGAGGCGAAAGGCATGACGACGCCGCTGACGACCCTGACGCGCGCGCAGAAGGCGGCCGCCATATTGGTGGCGATGGGCAAACCGTCCGCCAGCCGCCTGTTGAAATTCTTCAAGCAGGAAGAGCTGAAGGCGCTGATCGAGGGCGCGCGGCTGCTCAGGACCATTCCGCAGAGCGATCTCGAGCGCATCGTCGCCGAATTCGAGGCCGAGTTCACCGAGGGCGCCGGCCTGCTCGATTCCGCCGACAGGATGGACACCATTCTCAACGAGTCTCTCTCGCCCGAAGAGATGAGCGCCATCATGGGCGACAAGAAATTCGAGGTCGCGCCTGAAGGGCCGCCGCCGATCTGGCCCGATCTCGAAAAGCTCGAACCCTCGCGGCTGGGCGCCTTCCTGGCGGGCGAACACCCGCAGACGGCGGCCATGGTGCTGTCGAAACTGGCGCCGCAGGCGGCGGCGAGTGTGCTTTTGACACTGACGAAGCCGATGCGCGGCGAGATCATCAAGCGCATGGTGACGATGGCCAACGTTCCGGCCGCCGCCACCAGGATCGTCGAGAACCGGCTGCGCTCCAGCGTGCTGTCGGATACCTCCACCAAGGACACTTCGGCCGGGCAGGCGCGCGTCGCCAGCGTGCTCAACGAGCTGGAAAAACCCCTGCTTGAGGAAGTCATGCAGGATCTCGAAGCCGCCGGCACGCCCGACCTCGACGGTGTCCGTGCCCGGCTGTTCGCTTTCGACGACCTGCCGCTGCTCACCCAGAAGGCGCGCGTGCTTTTGTTCGACGGGCTGTCGACCGAGCTTGTCACGCTGGCGCTGCGCGGCACGTCGGCCGCACTGGCCGAGGCGGTGCTGTCGGCGATCGGCGCGCGCTCGCGACGCATGATCGAGGCCGAACTCGGGCAAGGCTCGGAGGGTGTCCCGGCCGCCGATATCATGGCCGCGCGCAAGACGATCGTGACGACCACCATCCGCCTGTCGCGCGAAGGGGCCTTCGAACTTCCCTCGACGCAGAACGCCGCCTAAGGCATGTCCGACGCCACCGACAAGGACTCGAAAACCGAAGAGGCGACGGAAAAGAAGATCCGCGATACCATCGAACAGGGCAAGCTGCCCCATTCGAGGGAAACGGCGCTCCTCGCCTCGTTCGTCGCCATACTGGTGTTCACAGTCTTCTATGCCAAGGACGCCGTCGTCGACCTCAGCACGTTCCTGTCGATGTTCCTGGAGAAGCCCGAGGCTTGGCCGATGGACACCGAGACCGATGTCATCGCGCTTTACAAGCAGGTCTTGTTCGAAGTGGGTCGCGCCGTCGTGAGCCTGCTGGTGCTGCTGACGGTTGCCGGCATCGGCGCCTCCGTGCTGCAGAACATGCCGCAATTCGTCGGCGAGCGGATCAGGCCGCAGATGTCGCGCATATCGATCGCCAAGGGCTGGAACCGGATGTTCGGCGCCCAGGGCTGGGTCGAGTTTTTGAAATCGCTCGCAAAGGTCGGTTTCGCCATCACCGTGCTCACCTTCACGCTGTCGGAGGACCACCGCAAGCTGCTTGCCGGGATGATCACCAATCCCGTCGCTTTCGGCCTCGTCATCCGTGGCATCGCCGTCGACATACTGGTGGCGATCGTGTTCGTCATGGGACTGATCGCGGCGATCGATATCGTCTGGTCGCGCTTTCACTGGAAGCAGGACCTGCGCATGAGCAAGCAGGAGGTCAAGGACGAGTTCAAGCAGTCCGAGGGCGACCCGATCGTCAAGTCGCGGCTGCGTTCGTTGGCGCGCGACCGGGCGCGCAAGCGGATGATGACGGCGGTGCCGCGCGCGACGCTCGTTATCGCCAACCCGACCCATTTCTCGATCGCGCTGAAATATGTGCGCGACGAAGATTCGGCGCCGCTGGTCGTAGCGAAAGGGCAGGATCTGGTGGCGCTGAAAATCCGTGAAATCGCCAAGGAGCATAACATCCCGATCTTCGAGGACGTGGCGCTCGCCCGCTCCATGTACAAGCAAGTTTCGGTCGATAATGTGATCCCATCACAATTCTACCAGGCCGTCGCCGAACTGGTGCGGATCGTCTACTCGAAAAAGGCTGAGCGCAGACAGATTTCATGAACCGGCAACCGCACGCAAAATCCCGCGAGATCATCGTCGCCAGCGCCATCGAACAGGTGGTGGTGGAGCTCAGGCTGATCGACGTCGCCGACTATATCGCCTTCATCCGGCTGGAGCATTTCGCCTGCCTGTCGGATCTGGTCGATTCAGCGGCGGAGCTGTTCTTCATGCCGGGTACGCTTAGGCTCGGTCATGGCGGCGAGGCGCATGTCGACTGGAGCGGCAGCCCGCGCATCGTGCTCGATCTGGAACTCAGGCCGCCAGGCGTGACCGTCTATTTCCAGCTGACGCTGAGCGAGACCGGCAGCACGGTCCTGGTCAATTACGTGTCGTTTGAAAAGCCGGGCGAAGACCCCGGGCACAACACGGCGCTGCTGGAGGCGGTGATCGAACAGGCCCGCATTCGCAAGGTCGAACCGCTGGCGTTCTAAATCGCTTCCTTTAGCCGAGAGCGGCTACTCGATAAGCCCCAGCCGCAACGCCTTGGCGACCGCTTGGTTGCGGTTAACCGCATTGAGCTTTTGGGTCGACTGGGTGAGGTACTGGTTGGCGGTGTGCACCGACAGTTTCAGGAGCCGCGCGATCTCCTCGCTGGTGTTGCCGTTGGCGGTCAGTTTCAGGCATTCAAGCTCGCGCTTGGAGATCGAGCGCATTCTGCCGACGTCTCCCGGACGCATCCGCGCGACGGCGGCGAACAGCGAGAAGCAGCGAGCGTGAATTTCGTAGAGCGCATCCTGCGGCAGCGCGATCTCCGATCCCAGGAAGACGACAAGACCGCATTGACCGCGATCGGCATGGACGGGGAAGGCAATGCCGCTCGACCCGGGCGTCAGCGGCGCCATCTGTCCGGTCCAGGCGAGATTGCCGAACATGTCGGCCATGGCCGCCACGCCATCATCCGTCCACCAGCGCGGCTCGGTCGAAATCCGGCTATGGCGAACGATGTCCTCGCCATTGGCGCCTGAAATGAACTTGGTCGCCACCGCGACGCCGGGATAATCTGAATCAAAGCACGGGACCAGCCGAGCGCGCTCCGGCGACGGGCTGACGAAGTACAGGCCGAAGGCCGAGGCATTGATGTCGACTGAGATCCAGCGGCAGCGGCGCACCGCATCGGGAATGGTGACGGCGTGATGTGTTTCGGATCCCAGCGAGAAGGCACCGAACGGGCTGCGCTGCTCGTTGAAAAGGGCCTCCGCGGCCTCCTTGATGTCGGCGTGTTTCAAATGATGCCACTCCTGATCGCCGTGGCGATGGCCATCGCACGGTTCGAGGCCGCGAATTTCTGGATGGCGTGGGTGATGTAGCTGTTGACGGTGTTGGAGGAGACGCCAAGGATCACCGCCACCTCGTCGGTGGTCTTGCCTTCCGAGACCCAGAACAAGCATTCGCGCTCGCGGTCCGACAGCGGATCCTGCATCGCCGCGGCGGCGATCAACTGCGGGATGTGCGAAAGCGCGTAGCAGCATTTCAGCTGCGCCTTCATCAGCGCCGGCTGGTCGATCCGGCCGGCGGCGGCCGCCGAGAACAAGGCGAACAGGCGCTGACGGCCGACATTCAGCCGCAGTGAATAGACCTCGGCATGGCCGAGCACGTCGAGGAGCCGAGCCTCTTCGCCCGAGACCAGCCCGCCGGCATCCGGCGCCTGGGCCGCCACCAGCGGCGTCGGACGGATACCGGGTGCGGCGGTGAGCGGGCCTTGTGCAAGGCCGGCGATCAGCCGCTTGCCGATCAACTCGATGGCGTCGAAGATCCAGTTCGAAGACACGATACGTGCATCGTTGCGGTCCTGGTCATGGACGATGGCGACCAGCATGTAGCTGTCGGCGCCCATCTCGGCGGTCAGCTCCATGAAGAAGGAGGTGAGATCACCGCGCGACGTCAGGCGCGAGCCCAATGTGTCGGATTGAAGAGACGCGGCGGGACTGCTCATCTGCTGCTTTTTGGTCGGAATCAATTCTGATGCCCGGCTGCTGGAGTACCAGCTGCCGAACCCGAAAACGCGTTACTTTTACGAGACACACACGAGGCGCGGGGCCGCGCCCAACCAGACGGAATCCATTCAGGGAACGCGAGACATCCGCGTCTGGCGCCGGAAAAATTCCGGAACGTGAGACTTTGGGTGGTCGCCGCGCCCCCCGAGGACCGGCTGATTCGGGTCTAATCTACCCGCAGATGAATCCGACATCAAACGCGATTTGACAAAATCGAATCCGGTGGACTCGGCCTGCGACTCAGCGGCCAATTTCTTTGCATTTCCTGGGCACGGAAATCGAGCCGCGCAGGCCGGCCATGATTTTTGCGATGGGCTTACGCGGCGCCTCTGGGTGCAAAGAAGGAGCGGCTGCCGCCACCCTTCCTTTGTCCGTCCTCCCCGCAGACGCTGCGCTTGCTGGACGACCGCTCTACCGATCCTCGAACCCAGTCAGCACGCCGACGGCATTGATGCCGATCTCCTCGACGGCATAGCCGCCCTCCTGGACGAACAGCGTCGGCAGGCCGAGCTTGGCGATGCGCTGGCCGATCTTCGGATAATCCAGGCTTTTCAGCTTGAATTGGCTGATCGGGTCCTTTTCGAAAGTGTCGACGCCGAGCGAGACGACGACGATGTCGGGAGCGTAGGCGGCGAGCCTGGCGCAGGCATCCTCCAGCGACACGTTCCAGGCATCCCAACCGGTGCCGAAGGGCATGGGATAGTTGATGTTGAAGCCTTCGCCAGCGCCCGCGCCACGCTCATCGGCATGGCCGAGGAAGAACGGGTACTCGACCATCGGATCACCGTGCAGGTTGAGAACCTGTACGTCGGCGCGGTCATAGAAGATCTCCTGCGTGCCGTTGCCGTGGTGATAGTCGACATCGAGGATCGAGATACGCTTGGCACCCTGGTCGCGGAACCATTGCGCGGCGACGGCCGCGTTGTTGATGTAGCAATAGCCGCCCATGAAGCCGGCCCCGGCATGGTGGCCGGGCGGACGGCAGAGCGCGAAGGCCGACCTATCGCCGTCCTTGACCAGGCCGGCGGCGGTCAGCGCGACGTCAAAGGACGATTTGATCGCGGCCCAGGTGCCCTCGACGAAGGTGGCGCCGCCGTCGAAGGAATAATAGCCGAGCAGGGCGTCGATGCGCTTGGGCGGCACGTCGCCGCGCAGTCCGCGCGTCGGCCAGGTGAAGGGCATCGCCGTGCCCGCATGGCCCTCGGCGATCCATTGTGGCCAGACGGTCGGCAGGAAGTCGATGTAGTCGGCCCTGTGGACGCGCTTGGCGGCGGCGAGGTCGTGCTCGACCGGGGCAATGATCGGTCCGAGCTTCTCGCTTTCGACCCGCGCCTTGATGAACTCCGCCCGCGAGGGCTTTTCGAAGCCGGGCACGATGGCTGACGTGACCAGTTCCATCTGCCCGGCATGACCGGCGTGAAGTGGCGAATAGACAGTCTTCATGAATTTCCTCTCGAAGTGCGAAGCGGTTTTCCGTCCGGAATTGCATTGAAATCGGTCAGTCAAGGTTGAGGTAGGGGCTCACCAAGGCGAGCCACATGGTTTCCACATCGTCCTCGATGAGGTCGAACGTCCTGCGGTCCTTCTTCAGCCCAACGAGCCGACAGACGTGCCCGACCTCCATCATCAGCACGCCGAGCCGGCTGGCGATCTTGCCTTCGAGTGCGGGGTTCACATGCTGCAGCCATGCAGCATAGAGGGCGATGATCTGGTCATCATATTCGTTCTGGATCGGCCGCAGGTCGGCATTGCCTGAAATGGCCTCGATCACCGGCATCAGGGTGGCGTTTTCGAGGTAGAGCTTCGACGTGTCGATGAACAGCTTGCGCACTTCCCGCCGAAATTCTTCGCGGTTGGTGGGCGGGGCGACCTTGATGCGCCTCGCGATCACCTCGGGAAAGGATGACAGCCAGCGCCGGGCGAGATCCAGAAGAATGGCTTCCTTGTTGGGAAAGTACTGGTAGACCGAACCGACCGACAGGCCCGCGCGCTGCGCGATGGCGAGCGTCGTCGGTGTCCTGGTTCCTTGCTCCCGCGTCAGGATCAGCGCAGCGTCGAGGATCCTGTCGACCACCTTGCTGGACCGTTGTTGCCGCGGCTGCTTGCGCGGCTCGAGCGTTATCTTGGTTTTGCGGTCGAGACTGCGCTTCACTGCTTGATGCCCTCGTTCCCCGCCTGGTCCCAACACAAGCGGGGCGTGCTGTCCACAATACATTCTAAATCCGGCATGTTGACAAACGCGAATAATCAGTCGCATTCTTTATCCACACTGTCTCTTGGGATAACAAGGGAAATTTCGAAGACAGCGTACTGGCATCATTGTCCGATAGCGCCGCTCCGTGGTGTGGCGGGTCGTTGGACGCGGAGTTTTGCCCGTCTCATTCAGTCGTCAAAAGCGCGGAGTTGCGATGTCGGTCACGGATGCGGGTGATGGTGCGGATCTGATTGTCATCAACGGTCGTGTGCTGACCATGGACGGTGACAATCCCGCCGCCGAGGCCGTTGCCGTCAAGGACGGCGCCATCATCGCCATTGGCAGCCGTGCTGCAATCGAAGAGTTCAGGGGAACGGGTACAAAGGTCATCGACGCCGAGGGCGGTTCGGTGATCCCGGGTTTCATCGAGGCCCATATGCATCTGTTCGGCGGCGCGGCTGAACTCGACAATCTGCACCTGGCTGCCGTGCATGGCTTCGATGCCTTGCGCGATGCTATCCAGCTCTTTGCCGCGACGCGGCCCAATGCCAAGCTTCTGATCGGCGCCGGCGTCGACTATGCGGTCCTTCCCGAGCCGGTTACGCGGCATCATCTCGACCGCATCATTCCCGACCGCCCCTTCGCCATGTCGGCTTCCGACCATCACACGATGTGGGCGAACACCAAGGCGCTGGAGCAGGCAGGGCTTCTGCATGGCCGCCAATTGGGGCCGGGCAACGAAATCGTCATGGGCGCCGACGGACTGGCCTCGGGCGAATTGCGCGAAGGTGAGGCATTTGGTCCGATTATGGAATTCTTTGGCCAGAACCGCACGCGGCTTGGCCTGACTGGCACGGAGCCGGAGCCTTATCCTTCGGCCGAGGAATTGGCTGCCGACCGCGATCTGATGCATCGCGGTCTCGAATGGTGCGCCAGGCATGGCATCACGTCGATCCAGAACATGGATGGCAACCTCTACCAGCTTGAATTGCTTGCCGGCCTGGAGGCGGAAGGGCGGCTTATATGCCGTACAAAAATCCCGTTCCATTTCAAGAACTTCATGACACTGGGCATGCTTGAAAAAGCGTCGGGTATGGCCGCGACCTATAACTCCGAATGGCTCTCCTCGGGCATGGTCAAGGTGTTTTACGACGGTGTGCTCGATTCTTGGACTGCCGTGATGGTCGACGACTACGCCGACCGTCCCGGCTGGCGCGGCGAGCCATTGTTCACGCCCGAGCACTTCGCCGAGGTGGCAGTGGAGGCCGACCGCAGAGGCCTGCAGATCGCCGTTCATTCGATCGGTGACGGCGCAGTCCGCGCGGTGCTGGACGGCTATCAGGCGGCGCGGGAGAACAACGGCAAGCGGGACAGCCGTCACCGCGTCGAGCATATCGAAGTCATCACCCCGACGGATGTACCGCGGTTCGCCGAACTTGGCGTCATCGCTTCGATGCAACCGCCGCATCCGCCCGGCGCCATGAACTTTCCGCTGGAGCCGACGATTTCGCGCATCGGTCGCGAAAGGTGGCCGCTGAGCTATGCCTGGCGCACGCTGAAGGATGCTGGCGCCCGCGTCGTGTTCGCTTCCGACTGGCCGGTCTCGCCGGTTGATCCGATCCTGGGCATCCAAGCGGCGGTGATGCGAAAGCCTTGGGCAGAGGGCTTGGCGGACCAGAGTTTCTCGCTGCATGAAGCGCTTGCCGGCTATACGGTCGAGGGCGCCTACAGCGAATTCATGGAACACCGCAAAGGCGTGCTGAAGCCGGGTTATCTGGCGGATCTGGTCGTTTTGTCGGCCGATATCGAGAGGACTGCCCCGGAAGCGTTGCATACGGTGCGGCCGGTGACGACCATCTGTGGCGGCAAAATCACCTACCAAGCCTGACTGTGGCATGGGGCTTGCTACCCCAAGAGTACACTGAACTGTGAGTCAATGCCGGGCTTGCCAACATACCGGGCGTGTGGTCACATCCAACAGGGGAACAGCTCCGCCAGCAAGAGCGGGGTCAACAGTGAGGCGTAATCGTGCCGGACAAACCGGATCGGAATGCGATTGAAGTAGTAAACGTCAGCAAAATTTTCGGATCGGGTGAGGGGCAGGTCGCTGCCCTCGACAAGGTCTCGGTCTCCATTCGCGAGAACGAGTTTTTCACGCTGCTTGGGCCGTCCGGCTGCGGCAAGACCACTCTTTTGCGGCTGATCGCCGGATTCGATTTTCCAACAGCCGGCGAAATCCTGCTCTATGGCCAGGACATCGCGCCCTTGCCGCCGTTCAAGCGCCCGGTCAACACCGTCTTCCAGTCCTATGCGCTGTTCCCGCACATGACGGTGGCCGAGAACATCGGCTTCGGCCTGGAAATGCTGGGCAAGCCAAAGGATCAGATCAAGGCGCGCGTCGCCCAGATGCTGAAGCTGGTCAAGATGGAAGCGCTGAGCAATCGCCGCACCAGCCAGATCTCCGGCGGCCAGCAGCAGCGCGTAGCGCTGGCGCGGGCGCTCGCACCGCAGCCGAAGGTGCTGCTGCTCGACGAGCCGCTCTCCGCGCTCGACTACAAGCTGCGCAAGGAGATGCAGATCGAACTGAAGCGGCTGCAGCACGAGACCGGGATCACCTTCATCTTCGTCACCCACGACCAGGAGGAAGCGCTGACCATGTCGGACCGTATCGCCGTGATGTCGTCGGGCAAGATCCTTCAGGTCGGTTCGCCCTGGGACATCTACGACAAGCCGGCCGAACGTTTCGTTGCCGACTTCATTGGCGAGACCAACTTCTTGACCGCCGCCATCTCTGGCGTCAGCGATGGAAAGGCCCGCGCGACGCTCAAATCCGGGGCGATGATAAATGCCACGGTGGCGGAAGGCTTCCAGCCCAAGGACAACGCCACCGTGGTGGTGCGGCCCGAACATGCCAAGCTGACAACGACCAAGGGTGATCTTTCCGGAACGGTCGAAAACATCGTCTATTTCGGCACCGATACGCACATTCAGGTCCGCCTCGACAGTGGCGAGGCCTTCACGGTCCGCCAGCAGAACACCCGTAGCGCAGGCTGCGGTTTCGAGCAGGGCGACAAGGTCGGCATTGCCATTGGCAACGACGCCGCACAGGTGTTGAGGGACTGATGGCAGCCGCACTCTCAAAAGCCGCCTTGTTCGAAGCAGGTGCCGCCAAGGCCTCGGCACGGCGCAACCGATTGCTCTCCGTGCCGGCGCTGATCATCATCGGCATTTTCGGCGTGCTGCCGCTCATCATCATATGCGTTTATTCGTTTCTCCAGGCAGCGCCCTATGGCGGCGTGCAATGGCAGTTCTCGACCGACGCCTATCTGAACTTCCTGTTCCAGCGCGATATTTTCGATGACACGCTGCAGTTCACGCCGGACTTCCTGATCATCTACCTGCGCTCGTTCCTGTTCGCCGTGGTGACGACGGTCATCTGCCTGCTGCTTGGCTTTCCAACCGCCTACTTCATGGCGACACGGCCGCCGGCGCAGCGCAACTGGTGGGTGCTTTTGATCACTATTCCGTTCTGGTCGAACCTTTTGGTGCGTACGCTGGCGATCATGTTCATCATCCGCGACGAAGGACTGGTCAACAATGCGCTGATGGCGTTGGGTGTGATCGATAAGCCGATCACGATGCTCTATACTAATTTCGCTATCCAACTCGGCCTGCTCTATTCCTTTCTGCCGTTCATGATCCTGCCGCTTTATTCAAGCCTGGAAAAAATGGATTTCCGGCTGGTTGAGGCCGGCTATGACCTTTACGCCACCCGTCGCAAAGTGTTGTGGCGCGTGATCATCCCGCTGTCGTTGCCCGGCATCATCGCCGGCTGCCTGCTCGTCTTCATCCCGGCACTCGGCGCCTACGTCACGCCGCTGATCCTTGGTGGCGGCATCCATCTGATGATAGGGGATCTCATCGCCCAGCAATTCGGCTCGGGACGCAACTGGCCGCTCGGCTGCGCGCAAGCGCTGATCCTGATGGCCGCGGTGCTCGTGGCGCTGTACTTCTACGTTCGCAACACGTCGGGGAAGGTGCAGCATGGCTGATCCCCGCAACGTAGATATCAAGGATCAGCCGGGGTTCCGCACGATCGCCATCATATGCGTTGGCGTGCTTTACGTGCCGATCCTGATCCTGATGATCTTTTCGTTCAACACGGGTTCGCTTGTCACCCATTGGGAGGGCGTCGGCCTGACTTGGTACGGCACCGCACTGCTCAATGAGGAATTTCACAACGCCGCCGAGAACACGCTGATCATCTCGGTGAGCGCGACGATCGTTTCGACGATCTGCGCCACGCTGGCGGCGATCGGCATGACCCGGGTGAAGCCGTGGCGTGGCCTTCCGGCCGCCTTCATGGTCATAAACCTGCCGCTGATGGTTCCCGAGATCATAACCGCGGTGGCGACATTGTCCTTCTTCGCCCTGATCGCCGGGGCCTTCGGCCTGAATTTCGGCATCGGCAATCTGATCCTCGCCCATACCGTGTTCTGCATCCCCTTCGCCTACATGCCGATCCGGGCACGTCTCGAGGACATGGACCTGACGCTCGAATCCGCCGCGGCCGATCTCTACGCCACGCCCTGGCATGCGTTCCGGCGCATAACACTTCCCTTGCTTGTTCCCGGTATAATGTCGGGTGCGGCGCTCGCCTTTATCGTCTCCTTCGACGATTTCACCATCACGCAGCTCGTCGCCGGCCCCGGCCAGACGACCTTACCTCTCTACATCTGGAACCAGATCAGGCGGCCGATGACGCCGGAGATCAATGCCATCTCCACCATCCTGCTGTTGGTCTCGATCCTCTTCGTCTCGGTATCATTCCTGATCGCGCGCAGACGCGCCAAGTGACCAAAAGCTCCACGACAAACAATGGGAAGGCAAGGAGAACAAAAATGTCTAGAAAGTTGATGGCGGCCGTTTCGACGGCCGTGCTTATGTGGGCAGTGCCGGCACTCGCCGATGGCGAGCTGCACATCTACAATTGGGGTGACTATACCAATCCCAAGCTGGTCGAAAAGTTCGAGAAACAGTACAACGTCAAGGTTACGCTGGACGATTATGATTCCAACGAAACCATGCTGTCGAAGGTGCGCGCCGGCAATTCCGGTTACGACATCGTCGTGCCGTCCGACTACACGGTGAAGATTATGGTCGACGAAGGGCTGCTCGAAAAGACAGAGCCCAACGCGATGCCGAACGGCAAGAACATCGATCCGCGTTTCGTCGACGTCTATTGGGACAGCGGCCGTCACTACACCGCGCCGTGGCAGTTTGGCACCACGGCATTCGCGGTCAACACAGACAAGTTCAAGGGCAATATCGACACGCTGGCCATCCTCTTCGACCCGCCGGCGGAGCTGAAGGGCCAGATCAATATGCTCGACGATGTCAACACTGTCATGCATGCGGCCGAGCGTTATGCCGGCGTGCCGCGCTGCGGTGCCGACAAGGCCAATCTGAAGAAGGTCAACGACATCCTGATGGCCGCCAAGCCGTCATGGAAGACCTTCAGCTACGACACCATCACCAAGATCACCTCCGGCGACGTGATCGTGACGGAGCAGTGGAATGGCGCGACCTATCGCTCGCGGCAGAAAATCCCGGCCATCAAATACGCCTACCCCAAGGAGGGCATCGAGGGCTGGATGGACAATGTCGCGGTGCTGAAGGGCGCCAAGAACCTCGACAATGCCAAGCTGTTCCAGGACTTTATCATGGCTCCGGAAAACGCTGCGCTGATCTCGGAATTCGCCGGTTACGACAACGGCATTGCGGGCAGCCACAAGTTCCTGCAGCCGGATTTCGCCAATTCGCCGGAACTCAATCCGCCGGCAGGCGCGCCGGTAGCGGAATTCGTTCCGCCCTGTCCGCCAGATGTGGTGGAGATTTACAACAAGATCTGGACCAATTTGCGCAAATAGGTTCGGTCTAAAGTCCAGCGGGAGGGAGGCTTCGGCCTCCCTTCTTTGCGCTTACGGGGAGGGTTCCATGACATCTTACCGCAACAGCGATCCGCGGCCGCCGATCATGCAAGGCTCGCCGCCCGCCATGCTGCCGCCGAGGCTCGACTGGGACAGGCCGCCCTGGAACCGCTGGGCTTTCCAGCACATACGGGAAATTCTGCCGACCGTGGAAGTCTGGCGCGGCGCTGGCCATCGCCACCGTCTCGAACGCGCCGAGGTTGATCTCGACGGGCTAGCGGTCGAGGACAGCGAGGGCAGGCCTTCGACACTCGCCGGTCTGCTCGACGAGACCTATACGGACGGCTTCCTGGTGCTCAAGGACGGCAGGATAGCCTATGAGCGCTATTTCAACGGCATGGACGAGCGCACGCTGCACCTGTCGCAGTCGATGGCCAAGTCGGTCACCGGCTCGGTGTTCGGCATATTGGCCGGGCGCGGCCTGATCGATCCGGCGAAGCCAGTGACGGACTACCTGCCGGAACTGAGCGCGACCGGGTGGGCCGGCGCCAGCGTCCAGCATGTGCTTGATATGACCACCGGCGTGCGGTTCTCGGAGGAATACACCGACCGCTATTCCGACATCGGCCAGGTCGATGTCGCCACCGGCTGGAAGCCGGTGCCACCGGGCAGCGATCCGGATTTCCGCTGGCCATCGCACATGTTCGAACTGATCCTGGGCTTGAAGGACACGGTTCGCCCGCATGGAGCCACGTTCGAATATCGCTCGATCGAGACGGACGTGCTCGCCTTCATCATGGAACGGGTGACGGGCAAGCGGCTGGCGCAACTCGTCTCGGAAGAACTTTGGCAAAAGCTCGGGGCTGACGAAAGCGCCTGCTTCACCGTCGACAGCGCCGGCTATGCGCTGGCCGATGGCGGCTTCAACGCGACGCTGCGCGACTACGCCCGCTTTGGCCAGCTGATCCTCGACAATGGCGGCGGCATCGTGCCGGCGGACTGGATCGAGGCGACGCGTACCGGCAGGCATGGTCCGGATTTCTCGGCCAGCCTGCCCGAGGGCAGCTATCGCAACCAGTTCTGGATCGAGAATCCCAGCTCGCGGGCACTGATGTGCCGTGGCGTGTTCGGACAGTTGATCCATATCGACTGGAACACAGGAATAGTCGTGGTGAAGCTGTCGACCTGGCCGGATTTCAGCAACATGGCCTATTCCAGGGCAACGCTGAAGGCCGTGCACGCCATCGCCGCGGCGCTTGCCTGAGCTTCATGACCAATGGACTGGGAGGAAACGCCATGACCGGCAAGACCGCGTTCGAGACTCGATACGGATTCCGCCGCAACGAGGTGCTGCTCGGCAACTGGCGTGTGAGCCCGTTCAATCGGTGGTCGTTCCAGAATCTCGGCGAACTGGTGCCGACCGCCCGGGTGGCGGCAGCGCCCGGCGCCGCAGAAGCCCCTCGGCGAGACATGGACGGCTTGCTCGGGGAAAAGGTCACGGTCGCGACTGCACCGGAGACGGTGGCTGAATTCCTCCTGCGCTCCAGCACCGACGCCCTGACGGTGATGAAAGGCGGCAAGATCATTGGCGACTGGTTCGCGCCGCATATGGAGTTCGGCGCGCGCCACATCATCTTCTCGATCAGCAAATCGGTGACCGCGATCATCGCCGGCATACTGGAAGGCGAGGGGGCGTTCGATCCGGAAGCGCCGGTGACGGACTATATCCCTGAAGCAGCCGGCTCGGCCTATGGCGATGCAAGCGTTCGGCATGTGCTCGACATGAGCGTCAGCCTCGATTTCGAGGAGGCCTATCTCGATCCGGAAAGCGCCTTCGCCCGCTATCGCCGAGCGACGCTGTGGAATCCGGGCGGCGGCACCGAAAGCCTGCGTGAATTCATCCTTACCCTGCAGCGGCTTGCCGAGCCGCATGGCCAGACCTTCCGCTACCGCTCGCCCAATTCCGACCTGCTCGGCCTGCTGCTCGAGCGCGCCTCGGGCCAGCGCTTCACCGACCTGATGCGCGAGAAACTGTGGCTGCCGCTTGGCGCCCTCGGCGAGGCCTCTGTCGGCGTCGACATGGAAGGCACGGCACGCACCGCCGGCGGCATTTCGGTGACGCCGCGTGACCTGGCGCGCCTCGGCGAGATGATGCGGCAGGGCGGCACCGCCAATGGCCGCCGCATCGTGCCCGAGGCCTGGGTGCGCGACACCACCAGCACCGGCGGCAGCTCGGAAGCTTGGCGGCGCGGTGCCATGCTGCCGCTGTTCCCGAAAGGCCGCTACCGCAACAAATGGTACCAGACAGGACACGAGAACGGCGCCTATTGCGGCATCGGCATCCATGGCCAGTGGCTTTATGTCGATCCCAGCACCGAAGTGGTGATCGCCAAGATGTCGTCGCAGCCGGAGCCGGTCGACGATGCGCTGGATATCGAGATCGTTGCGTTTTTCGAGGCGCTGAGCCGGATGGTCTAAGTGGGCAGTCGCGTGCGATTGGTGATGTCGGCGCTGCCCCTCATCCGCCTGCCGGCACCTTCTCCCCGTATAGTGACGGGGAGAAGGGATCTGGTCGCTACGCCGCGGCGCCCCTTTGCACCGTTGGCGATTGGCGAAATCGGCGATGACAGCGCCCTCTCCCCGTCACTATACGGGGAGAGGATGCCGGCAGGCAGGTGAGGGGCAGCGCAGACATCTCAGTATGGGCAAATTCCTGCGGTACCCAGATCCGGTGAACGCATCGCGCTTTCCTGTGGACCTCCGCCGCGTGTGAGGACGCGGTGGTTGGCGGGCCGCACGCCAACCCTTACGGTCGCCGCTCTTTTCGACGAGAGTGGGAAGACATGGCATCCGACATCAAGCGCATCGCAGCCATCATCGCGGCCGAAATCAAGGCGCGGCCGGAACAGGCGGCCGCGGCGATCGGACTGCTCGATGAGGGGGCGACGGTGCCGTTCGTGGCACGCTACCGCAAGGAAGTGACCGGCGGGCTGGATGACACGCAATTGCGCGACCTTGCCGAGCGTCTTGTGTATCTGCGCGAACTCGACGCGCGCCGCGACACCATCCTGGGCTCGATCCGCGAGCAGGGCAAGCTGACGCAAGAGCTTGAAACCAAGATCGCGGGCGCCGCGACCAAGGCGGAGCTAGAGGACATATACCTGCCCTACAAGCCGAAGCGCCGCACCAAGGCCGAGATCGCCCGCGAGCGTGGATTGGGGCCGCTGGCCGAAGCCATTCTCGCCGACCGCTCGCTGGTGCCCGCGGACGTCGCGCTCGCCTATGTCACCGGCGAGGTGGCCGATGCGAAGGCGGCGCTCGAGGGCGCGCGCGACATCCTGTCGGAGCAATTCGCCGAAAATGCCAATCTGGTCGGCAAGCTGCGCAGCTACATGAAGGAACGCGCCTTCCTGCGCGCCAGGGTGGTCGACGGCAAACAGGAAGCCGGCGCGAAATTCTCCGACTATTTCGACCATGTCGAACGTTGGGCGACCGTGCCAAGCCACCGCGCGCTCGCCATGCTGCGCGGCCGCAACGAGGAGGTGCTGTCGCTCGACATTGAGGTGGATGCCGATGACAGCTCGCCGGTGAAGCCGGTCGAGCGGATGATCGCCAACGCCTACGCCATCGGTGCCAGCCTGCCAGGCGACCGCTGGCTGATGGAGGTGGCAGGCTGGACCTGGCGCATCAAACTGTCGCTGCACCTGACGCTCGACCTGATGCGCGACCTGCGCGAGCGGGCCGAGGAAGAAGCGATCCATGTCTTTGCCCGTAACCTCAAGGATTTGCTGCTGGCGGCACCCGCCGGCTCGAGGCCGACGATGGGGCTCGATCCCGGCATCCGCACCGGCGTCAAGGTGGCGGTGGTCGATGGCACCGGCAAGCTGCTGGCGACGACGACGGTCTATCCGTTTCAGCCGAGGAACGATGTGCGTGGCACGCAGGCCGAACTTGCGGCGCTTATCCGCCAGCACAAGGTCGAGCTGATCTCGATCGGCAACGGCACTGGCAGCCGCGAGACGGAGAAGCTGGTCGCCGACATGCTGTCCGACATGCCTTCGGACGGCGGCCCGAAGCCGCTCAAGGTGATCGTCAGCGAGGCGGGAGCGTCGGTCTATTCGGCCTCGGCGACGGCTGCCGCCGAGTTCCCCGGCCTCGACGTGTCGCTGCGCGGCGCGGTGTCGATCGCGCGACGGCTGCAGGATCCGCTGGCCGAACTGGTCAAGATCGAGCCGAAATCCATCGGCGTCGGTCAGTATCAGCACGATGTCGACCAGTACCGGCTCGGCCGCTCGCTGGAAGCGGTGGTGGAGGACGCCGTCAACGCGGTCGGCGTCGACCTCAACACCGCCTCGGCGCCGTTGCTGGCGCGGGTTTCAGGCCTCGGCGCGTCGCTCGCCGATGCAATCGTCGCGCATCGCGATGCGACCGGCCCGTTCGCCAGCCGCAAGGATCTGCTGAAGGTGGCACGGCTTGGACCGCGCGCGTTCGAGCAGTCCGCCGGCTTCTTGCGCATCGCCAATGGCAGCGAACCGCTCGATGCCTCGTCGGTGCACCCGGAGGCCTATGGCGTGGCCAAGAAGATCGTCGCCGCCTGCGGCCGCGACGTGCGTTCGCTTTTGGGCGACAGTGCCGCGCTCAAGGCGCTCGACCCGCGCGTCTTCGTCGACGAGCGGTTCGGCTTGCCGACGGTGCGCGACATTCTGGCGGAGCTGGAGAAGCCCGGCCGCGATCCGCGTCCCGGCTTCAAGACGGCGACCTTCGCCGATGGCATCGACGAGATCAAGGATTTGAAGCCCGGCATGCTGCTGGAAGGCACCGTAACCAATGTCGCCGCTTTCGGCGCCTTCGTCGATATCGGCGTGCACCAGGACGGGCTGGTGCATGTCTCGCAGCTCGCCGACCGCTTCATCAAGGACGCGCATGAGGTGGTCAAGGCCGGCGACGTGGTCAAGGTGCGCGTCGTCGAAGTCGACATCAAGCGCAAGCGCATCGCGCTCTCCATGCGTAAGGATGCCGGCGAGGGTGGTGCCTCGAGGAGCGGGCCGCGCGACAATGGCGGCGGCAGGCCGGCGCCACGCGGGCCTACGCCGCAACGCCAGCCGGAGCGGCCGGCACAGCAAGGTGCGTTCGGCGCCGCGCTGGCGGACGCGCTGAAGCGAAAGTAGCTACCACGCCAGAACAGCCGGCTCCTTCTCAAGCTGGCCGAGCAGCCAGTCCCGGAAACTGGCAACCGGCGGATAGCCGCGCTTGTCGTGGGGGACGACGAGGTAATAGGCATTGCGGCTTTGCATCGGCTGGCCTGGCGCGGGCACAAGCTGGCCGCGCTGCAGTTCGCCCTCGATGAGAATCTGCGGCAAGAGCGCCACGCCGAGGCCCGCCATGCAAGCCTGGGCGGCGGTGGCGAACTGCTCGAACTGCATGCCAGGCCCAGTCGGCGCGCTCAGGCCCTGATGCTCGAACCATTCGCTCCAGGCGCCGGGGCGCGTCGTCATGTGCAGCAGCGGCAAACGGCCAATGTCGGCCGGCGTGGCGATGGCGCGGCCGGCGAGGAAGTCGGGCGACACCACCGGCGCCACCGTCTCGCGCACCAGAAGCGTCGAGTCGGCGTCCGGCCAGTCCGGGAGGCCATAGTGGATGGCGGCATCCAACCGTTCGCGTGCGAAGTCGAAGCGCCCGACGCGGGTGACGAAGTTGATGGTGATGTCGGGATTGTTCTCGACGAAATCGGGGATCATCGGCATCAGCCAACGCGTACCGAAAGTCGGCAGAATGGCAAGATTCAAGATCCCACTATGCCGATTGCTCATCAATCCAAGGGCTGCGTCACGCAACTGGCCAAGCGCCGAGCGTACCGCTTCGGCGTAGATTTCACCTGCCGTGGAGAGCCTTACATTGCGGCTGTCGCGTTCAAACAGCTGCCGGCCGAACTGATCTTCCAGAAGCCTGACCTGGCGGCTGACCGCGCCTTGGGTCAGGTCCAATTCCTGGGCGGCGGCGGTGAAGGAGCCAAGCCGCGCCACGGCCTCGAAGGCGGCAAGGGCGCTGATATTGGGCAAAAGGCGGCGCTGGACACTCATGATTCATTCCTAACGCTCATTGATCCGCGAAGCAATTTCGTTTGATTTTTTCAGGCCACGAGCCGATAAGCCGGGCTTCACCTGTTTCAAGGATCGAGAAGCCATGGCCGACAAGAATGCATTCGTGTGGGAAGACCCGTTCCTGATCGAGGACCAGCTTTCGGAAGACGAGCGCATGGTGCGCGATGGCGCTGCCGCCTTTGCCGCCGACAAGCTCGCGCCGCGTATCGAGGAAGCCTATCTCAACGAGACCTTCGACACGGCGATCTTCCGCGAGATGGGCGAGGCCGGCCTGCTCGGCATCAACATTCCGGAAGAGTTCGGTGGCCTCGCCGCCAGCTATGTCACCTACGGTCTGGTGGCGCGGGAAGTCGAACGCGTCGATTCCGGCTATCGCTCGATGATGTCGGTGCAGTCGTCGCTGGTGATGTACCCGATCCATGCCTATGGCTCGGACGAACAGCGCAGGAAATATCTGCCCAAGCTCGCTAGCGGCGAATGGATCGGCTGCTTTGGTCTGACCGAGCCGGATGCCGGTTCCGATCCTGGCGGCATGAAGACCCGCGCCGAAAAGACCGCCAGCGGCTACACGCTCTCCGGCTCCAAGATGTGGATTTCCAACGCGCCGGTCGCCGACGTGTTCGTCGTATGGGCCAAGTTGAAGGGCGAGAACGGCAAGGACGAGATCCGCGGTTTCGTGCTGGAGAAAGGCATGAAAGGGCTATCGGCGCCGAAGATCGGCGGCAAGCTGTCGCTGCGCGCTTCGATCACCGGCGAAGTGGTGATGGAAGGCGTCGAGGTCGGCGAGGACGCGCTGCTACCCAACGCCAAGGGCCTCGGTGGACCCTTCGGCTGCCTCAACCGGGCCCGCTACGGCATCTCCTGGGGTTCCATGGGAGCGGCGGAAGATTGCTGGCATCGCGCTCGCCAATATGGGCTTGACCGCAAGCAGTTCGGCAAGCCGCTGGCCGGCACCCAGCTCTACCAGAAGAAGCTCGCCGACATGCAGACCGAGATCGCTCTGGGGTTACAGGCCTCCTTGCGCGTCGGGCGCCTGCTCGATGAAGGCAAGATGGCGCCGGAAATGATCTCGATCGTCAAGCGCAACAATTGCGGCAAGGCGCTCGACATCGCCCGCCAGGCCCGCGACATGCATGGCGGCAACGGCATCCAGATCGGCTATCACGTCATGCGCCACGCGCAGAACCTGGAAACCGTCAACACCTACGAAGGCACGCATGACGTGCACGCGCTGATCCTGGGACGGGCGCAGACGGGGATACAGGCGTTCTTTTGAGCGACTTAAGCCGGCAAGCGGTTCTTTAATTTAGGTGCACCGCAACATCCGCTTGGAGAATGGCGGCCAGATGTGTCAGGGTTCGGCTGATGAAACGCCGATCTCCGGGGCCCCATGGCAATTCTGGCAGCCGTCTACCACCTGACCCACTATAAATACGACCGGCCGGTGGTTCTCGGGCCCCAAATCATCAGGCTGCAGCCGGCACCGCATTCCCGCACCAAGGTGTTGAGCCATTCGCTCAAGGTCGAGCCGGCGAACCACTTCGTCAATCTGCAGCAGGATCCTTACGGCAACTTCCTTGCCCGTTTCGTCTTTCCGGAGCCGGTGACGGAGCTGAAGATCGAGGTCGACCTCGTCGCCGACATGACCGTCTACAATCCGTTCGACTTCTTCGTCGAACCGTCGGCCGAGGCGTTCCCGTTCGACTATCCCGAGGAGATCCGTGACGACCTCGCCATCTACCGCACGCCGGAGCCGGCCGGGCCGCTGCTCCAGGCGTTTCTGAAAACCGTCGACCGCGGCGCGCCCAACACGGTCAATTTCCTCGTCGATCTCAATGCCCGCCTGCAGCGCGAGATCGCCTATATCGTGCGCATGGAAACCGGTGTCTTCTCGCCGGAGGAAACGCTGGCAGCGGCCAAGGGCTCCTGCCGCGATTCAAGCTGGCTCCTGGTGCAGATCCTGCGCAATCTTGGCATCGCCGCGCGCTTCGTCTCGGGCTACCTGATCCAGCTCAAGCCCGATCTTGTCGCGCTGGATGGGCCGGCCGGCACAGCGGTCGATTTCACAGACCTGCACGCCTGGTGCGAGGTCTATCTTCCTGGCGCCGGCTGGATCGGCTTCGATCCGACCTCGGGCCTGCTCACCGGCGAGAGCCATGTTCCGCTGGCCGCCACACCGCATTTCCGCAATGCGGCGCCTATTTCCGGCATGGCGAGCTTTGCCAATGTCGAGTTCGGCTTCGAGATGCGGGTCGACCGTATCGCCGAGCATCCGCGCATCACCAAGCCGTTCTCGGATGAGAGCTGGCAGGCGCTCGATGCGCTCGGCAACAAGGTCGATGCCGCGCTCGCGGCCGGCGATGTGCGGCTGACCATGGGCGGCGAGCCGACCTTCGTGTCGATCGACGATTTCGAGGCCGCCGAATGGAACACCGCCGCCGTTGGGCCAACCAAGCGCGAAAAAGCCGATGCGTTGATCCGCAGGCTGCGCGAGCGTTTCGCGCCCGGCGGTTTTCTCCACTACGGCCAAGGCAAGTGGTATCCCGGTGAAAGCCTGCCACGCTGGACGTTTTCGCTCTTTTGGCGCGCCGACGGCGAGCCGGTGTGGAGCGACCCGTCGCTGATCGCGCGGGAAGATAGTTCGGCTGATATCGGCCCGAAACAAGCCGAAAGCCTGCTGACGGCGATCGCCGGCGAACTCGGCATCGACACGTCCATGGTCAGCGAAGCCTATGAGGATCCGGCCGAATGGCTGCTCAAGGAAGGCAAGCTGCCCGACAATGTCGACCCGTCGAATTCGAAACTCGAAGATCCGGAGGAACGCAGCCGCATGGCGCGTGTCTTCGAACGCGGGCTGACCAAGCCGTCCGGATATGTGCTGCCGGTGCAACGCTGGAACAGCCAGGCCTCCGATCCGCGCTGGCGCTCGGAGAAATGGAAGACGCGGCGCGGCCGGCTGTTCCTGGTCCCGGGCGATTCCCCGGTCGGCTATCGTCTCCCACTGGGCACGCTGCCCTATGTGCCGCCGGCGCAATTCCCCTACATCGTGCCCGTCGATCCGTCGCTGCCGCGTGGCCCTTTGCCCGTGCGCGAAGCGATCTTGCCAGCGGCCGCTCCTGCGGAACTCGAAGGCGCCGACGAAATGGCCCGTCGCCAGCAGGCAGCCTCGTTCACGGCGACGACCGGCCAGCAGGAGCGCGTCGAGCAGGAGATCACCGAGATCGGCGGCGCGGTGCGCACGGCACTGTCGGTCGAACCGCGTGACGGCAGGCTGTGCGTGTTCATGCCGCCGGTCGAGGCGCTCGAGGATTATCTCGAACTCGTCGCCGCCGCCGAGAACGCGGCAAAGGCAATTGGCCTTCCCGTGCACATCGAGGGCTACGGTCCGCCGCATGACCCGCGCCTCAACGTCATCCGCGTGGCACCCGATCCCGGCGTCATCGAGGTCAACATCCACCCTGCCTCGAACTGGCAGGACTGCGTGGCGACAACGACGGCGATCTACGACGAGGCGCGGCAGACGCGGCTTGGCGCCGACAAGTTCATGATCGACGGCCGCCACACTGGCACCGGAGGCGGCAACCATGTCGTGGTCGGCGGCGCCACGCCCAATGACAGCCCATTCCTGCGCCGGCCCGACCTGCTGAAGAGCCTGGTGCTGCAATGGCAGCGGCATCCCTCGCTGTCCTATCTGTTCTCCGGCCTGTTCATCGGCCCGACCAGCCAGGCGCCGCGCTTCGACGAGGCGCGGCACGACTCTCTTTACGAGCTTGAAATCGCGATGGCGCAGGTGCCGCATCCCGACCAGGGTGCCGCACCCTTGCCATGGCTGGTCGACCGGTTGTTCCGCAACCTGTTGACCGACGTCACCGGCAATACGCATCGCTCGGAGATATGCATCGACAAGCTGTTTTCCCCGGATGGTCCGACTGGCCGGCTTGGCCTTGTCGAATTCCGCGGATTCGAGATGCCGCCCAATGCGCGCATGTCTCTGGCGCAGCAATTGCTGGTGCGGGCCATCATCGCCCGCGCGTGGAAGAACCCGCTCGACGGGCGCTTCGCGCGCTGGGGCACCTCGCTGCATGATCGCTTCATGCTGCCGCACCATGTCTGGGCGGACTTTCTCGACGTGCTCGACGACCTCAAGCTCAATGGTTTCGACTTCCGGCCCGAATGGTTCGATGCCCAGCTCGAATTCCGCTTTCCCTTCTGCGGCGAGGTGCAGCATGCCGGCATCAAGCTGGAGCTCAGGCAAGCGCTGGAACCATGGCATGTGATGGGCGAGCAGGGCGCGATCGGCGGCACCGTGCGCTTCGTCGATTCATCGGTCGAACGGCTGCAGGTCAGGACCGAAGGCCTCAACCCGGAGCGTCATGCGATCGTCTGCAACGGCCGCATCGTGCCGATGAGGATTACCGACAACAGAGAGGTCGCGGTGGCCGGCGTGCGCTTCAAGGCCTGGCAGCCGGCCTCGGGCCTGCATCCGGCGCTGCCGGTCAACACGCCGCTGGTGTTCGACATCTATGACCGCTGGTCCGGCCGGGCAATCGGCGGCTGCGTCTACCATGTCGCGCATCCCGGCGGGCGCAGCTACGACACTTTCCCCGTCAACGGCAACGAGGCGGAGGCACGACGGCTCGCTCGCTTCGAACCGCGCGGCCACACACCCTCGGGCTATGTGTTGCGCGAGGAACAGCCGGCGGAAGATTTCCCGATGACCCTTGACCTCAGGCGTCCACCAAGACTGTGATCTGACATGGCAAAGGGGAATCACAAAAGGGTGCGCGGCAAGCCGCAGGCCCATAGCCTGCTGGAGCACTACCAGCCGATCGACGGCGTCGTCGACGAGATGGTCGACGCGTCAGGCAATCCCCGTCCGGTCTGGAAGCATTTTGTCGAAGCGCTCGACGACCTCGGGGCCGAAAAGCTCGGCCAGCGCTTCGCCCGCGCCGATCAGTATCTGCGCGATGCCGGTGTCTATTACCGCGTCTACGACAAGGCGGGCGCCAACGAGCGCGAATGGCCGCTGGCGCATATTCCCTTGCTCATCGAGGACAGCGAGTGGCAGGCGGTCAGCGCCGGCCTGGTGCAGCGCGCCGAACTGTTCGAGGAAATTGTTGCCGATATCCATGGGCCGAACCGGCTGATCGAAAAAGGCATCCTGCCGGCAGGACTGATCGCGGCGAGCCCTGAATATTTGCGGCCCGTGGTCGGCAGCAGGCCGGCCGGAGGGCATTTCCTGCACTTCTGCGCCTTCGAACTCGGCCGCGGTCCGGACGGCCGCTGGTGGGTGCTGGGCGACCGCACCCAGGCGCCTTCGGGCGCCGGCTTCGCGCTGGAAAACCGGGTCGCCACCACGCGCGCTTTGTCCGACATCTATGGCGAGATGCATGTGCACCGGCTCGCCGGCTTCTTCCGCCGCTTTCGCGATGCGCTGATCGGCATGGCAAAGGAGAGCGACGGCCGCGTCGCCATCCTGACGCCGGGGCCACTCAACGAGACCTATTACGAACACGCCTATATCGCCCGCTACCTCGGCATCATGCTGCTCGAAGGCGAGGACCTGACCGTTTCCGGCGGCAGGCTGATGGTGCGGACCGTGTCCGGCCTGATGCCCATCAGCGTGCTGTGGCGGCGGCTCGATGCCGCCTTCGCCGATCCGCTCGAGCTGCGCCCGGATTCGCAGATCGGTACGCCGGGGCTGGTCGAGGCGATCCGGCAAGGCACGGTGTCCACCGTCAATGCGCTGGGCTCGGGCCTGATGGAGACGCGCGCGCTGCTCGCCTTTCTGCCCAAGATCGCGCGCGAATTGTGGGGCGAGGAGCTGCTTTTGCCCAGTGTGGCGACATGGTGGTGCGGGCAGGAGACGGAGCGCGCCCATGTGCTCGCCAATATCGACCGCATGGTGGTCGGCCCGGCGCTGTCGACAAGACTTGCCTTCGAAGATGACGGACAGACGAAGCTCGGCTCGGCGCTGTCGGTCGGGGAGCGGGCGGAACTGGTGGCGCGCATCGAACGCGACGGCGAGGCCTTCGTCGGCCAGGAGGCGGTGACGCTTTCGACGACGCCGGTCTATGTCGGCGGCTGGCTGGAACCGCGGCCGGCGAGCCTGCGCGTCTATCTGGCGCGTACGCCCGAGGGCTGGACGGTGATGCCGGGCGGGTTTGCGCGCGTCGGCCTATCGCTCGACCCGACGGCGATCGCCATGCAGCGCGGCGGCCAGGCGGCTGATGTCTGGGTGGTGAGCGACAGACCCGTGGAGCGCGAGACGCTGCTGCCGCAGGAGAGCGACAGCTTCAACCGTACCAGGCCCGGCAGCCTGCCCAGCCGCGCGGCGGAAAACCTGACCTGGCTCGGCCGCTACATCGAACGCTCGGAAGACACGGTGCGTATCCTGCGCGCCTATCACGTGCGGCTCGCCGAAACGTCCGATCCGGACATGCCGCTGCTGGCCGATATCAGGGATTATCTCGAACCGTTCGGCATCGATGTCGAAACGGCGATCCCGCCAGGGCTGATCGGCACGCTCGACAGCGCGGTGTACAGCGCCGGCCAGATCCGCGATCGTTTCTCGCCGGATGGCTGGCTGGCGCTCAAGGATTTGTCAAAAACGATCCATCAGTTCGCCACCACCGTGGCGCCCGGCGACGATGCGACGCGGGCCATGACCGTGATCCTGCGCAAGCTTGCCGGATTCTCGGGCCTTTTGCATGAGAACATGTACCGCTTCGCTGGCTGGCGTTTCCTCGAGATCGGCCGGCGGCTGGAGCGCGGCATCCAGATCGCCAGCACGCTGGCCCGACTGACCAGCAGCAAGGCGCCGGACGGGGCGCTGGACATGATGCTGGAGATCGGCGACAGCGTGATGACCCATCGACGGCAATATCCGGTGCAGGCCGGCCGGCGCACGGTGATCGATCTCCTGGCGCTCGATCCGCTCAATCCACGCTCCATCCTGTTCCAGCTCGAGAGGCTGAAAGCAGAGATAGGGCTGTTGCCGGCGACCGGCGGCGAGGGGCACATGTCGACGGCGGCCAAGGAGATCCTGCAGCTCAACACGTCCATCGCCATCAAGGAACCGGCAGACATGACGGTGAAGGCGTTGAACGATCTCGCGGGCGAAATAGGCGGGCTCTACAGCAGCCTCGCCAAAGCCTATTTCGGCTAGAAAGAGATGGCCATGCTGTACGACATCAGGCTTCTGCTCCACTACGACTATGCTGCCGCTGCTGGCGGCGGACGCCATCAGGTGCGCGTGCTGCCGTCGACCATTGACGGTGTGCAGCGTGTCATCGCCGCTTCGCTTTCTTTTTCACCGGCACCCAACGAACGGTCGGATTTTTCCGATTTCTTCGGCAACAATGTCACTTCGATCGCGTTTCGCGACGCCCATGACACGCTCGACATCAGGATGAGCGCGCGTGTGTCGGTGGCGCGGCCCGAGCCGGGGCTCGACGTGTCGCCCGATCTCGGCCGCCTTCGACAGGAGCTGGCCGCCGTGCGGTCGCTTGCGCCTGCCTCGCCGCACCATTTCCTGGCCGCCAGCAGCCATGCGGGCATTGATGCCGCGATCACCGCATTCGCGCGAGACAGCATCGGAAACTCGGCCGCAGGGACGGCGATGAACCTGTGCAATCGCATCCATCGCGATTTCACATACGATGACGAGGCGACCACGGTGCGGACCCAGGCCAGCGACGCCTTCCAGCTGAAGCGGGGCGTCTGTCAGGATTTCTCCCACATCATGATCGCCGGCTTACGCGGGCTTGGCATTCCGGCCGGCTATGTCAGTGGCTTCCTGCGCACCATTCCGCCCAAAGGCAAGCCCCGGCTGGAAGGCGCGGATGCCATGCATGCCTGGGTCAAGGTCTGGTGCGGGCGTGATGCCGGCTGGCAGGAGTTCGATCCGACCAATGGCATGCGGGCCTCCAACGACCATATCACCGTTGGTTACGGGCGCGACTATTCGGATGTGGCGCCCATCGTCGGCGTGCTGAAGACGACTGGCGGACAGGTCGGCGACCAGGCGGTCGACGTCATCCCGGTCGTGCTCGAAAAGGCGTGAAACGGGGCGCACTAACTTGCCCGGCGCCGCGAGTTCTCACAAGGATGGGGCAGACTTCTCAGACATCGATGCGGTCACTAGAGCAGCTCACCGGTTCACGGAAAAGGCGAGCCGATCCAAGTCTTTGATTTCGCGCAATTCCGGACGGAAAAGCCGTTTCACACTTTTCCTGTAAGTGCTTAGTCTGTATTCGCCTTAAGGGAGAATAGTCTTAGGCTGCCGCGCACAGGCATGAGGTTTGTCATTGAAAGCTGTCAGCGTCGTCATACCCGCCTACAATGCGGCGGCAACGATCGCTAAAACGCTGGCCTCGCTTGGCGGAGAGGCCGGGTTTATCGGCGAGGTCCTGCTGGTCGACGATCAATCGACCGATGGCACGGCCGATGCAGCCCGGCAGGCCGCGGCGCAATCATCCCTGCCTTTGCGTGTGCTGCCCGCCAGTTGCCGCGACGCCGGCGGCGCCCGTAACCTGGCGCTTGATGAGGCAGCCCATCCGTGGGTCTACCTGATCGACGCCGACGACCTGCACCTTCAGGGCGGCTTAAGCTCCTTGCTGTCGCAGGCGGAAAACCAGCCCAAGGCCGACATGATCGTCGGTGCCTTCCGGCGCAGGGTGAACGGCCAGGATCGGCAGATCAAGGTGCCAAACGGCTACACCGCTGCCTGCCTCACCAACGCCTCCGCCTACGTGAAGGGGGATATACGCTCGGTGGCGGTGGGCAGCGTGCTGGCTTCCCGGCGTCTCATCGGCGAGACCCGGTTCCCCGTCGGGCTCGCCTTCGACGAGGACACGCTGTTCTGGGCGCGGCTGATGAGCAAGGCGTCGCTGGTCATGATTCAGCGCCCCGTCATGATCTACGAAGTTTCAGCGGAGCGTTCGGACGATCGCTTCACGGTCAACCCGGTGCGGCGCTTCCTGGACTGGCGCCGGGAGCTGCGTACGCTCACCGATTGCGGCATCCCGATTTCGGCACTGAAAGCAAGGGAGGGCCTCGTCGCGCTCAAGATCGCCCGTGTCCATTATGCGCGAGGCGACCTGGACATGGCCGCGCGCTTTCTCGCAATAGCCTCAGTGGCGCCGAAGCGGCGCTCGGAAGCCTGGCGCTGCCTGCGCTACAAATTCAAACTCGCGGCGCGCCGCCGGCTGTCCCTTCCGCCGACACAGATGCAGCGCGCATTGTAGGCCCGACCGACGCCACCGGGATTGCCTTGTTTCCAGGCGGGGTGTGGAACCAGCGGTCAGCCCGCAGCTTATCTACGCATATTTCGTGTGGAGCTTACATGCTGCAGAGAACCGGATCGTCGCGGAGCCGATTGGCCGACGGTGATAGCGTACCCAAGAATGGAGCACAGATTTCCGCCAGGGATGCCGCGCTGACCTATGTCAGCGATGCCGAGCCCGGCATCCGCCGGCTGAAGGCAGGCAAGGGATTCGCTTACAAGGCACCGGACGGGAAAGCGGTCTCCGATGCCGACAGAGTGCGCATCGCGGCGATCGTCATACCGCCGGCTTGGACCGATGTCTGGATTTCGCCCGATCCGAACGGGCATATCCAGGCGACCGGGAGGGATCAGCGGGGGCGCAAGCAGTATCGCTATCATCCGCAATGGGCCGAGGAGCGCGACGGCGCCAAATATTCGAGCCTCGTGGCTTTCGCCGAAAGCCTGCCGGACCTTCGGCGCAGGATCGACAGCGACCTGCGCCGTCACGGCCTGCCGCTCGAACGCGTCGCCGCCGCGGTGGTCTGGCTGCTCGACAACACGATGATCCGCGTCGGCAATGCTGCCTATGCTCGCGACAACAAGAGCTTCGGCCTGACGACATTGCGGGACCGGCATGTCGATATCAAGGGATCGAGCCTGCGCTTCGCCTTCAAGGGCAAGTCCGGCAAGGAATGGAAATTGAAGCTGGTTGACCGCCGGATCGCGGGGATCGTTCGGGGCGCGCAGGACCTGCCGGGCCAGAAACTGTTCCAGTATCTCGACGAGGACGGCAACAGACGCCCTGTCCGCTCCGACGACGTGAACCACTATATCCGCGAAGCGGTTGGCGACGCGTTCAGTTCGAAGCACTTCCGCACATGGGGTGGCACCATCCACGCCGCGTCGCTGTTTGCACAAACGGAACTGCCTGAGAGCCAGGCACAGCAAAAACGGGTGATGAACAACGTCATCGACAAGGTGGCCGAACGGCTGGGCAATACGCGCGCAGTCTGCCGCCAATGCTATATCCATCCGCAGGTCTTCAAGGCTTGGAGCGAAGGACGACTGCTTGCCGAAATGGCGGAAGCCAACAAGCGCAAGCGATCCATCGAAGGCCTCGATGAGGAGGAAGCGCTCGTGTTGAGATGGTTGAAGACGCAGGAGGACCGATCGGCGGCAATCGGCGGCCGCTGAATCCGCGGCGTCTCGATTTTTTTATCGACGCCATGTCGGCATCGGCCCTACTGTTTCGTCCTTTGCTACAGAAAGGACCGTCCATGCTCTACGCCATCCTCTGCTACGCCTCCGAAGATGTCGTCTGTTCCTGGAGCAAGGAACAGGACGACAAGGTCATGGCCGACCTGCTCGGCGTTCAGGAGAAGTATGCCAACGCCGGCCGGCTTGGGCCCGTGGCGCGGCTTTTGCCGACGACGGCGGCAACGACGCTGCGGAAAGTGAAAGGTGAATCGCTGGTCATCGACGGGCCGTTCGCCGAGACCAAGGAACAGTTCCTCGGTTTCTACACGCTCGATTGCGCCGACCTCGACGAGGCCGTCGAATTCGCTCGCGAGCTCTCCGAGGTCAACCCAAGCGGCGGTTCCTACGAAATCCGCCCGGTATCGGTGTTCCATCCGACGAGGGTTCCGGCATGACCGAACTCGCCTGGATAAGCTCCGCGATCAGCGCTGCCCGTCCACAAGCGATGGGCGCGCTGCTGCGCTATTTCCGCGATCTCGACACGGCGGAGGAAGCTTTCCAGGACGCCTGCCTCAAGGCGCTGAAGAACTGGCCGCAAAACGGGCCGCCTCGCGATCCGGCGGCCTGGTTGATCTTCGTCGGCCGCAACAGCGGCATCGACGCTGTGCGCAAGCGTGCCAAGCAGGCGCCGATGCCGGAAGAGGACCAGGTTTCCGATCTGGAGGACGCCGAAAGCGACATCGCCGAGCGGCTGGACGGAGCGCATTACCGCGACGACATATTGCGGCTGCTGTTCATTTGCTGTCACCCTGATTTGCCCGCAACGCAGCAGATCGCGGTGGCGCTGCGCGTCGTCTCCGGCCTCACCGTCAAGCAGATCGCGCGCGCCTTCCTGGTCGGCGAGAGCGCGATGGAGCAGCGCATCACCCGCGCCAAGGCGCGCATCGCGGACGCTGGCGTGCCGTTCGAGACGCCGGGCGCGGTCGAGCGCTCCGAGCGGCTCGCGGCGGTCGCGTCCATGGTCTACCTGATCTTCAACGAGGGCTATTCGACCAACAGCGGCGAGGCGCCGGCTCGCGCGCCCTTGTGCGAGGAAGCGATCCGGCTTGCCCGGCTGCTGCTGCGGCTGTTCCAGACCGAGCCGGAGATCATGGGGCTGACGGCGCTGCTTCTGCTGCAGCACGCACGCGCACCGGCACGTTTTGACGATGATGGCGAGATCGTGCTGCTCGAGGACCAGGATCGAAGCCTGTGGAGCCGCAAGATGATCGACGAAGGGCTGGCGCTCGTCGACAAGGCGCTGCGCCATCGCAAGCCAGGTCCCTATCAAGTCCAGGCGGCGATCGCAGCGCTCCACGCGCGGGCTGAGAAAGCCGAGGACACCGACTGGGTGGAGATCGACCTGCTCTACGGCCTGCTCGAGCAGATGCAGCCGTCGCCGGTAATCACGCTCAACCGTGCGGTCGCGGTCGCCAAGGTGCGCGGACCGGAAGCGGCGCTGGCGATGATCGAGCCGCTCGAGCCGAGGCTTTCGGGCTATTTCCATTTCTTCGGCCTCAAGGGCGGGCTGTTGATGCAACTCGACCGGGGCGAGGAGGCACGCATTGCCTTCGACCGCGCCATCGCGCTCGCCAATACGGCGGCGGAAGCTGCCCATATCCGCATGCATATCGACCGTCTGATCAAGGACGGCGCCGTACGCACGCCGGCGAAAAAGGCAAACTAGGCCCCTACGCGGTCGGCCCGAGCATCGCCTGGCTCAATCGTGCAGCCCGGGCTTGGACCATGCCGGGGTGGCGATTCTCCCCTGAAACAGGTAATGGCACGCCATGACAGCCCCTTCCAGCCGCGACGGCGCCGGGAAGGCATGGCGCAAGGCGTTGACCCGCGCCCTATGAGCGGCGGGATTCTGAAAGGGACAGAAATGACGATAGCGAAGGAAACGGCCGAGCTTCTGGCGAAACTGGGCGTGGCCAAGGAGGCGCTTGACGGCGGCGACCTGATCGTGCGAAGTCCGGTGACGGGTGAGCGGATCGCGG
Source organism: Mesorhizobium sp. B2-7-3 (assembly GCF_006440715.1). Taxonomy (NCBI): domain Bacteria; kingdom Pseudomonadati; phylum Pseudomonadota; class Alphaproteobacteria; order Hyphomicrobiales; family Phyllobacteriaceae; genus Mesorhizobium; species Mesorhizobium sp. B2-7-3. The sequence continues at coordinate 200,443 of NZ_VFTY01000003.1, forward strand.
CGCTGAAGACGATCTCGCCGGCCGACGCGGCAAAGACCATCGATGCGGCCCACAAGGCGTTCCAGTCCTGGCGGCTGGTGCCGGGTCCCAAGCGCGGCGAACTGGTGCGGCTGCTGGGCGAGGAACTGCGCACGCACAAGGCCGAGCTTGGCCGGCTGGTGTCGATCGAGGTCGGCAAGATCCCGTCCGAAGGGCTCGGCGAAGTGCAGGAGATGATCGACATCTGCGATTTCGCCGTTGGTCTGTCCCGGCAATTGTACGGCCTGACCATCGCCACCGAGCGTCCGGGCCACCGCATGATGGAAACCTGGCATCCGCTTGGCGTCGTCGGTGTCATCTCCGCATTCAACTTCCCGGTCGCGGTGTGGTCGTGGAATGCCGCACTGGCGCTGGTTTGCGGCGATGCAGTGGTATGGAAGCCGTCGGAGAAGACGCCGCTGACCGCGCTTGCCTGCGAGGCGATCTTCAAGCGTGCGGTCAAGCGCTTCGGCACCGACGCACCGCAAGGACTGGCACCGGTTCTGATCGGCGACCGAGCGGTCGGCGAGATCCTGGTCGACCATCCCAGGGTGCCGCTGGTTTCGGCCACCGGTTCGACTCGCATGGGCCGGGTTGTCGGTCCGCGCCTGGCCAAGCGTTTCGCCCGCGCCGTGCTGGAACTGGGCGGCAACAATGCCGGCATCGTCTGCCCGACGGCCGATCTCGACATGGCGCTGCGCGCCATCGCCTTCGGCGCCATGGGCACCGCCGGCCAGCGCTGCACGACGCTGCGCCGCCTGTTCGTCCATGACAGCGTCTATGACGCCTTGGTGCCGCGGCTGAAGAAGGCTTATCAGAGCGTCTCGGTCGGCAATCCGCTGGAGACCTCGTCACTGGTCGGTCCGCTGATCGACAAGGCCGCCTTCGACGCCATGCAGAAGGCGCTGACGGAGGCGGCCGCGCATGGCGGCAAGGTGACTGGCGGCAGCCGGGTCGAGAACGGCCATCCCGATGCCTATTATGTGCACCCGGCGCTGGTCGAAATGCCGAAGCAGGTTGCACCGGTGACGGAAGAAACCTTCGCGCCGATCCTCTATGTGATGAAGTATTCCGATTTCGACGCCGTGCTCGACGAGCACAACGCGGTCGGCGCTGGCCTGTCGTCGTCGATCTTCACCCGCGACCTGCAGGAATCCGAGCGCTTCCTCGGTGTCGACGGTTCGGATTGCGGCATCGCCAACGTCAATATCGGTACTTCCGGCGCCGAGATCGGGGGCGCTTTCGGTGGCGAAAAGGAAACCGGCGGCGGCCGCGAGAGCGGTTCAGATGCGTGGAAAGCGTATATGCGGCGCGCCACCAACACCGTGAATTATTCCAAGGCGCTGCCGCTCGCCCAGGGCGTCTCGTTCGACATCGATTGAGAACGCCGGCCCGGTTCGGGTGTCGTTGCACACCCGAACCGTTTGCGACCGGAGGTTGATTGCTGAGTGCAGTTATGCTACCATTTTCCGCATGGTGCCGGCATGCGCCGATGACCCGCCGCAAGGCGGTTTTTTTGTTTCACGGTTCTTGTGTTTGGCTGGTTGTAGCCAACAGGCAGGTGACGCCGGCGACGCGGTTAAACCGCTCTACGGCATGTCGCGGCGAATAGGATTCGCCCGACCTGCTGTAAGCCTCTGATTATGCAGGTCGTTGTCCCGGAGCCGGGTGCCATCCATTAAGTCCCTGTTTTTACGCGATTCCGGGCGGAAACACACCCTTCCTGGAAGCGCTTTGGAAACGGCCAAAAAGCACGCGCAGGTTGACAACCTTCCGGTTGCTGCAACATCCTGCCGATCTTTGACTCGGAGGTAGTTATGACTGTTTCGATCAACCGCCGCACCTTTTCCATGGGCACAGGAGCTTTGGCTTTGGCCGCCGCCGGCCTTTCGCCAGCGCACGCGCAGCAGGCTTTTTTCCGCATCGGCACGGGTGGAACGTCCGGCACTTACTATCCGGTGGGTGGCCTGATCGCCAACGCCATCTCGGCAACGGGCCCGGCCGGCGTCGAAGGCCTGGTCGCCACCGCCACGTCCTCCAATGGGTCGGTCGCCAACATCAGCGCCATCCAGTCGGGCGCATCCGAATCAGGCTTTACGCAATCCGATGTCGCCTACTGGGCATATTCGGGCACTGGCCTCTATGAGGGCAAGCCCAAGGCCGATGACCTGCGCCTCATCGCGACGCTCTATCCCGAAACGATCCATCTGGTCGCCCGAGCGGATGCTGGCATCAAGACGGTGGCGGACCTGAAGGGCAAGCGCGTTTCCCTCGACGAGCCGGGCTCAGGGACCATTGTCGACGCGCGCCTCGTGCTCGGCGCATACGGGCTGACGGAGAAAGATGTGCAGCCCGAATACCTCAAGCCCGGTCCGGCCGGCGAGCGGCTCCAGGATGGCGCCATGGACGCCTATTTCTTCGTCGGCGGCTATCCGACCGGCGCCATCGTCGAACTTGCCAGCACCAACAACATCACCCTGGTTCCAATCACCGGCCCCGAAGCCGACAAGCTCCTGTCCGAGCAGAAGTTCTTCTCCGCCGACACTGTGCCGGAAGGCACCTACAAGAATGTCGGCGAGACCAAGACCATATCCGTCGCCGCGCAATGGGTGACCAGCGCCAAGCAGACCGACGACCTCGTCTACAAGATCGTCAAATCGCTTTACAGCGACGCGACCCTGAAGGCGCTGCAGGCCGGCCATGCCAAGGGCAAGCTGATCACGCTCCAGAACGCGGTCACCAGCGCTGGCATCCCGTTTCATCCCGGTGCGGAAAAATTCTACAAGGAAGTCGGCGCCCTGAAGTAGGAGCTACCAGCGCGTAGGACCGATGGACGACAGCGAGGCGGGAGGCGTGCTTTCCGGCTCTTTTGCCTGGAAACTCAGGACACGGAACCGGCCATGAGCGACGATGACAAAATCACGCTTTCCGCGATGGAGTTCGATGAGGAGAAAGCTCGCGAACTGGAGGAGAAATTCGACTCCGAAATCCGATTCCGGCCATTGACCCAGGCCGCGGGCTGGCTGGTCGGCTTCCTCCTGGTGGCGCTGTCGCTGTTTCACTACTACACCGCCGGCTTCGGATTGCTGCAGGAGATGCTGCACCGAGGCATCCATCTGTCGATGGTGCTGGCGCTGATCTTCCTCGTCTTCCCGCTGGTGAAGAAGGGTTACGACCAGCCCGCGCAATCCAGCTTCCTGCGGCCGCTTGGCATACCGCTTTTCGACTGGCTGCTGGCGCTCGCCGCCGTGGTGGCCGTCCTGCACGTGCCGATGATCCCGCTCGACGATCTTGCCTTCCGCGTCGGCAACCCCACGACGCTCGATGTGGTGTTGGGCGTTATCCTGATCCTGCTCCTCCTGGAAGCGACGCGCCGCTCCGTCGGCATCCCGCTGCCGATCATCGCGTGCATCTTCATGGCCTACGCACTGTTTGGGCGGTACATGCCGAGCATTCTGGTGCACCCCGGCGCGTCCGTTTCCCAGCTTGTCGATCACCTCTATCTGACGACGCAGGGAATCTACGGCGTCGCGCTCGGCGTCGTCGCCACCTACGTCTTCCATTTCGTGCTGTTCGGCGTCTTCGCAACCCGCATAGGCCTCGGCCAGCTCTTCCTCGACTGTGCCGCCTGGGTCGCCGGCCGCTACGCCGGCGGTCCCGCCAAGGTATCGATCTTCGGCTCGGCATTGTTCGGCATGATCTCCGGCTCGTCGGTCGCCAACACCGTCACCGTCGGCTCGCTGACCATCCCGGCGATGATCAAGCTCGGCTACAAGAAACATTTCGCCGCGGCGGTGGAGGCGGCGTCCTCGACCGGCGGTCAGGTCACGCCGCCGATCATGGGCGCGGCCGCCTTCCTGATGATCGAATTCCTCGAACTGCCCTACACGACCATCATTCTGGCCGCCATCGTGCCTGCCTTCATGCATTTCTTCGGCGTGTTCATGCAGGTGCATTTCGAGGCCAAGCGCACCGGCCTCAGGGGGCTCAGGCCGGACGAGATGCCCGACGTCGTCGAGGCGCTGAAGCGGGACTGGCCGACGATCATCCCGCTTGTCGTGCTCATCGGCGTCCTGCTCTCGGGCTACACGCCCTACATGGCCGCCTTCTGGGGCATTACGCTCTGCATCGCCGTCGGCTTGCTCAATCCGCGCCGTCGCATGTCGGTTGCCGACATCGCAGTATGCCTGCGCGACGGCGCCAAATATGCGCTCGCCGTCGGTGCCGCGGCCGCCACCGTCGGCATCGTCGTCGGTGTCGTCACCCTGACCGGCGTCGGCTTCAAGCTATCCTACATCGTCACCTCGACGGCGGGCCAGTTGTCGCTCCTGTTCGGCACCTTCATCCCCGAGTCGATCTTCTCGGCTCAGGGCCTGACGCTGCTGTTCACCCTGCTCATGACCGGCGTGGTCTGCATCCTGATGGGCTGCGGCATCCCGACGACGGCCAACTACATCATCATGGTGACCATCGCGGCACCCGCGCTGGTCATGCTGGGCACCGAACCGATCGTCGCCCACTTCTTCGTCTTCTATTACGGCCTGCTGGCCGACATCACGCCACCGGTAGCGTTGGCCGCCTATGCGGCGGCCGGCATGGCGGGGGCGGACCCGTTCAAGACAGGCAACACCGCCTTCCGGTTAGGGTTGGGCAAGGCGCTGGTTCCTTTCGTGTTCGTCTTCTCGCCGTCCCTGCTGCTGGTGACAAAGGACTTCACCTGGCCGAATTTCTTCCTGGCCTTTGGCGGCTGCGTGCTTGGTATCACCTGCCTCGGGGCCGCCCTGTCGCGCTATCTGCTGGTGCGAACGCGCCCATGGGAGAACGTGCTCCTGGTATTTGCCGCCCTGCTACTGGTGGCGCCCGAGCTCTATTCCTCGCTGCTCGGCCTGGCGCTCGTCGTTCCCGTCGTGCTGCGCCATTGGAGCGCACGCCATACCGAAGAGGCGCAACCAGTCTGACCGGCGCCGCGCCCGCGCGATCGACGCTTTAAATAAGCCTGCATCACCTTCACAAGCTGGGAGGTGACGGGACTCGGCGGTCGGTGGAAAAACACGCTGCAAAGGCGCTGTCGACGACGGCCAGCTTGGCGGCCTGGACGATCATGTATTCCTCGTAGAATCCGTGCGACACCCACATCACCGAATTGCCGCGCTGACCAAGCCAGCCAATGCTGCCGAGTTCCTCCGCCGTGCGCAGTTTACGGCTGAGATGGGTCCGCGACAGCTTGAGCCATTTGGCGAAGTCGCCGATCGAAACCACGCCGGTCGGAATTCGCTCCAGCCCGGCATGGTCGGGGTTGATGCCCGACATCAGCCAGTCCATGACGATGCCGCCATTGTTGAGCCAGATGAAAAGGGAAAAGGTCTGGTTGGGTTCGCGCACCGGCTTTGAGGCTAGCAAGCCGTCAGCCACCAGCGGCTGCAGCGTGGCAAGCATGTCGGGCCGCTCCAGGAACCTGGCCAGCCGGTTGCCGCCATCGATATGGTCGAGCGTGCGCAGATGGGCTGTTACCCAGCCGGTGAATCGCTCAATCGTCGCCGCCGTCGGTTGCAGGGGATGCGTGCGGCCGTCCCCACCCGCCACATACTCGGCGATGTTGTAGTGCAGCATCTCCTTGATGAAGGCGTCCGCCGTGTTGCGGCTGGCAACCGCGTTCTTGTGCACGACCTCGATGAAACGCGATACGGTCAGGTCCTTGCGGCGGTCGTTCGGGTCGCGCCTGAAGTGCATGGCAAGGCCGACATGGCCCAACAGCCAGCGCTGCTGCGTGGCAAAGATCGAAGCCAGCCGCGGGCTTTCCTCATAGATGCGGATCAGGGACTGCGACTGTTCCTGAACGTAGCGGTGCAAGGCTGGATGGCCGGCTATGTCTTGCAGATTCAGCGATGATCTCCCGATGCCTTGAATCAACTCGCATGGCGAGATTGCGTTCCCCATTTTCCAGTCTTCGACATCTGTGTCCAGACGTACCAACTACGAAGAACAGGGCCAGCCGAGACACAGATCCACGGCAACGGTTATCGTCTCGTTTGCTATGCTTGAGAACCCCTTCCGTAATCGTTAGCCGAACGGCGAGATCCAGCCGCAGCGTGGCGCAACGGTCGTCAAGGCGTTTCCAGTTGCTGGTCCATGGCGGCATCTTTCACCTCCATCAACCAAATGAGTCCCAGCCAAGTCGAATTAACCGTTGGACAGGTTGAAGCTCTTGCGGGTTCCGCCGATTTCGCAAGGCCGTGCCACTTTGCCAGGTGGGACGGACACCTTCACTCGGCCGCCTGAACCCGACGGGCCTGGATGATCGTGCGGATTTCCGACCGGCAGGAACCGCAATTGGTACCTGCCTTCAGCGTGGCGCCGATGGCTTCGACACTGTTGCAGCCGGCCGCCACGGCCGCGGTAATCTGGTTCACCCCGATGTTGAAACAGGAACAGACGGTCGCGCCGGCATCGGGCCGCTCGGCACCGGCACGGCCGGCGACGATCCTGAAGCGTTCGCGCTGGCTGGCATGGACCTCGCCGAGCTGCTCGGCGGCCCAGCCGCGCGACACCGCGACCGGACCGGGTGCGATGAACAAGGCACCCGCCAGATGCTCGCCTTGGAAGGCGGCGATGCGGTGCTGGCCGGCCTCGCGGTCGTGATAGGCGAGCATTTCGGCATCCGCGGCATCGAAGAGAGAGCCGGCGAAGGCCGTCCAGTCGATATCGTCATTGGCAAAGGCCAGTTCGACCCGCCAGCCGCCCCGGCATCTGGCGGTCGCCCAGTAGTCGGCGGCCATCGTCACGGGCCTTTTGCGTGTCACGGCAAAGCCAAAGGCCCCAGCGGTGAATTTCTCGATGCGAGCGGCGACATGCTTTAGCGCCGGCTGCCCCGACACGGGATCGGTAAGCGATGCCGTGAGCGTGTCGAGCCGGCCCCTGGCGGCGAACTGGTCGGTCCAGTGCATCGGCGCGAACAGGCTGCCCGGGCGCTGGCGCGTGGTCACCAGCACGCGGACCAGCACATCGCCGCGCGGAGTAGAGACGCGCGCGATGTCAGCGTCGCCAATGCCGTAAAGCTGTGCATCCTCGGGGTGGATTTCGACGAAGGGCTCGGCGATGTGCTGGGACAGGCGCGGGCTTTTGCCGGTGCGCGTCATGGTGTGCCAGTGGTCGCGGATCCGGCCGGTGTTGAGGACGAGCGGGAAGGCGGCGGTGATGCGGGTTTCGACGGTTGGACGCAGAGCGATGAAGCGGGCCTTGCGGTCGGGCGTGTAGAAGTTGCCGTCGGCGAAGAAACGGGTTGGTTGGCGTTCGATCGAACTGGCCCCCTCTGGGCGAGTTCCAGCCTGAGCACCCCCCTCTGATTGAAGCCGAGCTTGAGCACCCCCCTCTGGCCTGCCGGCAGGCCAGAGGGGGGTGCCTGGGCTCGGCGCCGGCCAATGGAACGGAGCCAATCCTTCGTAATCCTCAACATCGATCGCAGCATAAGCGCTGATGTCGAAATCCCGCTCGCCATCATTTTCGAACCCCGACAGCGCGGCGTGCTCGGCAAAGATCTCCACTGGGCTCTCATGCGCGAACGCCTCGCCAAAGCCCATCCGCCTTGCCACTTCCGCAATGATCCACCAGTCGGGCCGCGCCTCGCCGGGGGCGGCCAAAAACGGCCGCTGGCGCGAGATGCGGCGCTCGGAATTGGTGACGGTGCCGTCCTTCTCGCCCCAGGCCGTGGCCGGCAGCCGGACATGGGCGTGGCGGACCGTGTCGGTCTCGGCCAGCACGTCCGACACCACGACGAACGGGCAGGCCTTGATCGCCGCCTCGACTGCCCCTGCATCCGGCATGGAATCGACCGGGTTGGTGGCCATGATCCACAACGCCTTGATGCGCCCATCGGCCACCGCCTTGAACATCTCGACCGCCTTGAGACCGGGCTCCCCGGCAATCGCCGGCGCCTTCCAGAAGCGCTGCACGCGTTCGCGATGCCCGGGGTTTTCGATATCCATGTGGGCGGCGAGCATGTTGGCCATGCCGCCGACCTCGCGGCCGCCCATGGCGTTGGGCTGGCCGGTGACCGAGAAAGGGCCGGCGCCCGCTTTTCCGATGCGGCCGGTGGCGAGATGGCAGTTGATGATGGCGTTGACCTTGTCGGTGCCCTGGGACGACTGGTTGACGCCCTGGCTGTAGACGGTGACGGTCTTTTCCGTCCTGGCGAACAGGCTGTAGAAACGGCTAAGTTGGTCTTCGCTGAGGCCCGTGGCGGCAGCGACGCCGGCAAGGTCGAGCGTCGAGGCGGCGAACAGGGCTTGTCCGAATCCGGCCGTATGCGCCGTGATATAGGCACGCTCGAGCGCATTGTGCTGGCCGAGCCAGGCGAGCAGGCCGGTGAACAGGGCGACGTCGCCATCCGGCGCGATCGCCAGATGCATGTCTGCGATGTCAGATGTCATGGTACGGCGCGGATCGACGAGCACTACCTTCATCTCGGGCCGCTTTTCCCGGGCAGCCGCGATGCGCTGATAGAGCACGGGATGGCACCAGGCGAGATTGGAGCCTACCAGCACGATCAGGTCGGCCAGTTCCAGATCCTCGTAGGTTCCCGGCACGGTGTCCGAACCAAACGCGCGGCGGTGGCCGGCAACCGACGAAGCCATGCAGAGCCGCGAATTGGTGTCGATGTTGGCCGAACCGACGAACCCCTTCATCAGCTTGTTGGCGAGATAGTAATCCTCGGTCAGCAACTGGCCGGAGACGTAGAAGGCGACCGCGTCGGGGCCATGTTCGGCGATGGTGTGCCGGAAGGTCGAGGCGACGATGTCGAGCGCCTCGTTCCAGCCGGCCGGGCGGTCGTGGATTTGTGGATGGAGCAGCCGGCCGTCGAGGTCGATCGTCTCGGCCAGTGCGGAGCCCTTGGAACAGAGCCGGCCGAAATTCGCGGGATGATCGGGATCGCCGCGGACAGACACCTGCCCGTCCGCGGCGATCTTCGCCAGCACGCCGCAGCCGACCCCGCAATAGGGGCAGGTGGTCCTCACCTCGCGCGCTGCGTCAATCTCCATGGTTCAGGCCGCCCGGCTGGCCAGCGCTTCCAGCGCGACGAACAGGTGCTCGCCCTCCCGCTTCACGGGAATCGTGCGCACGGCGCCTTCGTCGGCGCCAAGCGCCTTGCCTGTCTCAAGCGAGATGACCCAATTGTGCAGAGGGCACGTCACGGCCGCGCCATGGACAATGCCCTGGCTCAGCGGTCCGCCCCTGTGCGGGCAATGGTCGTCAATAGCGAAAACCTGATCCTCGGCGGTGCGAAAGACAGCGATCTTGCCTTGCGGGGTGGCGACACAGCGCGCGCCACGGCGGGGAATGTCGGAGAGGGTGCCGATCGATGTCCAGGTCATAGGTGTGCCTTTGCTTGATAGGATTGCGCCAAGGCGCCCCCCTCTGTCCTGCCGGACCCGGCCCTTCGCTGTCGCTCCTGGCGTTCGTCGTTCGAAAAGCCAAGCAATTGGCTTTCCGTCCGCTTCGCGGACCACGCCTCACCCCCCGCAAGGGGGGAGATTGGCAGCTTGAGCGCAGGCGCATTTTCTTCAGCGCTGGAGATTGGCGAAAGCAGATATGACATCCGATCTCCCCCCTTGCGGGGGAGATGGCCGGTAGGCCAGAGGGGGGTGCCTCGCGCTGACATCGCCATCACTCCGCCGCCTGCGCAAACCCGACCGACGCCATCGGCCGGAATTCGTGCTTGTCCTTGCCGGACACGCGCTCGGACCATGGATCGACCTGGGCGAACTTCTGCGAAAAGATGAAGCGGTCGTAATAGGCCTTGCGCTTCTCGCCATCGTCCATGATCTGGCGCTTGATCTCGGCGATGCCGATGCGCTTGGCCCATTTGTAGATGCGTTCGAGATAGCGGCCCTGCTCGCGATACATCTGCGTCAGCGCCACGATATGCTCCAACGCCTCGTCCTCGGTCCTGACCAGGCCGAGCACTTCCGTGCCCTTGATGTCGAGCCCGGCGGCGCCGGCGAAATGGATCTCGTAACCGCTATCGACGCAGATGACGCCGACGTCCTTGCAGGTCGCCTCGGCGCAATTCCTCGGGCAGCCCGACACCGCCATCTTGACCTTGGCCGGCGTCCACGAGCCCCACATGAACTTCTCGATGCGGATGCCGAGACCTGTCGAATCCTGCGTGCCGAAGCGGCACCAGTCCGAGCCGACGCAGGTCTTCACCGTGCGCAGCCCCTTGGCATAGGCATGGCCCGAGACGAAGCCGGCCTGGCCGAGATCGGCCCACACCGCCGGCAGGTCCTCCTTGCGGATGCCCAGCATGTCGATGCGCTGGCCGCCGGTGACCTTGACCATCGGAATTTCGAATTTGTCGACGACGTCGGCGATGGCGCGCAGTTCTGCCGCATTGGTGACGCCGCCCCACATGCGCGGCACCACCGAATAGGTGCCGTCCTTCTGGATGTTGGCGTGGACGCGCTCGTTGATGAAGCGCGACTGGTAGTCGTCGGCATACTCGTCCGGCCAGTCGCAGACGAGATAGTAGTTAAGGGCCGGCCGGCATTTGGCGCAGCCGCAGGAGGTCTTCCACTCCAGCTCCTGCATGACCGCCGGAATGGTCTTCAGTCCCTTGGCCTTGATCAGCCTGCGCACGTCGTCATGGCCGAAAACGGTGCAGGAGCACATGGGCTGCACGGCGGCCGGGTTGTAGGTGTCGCCAAGGGTCAGCACCATCAGCTTTTCGACCAGCCCGGTGCAGGAGCCGCAAGACGCCGACGCCTTGGTGTGGGCGCGCACGTCGTCGAGCGAAGTCAGGCCCTTGCCCGTGATCGCGCCCGTGATCTTGCCCTTGCAGACGCCGTTGCAGCCGCAGATTTCCGCATCATCCGGCAAGGCTGCAACGGCCGCCATAGGGTCCAGCGGGGCACCCCCCTGGTAGGACTGGCCGAAGATCAACGTATCGCGCATCTGCGATATGTCGGTCTGTTTCTTCTTCAGGTCGTTGAACCAGGCGCCGTCCGATGTCTCGCCATAGAGCACGGTGCCGATGATGCGGTCATCCCTGAGCACCAGCCGCTTGTAGACGCCGGCCGAGGCGTCGCGCAGCACGATCTCCTGGCGGTCGTCGCCATCGGCGAAGTCGCCGAGCGAGAAGAGGTCGATGCCGGTGACTTTCAGCTTGGTCGGCGTGTCCATGTGGACGAAGGCGGCGGTCTCGTCGCCGGCAAGCTGATGAGCGGCGACACGCGCCATCTCATAGAGCGGCGCCACCAGCCCGTAGACCATGCCGCCCACCTCGGCGCATTCGCCGAGTGCGTAGATATCCGGGTCGTTGCTGCGCATCCCGGCATCGACGACGATGCCTCTGTTGACGGCAATGCCTGCATCCTTGGCCAGTGCCGCGTTCGGCCGGATGCCTACCGCCATGACCACCAGCGTCGCCGGGATGATTGTGCCGTCGGCGAGTTCCACCCGCTCGACCTTGCCATTGCCGGTGATTGCCTGCGTGTTGGCCTTGGTGACGACCTTGATGCCGCGCTGCTCCACCGCGCGCTGCAGGAGGTAGCCGGCGGCCGGATCGAGCTGGCGCTCCATCAGCGTCGGCATGACGTGCAGCACGGTGACATCCATGCCTTGCGCGTTGAGGCCGGCCGCCGCCTCCAATCCGAGCAGGCCGCCGCCGATGACGACGGCCTTGGCGCGCGACTGGGCGGCGAGCATCATCGCCTGAACGTCGTCGAGATCGCGATAGGTCAGCACGCCCGGCAGATTGTGGCCGGGCACCGGGATGATGAACGGCACCGAGCCGGTGGCGATGACAAGCTTGTCGTAAGGCTCGGTGACGCCGTGGTCGGAGGTGACGGTCTTCGCTTGCCGGTCGATGGCCATGATCTTGTGGCCCTTGTAGAGGGTGATGTCATTGGCGATGTACCAGCCGTCCCCATGGATGATGATTTCCTCATAGGCCTTCTCGCCGGAGAGCACCGGCGACAGCATGATGCGGTCGTAATTGACCCTGGGCTCGGCGTTGAAGATGGTGACGGCGTAGCGGCCCGGCGCCTGTTCCAGCAGATGCTCCAGCATGCGCCCGGGCGCCATGCCGTTGCCGATGATGACGAGTTTTTCGGTCATGGCGTTACTCCGCGGCTTCGACGAAGCGGTGGCGTTCGTAGAGGAACTTCAGCACCGCCTCGCGGCAACGCAGGAAGGTCCGGTCGGAGGCAAGTTCGATGCGTCGGCGCGGCCGCGCCAGCGGCACGGGCAGCACCTCGCCGACGGTCGCCGCCGGGCCGTTGGTCATCATGACGATGCGGTTGGACAGCAGCACCGCCTCGTCGACGTCATGGGTGATCATGATCGTCGTCGAACCCAGCCTGGAATGGATGTCCATCACAGCGTCCTGCAGATGGGCGCGGGTCAAGGCGTCGAGCGCGCCAAACGGCTCGTCGAGCAGCAGGATCTTGGGTTCCATGGCGAGCGCGCGAGCAATGCCGACGCGCTGTTTCATGCCGCCGGAGATTTCGGCCGGCCGCCTGTCGCTCGCATGCGCCATCTGCACGAGGTCGAGATTGCGCATGATCCAGTCATGCCGCTCGGCCTTGCTCTTCGAGCGGCCGAAGACTTTCGACACCGCCAGATTGATGTTCTCGTAGACGGTCAGCCACGGCAGCAGCGAGTGGTTCTGGAACACAACGGCGCGCTCGGGGCCGGGGCTGTCGACCTCCTTGTCCTCCAGCAACACCGCGCCGGCGGAAACCTTGGTCAAGCCGGCGATCAGGTTGAGCAAGGTCGACTTGCCGCAACCGGAATGGCCGATGATGGAGACGAATTCGCCCTTGTCGATGGTCAGCCTGATGTCCCTCAGCACATCGCTGACCTGGCTGCCACGAGCGAAGGATTTGTCGATATGGTCGAGCTTGAGATAGGCGGTCATGGCGCTCTCCTCACTTTGCCGTCGTACCGCGGGTGACAAAGGCGCCGACCGCCGCGACCAGGCGGTCGAGGCAGAAGCCGGTGACGCCGATATAGGCGAGCGCGACGATGATGTCGGGCAGCCGTGACGAATTCCACGCGTCCCAGATGAAGAAGCCGATGCCGACGCCGCCGGTCAGCATTTCGGCCGCGACGATGGCGAGCCAGGACAGGCCGATGCCGATGCGCAGGCCGGTGAAGATGTAAGGCGCAGCGGCCGGCACCATGATCTTGATGAAGAATTCGAGTTGGTTCAGCCGCAGGATGCGGGCGACATTGCGATAGTCCTGCGGGATGTTGCGCACGCCGACGGCGGTGTTGATGATGACCGGCCAGATAGAAGTGATGAAGATCACGAACAGAGCCGACGGGTTGGAGTCGCGGAAGGCGGCGAGCGACAGCGGCAGCCAGGCGAGCGGCGGCACGGTGCGCAGGATCTGGAACACTGGATCGAGGCCGCGCATCGCCCAGATCGACTGGCCGACCAGCGCGCCGAGCGCCACACCGACGACCGCCGCCATGCCGAAGCCGATGGCGACGCGCTGGAGCGAGATCAGCACCCGCCAGGCAAGACCGATATCCTGCGGGCCGTTGTCGAAGAATGGATGCGCGATCAGGTCATAGGCCTCGTTCCACACCTGGCTCGGCGGCGGCAGGCTTGCCGTCGGCGACGAGCAGGCGACCTGCCAGACGACAAGCAGGAGGGCGATGACGATGGCGGGCGGGACGAGAGCGCTGGCCACCCTGGTGGCGACCGCCACCGGATCGATACGGCGCCGCGCTTTGGCGGTGAAGGCGACCACCTCGGCTGGCTTGGCCGGGAATGCTTTCACCTTGGTGTCCTCGACGGCTTGGATGGACATGTCCTAGGGATACTCCGTGGCGTGCTGGTGCGGTACTGAGCGCCAAACGGCGATGGCGCCGTTTGCGTTGGGGCACAAACGGCCTGACTAAGCCGATGCCTTGATGGTCAGGCTGTCGAGATAGGCCGAGGGGTTGGCCGGATCGAAAGTCTTGCCGTCGAAGAAGGTCTCGACGCCGCGCGAGGACGAGGCCGGGATGTCGCTCGCGGCGACACCGAGTTCCTTGGCCGCCTCCCGCCAGATATCCTCGCGGTTGACCTGGTCGACCAGCGCCTTGATGTCGGTGGTCGGCGCGAACTTGCCCCAGCGGATGTTTTCGGCGAGGAACCAGCTGTCGTGGCTCTTGAACGGGTAGGAGACGCCGCCCTTCCAGAATTTCATGTAGAGGTCGGTGGCGCTGGCGACCCGGCCATTGCCGTAGTTGATGTCGCCCTTGAGGCGGCCGATAATGTCGGCGACGGGCACATTCATCCATTGCCGCTTGCCGATGATGGCGGCCATCTCGTCCTTGTTTTCCTTGGCGTCGCACCATTGCTGTGCCGCCATCACCGCCATGGCGATCGCCTTGGTGGCGTTGGGATATTTTTCTATGAAGGCGGCGCGCAGGCCGAGCGCCTTTTCCGGATGGCCCTTCCAGAGTTCGCCGGTCGTGGCGGCGGTGAAGCCGACGCCCTGGTGGACAAGCTGTTCGTTCCACGGCTCGCCGACGCAGAACACGTCCATATTGCCGACCTTCATGTTGGCCACCATCTGCGGCGGTGGCACGACGATGGTCGAGACGTCCTTGTCCGGGTTGATGCCGCCGGCCGCCAGCCAGTAGCGCAGCCACAGATCATGGGTGCCGCCCGGGAAGGTCATGGCGGCCTTGACCTCCTTGCCCTCGGCCTTCTTGGCGGCGAAGGCGTCCTTCAGCTTGGCGGCATCGAGGCCGACGCCGGTCGCGGCATATTCCTGTGCGACCGAAATGCCCTGGCAGTCGTAGTTGAGGCGGGCGACGATCGCCATCGGCAGCGGCTGGTTGTTCTGCGTCACCTTGCCGGTGTGCATGAGGTAAGGCATCGGCGTCAGGATGTGGGCGCCGTCGATGCCGTTGGCTTCGCCGCCGAGCATCAGATTGTCCCGCGTCGCGCCCCAGGAGGCCTGCTTGAGCACCTCGACATCAGGCATGCCGAATTTCGCGAACAGGCCCTTCTCCTTGGCGATGATCAGGGGCGCGGCATCGGTCAGCGCAATGAAGCCGAGCTTGGCGCCGGTTACTTCGGGACCTTTGCCTTCGGCATGAGCGCCGGCGGGAAACAATGTCTTTGCGGCGAGGAACAGTCCTGCCGTCAGCGCGCTGCTGGCCAGAAAATCGCGGCGGGTGAAATCCTTGAGGGACGTGCCAGTTCCGATCCGTTTTGTCATCGTCGTCTCCGGTTGGGCGCGTTGGAAGCGCCGTCGATTGCGTGTTCGGCCAAAAACAAAAAAGCCACCGGCCAGGCTTCGCGCATCCCTGGGGGATTGCGCAGTGACCTGAGCGGCAGCTTTGCCTATGGCGCCCGCCATTGGACGCCTGTTCCATTGCCCGTGAAGGGCTCATTTATTTCAAAGCAGGAACCGTGCCAGTTTACCTCTGGCCGAAAAATTCAAATGGATTCAAGATGATGGGAGCATTATGCGGCGACCCGATCCGTCGCGACTGAGGTCAAACATTGGTCAGCTCACCTTTCGAGCGCATAATTTTTGTGCAATGCACAAGCATGGCGCTAAAATGATCAGGCTTCCCCGATGGCTGATTTTTCCCTCTCGATATAGGCGTCGATCTCGTCTGGATCGAAGATCTGGCCATCGAAGAAACCGTCCGGTCCGAGCATGAGACCGGCTCCCGTCGCGCCTACCGCGGTCGCGGCCTTGAGTGCGCCTTCGACCTTGGCATTGGCGCCGGGCAGCGCCACCCCGAGTGGCTTCAGCGCCGAGCGGTAGAGATCTGGGCGGTAGCAGTCGCGGGCGACGGCGAGATTGTCGGGCGTGTGCGCGACGTGGCCCCAGCGGACCATCTGCGTGTAGAACCACAGCGAATGGCTTTTCCAGGGAAAGTTGGCGGCCTTGTCGAACGGCACGAAGAAGTCGTCGATGTCCAGCTCCGCCCCGCCGCCCAGCCGGAGATGGCCGGTCAGGATCGGCATCTGGACGGCCGGCGGCAGCCCAAGAAAGCCACGCTGCGCCATCACCGCGGCCAATTCGTCGCGGTTCGCCGGATCCTGGCACCAGCGCGCCGAGTGATGCAATGCGCGCAAGAGGGCCGCCAGCGCCTCTGGGACCTGTTCGGCCCAGGCCTTGCGCACGCCAATCAC
This sequence comes from Mesorhizobium sp. B2-7-3, assembly GCF_006440715.1. Taxonomy (NCBI): domain Bacteria; kingdom Pseudomonadati; phylum Pseudomonadota; class Alphaproteobacteria; order Hyphomicrobiales; family Phyllobacteriaceae; genus Mesorhizobium; species Mesorhizobium sp. B2-7-3. The sequence goes on from NZ_VFTY01000003.1 coordinate 216,608, forward strand.
CTTCTCCGGGCTGTTGCGCCATATCTGCGCCTTGACGGTGACGATATGGCCGGTGCCGGCCGCCACCGCGGCGCTGTTCCAGGGCTCGCCGACGCAATAGCCGTCGATGCGGCCGGCGGCCAGCGCGTCGGCCATGAAGGGCGGCGGCACGATGACGATCTCGATCTCGCGCGATGGATCGACGCCGCAGGCGGCAAGCCAGTAGCGCAGTTCGTAATTGTGCCCGGAATGCGGATGCACGACGGCGAAACGCAGTGGGTCGCGGCCGGCGTCGGCCCGCTCGCGGATGAAGGCGCCAAGTGCCGCGCCGGCACGGGCCGGATCGAGATCGGGTACGGCACCGTGCGCCGCCATGCCGGCCCAGACGGCGTTGGAGATGGTAACGCAGTTGCCGCCGAGCCCCAGCGAAAAGGGCACGATGGTCTCGGAGGCGAGCGGAGTGAGGCCCAGATTGCAGGCGAGCGGCATCGGTCCGAGCATGTGCGCGAGGTCGAAATGGCCGATGGCGATGCGGTCGCGGATGTTGGCCCAGGAGGTCTCGCGGTGCAGGGTGAGATCGATGCCTTCGCGCGCGGCAAAGCCCAGTTCGCCGGCCGCGACCAGCACGGCGCTATCGAAAAGCGGCATGAAGCCGGCGGTGATCTGGTGCTCGGCGCCCATGCTCATTCGTCCTCCGCCGGTCCGAGAAGCCCGGCGGCAGTCACCAGGCTTTGGGCGATGTCGCCGATCTTGCGGTTCTGGTTCATCGCGGTCTTGCGCAGCAGCGTGTAGGCGGCCTCTTCGGTCAGGCCGCGCGACTTCATCAAGATGCCCTTGGCGCGGTCGATCACCTTGCGGCTCTCGAGTTCGCTGCGCGCCTCTTCCAGTTCACGTGCCATGCGCGAGAAAGCGTTGAAGCGGCTCACCGCCATGTCGAGGATCGGCTTGACGCGCTCCTGCCTCAACCCGTCGACGACATAGGCCGAAACGCCGGCATCGACCGCGGCCTCGATCGAGGCCTGATCCGAGCGATCGACGAACATGGCGATCGGGCGCTTTACGGCCCGCGACAGCTGGAACATGTTTTCCAGCATGTCGCGGTTGGGATTTCCAAGGTCGATGACGATGACGTCGGGTTCGATCTCGGCAATGCGGCGCGCAATGCCCGAGACGTCATGGATGACGGTGACCCGCTGATGACCCGCCTCGCGCAATCCGGCTTCGATTATCGAAGCGCGGATGCGGTTTTCGTCGATCACCAGGACGGCGAGGGAAGTTCGGACCATGCCCGCATTATGAGCAAGGCCGCAAATTTGTGCAATGCAGCATAGCCACCGACCTTGGAAGGTCGGTGGCTATGCCCAGAATGCCTGGTGGCGAAAAGTATCGGCTTGGCAGGAGACGTTGATCAGCCGCAGACGCGAACGTCTTCGACCACCCTGTGGTGGTGGCGCCAATGCACGACCGTCTCGATGTGGCAGCGGTGATGGCGGTGGTGACGCCAGCGGTAGCCGTCATTGTCATACTGGACGCTCTGGTCGCCATCATACTCGTTGTCGTAGCGGCGCTCATGATGACGGCGCACTACGATTCCGGAATCTTCGTCCGAGGAATACTGGTTGCCGTCGTCGGACTGGATAGTCACGCTGGCAGCCTGCGTGGGCGCAATCGCCGCAGCTGTCGCGGCAAACGCCAGCACCGAAGCCAAAATCAACTTTTTCATTCTGTCCTCCTGCATGTTCAACACACATAAACTCGCGGAACAACCGGGTGTTCCGCTCAAATCCACACGCTTTGCGACGCTGGCGATATCAAGCCGTTATCGGCCGCATATTACAAGTGGACGAAGGCGGTCAGCGGCAGATGGTCGGAGGCCACGCGCGACAACGGTGTGTCATGCGCTTCGATGGTCCCGATCATGCCGTGCCGGTTGGCCATGATCCGGTCGAGCGCCAGCAGCGGCAGATTGGACGGGAAGGTGGGAACGGCAGGGGGCTGCGGGCCGAAGCTCGCGTGCAGCGTGTTCAGCGCGGAGCGGTTGCCGAGCCGCCATTCGTTCAGGTCGCCGAGCAGGAGCGTCGGCTTCTCGTCGGGACTGTTCATGATATCCAGCACGACCTGGGCCTGCTGCGAGCGGGAGCGGCGCAGCAGGCCCAGATGGGCCGCGATGATGCGCAAGGACCGATTTCCGTCGAGATCGATTTCCGCGACCACCGCGCCGCGCGGTTCGAGACCCGGGAGCCTGATCTGATGCACGTCGCGAACGACGCCCCTTTTGAACAGCAGGACATTGCCGTGCCAGCCATGGCCTTTGCCCGTTGCTGAAATGGGCACCGGCACGAGGCCGGTTTCGAGTTCTAGACGGTGCAGGTCGAGAAGCCCGTCACGGTCGCCGAAACGATTGTCGGCCTCCTGCAGGGCGATCACGTCGGGGGCGATCTCCCGGATGACGCGGCTGGTGCGGTCGGGATCGAACTTGCGGTCGACGCCGATGCATTTGTGGACGTTGTAGGAGGCGACCAGCGTCCCGGTGACGCCGTCCTTCTTCGCCGAGAAGGCGTTGGCCTTGCGCATCCGCCGGTCGCGAATGGACAGGAGCATATTGGCCGGCAGGCTGCGCCCGTTCATTCGCATCGCGCGCCGATCGTCCTTGCTGTTCTCACCATGCACCTAGAAATAGAGTCTTTCAGCCGATGTTCCATGGTTGGCGACACCCTATCCGGTAAACACGTCGTTTTCTTAAAGACAGGTTTTTCCCGGAGATAGTTTCTCCTAGAGATAGGGCGATCCCAGCCAGAGCATGCGATCGAACAGCCGGATGATGAACGGACGCGCCCGCAAGGCGGCCAGCGTGACTGGGACGGCCGTTTCGATCGCCGATCCGATCCGGGTCTCGATCTCGGTTGCAAAAGCCGCATCGAGGACCTCAAGGTCGATCTCGAAGTTGAGCCGCAGCGAGCGGGCATCGAGGTTGGAGGACCCGACATAGGCCCACACGCCGTCGATCGAAAGCAGCTTGGAATGGTCGAAGGGCCCTTCCGTGCGCCATATGCGGCAATAATTCTTCAGGATCTGGTCGAATTGCGCGGTCATGGCGCGATCGACAAGGAAGAGGTTGTTCACCGCCGGCACCACGACATCGATCTCGACGCCGCGCCTGGCCGCGGTGATCAGGGCACTGATCAATTCCCGGTCCGGCAGGAAATAGGGCGACATCAGCCGTATCGACTTGCGCGCGACCGAGAAGGCGCCGATCAGCAGTTTGTGGTTGGTTTCGTTGCTCGCATCCGGTCCGGACGCGACCGCACGCACCAGCATCGGCTGGCCGGCGGGTGGCGAAACCGGTGTAATCCGCCAGGCATCGCCCTTCAGCGCCTCCTTGGTGGCAAATCGCCAGTCCTCGGCGGCGACGGAGAAGAGATCGGCAACAACGGGGCCGGTGACCTGGAAATGCGTATCCCTGGCGCTTTTCGACCCGGCGAACTCCGCCGAAAAACCCTTGCGGATGTTCATGCCGCCGGTAAAGGCAACCGTGCCGTCGACCACCAGGATCTTGCGGTGGGTCCGCAGGTTGGCATAGGGCAGGCGCAGGCCCATGACGATGTTGCCGTTGAAGACATCCGCCGTGATGTTGGCGCGGCGCAGATGCCCCAGGATGCTGGGGACGGAGTATCGTGCGCCGACGGCATCGATCAGCACACGGACAGTGACGCCGCGCTGGACGGCGCCGGCCAGCGCTTCGACGAAAAGCAGGCCGACGGCGTCGTTGTCGAAAATATAGGTCTCGAGCAGGACGCTGCGCTCGGCCCCGTCGATCGCCGCGCACATGGCCGGGTAGGCCTCGTCGCCGCTTTCCAGCACCTCGATTGCATTTCCCGGGTTGAGCGTTCGCCGCGCCACCCTGTCGCCCAACGTCCTGAGGCCAGTGAACCGCTGTCCATAGCGCTCGATGATCAACGCCTCTTCGAGGGCGACGTCGCGTTCATGCTTGGCCGACACCAGGCCATCGGCGAGCGGGCGCTGGGCGCTGATCGTGGCGCGGCGGATGCGGTTGATGCCGGCCACGGCATAGATCAGCACGCCGAGGATCGGCGACAGCACCATGATGCCGACCCAGCCGGTGGCGGCGCGGACGTCCTCCTTGGTCATGACAGCATGGGCAATGCCGATGGTTGCCATCACCACCGAGATGATCGCCAGTATTTGGGGCCAGTGAATCGCCAGGGTCTCGAACATTGCCGGGACTATCCAGCGAGCGCCCGCATAAGGCAATGCAGCCGGCCGTATCCACGTCTCTGCATGTGCGAGAACGGCGGCGCACGGTTATTTGAGCAGGCCAACCAGGACGCTGAAAGCGGCGTCGATATCGGCGCGGACCGCGGCGTTGACGGTCTCGCCGTCGCGAGCACGGCAGGCCGCCGCTGGTCGCGAGAGCCTCGGCCGCCAAGCGTGGCTCTCCAGCTGGTGGGAACGTTCGTTTGAGGATTGAGCCGTTGGCTCGGTCAACCTGCGATAAATTCCACCTGAGAGAGCCCAGCCTCACCGCGTGGGAAAGCATAGAGCCGGTGCGATCCGGCGTCGTCCCGCGCTGCTTTGGTCATCGAGGCTTCCTGTACTTTGGTACCGCATCCATTGTATATCAGAGGGAATGAAATTAGCGATGTAACACTTCGGTTGATGGCGAGGGGGGCGCCGAATGATGACGTTCAACTTCGAGGGGCCACCAGTGGGCGACGGCGATGCGCCGGCCGATTGCCAGGACCAGTTGCTGCCTCTCGTCAATGAGATCGTGCAGGCCGCGGTGGCGGCCGGCTGGAAGCGGGACGATGTTCTTCTGGCTTTCGTGGAACTCGCCTGGGATCTGTACGAGAACCGGCGCGGTGATCTGTAGCAGCGGACTACCAATCACCGGCTCCGAACGGCGGCTCCCATGCTCGACCTCGCGGGCAAGCCATCAATCAGCGCAGGCTGCGCCAGGCACCTGCCGTCAGCGGTTGACGAGAACACAGAATCGCGCGACCGGGCGTGTCAGCACCGATTGGCGAACTCCTGGATGGCGAAGACCTCGCGCCGAGCGAAAATGAAACGCTCGGCAACTCCCATTCGCCGCCATTCCTTGTTTCTTTTCTCGAATAAAGATTTTTCTTTGCACGTGGGAGTTCTTCCCAAGCGAAGATGGCTGCGTTACGCTGTCTTCGGGGCCGGGAAGGGGATGTGAGGCGTCGTCGAGACGGCTGAGGCAGTGCCAATGAAAAATGCGGACGAGGCACGGGAAAGCGGCATTTCCCGAGGCATCGACCGGGAGCGAGCAGCTCGATACGTCCTGGACATCATTCCTGAAAGCGCAGGTCCCCACGGGGCCACAGCGCAAGGAAGCGTAATTTATTCCGTTCGCGGGCCCGGCTCGCAGACATTCCTGGCCAAGGAGTACTCCGCAGGGATCGTGCTTGCGCCCATGCAGCCTGCGCATCGTTCGCCGTCCGGACGGATCGCTCACATGAACGGGCCTCACGACGACGCCGGCCCGCGTCGAGCAATCACGAATTGTTTTTCGCGGGAACGGCCAGGGAGGCCTCGGGTTGAACTTTATCTGGAACTTATCAGGAGGCCGAAGAATGCCGGGCGATGATGGTTTCCCCGGGTCAGTTTCTCGAATCAATTCGGCGCGGCAGCCGGCGCTCACTGCAAAAGGCGGGCTTTCTCCCCGCGCCGCACGCAAGGTGCAAGACTTCCTGCACGAGAACTTCACCCGCAAGCTGGCGCTTGCCGAGATGGCTGCGGTGTGCGGGTTGTCGCCTTCTCATTTCGTGCGGGCGTTTGCCAGGACGTTCGGCGTGCCGCCGCATCAATATGTTCTCGACCTGCGGCTGGACCTCGCCGAAAGGCTGCTTGCCGACAGCCGCATGACGATCGCCGACATCGCTCATTCCAGTGGATTTTCAAGCCAGAGCCATTTTACCACCGTGATGAAGAAATACCGGCAGGTGACCCCATTGCAGGCGCGGGTAGGGAAGCTTAACGCCAAGATTAGATGAAGTGCCGCCCACACCGTTTCTTGGTTACTTTGTTTTAAAGCAGTTGCTAAGGTAACGAGCTGTTAACCTCCGCCTATATGCTCGGGTCTTTTCTCACAAGACAGCAATTTCGTGAAATACGGCAAGCAGGAATCATGTCTTCCTGCCGTGGACTGGAATTGTCAGACGATTCCATGCCGGCCAGCGGAGAGGGCACCATGACCGACAATCAGATTTCGAGCGGCTCGCCTGTTGTGCAGCGTCGCGCGGCGCATCTCGCCGGCAACTGGATCGCGAATGCCGATCCTCGCTCTCGCTCGGTTCGCCGTCGTTTGATGGCGGTCTTGCGCATGGCTCATCGCGCGCTGGGTATGGGGCGCAAGCGCCTGGGGCTGGGAACGCTGGGCGTCGGCGGGGCGCCGGCCGCGATGCTGGGCGCCTTCGCGATCGGCATGGCTGCAACGCCGGCCCTGGCGCAATATCAGGCGGGCGGCGGGTCCGCGACAGGCGGCAACGCCGTCGCCATCGGTAACGGCGCCACGGCGAATGGCAATAACAGCACGGCGTTGGGCACCTCAAACAGTGCAACGGGCGACGCTACGATCGCCATCGGCTATGCGATGAGTGTCAATGGCCTCAATTCCATAGGCATAGGCGTGTTCGCGGGCGCGACCGGCGTCAACGCCCTCGCTTTGGGCGGGAACGCCCATGCCAACGGGGACGGAGCAAGCTCGATTGGCGTCAACTCGGTTGCAGCCGCAGGCGCGGCCGCCTTTGGCCTGAACGCGCGTGCCGACGGATTGAACTCGACGGCGATCGGCTACGTTACCCGGGCGACCGGGCTGCGCGCCACCGCGCTCGGGTTTGGGGCAACAGCGTCCGGGCTGGATTCGCTTGCCCAAGGTAATAGCGCCGTCGCAAGCAATCAGAACGCCATCGCCATCGGCTTCCAGGCGACCGCGACCGCGATCAATGCCGTCAATCTTGGCAACCGAACTGTTGCGGGAGGGGGCGCCCTTCAGGAAAGCGCCATCGCCATTGGCACGGACGTACTGGCGTCTCAGGTTGACTCCACTGCGATCGGGCGTCAAAGCAAGGCAACGGGCACGTCCGCCATAGCGATGGGCGTCACAGCCGCGGCATCGGCAACTAACTCGGTCGCCGTCGGCGCCAGCACGGTTGCATCGGGAGCCTTCGGGGTCGCCATGGGTAACCAAGCGCAGGCGCTTGCAGCCGGTGGTGCTGTTGCGATAGGCTCGGGCGCAATCGTTGCCAGCACCGCGACCTCGGGCCTTGCGCTCGGCAACAATGCAAATTCCGGTGGTATTTTATCGGTTGCCGTAGGCGCCGGTACCAACGCCAGCGGCGACAATTCCACAGCCACCGGACGCCAGGCTGTTGCGAGTGGCACAAACGCCTCCTCGTACGGAACAGGATCCAAGGCGACGGGAGACAATTCCCTCGCTGCCGGCGTCAGCGCCAACGCCAGCGGGGTCGCCAGCACCGCGCTCGGCATCGGCGCCGCAGCGTCGGCCACAAGCGCCATCGCCATCGGCAACAATGCCGCGGCCAGTTCCACCAACGCGGTTGCCATGGGCACCAACGCGGTGGCGACCGGCGGCCAAGCCGTCTCGATCGGTGCGAACAACACCGCCTTTGGCGATGGCGCGGTCGCCATCGGCGATCCGAGCTACGCCAGCGGCACCGGCGCCTTCACCGGCGGCGCCAACAGCATCGCCAACAGCGACGGCACGGCGACCGCCACCGCGGCCAATATGGCCAATGGCGCCGTCGCCATCGGCAACAACAACAAGGCGATCGGGCAGGGCTCCGTCGCGCTGGGCAACGGCTCCACCGCGGGCGCCGCCGGTCTCGCCGGCAATGTCGCGCTGGGCAATGGCGCGACAGCGGCGGCAAGCTCGGGCGACGTGGCGCTCGGCTCGGGCTCGGTGACCGCCGTGGCGGTCGGCACCGCCAGTGGGGTGGTCAACGGCACGACCTATGCCTTCCAAGGCACCAACCCGACCTCGACGGTCAGCATCGGCGCGCCGGGCGCGGAACGCACCATCACCAACCTGGCGGCGGGGCGGATCAGCGCGCTCTCGACCGACGCGATCAATGGCTCGCAGCTCTTCGCCACCAATCAGGCGGTCGACGCCATCGGTGCCGTCGTCAACAACATCAATGTCGGCGGCGGCATCAAGTATTTCCACGCCAACTCGACGCTAGCGGATTCGCAGGCGCTGGGAGCCGATTCCGTCGCTGTCGGCCCGAACGCGGTGGCCAACAATGCCGGCGACGTCGCGATCGGCCTGAATTCGACGTCGGGCGCCACGACCAATGTCGGCGGCACGACGATCGGCGGCGTCAACTACACCTTCGCCGGCGGCACGCCGGCGGGCGCCTTCTCGGTCGGCTCGGCCGGCGCCGAGCGCCAGATCCAGAACGTCGCGGCCGGACAGTTGAACGGCGGTTCGACCGATGCCGTCAACGGCTCGCAGCTCTTCGCCACCAACCAGCAGGTGACGCAGAACACGACCGACATCGCCAATATCGGCGGCAACATCACCAATCTCGGCAACACGATCAACAACATCGCCGGCGACACCTCGGCGATCTACACCAACGCCAATGGCGAGGGCATCCGCTATGCACGCACCAACGAGACCGGCCTGGCGCAGACCGATTCCTTCGCGCAAGGCGTCGGTTCCACCGCAGTCGGCTACCAGGCGACCGCGACCGGCGTCAGCGCGCTTGCGCTCGGCCGCGACAGCGCGGCCAGCATCGACGGCAGCGTGGCGCTCGGTCAAGGTTCGGTCTCTGACCGCGCGATCGCTCCGGCTTCCGGGCAGATCGCGGCCGGCCCGTCCAACTTCATCCAGTACAACACCACCGACAAGACGCTGCTCGGCGCCGTGTCGGTTGGTACCGCCACGGCCTACCGGCAGATCACCAACGTGGCCGACGGCACGCAGGACCAGGACGCCGTGACTGTGCGCCAGCTGGCGGGAGCGATCGCGGCGGTCTCCGCCACCTCGACGAAATATTTCCATGCCAATTCGACAGCCGGCGACTCGCTGGCGGTCGGAGCGGAATCGGTCGCGGTTGGCCCGACCACGGTCGTCAATGGCGACAATGGCGTCGGCATCGGCAATGGAGCCGTCGTCGACCAGACGGCACCCGGCGGCACCGCCATCGGGCAGAACGCCCATGTGATGCTGGCCGACGGCATCGCGCTCGGCACCGACTCCACCGCCGCCGGCGTGCAATCCATCGCACTGGGCGCCGGCGCCCAAAGCACCTTCGCCAACAGCGTGGCGCTGGGCGCGTCATCCATCACCACGGTCGGCGCGCAGGCCGGCTACACAGCCTTTGCCCTCGGCGCCGCGCAGACATCGGCCGGCGAAGTGTCCTTCGGTGCCGCCGGGGCGGAGCGCAAGCTCACCAATGTCGCGGCGGGTTCGGCCGATACGGACGGCGTCAACGTCTCGCAGTTGCGCGGTGTCTCTCAAAACGTTTCCAACCTGTTCGGCGGCGGCACCACGGTCAATCCCGACGGCTCGATCACCGGCCCGACCTACAACATCCAGGGCAACAACTACTCGACCGTCTATGACGGCTTCACCGCCGTCAACAATGCGCTCACCACCATCAACAATGGCGGCGGCATCAAATATTTCCACGCCAATTCGACGCTGGCCGACAGCCTTGCCGGCGGCACCGACGCGGTGGCGATCGGGCCGGAGAGCGTGGCGAGCGGCACCGACAGCCTGGCCGCGGGCCATGGTTCGACGGCCACCGGGCAGGGCGCCGTGGCGCTCGGCCAGGGCGCGCAGGCCAACAATGCCAGCGATGTGGCGCTCGGCTCCGGCTCGGTGTCGCAGACCGCCGTCGGCACGTCCAACACGGTCATCAACGGCAAGACCTACGCCTTTGCCGGCACGACCCCGGACGGCACCGTCAGCGTCGGCGATGCCGGCGCGGAGAGGACGATCACCAATGTCGCCGCCGGACGCGTTTCTTCCGACAGCACCGATGCGATCAACGGCTCGCAGCTCTACGCCACCAACACAGCGATCGAAGACCTTACCAAAACGATCGGCGGCATCGGCGGCACCGTCCAAAACACCGTGCAGTACGACACCGTCACCAATCCGGACGGATCGACGACCAAAATCAACAAGATCACGCTGCAGGGCGGCGATCCGAATGCGCCTGTCGTCATCTCCAATGTCGGCCCCGGCGTTGCCGGCACCGACGCGGTCAACGTCAACCAACTGAACCTGAACCTGGCTCAGAGCAAGACCTATACCGACCAGGTGGCTGTCACGACGTTGCAACAAGCCAACACTTATACCGACCAGAAGTTCAGCCAGCTCAATTCCGACATCAGCGGCATCCGGGACGAAGCACGGCAGGCGGCGGCAATCGGTCTGGCGGCAGCCTCGCTCCGCTACGACGACCGTCCCGGCAAGCTGAGCGTGGCGGCGGGCGGTGGCTTCTGGCGGGACTCGAGCGCCCTTGCCTTCGGCGCGGGCTACACCAGCGAGGACGGCCGCATCCGTGGCAATGTGTCCGGCACGGCGGCGGGTGGAAATGTCGGTGTCGGCGCCGGGCTGAGCTTCACCTTGAACTGAGGCGGGGACCTGGGGCGGGAATGAACAGGCGAACCGGCCATGTCAGGCCAGGCTCGAATCCGGGAAACCCGTTTGGTTTTCCCGGACTAGCCATGGCATTCCTGACCTGCCTGGCGCTTGCCGGCGGGCTGGCGCCGGCTGCCGCGCAGACGGCTTCGCCCTATAGGGTCAAGCCCTCCGACGTGGTCGTGCCGCCGGACGTGAAGCTCGGACAATACCAGCGCACCATCCGCCCCTTCGAGAACTGGACGCTGATCTGCGACGAGAACCTCAAGGCGCGCAAGAAGGTCTGCAACGTCTCGCAGGTGATCGAGGACGGGGCGGGCAAGATGGCGTTCAGCTGGTCGCTCGCCGCCACCCAGGACGGCAAACCCTACATGATCCTGCGCACCGCGCCGAACGCCAGGAGCGATGGGCTGGTATCGCTGAAGTTCGAGGGGCGCGCCGAATCCATCGACGTGCATTTGAACGGCTGCAACGAAATGGTCTGTGTCGGCATGCTGCCGGTGGGACCTCTGATGCGCCAAGAGATAGCGCAGAAGGCGACGCCGGCGATTTCCTACCCGACCGTCGATGGCCAGACCGTCACCGTCACCGCAACGCTCAAGGGGCTGTCCGAGGCCCTTGCGCCAGTCAAATAACCGAGGCAGCACCGTGAGCCACCAAGACCCGTTCATCTCCGCGACGCGCAGCAACCCGACCGTCGAGCCGGATCGCAAAAGGACCGTCGAGCCGGACCGCAAGAGGACCGTCGAGCCGCCGCGGCGTTGGCCGCGCGTCATCGGTTTGTGTGCGCTGGGGCTGGCCATGATGGGCATCGGCTTCGCCGCAGCGAACTATGCCGCGATCGCCGGTCTCGTCGGCACGCCGACGGCCGCTCAGGCCGGCACGGCGCCGCCCGCGCTGCCGGACTCGCCCTTCCTCCAACACGTCAAGCAATCCGGCGTGCAGGCCTGCTCGACCGTCTATCCAGTGCTCGGACAGCTCTTGACGACCGGCTCGAAATACAGCGTCAAGTCGCTGTGGAGCGACCAGGCCGCCGACAAGCACGCCGTGCAGGCGCTTGTCGGCCTGGACTATGCGACCGAGCACTACAGCGGGCCGGCCGCCGGCATCGTTTTTGCTTCGCCCACCGCCACGGGTTGCGAAGGCACCATGGTGCGGGTGGCGCCGTTCGCCAGCCCCTGCGCCGATGTCACGTCCGCGCTTCCACAAGGCAGCAAGATCACGGATCATCTCGGACAGGTCGAAGTCTACGAGCTTGGCGGCAACACGGGCGAAGCCCTTCTGCTGCCGACGGGCAACACATGCGTGGTGATTTCCATCGCATCGGCGGCCAAGTGAGAATGTAAGGCGAATGGGCGAGGCGCCCTGGAAAGGATTGCGGACCATGAAATCGCGACGTTTGACAGTCTTGTGCATGGCCTTGCTGTGGAGCGGGCAGGTCGTCTCGGCCGATCTGGTGGAGCCGTCCGAGCCACCGCAGGAGGAGAAAGGCATCTGGGCGGCAATCGCTTACTCCCAGACCGATACCAAATACGGCTTCTTCTGGGGCGCCGACAAGCGGCAGGAAGCGAAGGACATAGCGCAGAAATATTGCGAGAATGCCGGTGGAAAGGCCTGCAACGTCGTTACCGTGTTCCGCAATCACCGTCATTGGACGGACGATGATAAGACCGGATTTCCCTACAAGCATTGCGGCGCGCTCGCCGTGGCAGACAAAGTGGAGCACCGGTTCACCCCGTGGGGCGTGAACTCCGCCGAGACCCGCCGGGAAGCGGAGGATCTCGCCCTGCAAGCCTGCGAGGCAGGGGGGACCCAATGCAAGATCCGTGAATGGGTCTGTACGTGACGATAAACACGGGTCCTCGAGCCGCTACTTCGGGCATTTGCCCGGCACCCAAGAGAAGGCAGCATTCATTGGTTCGTAGACAGCTTTTCCCGAAGGCAGCCGTCATCTGCGCGGCTGCCTTCGCCGCTTCGGTGCCGGCCGTTTTCGCGCAACAGCAGCAGGCTTCGCTTCCCAATGGCGCATCGTCGCTCCAGGAAACCTATCAGGACTGGCAGCTGGCCTGCGGCATGCAGGACAATTCCCGGGTCTGCACGGTCACGCAGGACCAGACGCAGAAAAACGGCCAGAGGCTTCTGGCCGTGGAACTGCGCGTGGGGCAGAAGGGCGGGCTGATCGGAACCTTGCTGCTGCCCTTCGGCATCCTGTTCGAGCCCGGCGTGACGCCCCAGATCGACGACCAGCCGCCCGTCGGGCCGTTGAAGTTCAGGACCTGCCTGCCGAACGGCTGCGTGGCGCTGTTTCCGATCGACCGGGCGCTGATGCAGAAGCTCAAGGCGGGGACCGAGCTGAAACTCGACGTCACCACCGCGGCCGACACCAAGCTGAGTTTTCCGGTGTCGCTGAAAGGCCTTGGCGCCGCCCTCGATCGCATGGTCGCGCTGAGCGCACGTTGACGAGGGTGCCGTACGCGACTGCCGGCGGATGCCAAGGTCCTCGTCCCCTGCGGGCGCTCAGCGTCATACCGGAGCCTGACCCGGTCGGTCATTTCAAAAGGCCCATTGCAGCGCGAGGCCGATAACCGACAATCCCATCGCGGTCGTCGCGAGCCAGCCGAGAAAGCGCAGCCAGCCCTCGACGGGGAATTCGCCCATGATTTCGGAACGCCCGGTCATCAGCATCATGACGGCCATTACGGGAACCGCGCATATGCCGTTGATGACGGCGCTCCAGTAAAGCGCCTTGATGGGATCGATCGGCGTCAGCATGATCCCCATTCCCAGCACCACGGCGGCGGCCAAGGTCGCATAGAATGCCATCGCTTGCTTCGGCTTGCGCTCCAGCCCCACTGGCCAGCGGCGCGCCTCGCCCACGGCGAAAGCGGCCGAGCCGGCGAGAACCGGCACGGCGAGAAGGCCAGTGCCGATAATCCCCATCGCAAAAATCACAAAGGCGAATTTGCCCGCGACCGGCTCCAGTGCCTTGGCTGCGTCGGTGGAGGAATTGATGTCGGTCACCCCCGCCTTGTGCAGGGTGGCGGCCGTGGTGACAATGATCGCAATGGCGATCAGGTTCGAAAAAGCCATGCCCACCAAGGTGTCGGCGCGAATGCGCTGGAACGCGCGCGGCGCCTGCCACGGTGCCCATTTCAGCGGCTTGGCCTTCGGGTCGATCTTCTCCTCTTCGACCTCTTGCGATGCTTGCCAGAAGAACAGGTAGGGAGAAATCGTGGTGCCGAGTATGGCCAGAAGCGTCGTGAAGAACGCCCGGCTCCATTCGACATGCGGAACAACGATTCCCTTGAGCGCCTCGCCCCATGGGATATCAGTCAGAAACGCGGCCACCACGTAGGCAAAGAGGCTCAGCGTTGTCCATTTCAGGACCGTGACGTAGCGGCTGTAGTCGAGGAAGACGATCGCCAAAACGCATGCCACGCCGAACGCAACGACGTAAAGCGAGCTTGGGCCGCCCACCAGCAACCACAATGCATCAGCCATCGCGCTCAGGTCCGCCCCGATGTTGATCACGTTGGCGGCGAACAAAAGCAAGGCTACAAAATACATCAGCGGAGACGGGTAGTGCCGTGCGAGGTTGCCGGAAATACCTCGACCTGTCGTCCGGCCTATTCGCGCTGCTATCTCCTGGATCGCGACCATGAGCGGAAAGGTGAAGACCATCGTCCAGCCGACATTGAACCCCAACTGGGCGCCCGCCTGGCTGTAGGTGCCGATGCCCGAAGGATCGTCGTCCGAAGCGCCTGTGATGAAACCAGGCCCGATTGTGCGCAGCAGCCGCTGGAATGGCCCTTTTGCCCGAAGATTGCTCTGTTTCTCAGAGACTTCGGCGCTTATGTTGCTCATGCAGGTGCTCCAAATACGGGGTCCCTTCCGTAATCCGCCTGAAGCAAAATTCGGCGATAGCCATTCGGTTCCGTTAGCTATCGCTGAAACGCCGTTGGTGCCGTGTCGCCAGGTCGTGCTTGCTTTGCCGGCGATATGCTATTTCTCAGGCGCGAGATCGAGCGAAGGTCTCGGCGATCGCGAGAACCGCGGCGTGTATAGGTCCCGCGGTTAGACTGGGCATGATCGACGCGTCGACGACAAAAAGATTGTCGAGCGCCTTCAGCCGCAGATCCGCATCGACGACGGCGTCCGGATCCTTGCCCATCCTGCAAGTGCCACAGGGATGATGATGCGTGATGACCGACTGCGCGATGAAGTCGTCCATGTCAGCCGCGCTGTTCAGGCTGCCTGGCAGGAGTTCGCGCTCGCGCCAGCCGGCGAGTTCATCCCGATGTCCGATCGTCCGGGCTGCCTCGAGCGCCTGGCGAAACAGCGCACGGTCCCGGCCGCTTTGCAAATATGCGGGGTCGATGATCAACCGATCATCGAGCTCCGGCCCGCTTATGCGCACGCTGCCGCGGCTCGCTGGATGGGTGATCCCGAACAGCAGCGAATATGCCGTGCCGGCGGCAGGCGCCTGAAAGCGTTCCGACACGATGGGCGCGATGCCGCAACCAACGACGATTTCGGGCTGACCGGTACCGGTGAACCCGTCGGCGCGCATATACGCCATCGATTCCGAGTGCTGGAGGCGCGATGGAGGAACGTGCCTGCGAGCCGCATAAAGGTTGCCGGCGCCAAGCAGGTGATCCTGAAGGTTTCGACCGACTTCCGGCATATCGATCAGGCAGCCAACGCCGGCGGTATCGAGCATGTCGTGCGGACCGATGCCCGAGCGCATCAGCAAAGCCGGACTTTCCAGCGCGCCGGCGCAAAGGACAATTTGATCCGCGAGGATTTCGACCGGACCCTGTCGCCCTGCGATTTCGAGGCCGCGGACCCGATTGCTCGCCAGGTTAAGCCGCCGCACTCGCGATCCCGTGAGGATGGTCAGGTTCTCGCGGCCTCGAACAGCCGGCGTGAGCCAGGCGTCCGCCACCGTAACCCGCCGCCCATCGCGAATGTTCAAGGAGTTCGGGGTGACGCCGATCATCTCCCCGCTGTTGTGCCCTTCAAGACGCGGCAGGCCGAGCGAAGCGCCGGCTTCGATAAACGCGCGCGCGACCGGACTGACCTCGTCGGCCGGCAAATGGACGGGCATCGGCCCGCCCTTGCCGTAAAGGCCGTTGCCGCCGAGCGGGTGATCCTCGATAGCCCGAAACGCGGGCAGCAATTCATCCCAGCTCCATCTGTTATCGCCGGTCGCGTCGACCCATGCCTGGAAGTCCCGGGGATGACCACGCATGTAACCCATCGCGTGCAGGCAACTCGAGCCGCCGACCACCCGCCCGCGCGCCCAGCGATGCACCCGGCCAGCGGTCCCGGCTTGCGGCTCCGTGCGATAGTCCCAATCGTAGCCACGGCCCTGAAGTGCCGGCCATGCGGCGGGGTTCCAGATGTCGGGATCCACCGCTTCTTCGCCTGCCTCGATCAGCAGAACGCGGCTGTCCGGCTTTTCACTCAGTCGCGCCGCAAGCAATGCGCCAGCCGACCCGCCGCCGACGATGACGATATCGGCATCCCGTTCGCGCTCAAAATTCGCCCAGCTCATCATCACTCCATCTGACGCTTGCGTATTTGGTCGGCAAGTTTGGCGCCGGCACGAGGTGGCCTACGCATCGAGCTGTGCGCGGACAGTCGATCCGCGACATCCTCAAAGGCTTCGGGTTTCAGGCGGAGCAACTGTCTTTCGAAAAACTCAAATCGCGCTGTCCATGGACATCTTCGCTGCCGCTTTGGCCTTCAACAGGTGATTTTTGGAGGCCTTGCGGGCGGCCTTCTCGTCGCCGGCGGCGATGGATTCGTATATCTCCTTCATCTCCGCCAGGCTGCTCTGTGCCCTGCCATCCAATGACATCGATCGTCCGCGAAAGAAGCTGATCCTGGCCACAAGGCCACGATGGACCTCCTCAAGGATCGGGTTGCCGCAATTGGCCAGTATGATCGAATAGAAGTCCGCGGCGGTCATGACCTGTGCCAGGCTGTCATTGCTGGACGCCGCCGCTTCGAACGCGGAAAGAGATTTCTCGAGTTCAAGCAACTGCTCCGGGGAAATTCTCGACGCGCAGCGTCCCGCGGCCTCGACTTCAAGCAGCTCTCGAACCTCGTAGATGGCGGTTGCCACTTCCCACGTAAGCGACGGTATCGACGGCCCGCGGTTGGGGACGATCTCGATCAGGCGCTCGGCCTCGAGACTGCGCAAAGCCTCCCTTAGCGAAGGGCGGCTGATGCCGAGTTGTGTGCACAGCTGACTTTCGATGAGGCGGCTTCCCGGCTGGAACAATCCGGAGAAGATGGCGAGCCGTAACTTGTCGACGGTCTCGCGTTGAACTGTTCGTGGGGAAATTCGCAAATTCAAATCTGGAGGCATCTCTAACGTCTCATCGGTTTGAGTCGCAATCTCCTAACCAGCATACGTCACGCCGTGGAAAATAGCCAGATTGTCAAATCTGAAGATTGCAAGAATGTCAGACAATCTGCTTGACGTCCTTCTGGCTGTATGATCCTTTTGACCGAGACGGGCAGTGACGGTGAGGATCATGAACATTGCGGCAGGGATGGCTTCCGACCAATTTGGCTCGCGACGCATCGACACCGGCCGCATCACCTTGAATGTGCGCGAGGCGGGCAACGGCCCGTTGATGCTGTTTTTCCATGGCATTACCTCCAATTCCGCGGTCTTCACGCCGTTGATGGCTCGGCTCTCGGATCGCTTCACCGCCGTGGCCGTCGACCAGAGAGGGCACGGCCACAGCGACAAGCCGGGAGGCGGTTACGAGGCGCATGACTATGCCGACGACATTGCCGGCTTGATCCGTACCCTCGACCGGGGTCCTGCCATCCTCGTCGGACATTCGCTTGGCGCGAGAAACTCCGTCACGGCAGCCGTGCGACATCCAGATCTGGTGCGGTCGGTCATCGCAATCGACTTCACGCCCTATATCGAGACCGAAGCGTTGGATGCGCTGGAAGCCCGGGTGAACGCGGGAAGCCAGCTTTTCGAGGATATCAAGGCCGTCGAAGCCTATCTTGCTGGCCGCTATCCGAACATTCCCGCCGACGCCATCAGGATCCGGGCCGAGAGCGGCTATCAGCGGGTCGACGGCGGGCTGCGACCATTGGCGTCGCCCGCGGCCATGGCCCAGACGGCCAAGGGCCTGCGATCGGACCTGGTGCCCGCCTATCGGGATGTGGCGAAGCCCGTCCTTATCGTTCGGGGCGAGGCGAGCAAATTGGTTTCGGCGGCGGCGCTGGCAAAAACAAGCCGGCTGCGGCCCGATCTGCCCGTGGTCGTCGTTCCGGGCGCCGACCACTACGTCAACGAGGTATCTCCCGAGATCACGCTGAAAGCGATCACGAATTTCATCGACGCCTGACGGCCCAGCACGCCGTCTTCTTGTACGCAGCATCAGGATAGAAAATGGCCAATGTAAACAAAACCCAAGGTAAGGCGCGCCGTGCCGAGGTCGCTGGCGGCGGCTTTGCCGGTCTGACCGCCGCCATCGCTCTGAGGCAGAACGGTTGGGATGTCAGGCTGCACGAAAAGAGCTCGGAGCTGCGGGCATTCGGCGCGGGCATCTATCTCTGGCACAATGGCCTTCGCGTGCTCGAAGGACTGGGCGCCCTGGATGATGTTCTCCAAGGTTCGCATACGCCCCCGACCTACGAGACCTGGATGCATAACAAGTCGGTTTCCAAGGAGACGTTCAACGGCCTCCCGTGGCGCATCATGACCCGGAGCCACCTGCATGACGCCCTGGTCAACCGCGCCCGCGCGCTGGGTGTCGACGTATCGGTCAACTCCGAAGCGGTTGCCGCCGATCCGGAAGGTCGCCTGACGCTTCAGACGGGAGAGGTTCTCGAAGCCGACCTGATCGTCGGCGCCGACGGCGTTGGCTCCAAGGTCAGGGACTCCATTGGCTTCAAGCAGGACCGATGGGTCTCCAAGGACGGTCTCATCCGGCTGATCGTGCCTCGCAAGAAGAAGGAACTCGGTCACGGCGAGTGGGACAACACCATAGACATGTGGAACTTCTGGCCGCGCGTTCAGCGGATCCTCTATTCGCCCTGCAACGAGAATGAGCTTTATCTCGGCCTCATGGCTCCAGCCGCCGATCCGCGGGGGTCGCAGGTCCCGATCGACCTTGAGGTCTGGGTCGAGATGTTCCCTTTCCTGGAGCCGTGCCTGATCGAGGCGGCGAAGCTGAAAACGGCCAGGTACGACAAGTACGAAACGACCAAGCTTGACAGCTGGACAAGAGGCAAGGTCGCCCTGGTGGGAGATGCCGCGCATGCGATGTGTCCGGCTCTTGCCCAGGGCGCCGGTTGCGCGATGGTCAATGCCTTCAGCCTGTCGCAAGATTTGCAGACTGGCTCTTCGGTCGAGGACGCGCTCGTCGCGTGGGAAAAGCGCATTCGCCCGATCACCGATCGCTGCCAGGCCCTGTCCGGCGACTATGCGGCGAACCGCTCGCTCTCGAAGGGAAACATGTTCACGCCGGCGGCATTGGAAGCAGCCCGCTACGACCCGCTGCGCGGCGTCTTCTCATGGCCGCAGTAGCATCGGACGAGCCGCTCAACGCATTAATCGGCGCGCGCGCAAGCTGCGCTCCCTTCAGGAGATAAAGATGAACTATTCCAGTGAAGTCGAACGGGATTACGATGTCAGGGGGTGGTACGCCTCGGTCCAGGAAAGCCGGCATGATGGCGGCCAGCCTGGCGAGACCCTCGTCAAAGTCGCGACTGGCGTGGTCATCCGCAATCCGTTCGCCGGAAAGTTCGTCGCCGAACTGTCCGACCTGACCAATCCCAGTTCAGCCATCGGTCATGCGCTCGGCGAGCGGGCCGTGGCGCTGCTCGGCAACAGGCCGGTCGAAAGCTATGGCAAGGGCGGTATCGCGGGCACATCCGGCGAGCAGGAACATGTCGTCGCCTGCATCACCACGGTGTTCGGAGATCCGCTGCGCCAGCAAGTGGGCGGCGGCAAGGCCTGGATCTCGTCGGTCAGCAAGGTCGCCGCAGCCGGCACATCCATCGATATCCCGCTTGCCCACAAGGACGAGCTCTACATCCGTTCCCACTATGATGCCGTCACATTTTCGGTGCCGGATGGCCCGCGCCCCGATGAGCTTTTGATCTGCGTGGCCGTCGCATCGGGTCCGCGCGTTCATCAGCGCGTCGGGGGCAAATCCGTCGCCGACCTCAAGGCCGGTGTCTAGTTCGATCGAAATTGGCGAAGGACGAATTCCATGCCCCTGAACATCAAGGACCTCAAGATTACGTCAGCGGATTTCAAGCCGCTCGGGAAGTTGCGCGACGAGCATGCCGGCGACAAAGGCAATGTGTTGCCCAGGCTTACGGTCAGCGGCGTCCCCGCGGGCACGAAGGAACTCGCGGTCATCTGCCATGATCCCGACGCGCCCTTGCCCAACGGCTTCACGCATTGGGTCGTCTACGGCATCGATCCGTCGACCACCGACCTTTCGGATGCGCAGGAGAAGTTTCGCGTCGGCCCAAACGGCGCCGGCGGCAAGCAGTATTACGGGCCCCAGCCGCCCGCAGGCCATGGAGAACATCACTATTACTTCTGGGTCTATGCCCTGGACACCAAGGTCGAAGGGACGCCTACCAGGGAGGAGTTCCTGCAGAAATATGCCGGGAACATCATCGAGCAAAACCGGATCGTTGGCCTCTACGAAAACAAGTGAAATCCGCGACGCCGGCGACCGATAACTAAGAATAAAAATGGTCGCCAGCGCCGCGCAATGGGAGAATTTGGAAATGAAAGACAACAGCCCAGCACACCAGACCGTCTTCGAAGAGCTGGTCACGGCGACGAAGATCCTTCTGAACGAAGGCATCATGGATACGTTCGGGCACATCAGTGCCCGTGACCCCCAGGATCCCCAAAGCTTCTTCCTGGCCCAGAAGCTTGCTCCGAGCTTGATAACCGTCGACGACATCCAGCGTTTCAATCTCGACGGCGAGACGTCGGACAATCGCCCGTCCTATCTTGAGCGCTACATCCACAGCGAGATCTACAAGGCGCGGCCCGACGTCCAATGTGTGCTCCACACCCATTCTCCGGCTGTCCTGCCGTACTGCTTCGTCGACACGCCGCTTCGGCCGGTCACCCACATGGGAGCTTTCATCGGCGAGAAAGTCCCGGTCTACGAGATTCGCGACAAGAATGGCGACGAGACGGATCTCTTCGGCGGCAGCCCCGGGATCTGCGCTGATATCGCCGAAAGTCTCGGCAACCAGACAGTGGTGCTCATGGCGCGGCATGGCGTCGTCAATGTCGGCAACTCCGTGCGTGAGGTCGTCTTCCGGGCCTTCTATCTCGAGCAGGAAGCGGCAGCGCTCACGGCCGGCCTGCGGATCGGCAACATCAAATATCTGTCGCCGGGCGAGATAAAGACGGCAGGAAAACTCGTCGGCGCCCAGATCGATCGAGGATGGAATCACTGGTCGCAGCGTCTGAGAGAGGCCGGCCTGGCCTAGTGCCGGCCGCCTAGAGGAATATCTAGTCCTGGCCGGGACGGTCCAGGCTCGGTTTCAATAGTTCCCTGGCGCAGGAGCGCCGGACCAAGGCAATGAAACGCACCATGCCGCACGCGGAAAGTTACGACTACATCATCGTTGGAGCCGGATCGGCCGGTTGCGTGCTCGCCAACCGGCTGAGCGCCGACCCCGGATGTTCGGTGCTGCTGCTCGAGGCCGGCGGCTGGGATCGCGACCCCATGATCCACATCCCGCTTGGCTGGGGCAAGATCCTGACCGAGCGACGTCACGACTGGATGTATTTCTGCGAACCGGAAGACAATGTCGGCGGACGCAGGGTCGAGTGCGCCCGCGGCAAGGTGATCGGCGGGTCTTCGTCGACCAACGCCATGGCCTATGTGCGGGGAAATCGCGGCGATTACGACCGTTGGGCGGCCAGCGGGCTCCATGACTGGTCGTACGACAAGGTGCTGCCCTATTTCCGCAAGCAGGAGAGCTGGGAAGGAGGCGCGAACCACTTTCGCGGCGGCAATGGTCCGGTCAGCACCCAGTTCTGCCGTTACAAGGACCCGCTGATCGACGCGTTTGCGCAAGCCAGCGTGGAGGCGGGATATCCACAGACGGACGACTACAATGGTGAGCGGCAGGAAGGTTTCGGCCGGCTCCAGATGACGATCTCGAACGGTCGGCGCAGTTCGACCGCGTCCGCCTATCTGCGGCCGGCCCTGAAGCGACCCAATTTGACCGTGCTGACCGGAGCGACGGCGACGAAGATCACGCTGGAGGGCACGCGCGCCACCGGCGTGGTTGTGAACCATGGCGGCGGCCAACGGTCGGTCGTCGCCCGCAAGGAAGTCCTGCTCTCGGGCGGCGTCATCAACACGCCGCAACTTCTGATGCTGTCCGGCATAGGGGCGCCAGAGGAGCTCGCGACGCACGGTATCCAGACGCGGGTCAACCTGCCGGCGGTCGGCAAGAACCTGCAGGATCACGTCTCGGTCATTCTCATGTACCGGCGCCGGGCTCCGGGCGGCCCTTTCCTTCGCAACATGCGTGCCGATCGGATCGGGTTCGATTTCGCCAAGACCTACTTCACGGGACGAGGTTTCTCGGGAGATGTGCCCGGCGGGGTCGTCGCGTTCCTGAAAAGCGGCCCGGAGCGTCCGTTGCCAGATGTGCAACTGCTGTTCACGGCCGCCCCGCTCGCCGCGTGGCCGTATTTGGAGCCATTCAAGGCGCCGTTTCCGGACGGGTTCGCCACACGGATCGTGGCGACGCAGCCTGAAAGCCGGGGCGCGGTGAAATTGGCCTCGGCCGATCCTCTCGCGGCGCCATTGATCCACCAGAATTTCCTCGCCTCGCCGAAGGACTGGGGCTCGCTTCGGGCCGGCTTCCGAGTGGCGAGGGACCTCGCGTCGCAGCCCTCCATGCAGCCCTTCATCGAGGCGGAGTTTTTCCCTGGCCCGAAGTGCCAGAGCGACGACGAAATCGATGAGCATATCCGCAAGACCTCCATCACCGTGCATCACCCGGCAGGAACCTGCCGGATGGGCGCCGACGCGGCCTCGGTCGTCGACCCGCAATTGCGGCTTCGTGGCGTCGACGGCCTGAGGGTGGTGGACGCTTCCGTCATGCCCGACCTGGTCTGCGGAAACATCAACGCGGCGGTGATCATGATTGCCGAGAAAGCCGCCGATCTCGTCGCGGCATCAAAAGCGGCAACGCAAAGCAGGGCAGCATAATGATCCAGCGTATCGCCATCATCGGTCTGGGTACGATGGGGCCTGGCATGGCCGCCCGGCTCGCCAGAGGCGGCCTGCAGGTCGTCGCCTACGATGTTGCCCCGGCCGCGATCGAGCGCGCGGGGTCCATGCTGGGCGTGGCCGAGGGCGTTCTCGACGCCCTGGGTATCGCGGCGCCACCGGCCGGCGCCGGAACGGTCCGCTTCACGGATGACATGGCAGACGCGGTATCGGGCGCCGACCTCGTCATCGAGAACGTTCCTGAAAACATTTCGATCAAGGCCGATGTCTATCGCACGATCGACAGCCTGATCGCATCGGACACGATCGTCGCGTCCGACACGTCGGGCATCCCGATCACCAAGCTGCAGGCGCACATCTCCCATCCCGAGCGGATGGTGGGCATGCACTGGTCGAACCCGCCGCATATCATCCCGATGATCGAGGTGATCGCAGGCGAAAAGACCGCGCCGCGTATCGTGACGACGATTCGCGACCTGATCCGCTCGATCGGCCTCTTGCCGGTGGTGGTGAAGAAGGATGTTCCGGGCTTCGTCGAAAACCGCGTGCTCTATGCGTTGCTGCGCGAGGCGGTCGACCTTGTCGAGCGCGGTGTCATCGAGCCGGAAGATCTCGACACCTGCGTCTCGTGGGGCATCGGCTACAAGATCGCGGTCATCGGGCCGATGGCGCTGCTCGATATGGCGGGCCTCGATATCTACAAGTCCGTCTCGTCCTTCCTCAACGCCGATCTCTCCAATCGCGACGATGTCGCGCCGATGGTGCTGGAAAAGACGAACGCGTCGAAGCTCGGCATCAAGTCGGGGGAGGGCATGTTCTGCTACACGCCCGAGCAGACAAAGGCGCTGCAAGGCGAACGGGCGCGCAAGCTCGTCGCGGTGCGTCGCATCCTGGAGGGCCGGGAGTAGCCATGACACATCGTGCTCACAAGGCCGGTCGGGTTGGGGTACCGCATGGAGGGCCAAGCCATGCGTGTTGAAACCATCCGGGCAGCCGGTGGCCGGCCGGCCCATATACGTCACGACGACCTGATCTCCGCCAAGGGCGTTTCGGTGGTCATGGCCAGGCAATTGGTTCTGCAGAACATCGATCTTTCGGTACCGAAGGGCTCGTTTGTTTCTCTCATTGGTCCTTCCGGTTGCGGCAAGAGCACCTTGCTGAAGGTTCTGGCCGGACTTGTAAATCCGACAAGCGGCAGCGTTTCGATCGCCGGGCTTTCGCCGGTCGAGGCGGCGCGCAAGCGCATGATCGGCCTCGTCTTCCAGGACGCCAACCTTTTGCCGTGGAAGAACGCCGTCGACAACGCTTCCATGCTGCTAGGTATCGCCGACAAGTCGCTTTCGCGCGCGCAACTACGGACGCGCGGACAGGAGATGCTTGAGCTGGTGGGCCTGGGCGACAGCGCCCACAAGCGTCCGAACGAATTGTCAGGCGGCATGCGCCAGCGCGTCGCTATCGCGCGGGCGCTGGCGCTCGATCCGGCGGTGCTGCTGATGGACGAGCCGTTCGGCGCGCTCGACGCCATTACCCGCGACCAGATGGGTCAGTCGCTGCTGGAGATCTGGCAGCGCACCGGCAAGACCATCGTTCTTGTCACCCACTCCATCGACGAGGCCATTCACCTGTCTCGCCATGTTCATGTGCTGGGGATCAAGCCCGGCCGGATCACCGAGAGCCTCGATATTGGCCTGCCCTATCCGCGCGATCTGTCGGTGACGGAAGATCCGGAGTTCGTCAGGCTGGTGGTTCAACTGCGCACGATGCTGCGCGCCAGCCACCAACCGGGAGGCGCGTCATGAGCGATCAACCCATCACCAATCCCCTCGACGCGCGGCTTGCGTCCGGCTGGGTGGCCGCGACCGGCAGCTGGCTGCCGGCGGTCATACTTTTGCTGGCGACGATCGTCGTATGGGAAGCCGTGGTGCGAATTTTCGCCATCTCCGCCTTCATCATTCCCGCCCCGTCCGAAATCGCGCAATCGCTGGTCGCGCAATGGGCTACGCTGATGCAGGCGACACTGGTGACGGCAGGCGAGATCCTGTTCGGGTTCCTTGTCTCCGTCGTTGTCGGCGTCGCCATTGCGCTGATCATCGTGCGCTTCGACTGGCTGGGCCGGGCGCTTTATCCGCTGGTGGTGCTGTTCCAGAACGTGCCGAAGGTGGCGCTGGCGCCGATCTTCATTCTCTGGTTCGGCTATGGGCTCGCGCCCAAGATCGGCCTGATCCTGGTTATCGCCTTCTTTCCGGTGACATTGTCGATGCTGGCCGGCATGCAGTCGGTCGACCGCTCGCTGCTGTCGCTGATGAATTCGGTCGGCGCCAGCCCGACGCAGATCCTGTTCAGGATCCGCGTTCCGCATTCGCTGCCGAACCTGATGGCGGGAACCAAGATCGCGGCCACGCTGAGCGTGATCGGCGCCATCGTCGGCGAATTCGCCGGTGCCTCGGACGGCTTAGGCTACGTCATCCAGTTCGCCTCGACCCAGCTCGACACCGCGCTGGTCTTCGCGGCGCTGCTGCTCGTCTCCGTGCTCGGCATCGCCTTCTACTACGCCGCCGAAATCCTCGAACGCATCGTGGTGCCATGGGCACCGAAATTCAGCCAGGCCTAGGCCTCTCGATCAACCACCGTCAATAAAAGGGAACAAAAATGCTGAGACGCTCACTTATCAAGGTAGCCACGCTTGCGGCCTTTGCCGGCGCGCTTGGCTTCTCGAACGCGACGCTGGCCGCTGACAAGATCACCGTCCAACTCGATTGGGTGGTGCGCGGCAACCACGCCATGTTCTTCGTCGGCAAGGAAAAAGGCTTCTTCGCCAAGAACGACATCGATGTCGCCGAAATCCGCAAGGGTTCGGGTTCGCCGGATGCCATGCGGCTGGTGGGCAACGGGAACGCGGATTTCGGTTTCGGCGATCTTCCCACGCTCGCCGTGGCCCGCTCGCAGAGCGTTCCGGTGGTGGCGGTGGCAGCCGTCAACCAGCACTCGCCGCTGGCAATCATGTCGCTCGCCAAGACGGTGAAGCTCACCAAGCCGGCCGATCTCAAGGGCCTGACCATCGGCATTCATCCAGCGGGCTCGACCTACATCTTCTTCAAGGGCTTCCTGGCGGCCAACGGCCTGACCGAAAAGGACATGACGCTGAACAGCGTCTCGCCGCCCTATGAAAGCTATCTGCTTCTCGGCCGGGTCCAAACGGTGGTCGGCTATGTCGACGCCGAGGTTCCCGAACTGGAAGCCAAGGCGGGCGGTCCCGGTTCGCTCAGCATCATGATGGGCGCCGACCATGGCTGGAAGGCTTATGGCTCCGGCCTGTTCACCTCGGAGACAATGATCAAGGACAAGCCGGACGTCGTCGCCCGTTTCGTCAAGGCCTACAGGGAAGCCTTCGATTATGTCGTCGCCCATCCGGAAGAAGCCGCCGAGATCACCGCCAAGGCCGCACCCGGTTACGCGGACAAGAAGGATGTGCTGCTGGCCCAGATCAACGCCGACGTCGCCTCAACCTTCACCAGCCCCGACACCAAGGACCACGGCCTCGGCTGGATGACGAAGACGCAGTGGGAGGAAACGCTGAAGACGCTCACCGACCAGGGCGTGCTCAAAGCTGCGCTGTCGGCCGACGACGTCTTCACCGACAAGTTCCTGGAGGAATAGGGCACGATGGCCCGGACGGACCGATCAATGAGCGCCTACCGGCATGCCAGGCTGTCCTGCTCCATGCCGCAGGACACCTCGCGCTCGCCTTTGGCGGCATCGGTTCGGTCGAGCGCGATCTGCCCGCGCGTGGCATATGCGCGACCCGCGAGGCCACACCACAGGCGCTCGACCGGCAGGTTTTCGCGCTTGTCGTTGAGGATGGTGAAGGTGCCGGTCTTGGGATCGAACCAGAGTTCGACACGAGCGCTCATGCCCGGCTCTATCGTGGCGATCCCTTCTGAATACCAGTGGGCGAAGTCGGCGTTGCAGGACACACCTTCCTTGCCGGCATTCGAAATCGTCAACGGCACCATATCGAGCCCGTCGGTTCCCTTGCGGACGATCACATGGTGCAACTCAACCGCGTTGGCAAGCGATGTGAACGCCAACATCACGGGGAGGACATAACGGATTTTCACTTTGCCTGAGCTCCATGGGTAGCTTTCTCAGGCAGTCTATCTCGCTTGTGCGCAATAACAATAAAAATATTGATTGGAAATCAAACAGAGAGGGTAACATGTTAAAGATCCTGAAGGGTAGCGTAAGTGCATTAATACTGTCTGGTATCTTGACGGGCGGCGCGCTTGCCGGCGAAGTCAAGTCGATCGCCATCCTCACGCCTGAAGAAGGCACGGACTATGGCTGGAACCAGCAAGGCATCGACGCCGCCAAGGCAGCCGGCAAGGCAGCCGGCGTCGAGGTGGTCGTGGCGCAGGGCCTCGGCTATGGCGATGTCCGTCCGACGCTGCGCGAGCTCGCGTCCGACGGCGCCAGCCTGCTGATCGCGCATGCCAGCGGCTACAACACCTCGGCGCCCGAGATCGCCAAGGAATTGAAGGTTCCGGTAGCGATCGTCGATACGCCGAACGGGCTGGAGAAAGGCCTCGTCGCCGACTACACGCTGAGCGGCCACCAGGGCGCCTATCTGGCCGGCCGTCTCGCCGCCAAGATGTCGCGCTCGAAGTCGGTCGGCATCGTCGTCTCCGGTGAACCGCCATCGTGGAACTCGCAATCGGCGGCGTTCGC
Organism: Mesorhizobium sp. B2-7-3; assembly: GCF_006440715.1. Taxonomy (NCBI): domain Bacteria; kingdom Pseudomonadati; phylum Pseudomonadota; class Alphaproteobacteria; order Hyphomicrobiales; family Phyllobacteriaceae; genus Mesorhizobium; species Mesorhizobium sp. B2-7-3. The sequence continues at coordinate 244,241 of NZ_VFTY01000003.1, forward strand.
GCAAGGGGTGAAGGCGGAGAACCCGGACGTCAAGATCACTTATGCGGTGATCGGGCCGGCCGCCTACAGTGACGCTGCCGGCGGCAAGCGCGTCACCGAAAGCGTTATCGCCTCGGGCGCCGACATCATTTTCGGCCAGGGCAACGGCTCCAGCTTCGGCATGCTGCAGGCAGTCGAGACGACAAAGGCCGCCGATGGCGGCAAGGTCTATTTCATCGACGTCATCGGCGACAAGTCGCCAATCGACAAGGGCTTCCTGCTGTCGTCGGTGGTGTGGAACATCGAACCGGTCTACGCGGCGATGATCGCCGACCTGAAAGCCGACACGTTCGGTACCAAGCGTTACTCGATCGGCCTCAAGGACGATTCCGTGCAGTTGCTGAAGACCGCCGCCATCCCCGACAACGTCTGGAGCGAAATCCAGGCGCTGCGCGAGGACGTCATTTCCGGCAAGATCAAGGTCGAGCCGGTCTATGACGCCGCCGCCGTCAGGGCGCTGATGACAAGCGTCGCCCAGTAAGGCGACCAGAAGTCGGCTGCCGGAGGGGCGATCGGTTCGCCCCTCCGGATATTTCCCGTTTTCCAGTGCTGGGCTTTCATGAGCAGTCTTTCTTCATCGCCCGTCGACAGCCGCGACATCGTCGCGCTCGAAGGCGTGACCAAACGCTTTCCCGGCATCGTCGCCAACGACAGCGTCGACCTGTCGATCCATCCTGGCGAGGTGCATGTACTGCTCGGCGAGAACGGCGCGGGAAAATCCACCTTGATCGGCATGCTGTCGGGCCTGCAGCAGCCGGACGAGGGGCGCATACTTGTCGACGGCAAGCCGACGCCGATCACGTCGCCGCGCCATGCGCTGGCGCTTGGCATCGGAACGGTGTTCCAACACATGATGCTGGTGCCCACCCTGACAGTCGCCGAGAACCTGCTTCTTGGCGGGCCCTGGTGGCAGCGTCCGAGGACCGAAGAGCTTGCGGCCCGCGTGGCCGAGATCACTGGCAGCCTCGGCATCACAGTAAAACTGCATGCCAAGGTTTCGGAACTCTCGCTCGGTGAGCAGCAGCAAGTCGAAATCCTGCGCGCCATGGTGCGCAACAGCCGGGTGCTGATCCTCGACGAATCCACCTCGATGCTGACGCCGAAGGGCATCGAGGAACTTGGCGCGCTGATGCGGCGCCTCGTCGAACAGGGATTGGCGATCGTCTTCATCACCCACAAGCTCAAGGAGGCGGCCGCCTTCGGCGACCGCATCTCGGTTCTCAAGCTCGGCCGCAAGGTGGGCGAGATCCCGCCCGAGCGGTTTCGCGCACTCGGCGAGCAGGAGATTATTTCCGAGATCGTGGAGTTGATGTTCGGCAAGCAGAAGGACGATCCCGAAGCGGTCGAACGTCCGGCCCGCGCGGTCGATGCCAGTGCCGCGCCTCTGCTTCAGGTCGCGGATCTGACGGTCGCGCCGACCGACAATGCACCCGGCCTGTCGTCGATCTCCTTCGACATCCGCCCGGGCGAGATACTCGGCATCGCTGGTATCGATGGCAACGGCCAGAAACAGCTGGCGGAGGCCTTGGCCGGTCAACGGGCGGCGACCAGCGGCTCGGTTCGGCTGGAGGGCACCGCCATCGAGGCGCTGAGCGTCGGCGAACGCCGCCACCGCGGTCTTCGCTACCTGACCGACGACCGGCTGGGCGAGGGCACCGTCGGCACGTTCCCGGTCTCCATCAACTTCTTCCTTAAGCAAGTCGGGGCGGCGCCCTTCTGGCGCAGCGGCGTCGAGCAGCGCGCCGAGATCGACAGGCGTGCCGCCGAGCTGGTGCGCGAATACGATGTGCGTACGCCAAGCTTGAAGACGCCCGTTGCCCGGCTCTCCGGCGGCAACATCCAGAAGGTGCTGCTGGCGCGGGAATTGGCCGAAGGCGCCAAGGTGGTGATCTTCAACAAGCCGACCTATGGGCTCGATCTCGCCAACACGCTGGCCTCGCGCCAGCGCATCCGCGACACGGCGGCACGCGGCCTCGCCGTGCTCCTGATCTCCACCGACCTCGAGGAACTGCTCAGCATGTGCGACCGTATCGCCGTCATTGCCAATGGTGCGCTGGTCGGCACCGTCGCCAATGTCGACGACGCCCGTACCAGGGTTGGTCGCCTGATGATCGGACTTGCCGCATGAGCATCGACACCGCACCCGCCGCTGGCGCTACCGCACTCGATGCCACGAGCGCCGCCGCCACGCGGCGCGACATAGTGCACCGGCTGCTGATGACGCTTGGGCCGATTCTTGCTGCTCTCGTCATCGCCGGCTGCATCCTGCTTGCCGTCGGCGTCGACCCGCTCGCTTACTATGGCTACGTGCTGGAGAAGGGCCTCTTCTCGCCACTGGGCATCCAGCAGACGCTGACGCGCATGGCGCCACTGCTGTTTCTCGCCGCCGGCCTGATCGTTGCCTTTCGCGCCGGCATGTGGAATCTGGGCGGCGACGGCCAGTTCCTGCTCGGCGCCGTCACGGCGGCGGCCAGCGCTCCCGTGCTGGTGCAGGTCATGCCAGCCTGGCTGGCGTTGTTCTGCGCGTTCCTGATTGCCATGCTGGTGGCCATGATCTGGTCGCTGGTGCCGGCGCTGCTGCGCGCCTATCAGGGTGTCAACGAGATCATCACCACGCTGATGATGACGTTCCTCGGCACGTCGCTCGCCAATGTGCTGGTCAAGCTGGTGTTTCGCGATCCCGGCACGACCGTGCCGCAGACCCGCACGCTGCCGGTGGAGGACCGGCTACCGCGCCTGTTCGAAACCACCATCACCAGTGGCCTGCTGCTCGGCCTGGCGGCAATCATCATCGTGCATCTTGTGATGACGCGTACGGCATTCGGGCTGAAATTGCGGATCGTCGGCGCCAATCCGCGTGCGGCGGTTCATGCGGGGCTGGGCGTGCCCGGCCTGACGATTGCCGTCTTTGCCATTTCCGCCGGGCTCGCCGGCCTTGCCGGCGCTGTCGACATCATCGGCGTGCAAGGCAATGTTCGCGCCGACTGGAATCCAGCCTATGGGCTGGCGGTCATTCCGGCCGTGTTTCTCGCCCGCATGAACGGCTTTGCCGCGATCGGCTTCGTGTTCCTGCTCTCCGTATTGTCGATCGGCGGCGAGAGCGCGGCGCGGCGGCTTGGCGTGCCCAATCACTTCACGCTGGTGCTGGTCTCCATCGTGCTGATCGTGCTCGCCTTGGCCGAATATGTCGACCACCGTTATCATCAGTCGAGAAAGGCGTAGGGTATGACCGGGCTCTTCAGCGAAGTCTTTCTCAGCGCATTGCTGTTTGGCGCCGTCACCGCCGCCATTCCGCTGCTGCTTGCCGGGCTCGGCGAGCAGATGTCGGAAAAGGCCGGCGTGCTCAACATCGGCATCGAGGGCATGATGCTGGCCGGCGCTTATCTCGGCTTCGTCGGCGCGTTCTATTCGGGATCGCTGTGGCTAGGCTTTCTCACCGGCGCTGCGGGCGGCGTCGCGGTGGCGCTGATCATGGCGCTGCTTTGCGTGCGCATCGGGCTGAACCAGATCGTCATCGGCATCGCGCTGACGCTTGGTCTCGAAGGCCTGACGGCGCTGCTCCATCATTTCCAGTTTTCGCGCAGCTATCCCCGCCTGCCGGCGGCGGACGCAACCGTCATTCCGCTGCTGTCGGACATTCCGGTGATCGGCCCGGCCTTCTTCAGGCATCACTTGATCGTCTATCTGGCGGTCGCCCTGGTGTTCGCCATGAGCCACCTCTACCGCCGCACGCAGCTCGGCCTCAACCTGCAGGCAGCGGGCGACAAGCCGGCCGCGCTCGATGTCGCCGGCATCGACGTCATCAGGACCCGTACCATCGCGGTGCTGACGACCGGCGCGCTGGCAGGGCTTGGCGGCGCCTACCTCGCTAATGTCGGAGCGGGCCTGTTCATTCCGTTCATCACCAATGGCGCCGGCTTTCTCGGCATCGTGCTGGCCATGCTGGCGCGGGGACGGCCGATCTGGGTGCTGTTTGGGGCTCTTTTGTTCGGCGTGTGCCTGTCGCTGACGACGGCCATGCAGGTGGCGGGCATCAACATACCGACCGATGTCATCCAGATGCTGCCGTTCCTGGCGGTGATGATCATGCTGGTGCTGTTCGGGCGGCGGGCCAGCCTGCCGGCGGCACTGGGCATTCCATACGAGCGCGGGGCGCGCTGAGAAAAACCAGACGCGCGGATGGAACCCGCGCCGGAAAAGGAGGCAACAATGTCGGATACCAAGGTCTACCTGCTCGACGGCGGCTCACTTGTCCTCGACGGCTATCATGTGTTCTGGAACCGTGGCCCAGGCGGCGAAGTGCGCTTCCCCGTCTATTCGATCCTGATCGAGCATGCCGAGGGCCGCTTCCTCATAGATACCGGCTATGACTACGACCACGTCATGAAGGTGCTGCCCTTCGAGAAGCCGATCCAGGAAAAGCACCAGACCATTCCCGGCGCGCTGGCGCTGCTCGGGCTGGAGCCGAAGGACATCGACGTGGTCGTCAACTCGCACTTCCATTTCGACCATTGCGGCGGCAACAAGTACTTTCCGCATGCCAAGAAGATCTGCCACCGTTCGGAGGTGCCGCAGGCCTGCAATCCGCAGCCTTTCGAACATCTCGGTTATTCCGATCTGAGCTTCTCGGCCGAGGCCGCCGAAGCGCGCGGCGCGACCGCCCAGCTGCTGGAAGGCACGACGCGCGCCAACTCGACTTTCGAGGGGATAGATGGCGACGTCGAGCTTGCCAAAGGGGTCAGGCTGATCTCGACCCCCGGCCACTCGATCGGCCATTACAGCCTTCTGGTCGAGTTTCCCAAGCGCAAGCCGATCATGTTCACGATCGACGCCGCCTACACGCAGAAGAGCCTGGAAACGCTTTGCCAGGCCGCCTTCCATATCGACCCGGTCGCGGGCGTCAATTCGATGCGCAGGGTGAAGAAACTTGCCGAGGATCACGGCGCCGAGCTGATGTACTCGCACGACATGGACAACTTCAAGACCTACAAAACCGGCACACAGTTCTACGGCTGATCGCCGCCAATCCGGAGACCAAGACCATGCGCTATCCCGATCACGCGGATCCGGTCCTCACGCTGACGGCGGGGCCAGTCAATGCCTATGCCGAGGTGCTGCGAGGCCTCGGCCGCACGGTGCTCTACGACTATGACCCGGCCTTCCAGCTCTTCTACGAGAAGGTCGTCGACAAGGCTCAAAAAGCGATGCGGCTTTCCAACAAGCCAGTCATCCTGCACGGAGAGCCGGTGCTGGGTCTCGAGGCGGCGGCGGCGTCGTTGATCACATCGGACGACGTCGTGCTCAACCTTGCCTCGGGCGTCTACGGCAAGGGGTTCGGCTATTGGGCGAAGCGCTATACACCGCATCTCCTCGAAATCGAAGTGCCCTACAATGAGGCGATCGACCCGCAGGCGGTTGCCGCCATGCTGAAGGCGCATCCGGAAATCACTGTCGTCTCCGTCTGCCATCACGACACGCCGTCGGGCACGATCAACCCGATCGATGCCATCGGCGCGCTGGTGTCGGCGCATGGCGGTTACCTGATCGTCGATGCCGTCTCGTCTTTCGGTGGCATGAAGACGCATCCGGAGGACTGCAAGGCCGACATCTATGTGACCGGCCCGGGCAAATGTCTTGGCGCGCCGCCAGCGCTGACGATCATGGGGGTCAGCGACCGCGCCTGGGCCAAGATGAAGGCCAACAAGGCGGCGCCCCGGGCCTCGATGCTGAGCATCGTCGACTGGGAGAACGCCTGGTCTCGCGACAAGCCATTCCCCTTCACGCCCTCGGTGGCCGAAGTGAACGGCCTCGATGTGGCACTCGATCTCTATCTCAACGAGGGGCCGGAAGCGGTTTGGGCGCGCCATGCACTGACGGCCAAGGCCATGCGGGCAGGCGTCGTCGCCATGGGCCTGTCGATCTGGGCCGCCAGCGATGCAATCGCCTCGCCGAGCACCACGGCCGTTCGCACACCCGACGGTGTCGACGAGAAAGCACTTCGCCAGGCAGCGCGCGCCCGCTACGGCGTGGTGTTTTCGTCGGGTCGCGGCGAAACTTTGGGGAAGCTTACACGCATCGGCCATATGGGCCCGACGGCACAGCCGATCTATGCGATCGCGGCGCTGACGGCGCTTGGCGGCGCCATGAACGCGGCTGGCCAGAAGCTTGCGGTCGGCAAGGGCATCGACGCGGCGCTGGCGGTGATCGACGCCGACGCCTGAACAGACATCAACAGACTGCGCATCGAGGGAGAAATTTCATGACTGAACGGCTTGCGGGAAAGACGGCGCTGGTGACGGGGGCGGCACAAGGCATCGGCAAGGCGATCGCGGTGCGGCTGGCGGCCGACGGCGCGACCGTCATCGTCAGCGACATCAATGCCGAGGGCGCCAAGGCCGCGGCCGCCGAAATCGGCGGCAAGGCGAAGGCGATTGCAGCCGATATTGCCGATCCGGCCTCGGTCAAGGCGCTGTTTGACGAAATACAGGCGCTCGCCGGCGGTGTCGACGTCCTGGTCAACAATGCCAGCATCGTGCCGTTCGTCGCCTGGGACGATGTCGACCTCGACCATTGGCGCAAGATCATCGACGTCAACCTGACGGGGACCTTCATCGTCACCCGCGCGGCGACCGACCAGATGCGGGCGGCGGGCAAGGCCGGACGCGTGATCAGCATCGCCTCCAACACCTTCTTCGCCGGAACGCCGAACATGGCGGCCTATGTCGCGGCCAAGGGCGGCGTCATTGGTTTCACCCGGGCGCTGGCCACCGAGCTTGGCAAGTATAACATCACGGCCAATGCGGTGACGCCCGGCCTGATCGAGAGCGATGGTGTCAAGGCGAGCCCGCACAACGAGGCGTTCGGCTTCGTCGAGATGCTCCAGGCGATGAAGGGCAAGGGCCAGCCCGAACATATCGCCGATGTCGTGTCGTTCCTGGCCAGCGAGGACGCCCGCTGGATCACCGGCCAGACGCTGAATGTCGACGCCGGAATGATCAGGCACTAAGGGCAATCGTCAAGTCCGGCGCCTTGCCGGCCTGATGGCCGGCCATCGAAACGTCTGGCTTTTCGCTGGCCTCCAGCCTCCCGGCTAGGCCAGCGTGTTCCCAAAGCCTGGCGTCTACCGGCGGCGTTATCGGGGTGCACCTCGATAACGCCGCCGGGACTGATTATGCGGCGCGCGGTTGCGAGCGACGCATCCGGCCGCTATGCCGGGCCGGGATTTCTTGACGAGAAGGCAGAGCTGATGAAAGTCGTTTCCACGTCCAAGTCGCATGGCGGCGTGCAAGGTGTTTATTCACACGCTTCCGAAGCCTGCGCCTGCGACATGACCTTTGCCGTCTTCGTGCCGCCGCAGGCCAAGGATGGGCCACTGCCGGTGCTCTGGTATCTGTCGGGCCTCACCTGCACTCATGCCAATGTCATGGACAAGGGCGAATACCGGCGTCTGGCGGCCGAGCTCGGCCTGATCGTGGTCTGCCCCGACACAAGCCCACGCGGCGAGGGTGTGGCCGACGAAAAGGATAATTGGCAGTTCGGCTCGGGCGCCGGCTTCTATCTCGACGCGACGCAGCAGCCCTTCGCCAGGAACTACCGGATGCACTCCTATATCGTCGACGAGCTGCCGGCCGTGATCGCCAGCCAGTTCCCCGCCGACATGGAGCGCCAGTCGATTTTTGGCCACTCCATGGGCGGGCATGGCGCGCTGACCATCGCGCTGAAGAACTCCGAGCACTTCAGAAGTTGCTCGGCGTTCGCACCGATCGTTCAGCCGATGACGGCAGACTGGTCGCGGCCGGCTCTGGAAAAATATCTCGGCAAGGACGAGAAATCCTGGCGCGCCTACGACGCAACAGCGCTGATCGAAGACGGGCACCGCTTCGGCGAATTCCTGGTCGATCAGGGCACCGCCGATGGCTTCCTCAAGGATGGCCTGCGGCCATGGCTTCTCGAAGATGCCTGCAAGAAGTCCGGCATCGCGCTCACCTTGCGCATGCAGGAAGGCTACGATCATTCCTATAATTTCATCTCGACCTTCATGGACGACCATTTGAAGTGGCACGCCGCGCGCCTGGCCAAGTAGGAGCACGCCAGGGGCTACTCACTCCGTGAGGATCGGGTTCGGGTCCGGCAAGGCCATCCCATAGGCGGTGTCGGCCGCGCCTTCGGCTATGTCACTGGCGCAGGATCCGCAGGGCAAGAGCCTGAGCACGCTGATGCTGACGCGGCGGCGCGGAAATCGGCCGCGAACTCGATCGTTACGCGCTCAAACGGGTATGGCTGCGTGGATAGCAAACCGAGCCAAGGTTCTCGGGCGCCGGAGCCCATTAGTATCTGAAATTATTCTAGAAATTGGTAGCGGGAGAGGGACTTGAACCCCCGACCCCAGGATTATGATTCCCGTGCTCTAACCAACTGAGCTACCCCGCCAGGGCGGCGACAGGCCCGAAATCCGCCTTAAATCGAAAGGCATTTCGAGGCGTTCGCCAAGGTCGCGCGGATATAAGGTTGGGAGGGCGAGCCTGTCAAGCTTCGATGCATTCGATATCAAGGCTATTCTCGATGGGGAAAAGCTTTGCCGCACGAACAGCTGGTTGGTGCCGCCGGGGTTGAGTTCGACGGGGCACGTCGCTATGTCTCGGCCACGATTTTTTAGAGTTTGAAACAGATGAAGCCGCGCATTGCAGTCCTCGGTTGCGGATACTGGGGCTCCAACCACATCCGCACCCTCAAGGCGCTCGGCGCATTGCACGCGGTTTCCGACACCAATCGGGCTCGCGCCGAAGGTTTCGCCAGCGAACAGGACTGCCTGGCGATCGAGCCGGACCAACTGTTCGTCCGCGATGACATCGACGCCATCATCATGGCCTTGCCGCCGCAGTTCCATGCCGATCTTGCCGTGCGCGCCGTCGAGAACGGCAAGGACGTGCTGGTGGAAAAGCCGATCGCGCTGACGGTGGCCGATGCCGAGCGCTCGGTGCAGGCGGCCAAGGACAATAGCCGCGTGTTCATGGTCGGCCATGTCCTGCGTTTCCATCCCGCCTTCGAGACGTTGAAAGGGCTGATCGACAAGGGCGAGCTCGGCGAGGTCCGCTACATCCATTCGCACCGGCTGGGGCTTGGCAAGTTCCATACCGAGAACGATGCGCTATGGGACCTGGCGCCGCACGATCTGTCGATGATCCTGGCCATCACCGGCACCGAGCCGATCGAGGTGCGCGGCGAGGGAGCGGCACTCCTCGACAATCTCAGCGATTTCGCGCATCTGCACATGCGCTTTCCCAACGGACTGCGCAGCCATCTTTTCACGTCGCGGCTCAACCCCTATCGCGAGCGGCGGCTGACCGTGGTCGGCACCAAGGCGATGGCGGTGTTCGACGATGTCGAGCCATGGGAGCGCAAGCTTGCGGTCTACCGCCACGCCGTGTGGCAGGACAGCGGCCAGTGGGCATTCACCACCAATGAGCCGTCCTATGTCGCGGTTGCCCAGGGCATGCCGCTGACGCGCGAACTGGAGCACTTCATCCACTGCATCGAAACGCGCGCCGAACCGCGCACCAGCGGCGAGGAAGCGATCAGGGTGCTGCGCATCCTGACGGCCGGCACCGTCACCCACACCAAATCCACGGCCTGAGGGAAGGCTACGCCGCACTCCTGGTACGATTGGCAGGGGAGAGCTACTCGGCGGGAACTTGCGCCGGCTTCGCGGCCAGCCGGCTCAGCATCGCTTCGGCTTCGGCGCCGCGCTCGGAGCGCACGATGAAGCCGCCGCCGAAGACACGGGCCTCGTTGCCGTCGTCGGAATAGAGCACGCAGGCCTGTCCAGGCGCGATGCCGGATTCACCGTCGGCCAGTTCGACCGAGGCCACACCTGCCTCGTGACGCAGCACGGCCGGCCGTGGCGGCCTGGTCGAGCGCACCTTGGCGAACAGCTCGATGCCGCCGGCGGGCACATCGGCGAGGCCTCCGTCTCCCAGCCAGTTCATGTTGCGCAGATAGATCTTGTGCGTCTCCAGCGCCTCGCGCGGGCCGACCACGACACGGGCGCGCTCGGCGTCGAGATGGACGACATAGAGCGGCTCGCCGGACGCGATGCCGATGCCACGGCGCTGGCCGATCGTGTAGCGCAGAATGCCCTCGTGGCGACCGAGCACACGGCCGTCGATATGAACGATGTCGCCTGGGTTGGCGGCAGTCGGCTTCAGCTTGGCGATGATGTCGGAATATTTGCCTTGCGGCACGAAGCAGATGTCCTGGCTGTCCTGCTTGGCGGCCACCGTCAGCCCCATCTCCTCGGCGATGGCGCGAACCTGGGGCTTCGATAGGCCGCCGAGCGGAAAGCGCAGGTAGTCGATCTGCGCCTGCGTGGTGGCGAACAGGAAGTAGCTCTGGTCGCGGTCGGCATCGACCGGCCGGTAAAGCGCCCGGTGAGCGCCATTGGCGCCGGAGCGGATGTAGTGGCCGGTGGCCAGCGCGTCGGCGCCGAGATCCTTGGCCGTGGCCAGGAGATCGGCGAACTTGACCGTCTGGTTGCAGGAAACGCAAGGAATGGGGGTTTCGCCGGCGACGTAGCTCTCGGCGAACGGATCGATAACCGCCTTGCGGAACCGCTCCTCGTAATCGAGCACATAATGGGGAATACCCAGCGTCTCGGAAACGCGACGGGCATCGTCGATGTCCTGGCCGGCGCAGCATGAGCCGGCCCGATGCGTTGCCGCACCATGATCATAGAGTTGCAAGGTGACGCCGACGACATCGTAGCCCTCGCGCTTCAACAAGCCGGCGACCACTGATGAATCGACGCCGCCCGACATGGCGACGACGACGCGGGTCTCTTCGGGACGTCTGGGAAGGTCGAGACTGTTCATGGTGCTTTCATTTCGCGGCAGCTCAATGCCAATGTCGAGAATATAGGTCAAGCTTTCATGCGGCGCCAGCTTGCAGGACGACCTCGGCGTGGCGGACGCTGCGAACGGGCACATTTCTCCCGGCTAAAACGGGGCTTCCGACCGTATATTTCAAATGCCCGCTAAAAGACTAACGCGGCGTTCACGATCCTTACCTAGTCATTAGGGTCTGCTTAGGCAATTTTTAAAGCTGTGGCGGTAACGTGGCGGGGATTGGGTCTTTGAGTTTTTTGTAGAGAGTACGATGACCGATCTGGTTAGACCTAGAGTCAAGTATGTTATCGGGCCTGACGGCAGCCCTCTCACGATTGCCGATCTGCCGCCGACGAACACGCGTCGCTGGGTTATCCGGCGCAAGGCGGAGGTGGTTGCAGCAGTGCGCGGCGGGCTTTTGAGCCTTGAAGAGGCATGCCAGCGCTACAAGCTGACCACGGAGGAATTCCTGTCCTGGCAAGCGTCGATCGACGAATATGGCCTTGCCGGGCTGCGCACCACGCGTATCCAGCAGTACCGGCACTAGGCCGGTCTCACCACAAGCAAAGGGCGCGGCATGCCGCGCCCTTTGCTTTCAGTGTCGCCGCTCAGACCGTCAGCGCTACCTTGCCGATCGGCTTGGTTGCGAGAAAGGCGTGGACGACTCCCGCCTGGTCGAGCGGAAAAGTCCTGGCCACATGGACGGCAGGCTTTTGCGCGTCGATCAAGCCGGCGAGCGCGGGCGGTCGGGCACCACCGACATGCGCTCGACCCTGATATCGCGCGAACTGGCGTCGGCGCGCGCGGCGTCGTTGACGTTCAGCAGTGACGCCAGCACGCCGCCGGCCTGCGGCGTGGGATCGGGCAATTCAGCGGTGACAAGAACGTCGGGTCCGCCAACTGAATTCTGGGTAATGGCACCCATTAAATCTCTCCTGCTTGGAGAGTAACGGTCTATTGGCCAGCAAATGGCTCGGTCTGGTGGTCTGCGCGCTGCGCAAAGGCCGGCTGCACAATGGCGCGCTTGCCACGCGTCGAATATGAACTGACCGAACTCGCCCACGACCTGGCCTGATATTAGGGATGCCCGGGCGAGGGCCAGCGCCAAAAAGGAGGATTGGGCGGCGTAGGTCTTGCGTGCCAGCAGCGCTTCCGCGGCGGCTTGCTGTTGCCGGTTCGAGCTGTCGCCTGACAGGGCGCGCGCTTGTGCGCCAAATAGCGCCGATGTCGGCCGACTCAGCCGATCATGGCGCTGCGGCCGCCAGTTTCGGTCTCGCGAACCTTGGTATCGCGCGATTCCAGCATCTCAGCCTTGGAAAGCTCCGCTTCAGCTTCGCCGAGTAATGATTCGGCGGCGCTTCGCTGCTGGGCGAGGTCGCCTTGCGAGTTCCTGAGATTGTCGCGGCGCAGGCGCGCCGCCTTGGCGAAGGTCGGATAGGCGAAATGATTGATATCTGTGATGCCGGCTTTCTTTTCCTCGGCGGTGATCTGAAGCTCCAATTCGACGGCCATGCGCTCGAACTCGGCGATCATCATGTCGAGCTGCAGCAGCTGGCGCCGCTTCTCATTCACCTGAAATTGCTTCAGCCGAACGAGGTTTTCACGTGACTTCATGATTCGGTACTCCCGGAAACGCACACCCGCACATATCGTCCAAACCACCTGGAAAGGTCCAAGCGCTGCCCGTATCCACCGGCTTTCCCCACACTATGGGAAACAAAACCCTAAAGTTTTTTGCCGACGGTAACCATTCGTTTACGGGCATTGTTAATCATACGGGTCAGGGCTTAAGGCCGGGTAAAAATTCCGGCCGCCGAAGCGAAGCCGCGTCGATGAGTCCCTGGAGTCACTTAGTCCGGGTTATTAATGTGCTGCATTAGGAATTTTGGTCTGTGATTCGTTATTAGATTCAAGAGGGTGTAGAAAGGGGTTAAAAAATCTGATACCGTATTGGACGGGAAATTAGGTTTTGTTAACCATTCGATGGCAGCCTCTGCACAAGGCAACCACTGCTCCGGGACAGGACGGGTCGTGAAATGGTCCGGCGGCAGAAAAGGGGAATGAAATGCGTGTTCTGCTGATAGAAGATGACAGTGCAACCGCACAAAGCATCGAGCTGATGCTGAAATCGGAAAGTTTCAACGTCTATACGACAGACCTCGGCGAAGAGGGTGTCGATCTGGGCAAGCTCTACGACTACGACATCATCCTTCTCGATCTCAACCTGCCGGACATGTCCGGCTACGAGGTCTTGAGAACGCTTCGCCTCTCCAAGGTAAAGACGCCCATCCTCATCCTCTCCGGCATGGCCGGCATCGAGGACAAGGTACGCGGCCTCGGCTTCGGCGCCGACGACTACATGACCAAGCCGTTCCACAAGGACGAGCTGGTGGCGCGCATCCACGCCATCGTGCGCCGCTCGAAGGGACACGCCCAGTCGGTCATCACCACCGGTGACCTGGTGGTCAACCTCGACGCCAAGACCGTCGAAGTCGGCGGCCAGCGCGTGCACCTCACCGGCAAGGAATACCAGATGCTGGAGCTGCTCTCGCTGCGCAAGGGCACCACGCTCACCAAGGAAATGTTCCTCAACCACCTCTATGGCGGCATGGACGAGCCGGAATTGAAGATCATCGACGTCTTCATCTGCAAGCTGCGCAAGAAGCTCGACGCCGCGTCCGGGGGCCAGAACTACATCGAGACTGTCTGGGGCCGCGGCTATGTGCTGCGCGAACCGGAAGATATCCGCGTCAGCGCCTGAGCGCAGCCGGCAAGGCACTTCTAAAAAACCCGGCTTGGCCGGGTTTTTTGCATTGTGGAGCAATTATTTGTTTTTGTGCGACACGACAGACCACCGCGCGGTTTGCCTGGAACAGCTTCCGTTCAGGCAGCGATTTTCAAGGCGCGAAAACGTTCGAGCAGTTGCGGGCGATTGAAGGGCTTCAACAGATAGCCCTGGGCGCCGGCGCGCTTGGCTCGCATGATCGACGCGATATCGAGTTCGACCAGCGAGATCAGGATCTGCGGCCGGATCGGGCTTTCCATGGCGCGCACGCGCCGGATGAGGTCGACCGCCTGCATATCCGGCAAGGCGCCGTCGATGACGATGATGTCGGGCATGTCGGCGGCGCACATCTCCAGTGCGTCAAGCCCGCTGGCCACCTCGATGACCATCATGTCGGAACCGCCCAGGATGCGTTTTGCAACCTTCCTGATGACGCTTGAATCGTCGACGAACATGCAGCGTTTCATTTCCGCGTCCTCTTTGCCCTTGGGCGATCCGGTCGTGCGGGGCATCTACGGTGCAGCCTAGACTGATCTGGTAAAGAAGCCGAAAAGCCGTTAGGTAAAATTTTTGCAAAGAAACCGTTCGGCGGGTTTTTCCTTGCGGATGCTTCGGTGTCGACGAGCGGGCAAAGATCATCGCGCCGCGATTGTGGCGTCAATGAAATATTTCAGACTGAAATACTTCGTTTGGTCGCGCTGCCGGCGCCGACTTTCAGGCCACTGAGAGGACGATTTCTTCAGGCGTCGCGTGAATCGAAATCGTCATGTTGGCCTCGCGGGCCAACAGCAGCGTGTAATAAGGTTGCACCGAATGCGCGTCGATCGGCTCTTCCGGCTTGTGGCCGGAGTGCAGTTCGAGGAATTTCGGCGGCACACGCAGCATCGGCCCGCTTGCCGAAAGCGAAAAACGCGGCTCGGTTTCGAGATTCTCGAGCGTCACGACCAGCTTGCCGCCGCGCGGAATGGCGGCGTTGGCGACCAGCAGCAGGTTGAGCAGCAGCTTGACCTTGTTCTTGGGCAGCAGCGCGCGAGTTCCATTCCAGACCAATTCCGGCTTTTCGTTCTTGAGGAAGGCGATGGCGACGGCCTCGGCATCTCCGGTGTCGATCATCATGCCCGCCGAGCCGGCCGCGCCAAAGGCGATGCGGGCGAACTGCAAACGCGCCGAAGCGTTTTTTGCACTCTGACGGATGAGCCGCATGGCGTCTTCGTCGGCGCCGCCCTCGTCGAGCAGTTCAAGCCCGTTGTTGATCGCGCCGACCGGCGAGATGATGTCGTGGCAGACGCGGCTGCATAAAAGTGCCGCCAGGTCGGGAGCGGTAAGGGTGAACAGATCGGCCATCGGCGAAATCCCTGCAAAATCTTCCATTTGACGGCCGAGCGATCGATCTTCGCGCCTGCCCACACGAATCACGCTTCAACCCAAGGCTTTCTGAATACACAGCGCCCGTGCGTGCAGCAACAAATCCAAAATTGCCGTCATGGCATATGGCGCGTTCACGCAGGCTGCGTGTCCCCTCGAGCGGCCAAGAGCCTTCGAACCGCCATCTTCATGTGGGAGTTTAATGGTTGAAAAAGGATTACGGCATAGTTTGCCCCTAACGTCATCCTTAACGGCCGCCTAAAGAGCTGTACGGATGCGAGGCGTCGGCGAAAGTGCTTCATGACGGAGATTGGAAGCATGTTTTCCCGAATCTATGACCGGAGTTTTCTCCGTGTCCTCTCAATGGCGATCGCGCTCATGGGCGTTCTCGTCTTCTCGACATCGCCTCTGCGGGCGCAGGAGTACACCGCTCAGGAGATTGTCGATTCCGGCCACAAGTTCTTCGGCGCGACGTCGGGCGGGTTGGCCACCGTCGTGGAGAAGATTTTCGCCTCCTACGGTCTGCCCAATGGCTACCTGCTTGGGGAGGAGGGATCCGGTGCGCTGATCGGCGGCCTGACCTATGGCGAAGGCACGCTCTACACCAAGAATGCCGGCGATCACAAAGTGTTCTGGCAAGGCCCGTCGCTGGGCTGGGATTTCGGCGGCGAGGGGTCACGCGTGATGATGCTGGTCTACAATCTCGACGATGTCGGCAACCTCTACAATCGCTATGGCGGCGTCGCCGGTTCGGCCTATGTGGTGGCGGGTGTCGGCTTCAACGTGCTGAAGAACAACAATGTGCTGCTGGTGCCGATCCGTACCGGCGTCGGCGCCCGGCTCGGCGTCAATCTGGGCTACCTGAAACTGACCGAGCGGGCGACCTGGAATCCGTTCTGATCCGGCCGATATGAGCGAATCACGGACGGTTCGACCGGATTCCTCAACCGACGACCCGAATGGGCCGCGGCAAGCCCTTGCCGCGGTGCCGGATTTCCGCCATGCCAAGATGGCACGGTCCAGCCTTCCAAGTTGTCGTCGATAACGGGTAGTCCTTTGGTTCAGTCGGTCCTGTTCTTTGCCCTCGGCTTTCTCTGTGCCGGCTTTCTGGCGCTGATGGTGGCTCCCGCCGTCTGGCGGCGTGCCGTCGCACTGACCCGCAGGCGCATCGAGGCCTCCATTCCGCTGACGCAAGCCGAGATCCAGGCCGACAAGGACCGGATCCGGGCCGAATACGCCATGACGACGCGGCGCCTCGAAATCAACGTCAAGACGCTGCGCGAGAAGGCGGCCGAACAACTCGTCGAGATCAATCGCGGCCGCGAGGCGCTGAAGGCGCTGGCGGTCGAGCGCACGGACAAGGACCACGCGCTCGCCGAACTCGGCGCCAAGAACGAAGCGCTTCGACAGCGCGAAGAGGAACTGCATCAGCTTTCGGAGCGGCTCAAGGAAACCAAACGAAAGCTGGAAAGGCGGGCGCTCGATCTCGAGAAGCTGGAGCACATGTATGACGACGCCAGTTTTGCCTCCAGCAGCCGCCAGATCGAACTCGTGGCCCGCGAATCCGAATTGCAGAAGCTTGCCAGCGATATCTTGCTGCTGCGCGGCCAGCGCAAGGAAGCGGATCGGCGCAGCCAGGAGATCATGGCCGAAAGCAAGGCCGCGCGCGATGCCCTGAAGGCCGAGAAGAAAAGGGCCGCTGAACTCGAGAAGAAGGTCCAGCGGCTGCTCGCAACGCTCGCCGACCGTGAGGACAAGCTTGATCGGCGGGAAAAGGAATTGGCGCGGTTGCGGGAAAAATCGAAAACCGAGGACGGCGCACCGGCCCTGCGGCTGGTCGGCAAGCCAGATGAGCCGGCCCGGCACGAGGAGGCCGGCAAGCGCGACGATTTGGACCGGGCGATTGCCAAGCTTGACGGCGACCGCGAACGGCTGGAGGCCAGGCTGACGGCGCTGGCGCGCGAGAACAAGCGCCTCAAGGCGGATCTCGGCGCCGCGGCATCGTCGGGTTTGACGAACGGCAATGGTGCCGCTCTGCGCGAGCAGATGAATGAGCTGGCGGCGGAGGTGGTCCACCTGACGGCCAAGCTCGAAGGCCCCGATTCACCAATCGCCAAGGCGCTCGCCGCGCCGCAGGACAATCGCTCTGCCGGCAACGACCGCAGCCTCGCCGATCGCGTGCGCGCCTTGCAGAAAGCAGAAGCCAACTGACGCCGTGCAGGCTGACGCTTTCGCCGTGTCCTGGCTCACATGATCGTCAGCGCGAGAAATGATGCAGGGCAATGGCCGAGGCGGCAGCGACGTTCAAGCTGTCGAAGCCCTTCGACATGGTGATCCGCACGGTTTGCAGGCGGGCAAGCAGGCTTTCGGGCAGGCCTTCGCCCTCGGTGCCGAGATAGAGTGCCAGCCGCTCGCCGCGCCGTGCATCGCGTATGTCGATCCGGCCGCGCGGTGACAATGCGAACTGGTCATAGCCCCGGCGGTCGGGCTCCGCGGTGAAGCCCGCGGTGTCGGTGAAGGACGCAAAAGGGATCTTGAGCGCGGCGCCGACCGAAACCCGGATCGCCTTGCGGTACAGCGGATCACAGCATGTCCCGTCCATCAGCACCGCATTGGCGCCGAAAGCGGCGGCGTTGCGGAAGATCGAACCCATATTGTCGTGGTTGGCGATGCCGACAGGCACGACGATCAGGGCTTGAGCGGGCAAGGCATCCAGCAATGACCCGGCCGGCTGCGGCGTCTCCTTGCGGCCGATGGCCAGGATGCCGCGGTGCATGTGGAATCCGGCAATCGCGTCCATCACCCCGCTGGCGACGACGTAGACCGGCAGGTCCGCTTGCGCCTTGCGCAGCACCTCCTCCAGGCCGCCAAGCCGGTTTTCCAGGATCAGGATGGATTCGGCGGTGAAGCGGCTCGACGACAAAAGCAGGTCGAGCACCACTTTGCCCTCGGCGACGAAGCGGCCTTGCCGGCCCGCCAGATCGCGCTCGCGAATATCGAGATAGGCTGCGACGCGCGGATCGCGTGGATCGTCGATGCGAATTGGGTCCATGTCCCGCTCAACAATGGAAAGCGCGGTCCGTGCGCCGGGAAAGACACACCAACCACGCTCCGGAAATCGTCAGCGAGGTAAACGACCGCGGCAGCGTCCGGTCAAGTCCCGGCGCGGCGCAACCTCTGCGCCATTTGGGACAGATCCTCCTTGCCGCCGCCGAAAATGCCTTCCAGCATGGCGAGCAGTTCGCGCACGGCATCGGATTTGCAGGAATAGTAGATCATCTGGCGATCGCGGCGGGTGTCCACGAGGTCCAGCGCCCGCAACTTGGCCAAATGCTGCGAGAGGGCGGATTGGCTAAGCATCACCTTTTCGGCGATGGCGCCGACCGACATTTCGCCGTCGATCAGATAGCTCATGATCAACAGCCGTTTTTCGTTGCCCATCAGCATCAGAAATTCGGCAGCTGATTCGGCGTTGGCGATTAGCTTTGTCGAGACCATTGATGCCCCATGCTGTTTGCTCATCGAGGCGCCATGGGGGCAATGGCGCCTGAATCCATAAATTCACGTGTGAAGGTGCCGACGAGTCAGCACCACACCTAAAGCCTAGAACATTTCTTTCAAATCTCAAGCGTTGCTTTTGATCAAATGCAATTTAATCTCGCTTTGCGCCTAGGATGCCGCCTTGGCGGCCCTCGCCATTTCAACCAGAACGGGACGCAATTCCTGCGCAGTCGCCAGTGGTTGTGGGAAGAATACCCGGCAAACATCGTCCCCGGACACCAGATCCATGCCATCGGCGTCCAGCCCGGCGATGCTCCAGCCAGCACCTGGCGCCTTGGCAAAATGATGGGCGTAGTTGGCGATCGCGTCGAGATGGTCCGCATTCATTTGCTCGACGGCTGACTGTTCGCTCGCCGCGAGCTCTTCGACAATCGGCCCGGCGGTGACCAGATCGGCCCGGTCGAGCAGATAAGCCTTGCCGAAGCCGCCGTTGAGACTGGCGCGCTGCGGCTCGAGGCGAAAGATTGAGAAGTCGCCGAGCCCGGCATAGAGGCTCGCCTTGGGATTGCGGTTGAGATAGCGGCGCGCGGCGCGAGCTTGGGCCTGCGAGCCGCGCTCCAGCCGCGAGGCCTGGCAGGCCAGCGTCAGCCGCGGATGCGCCAGCGGATCGCCTTTGCCGGGCTCCCCGAGCAGAAGGGAACAGCGCGGATCGGCAAGCAGGGCCGACGTGTGCGCCGCGAGCATCGACACCAGGATGAGCGGTGCGCCGTCAATGTCGGTGGCGACGCCGACCCGGCTCGCCAGCGGCGCCCCGGTCCCCGGTTCCAGCACCGCCAGGGCGCCGAAACGGGCACTGCGCAGAAGCGTTTTCGCCAGGCGGATCGCCTCGGCGTCGGTCTCGCGGATGACATCCTTCTTTCGATCGTCCAAGGTTTCTCGCCCTGCCAAGTTGATTTCCTATTCCACTTGTCAGCCGATGATGCCGGACTTGGCAAGGGGAGGTGCCCGCGCAAACCGCTTCGCAGCTTGGGGCGACACGCCTTACTTCGGCGCCATGCGGATGGCGCCGTCGAGGCGGATGGTCTCGCCGTTCAGCATCTGGTTTTCGACGATGTGCAAGGCAAGCGCGGCATATTCGGATGGTTCGCCGAGGCGCGACGGGAAAGGCACGGCGGCGCCCAGCGAATCCTGCACCTCCTGCGGCATGCCGGCCATCATCGGCGTCTTGAAGATGCCGGGCGCGATGGTGCAGACCCGAATGCCGGATCGGGCGAGATCGCGCGCCACCGGCAGCGTCATGCCGACGACACCGCCCTTCGAAGCCGAATAGGCCGCCTGGCCGATCTGGCCGTCATAGGCGGCGACCGAAGCGGTGTTGACGATGACGCCGCGCTCGCCGCCCCGCAGTGGCTCGAGTTTCGCGGCGCGGTCGGCGACCAGGCGGATCATGTTGAACGTGCCGATCAGATTGACCTCGATCACCCTGCGGTACTGGTCGAGCGGATGCGGTCCATCCTTGCCGATCGTCTTCACGCCGATGGCGATGCCGGCGCAATTGACCAGGATGCGCGGCTCGCCCAGCTTGGTGGCAGCCTCGGCCAGGGCGGCGACGCCACTGTCGGCACTCGCGACGTCGCACTGGACGGCGATGCCGCCGATCTCGGCCGCGACCTTGGCCGCGCGCTCGATGCCGACATCGAAGATGGCAACGTTGGCTCCCTTGGCGGCAAGCGCACGAGCGGTTGCCTCGCCAAGGCCGGAGCCGCCGCCGGTCACGATTGCTATCTGGCCGCTGGGATTCATGGCGTCATCCTTCCCGTGAGAATGGGCTTGCTATCAAACAGGGACGGATCAGGCCCGGATTGGAGGGCCGGGTCAAGCCATCGCCTAGACGTGCTCGGCGGCCCTGGCCTGGCTGGCGTGACCGACCTCGCCGGAAAGCCTGGCAACCGCGCCGGGCGTGATCTCGTGCGACAAAAGGCGGTCGAGGTCGACAGGCCTTGGCATGGAAATCTGACCACGGGGGATGCGCTTGAAGCCGAGCGGCCCGTAGTAAGGTTCGTCGCCAACCAGGATGACGGCCGGCGCGCCAGCCTTGGCGGCCGCCTCCAGCGCGATCGCTACCAGCCGGCGGCCGATGCCGAGGTTCTTGAAGGCCGGCCGCACCGCGAGTGGCCCAAGCATCAGCGCCCGGCCGGCCCCCGCCGCTATGCGGGTCATGCGCACAGAGGCGACGACGAGGTCGCCGTCGACCGCGACAAAGGACAGGGCGCGCTCGTGGCCGCCGGCCTCGCGGATCTTGTAGGCGGCCAGCACGAAACGGCCGGGGCCGAAGGCCTCGTCGTTAATGGCTTCGATTTGAGGGTCATGCGCCGGAGTTTCCGGCAGGTATTTCACGTCGGCAAGGCTCATGGTCTTTGCGTTCCGGTAGAGGAGGAAAGGTTGCTGCAAACGGCAGCATTCGCCAGTCAGCGCTTCATCAAGCGCGGGCGCCCTTTCGTCGTCGGTCAAACCGGATCAAAGCAAAGTCGAACATGCGGAGTGTCCGCTAGCATCAATTTTGCGCCGCCGCAATCGACCCGTTCGCTCGCACTACCGATTGACGATCTGTTCAGCCCAGGATGATTTCCGCTTTACCGCATCGCGCCCTACATGACGGGAAACGCGAAAGGACAATTCATGGGATTGCTCGTCGACGGCAAATGGCAGGACCGCTGGTACGACACGAAGAACAGTGGCGGCAAGTTCGTGCGGGCGCAGTCGCAATGGCGCGACTGGATCACGCACGACGGCAAACCCGCCGAAGGCCGCAGCCGCGGCTTCAAGGCGGAGCCCGGCCGCTATCACCTTTACATCTCACTCGCCTGTCCCTGGGCGCACCGGACGCTGATTTTTCGCACGCTGAAGAGGCTGGAAGGCATCATCTCCGTCTCGGTGGTTCACCATTTCATGGGCGCGGACGGTTGGACGTTTCTCGCCGAGGACGGCGCCACCGGCGACACGCTCTATGGTCTCGACTTCCTGCACCAGATCTACACCAAGGCCGATCCTGCCTATTCAGGCCGGGTGACGGTGCCGGTGCTGTGGGACAAGAAGGAACAGACGATCGTCTCCAACGAATCCTCCGAGATCATCCGGATGCTCAATTCGGCCTTCGACGAATGGGGCGACGCCAGCTTCGACTTCTACCCCGAGGCCTTGCGCGGCGAGATCGACGCGATCAACGGGCTGGTCTATCCCGCCGTCAACAATGGCGTCTATCGAGCCGGTTTCGCCACCACGCAAGCGGCCTATGAGGAGGCGTTCGGCGCGCTGTTTTCGGCGCTCGATACTCTGGAACATCGCCTTTCCAGGCAGCGCTACCTGGTGGGTGATCGCATCACGGAGGCCGACTGGCGGCTGTTCACCACCCTGGTGCGCTTTGACCCGGTCTATGTCGGACACTTCAAGTGCAACCTGCGCCGCATCGCCGATTATCCGAACCTGTCGAACTATCTGCGCGACCTCTATAGCGTGCCTGGCGTCGCCGGGACCGTGAACCTGCGCCACATCAAGGCGCATTATTACGGCAGCCACGAGACCATTAACCCGACCCGGATCGTGCCGGTCGGGCCGGCGCTCGACTATGGCGCGCCGCATGATCGGGCGCGGTTTGGAAGGGCTGCTGCCTGACTACCAATAGGGCGATGCAGGCACGTTGGCGAAAATTTCGGCGATCCGCCGCAGCGTTGCCGGCGTCGTGCCCTCCGGCAGGCGACCGAGCGGGAAAAAGCCGGCCTCGGCGATTTCATGGTCTGGCAGTTTCGGTGCGGTGTGGCTGAAGTGCTCGACGAGGTAGAAGCCGACATGGTCGCGCCGGCTGGCACGGCGGTTGAAATGCATCGATTTGAGAATCGGCGCGTCCGTGATCTGGATGTTGCCTTCCTCGTAAAGTTCGCGCGCCAGCGCTTCGGCCATCGTCTCGCCGACCTCGACGCCGCCGCCGGGAAGCTGCCAACCGGGCACATAGGTATGGCGGATGAGGAAGACGGAATTGGTGGCGGCATCGTGGATCAGGCCGCGCACACCGAGCGTCATCGGCCGCCGCAGCACGAAATAGAGATGGAACAGCCGGGCCCTCAAACCCGCCCAGCCGGTCTGGCGGAACGGAGCCTCCTCGTCGCTCGCCATCAGTAGCGAAACCGTGGGTGGAAAGGGGCGCGCACGTCGCCTATGAAGGAGGGATGTTCAGGCTCGCGCATATTTCCGATGTCCATCTGGGGCCGCTGCCCGATGTATCCTATCGCGATCTCGCCTCCAAGCGCGTGCTCGGTTATGTCAACTGGCAGCGCAACCGCCGCCGCCACATGCACGACGCCGTCATCGACGCCATCGTCGCCGATATCAAGGCGCAAAATCCGGACCATCTCGCCGTCACCGGCGACCTCGTCAACCTGGCCCTCGACGGTGAGATCGAGATGGCCAAACACTGGCTGGAGACGTTGGGGCCACCGCATGACGTTTCGGTGGTGCCGGGAAACCATGATGCCTATGTGCCCGGCGCCTTCGACAAGGTCTGCCGGTCGTGGGCGGCGTGGATGAGCGGAGACGGTGTCAACACGCCGGTCGACCGCAATGCCTTCCCCTATCTGCGCGTGCGCGGCAATGTCGCGCTGATCGGGGTTTCGACGGCGCGCGCCACGGCGCCCTTCATGGCCAATGGTTTTTTCATGGAGGGGCAGGCGGCTCGGCTCGGCAAGATACTCGAGAGCACGGCGAAGCAAGGGCTGTTCCGTGCGATCATGATCCATCATCCGCCCCTGCGGGGCGCTGTCTCCCAGCACAAGCGGCTGTTCGGCATCGCCCGCTTCCACAAAATCGTCCGCCGCCATGGCGCGGAGCTTGTGCTGCACGGCCATTCGCATCTGCCGTCGCTGTTCCAGATTGGGCTTCGCGGTGCAAAGATCCCGGTCGTCGGCGTCGCCGCCGCCGGCCAGGCGCCGGGCGGCAATCACCCGGCAGCACAGTACAATCTGTTCGACATCGACGGCGAAAAGGGTAACTGGCGTATCCACCTGACGCGGCGCGGTCTGACCGGACCGTCAATACCGCCTTCCGATCTGCAGAGCCTGGAACTCGGGGTCGAGCCCGGCGAGGCTATGGCCGCCAGTTGAGAACCATGGCCGAGATGCGGTCCCACAGCAGCGCGGCCGACACCGCCAGACCAACCAGCGCGCCGGCGGCGACCAGCCCAAGCCCGGACAGGAAGGCCGACCAGCCCTTGCCTTGCGTCGATGCTCGCAGCGGTGGCTCGGCTTCCGCGACCTGGGCGCGTTTCATGCCGGCGACCGCCGGCTCGACGCCACCTTCCATCATCCTCTGGCGCTCGACGATGCGCTCGGCCACATAACGCGTCACGGAATCGGCGACCGGCTTCATCTCGGTCGACTCGGCAAGCACGACCCGGCCAATGCGTGTATCCTTGAGGAAGCGGTAGGTGCGACGGTCGCGTCCCATCGCGACATGGCTGACGGCGTCGATCCACAGGCGCGGCTGCAGCCCCGAGGAGACGACAAAGTCGAAATTGTCCATGTCGGCTGGAACGTCGGCAAAGACGGGCGCGAGGTCCGCGGCCAGCAGGTCCAGGCGCATGCGGTGCGCCTCGCGCATGTCGACGACGACATCGTCGCGGTCAGCGAAGGCATTCTTCACATCACGGATGGCATCGGACAGTTTCTTTGACGGATCGATCTTCTCGCCTGCGTCCTTCATCGGCGTGGCCTCGCGGGTTTGGTTAACAGGCAGTTAACACAGCCGAAGGCAAAATGCACTCGCGAGATCAAGACGGCAAGGCGCCCGCTTGGTGCCGCGCGGGACGTCTCAGCCGGTCGCAGCGAGTTTCGGGCGCAAGGGCCTGGCGCGGCGGTTCGTGTTGCGCTGGATGATCGCGGCGACCAGATCGGGCGCCTCCTCGATCAGCATATGGCCAGCCTCCAGCACGTGGTGCACGTGAAATCGCGCGGGCAGACCATCCATTTGGGTAACGGGTAGCATCGGGTCATTGCTCCCCCATACCACCATCACCGGCATGGTCAGTGTGTCCAACCGGTCGTGCGGGATGACGCCCTGCCGGTCGTCGCTGGTCATGGCGGCAGCAATCTCGATGAGTTTCTCCACCTGGCCGGGTCGCTCGCGCATGTCGCGAAGGGTATCCACGGTGCGGTCGACGGCGCGCGTCAGCGGTCCCGACATCGCGCTTAGGCACGCCCGGATGTCGGAGGGATCCCATGAGGCGGCAAAGCGGCGCAACAGCGGGCCGTTGATCTCGGGGCCGAAGCCGCCCGGCGCCAGAAGTGTCAGCGAGGCCACCCTTTCGGGTTCGGCCAGTGCCATCAGCGTCGCCACCGCGCCGCCCATCGAGTGGCCCACCAGATGAACGCGCTTCACCGATCGCGCGGCGAGATCGGTCAGGACGGCCCTTGCCGCCACCTTGGCCGGGTCGGCGCCGGGGAAATCGAGCGACAGCCCGTGCCCCGGCAAGTCATAAGCGAGTGTGCGCACCGCAGGCGACAGCGACGGGATCACTTCGTGCCAGACACCGTGGCAGCCGCCAAAACCATGCAGCAGGGCGATGGCCTTCGAGCCAGCACCCTGTTCGGTGGCGTGAAGCGATGCGATCATTGAAATGTGAAAGCTTATTACGGGACGGGAAGATTACGGGACGGGAAGATGGGAATGCGGCTGGATTGCTCCTTGTCCAGCACGATGGCCAGTAAAATTTTCGCGACGACTGGCGTTTGCGCTCTCTCGACCTTGCGAAGTCGCCTGACAAAGCCGACAAATCCGTCGTATCGGGGGTTTGCCACCTACTTTCGGCGACAACAATTCGGTTGGTCCAAACAACCCGTTGGTGGGACGTCAGCTCGCGTTGCCGAGGCCCGCCGCGCGCAGGGCTCCAACCAGCCGCTCGGTCAGATCGGGCGGATATTTCCGGTCGATGAAGGTCGCGCGCGGATCGGCGGTGAATTTCGGAAATTTGGCGGTCAGCTCGTCGAGCAGCTTGCGCGCCAGATTGTCCTGGCCGGCGATCTTGGCACCGATCAGCCGGGCTGCAAGATAGTGCGATTTGGTTGCGGTTGTTCTCAAAGAGGAACTGGCGATGGCGGCCTTGTTCGTGTCGCCAAGCATGAGTTCGCCGGCGAAAAGTCCGAAATCCCACCATGTCGGATGACCGCTGGAGGCGTCCACCGCCTGGGCCAGGATCGGCGTCCCCTCGGCATACCTGCCAGCGAAAATCAACCCATAGCCGTAAGCTGCGGCCATGGCGAGATCGTAGGGATTGAGGTCATAGGCCTTGCGCATCCAGCGCAGCGCCTCGTCAGCGTTGCCAAGACGCGAATTGATGTAGCCGTAGGAGCGATGCGCATAAGGACTGGTCGGTCCCATCTGCACGGCGCGATGGGCAAATGTCATCGCCTTCTCGATCGTGGCATCCGGCGGATAGGCGTAGTGGTCGTTCACGGCCTCCAGGTGCAGCGAGGCGAGTTCCGAATAGACCAGTGATGACTTGGTGCCGCGTTCGGCGAGGGTTTCGAGGCAGCGATAGGCGGCCTCGTGGGTCCTGGCGTTCTGGTCGAGATAATATTTGTCGTTGAGCGTCAGGCATTGCGTGAGGACGGTCTGAATACCGCTCTGTTCGAGATAGCTGTAGATCGTGCCGGAAGCGGGAAGAGCGGACGTCAAGATGCCGGCTATACGGTTCTCGACAGCGGTCGGTGCGCTGTCGGCGGCGGTCAGGTTGCGCGACAAAAGCACCCGTCCGGTCGCCACGCTCTGCAGTTCAATCGTGATTTCGCCCGTATCCGGCCCAGGCAGAATATCGAAGATGAAGCTTGTGGCATTGGTGGCCGGATCGGTCGTGGCGACCGCGTCGCGACCGATGAAGTCGATCGTATCGAAACCGCTCAGGCCGGCGCGCAGCGATGCGGCGACACGGCTGGCATCCGTGCCACTGGCCTTGACGGCGATGTAGACGAGCGGCAAGGCCTCGCTGGCGGGAGACGGCTCGATGCTGCCGGTGAGGCCTGCGGTCTCAAGCGTGGCCGCAAGGTCGCCGCCTGCCAGCAGCGCACCGCTGCCCTGACGCAGGATCAGAACACCAAGCATGGCGATGACGACGGCGATCGCCATCCAGAAGAATCTGAGGTGACGTGCCACCGACGGCGCCGGCGCAACCATCGGTGCCAGTAAGGCGGGGGCCGCAATGGCACTCTCGGCAGTGCCGCGCTGCGCCGATGGAGCCGCCGCCGCTCCCGTCTGGATGGCGAGTTCGGCCGTCTCAGGCAAGCGGATCGCATTGAGCTCGTAGGCCGGGACATAGCCGCCGCGCGGAATGGCTATGCGGACAGGCTCGGCAACACCTTCATTGGCGAAATATTGCTGCAGCAAGTCGCGCAGCCGGCCGGCCTGAACCCGCACCACCGCATCGGTCGAAGGATCGAAATCGCCGTCCTTGCCGAAGACATCCATGGCGATGGAAAAGCCCTTGAGCCTGTCGGCTTCGCCTGCCTGTTCGCGCTCGACAAGATAACGCAACAGCTTGCGTGCCCGTTCGGATCTTCCGAACGTTTCGCTGGCAAGCAGTCGCTCCAATGTTTCGCGCACTGCGGGGGCGGCAGGCGTGGCATGCTGCAAGTGTCGATCCTCTCGAAGTCGGCACAGGTTAAGGCACGGATCATATAATGCCCGCACCGCCATACAAGTATACACCCATTATGCGATCGCGTACCCCACCGGATATTTTCCCGGTGGTTAATGAGCCGCGCGCGACAGGATAGCCAGGATGCCGGAGCAATCCTTATTGAATCCCATGGATGCCAAGACCTTGTTCAGGCCCGAAGGATGGCGGCGCGAGAGCCAATCCCGGCTCTCGCGCCGACGGTAAACTATCGCGCGTTGCGGCCGACGATACGATTGGCCGCTGACGTTACCGCTTCCAGTGAGGCAGCGACGATGTTGGTGTTGATGCCGGCGCCGAACAGCTTGCCGCCGGGATATTCCATCTCGACATAGGAGATAGCCGACGCATTCGAGCCGCGCTGCATCGAATGCTCGGAATAATCGAGCACCGACATCTCGACGCCGACATGGCGTGACAGCGCATCGACGAAGCCGTCGATCGGGCCGGTGCCGGTGCCTGATATCGTCACTTCCTTGCCGTTGTCGAGGATGACCGCCTCGACCACGCGCCGGCCCTTCACCTCGGTGGCCGGGTAAGTGTGATGATCGAGGAATTTCAGGCGGGCGCCAGGCTGGTCGACATAGGTTTCGAGGAAGCGGTCATGAATACGCTTGGCCGGCACTTCCTTGCCTTCGGCGTCGGTGATCGCCTGGATAGCCTGACTGAATTCGATCTGCAGGTTGCGCGGCAAATTGAGGCCGTAATCGGCCTGCAGCACATAGGCAATGCCGCCCTTGCCCGACTGCGAGTTGATGCGGATGATGGCCTCATAGCTGCGGCCGACATCGGCCGGATCGATTGGCAGGTATGGCACTTCCCAGTGCGGTGTGTTGGCCTTCTTCAAGGCCTTCATGCCCTTGTTGATGGCGTCCTGGTGCGAGCCGGAAAAAGCAGTGTAGACGAGTTCGCCGACATAGGGGTGGCGCTCGGGAATCTTCAGCTGGTTCGAATATTCGTAGACATCCTTCATCCGGTTGATGTCGGAGCAGTCGATGCCCGGATCGACGCCTTGCGTGTACATGTTGAGCGCCAAGGTGACGATGTCGACATTGCCGGTGCGCTCGCCATTGCCGAACAGCGTGCCCTCGACGCGGTCGGCGCCAGCCATCAAGCCGAGTTCGGTGGTGGCGATGCCGGTGCCACGATCATTGTGCGGATGCAGCGAGATGATCAGGTTTTCGCGGTTGTCGAGATTGCGGCACATCCACTCGATGCGGTCGGCATAGATGTTGGGCGTCGACATCTCGACCGTCGACGGCAGGTTGATGATCAGCTTGTTGTCGGGTGTTGGCCTGACGATCTCGGTGACGGCGTTGCAGATCTCCAGAGCGACCTCGAGTTCGGTGCCGGTGAAGCTCTCCGGCGAATATTCGAAGCGATAGCCGCCGCCGGCCTTGGCAGCCATGTCGGTGATCATCTTGGCCGCGTCGGTCGCGATACGCTTGATGCCGCCGACATCTTTCTCGAAGACGACGCGACGCTGCAACTCGCTGGTCGAGTTGTAGAAATGCACGATCGGGTTGGTGGCGCCCTTCAGCGCCTCGAAGGTGCGGCTGATCAGTTCAGGCCGGCACTGCACCAGCACCTGCAACGACACATCGGCCGGCACGTTGCCTTGCTCGATGCACCAGCGCGCGAAGTCGAAATCGGTCTGCGAAGCCGAGGGGAAGCCGATCTCGATTTCCTTGAAGCCCATGTCGAGCAGCAGGCCGAACATGCGCGCCTTGCGCTCGTGGCCCATCGGATCGATCAGCGCCTGGTTGCCGTCGCGCAGGTCGACCGAGCACCAGATCGGCGCCTTGTCGATCACCTTCGAGGGCCAGGTCCGGTCGGTGAGGCCGACGGTCGGGTAGGGTTGATATTTGCGGGCTGCGTCCGGCATGCCCCGGCCAACTTGCTTGCCGGTCGCGGCCTCGCTGGCGCGGATGTCTTCTCGTGCGTTCATCGTTGTTTCTCCCGGCGGCTGGCGGGTCCACCTTTCAGGCGGATGTGGAGCCAAGCGGCGCCTTTACCAGAATTTCGTTCGCTTGATATGATTTGCCAAGGAGCATGCGCTTGCGCGGCGGTTCGACCGCCGGGCGCTCCTTCAGCGAACCCGGCGATCGCCGATAAGGCCGAGAAGAAGCAGGGTCGAGGCAAGCGCGCGCACGGTCTCGCCGGCAAAGCCGGTCTGACGGGAAGCGGTGGTGGCGCGCGTATTCATGGCCGCTCTCATACAGGAGCGGCCTGTTGGAGGCAAGCGGGCCGGCCCCCGTCGAATTTTATCTTAACGCGGATGCTCTTCCCCGCGCGCCGCAAATGCGCCAGACTTGGCTTCCGGCGGGGTGCCGTCGGCAGGGGGCGTTCATGAATTTCGTGTTCTTCTCGCCGCATTTTCCCGCCAATGGCGCCGATTTCTGCGACCGGCTGAAGAAGGCCGGTGCAACCGTGCTCGGCATTGGCGATGCGCCCTACGATGCGCTCGACGGCAAGCTGAAGCACGCGCTTTCGGAATACTATCGCGTCGCCGACATGGAGGATTACGAGCCGGTGTTCCGGGCGATAGGCCATTTCATCCACAAATGGGGCCGCATCGACCGGTTCGAATCGCTCAACGAGCACTGGCTGGAGCTGGAAGCCAACATCCGCACCGACTTCAACATCTACGGCACCAAGCTCGATTTCGTGAAGAATCTGAAGCGCAAGAGCCGCATGCGCGCCTTCTTCCGCAAGAGCGGTGTCGAGACGATCGCGCAGCGCAAATGCTCCGACCGGGCCGGCGCCATGACCTTCATTCGCCGCGTCGGCTACCCCGTGGTGGTGAAGCCGGATTCGGGCTCCGGCGCTTCGAACACGTTCAAGATCTCCAATGCGAAAGAGCTCGACCAGTTCTTCCGGGACAAGCCGGAGGACGTGACCTTCGTCATGGAGCAGTTCATCGAAGGGCTGGTGGTGACCTATGACGGATTGATCAACCGCGACGGCGAGGTGGTGCTGGCGGCCAGCCATCGCTACGACCAGAGCGTCATGGACGTGGTCAACAAGGACCGCCACATGAGCTACACCTGCTTTCCCCGGATCAGGCCTGCCGTCGAGGAGGCCGGCCGCAAGATCCTGAAAGCATTCGACGTGCGCGAGCGCTTTTTCCACATCGAACTGTTCGAGACCAGGGACGACCGCATCATCGCGCTGGAGGTCAACATGCGGCCGCCCGGCGCCTGGATGACCGACGCGATCAACTACACGTTCGACATCGATGTCTACGCGGCATGGGCGGACATGGTGGTCAAGGATGCCGTCGGCGGCCCCTATGAGGGCAAGTATTTCACCGCCTATGCCAGCCGCAAGCGCCACCTCGACTATTTGCACAGCCATGCGGACGTGCTAGCCGCCCACCGCGACAAGATCGTCCATCATCAGCCGATAGAAGAGGTTTTCAGCCGGGCCATGGGAAATTACGCCTACCAGATGCGCTCGAAGGATCAGGCTGATCTGCGCGAGGCGGTGGCCTATATCCACGCCGAAAAGGCTTGTTGAGGCATGGACATTTCCTATCACAAGGTCTTCGCCCGCAATCTCGGCCGCGACATGGAGTACAAGCGCTACGGGCATGCCGGCCGGCCGGTGGTGGTGTTCCCGACCTCGCAGGGCCGGTTCTACCAGTTCGAAGATTCCGGCGGAGCGGGGGCGCTCGCCGAGTTCATCGATACCGGCCGCATCCAGCTGTTCACCGTCGACGGCATCGATACAGAATCCTTCTTCGCCAGGGATGTCGATGCCGTGCATCGCATCGACCGGCACGAGGCCTATTTCCGCTATCTGCGCGAGGAGGCGCTGCCGGAATTCCTGGAAACCGCCGCGCAAGCCAATGGCGGACGGCGGTTGAAGCCGCTGTTCTCGGGCTGTTCGATGGGCGGCTACCATTCCTCGAACTTCGTCTTCCGGTTTCCCGAGCTCGCCAGCGGCGTCATCTCGCTGTCGGGTGTCTATTCGGCCCGCGATTTCTTCGGCAAGGCGCTCGACGGCGACATCTTCTACAATTCGCCGCTCGATTATCTGCCAGGGATCGTCGACCCGAAACTGCTGGCGCGGCTGAAGGCGCTCAGGCTGATCTTCTGCTGCGGGCAGGGCGCATGGGAAGAGCGCATGCTGGTCGAGACCCGCCAGCTGGAACAGATACTGCGCGACAAATCCATTCCGGCCTGGGTCGACTATTGGGGCGGCGACGTCAGCCATGACTGGCCGTGGTGGCACAAGCAGCTGGCTTATTTCTTCGGCCGCTGGCTGGATGACGATCTGATGCACAGGCTGGACTAAGGTGCATTGATATTCAGCTGGCCTGCGAATGGCTGACGCCTACCCCTCCTGGCAGGCCGGCAGGGGTGCGGTCTGGTGCTCCGCCGCGGATCCGCGGCGCAGACCGAGAAAGACGACGAGGGCGGTGACGATGGTGATTGCCGCCAGCACGATCAGCAGCCTGTCGAACGCCGTTTCGTAGGCCTCGACCAGCACGGCGGCGCCAGCCGCCGGCAAATGGTGCGCGGTTCCACCGACATTGCCGGTCACCAGCAATTGCGCCGCGGCGGCCGCGTCGCTGGAAGGCGCAGCGCCCCGAGCGGCGAGTTGCGCGGCGGTAAAGCCTGACAGGGTCGCCATGACGATGGCCAGCGCCACACCTTCGCAAGCGACACGGGTGGTGTTGAAGATGCCGACCGCCATCCCGGCCCGCTCCGTCGGCACGACGCTGACGGCGAGCCCGTCCATCAACCCCCAAGGCAAGGCGATGCCGACGCCGATCAGGATCAGTGGCGCGACCAGCGCAACCTCAACCGGGGGCGTCAGGCTCAGCCAGACCAGGCCGGCCGCCGCGACGAGCAGGCCGACGCCGCAGATCGTGGCCGGAGCGATCCAGCGCGCCAGCTGGCCGGCGAGCAAGGGCAGGAACAACAACGGTCCGGAGAGGCAGATCATCAATTGCCCGGCCTTGATCTCGCTCATCCCCTCGATGCCGATGAAGCGGATCGGTAAAAGTACGAGCAGGACGACGAAGCCATAGGCGGGCGCCGCCGCAAGAAACTGGACGCCGACGAAGCGAGGAAAGCGAAACAGGGTGAGATCGAGCATCGGCCGGCGCACGCGCCGCTCGGCGACGACAAACAGCACAAAGCAAAGGACGGCGACGCCGAGAAGCGTTGCCACCAGCGGGTCGGTCCAGTCGCTCTGGGGTGCCTGGAGCACGCCATAGGTCAGCGAGGCCAGCGCGAAGGTGAACGTGGTGGCGCCCGCCCAGTCGAGGCCGGTCGCATCCGGATCACGCGATTCCCTGATGGTGCGCAGGCCGAGGGTTGCCGAGGCAGCCGCGAGCGCCATCACCAGAACAAAGATCGACCGCCAGCCGAAGGCGGCGATGAGCAGGCCGGAGGCGATCGGGCCGAAGGCCAGCCCGATGCCGAAACTGGTGCCGAGAAAGGAGAAGGCGCGCAGCCGCGATGGTCCCTCGAATTCCTGGGCAAGTGCGGAGGCGCCGCCAGCGAAGGCCAAGGCACTGCCGAGCCCTTGCGCGGCCCTGAAGACGTCGAACCTGGTGATGTCGGACGCCAGCATCGCGCCGAGCGAGGCGATAATGTAGAGGGCGAGACCGACGAGGAAGATCCGCTTGCGGCCATGATTATCGGCCAGCGCTCCGGCCGCCATCAGGCTGGCGGCGAAGGTCAGCATAAAGGCGTTGGTCACCCAGTTGAGCGCGATCGGGCTGCCGCCGAGATCGGCCGCGATGCGGGAGAGCGCGACGGCCGGGCCGGTGAAGGTCAGAGGCATCGTCATAGCGGCGAGGCATACCGACAGGAGCACGAGCCATCGCTCGGCCGGGCCGGTGGTGGTCTTCAAGGTCATGGGTTTTTCCTATCTGAGCGGTCTGCGCTGGCATGCGCGCAACCGCGGCGCCGATCATGCGGACCAAGATAGGTCAGAGACAGATCAGGAATAATAGTATTAAATATCCTGATATAACGGACGGAAACGCTCGAATGGAGCAGCATGATGGATCGCCTCAGCGGCCTTCTGGCTTTCGCCCGCACCGCCGAGTTCGGCAGCTTCGTCGCCGCCGGCCGGGCGCTCGGCATCTCCGCTTCAGCGGTCGGCAAAAGCGTCGCGCGGCTCGAACAGGAACTCGGCGTGCGGCTGCTGCAGCGCTCCACGCGGCGGATCGGCCTGACGGAGGAGGGCAAGCTGTTCAACGAGCGCGTGCGGCGCATCCTCGACGACATCGACGATGCCGAGGCGATGCTGTCGCGGACAAGGGAGACGCCGCGTGGGCGGTTGCGCGTCTCCACCCCGATCGTCACCTACCATCTTTTGCTGCCGGTGCTGTCGGAGTTCATGGCCCGCTATCCCGAGATCGAGCTCGATATCGATTTCAACGACCGGATCGTCGACGTCATCGAGGAAGGCATCGACGTCGCCATCCGCAGCGGCGAGCTGCCTGATTCACGATTGGTGTCCAGACCCATTGCGCCCTTCCGCATGCTGCTGTGCGCGGCTCCCTCCTACCTCGATCGCCATGGCACTCCCGGTGTGCCGGCGGATCTCATCAGGCATTTCGGTATAAACTTCCGCTATCTCAACAGCGGCAGGCTGCTGGACTGGCCGTTCATTACCGGGAGCGCCCAACCGCTGATCCGTTCAATGTTGACCTGCAACAACATGGAAGCTTTGAAAGGCGCCACGATCGCCGGACTCGGCATCGCCTGCATGCCCGATTTCCTGGTGCGGGACGCGTTGCGCGAGGACCGGCTGCGCACCGTGCTCGACGATCATGTCGACGGCCGTGGCCAGTTCCGGATGCTATGGCCCTCCAATCGCCATCTGTCGCCAAAGGTGCGGGTTTTCGTCGATTTCCTGCCCGAACGCCTGGCAGCCGCGCGATAGCGGTGCCCTGGTGGCAGCCCTCATCATTCCCGGATGCTTCTGGCTACCAGCCGGGCAATGCTGGGGCCGACAAGCAGCACGATCAGGAAGCGCGCCGACTGCAGGGCCATGACAAAGGAGATGTCGACGTTCTGCGCGGCGGCGGCGATGATGGCGACGCTGTCCATGCCGCCAGGGCTGGTCGCCAGATAGGCGGTCAGCGGGTCGACGCCGGCGAGCCGGCTGATGAGGAAGGCAAGGCCGCCGCAAAACGCGATCAGCGCGATGATCGAAGCGATGATCTGCGGCAAAGCGCGTGCCGCGTGGCGCAGGATCGGCCTGGTGAAGTTCAGGCCGATCGCCCAGCCGACCATCGCGTAACTGACCGCCAGCAGCCATTGCGGCAATTGCATCGGCACCCCGAGGCCGAGATGGATGACTGTGCCGAAGATGAAGCTGCCGAGGAAGAAGGGCGAAGGCAGCCGGCAAAGCCTGCCCGCGAGGCCGCCGATGAGCGCCATGCCGATGGTGGCGGCGAAGGGTTGCGGATCGATCTCGGGGAACCAGATAACGGGCGGGACCTCGATGCCCGAGGTGTCGACCCACATCTTGGCGACGAGGGCTGCCGTCATCGAGACGAAGATGACGCGCAGATACTGCATGAAGGCGACAAGGCGCTGGTCGGCGCCGAAGGCGCCGGCCATCAGCACCATGGCGGTGGCGGCCCCCGGCGAAGAACCCCAGACGGCGGTGGTGCCCGGCAGGATGCGCCAGCGGCTGATCAGCCAGCCAAGCAGGCTCGAGGCCGCGACGGTGGCGATCACCACGCCGAGGAACAGCGGCCATTCCTTGTAGAAGACCGGGAAGATATCGGCCGAGATCGAAGCCGCGACGAGGCAGCCGACGACAGCCTGGGCGGCGCCGAACAGAAGCCGCGGCACACGCACCGCGGCACCATTGGTGCCGGCGACGATGGCCGCCAGCATCGGTCCGATCAGCAGCGCCGCCGGCAATGCGGCGAGCTCCAGCGCGCCGGCGAAGAGCGCGGAGATGACCAGCAGGATGAGCCACTGCCAAGGCTTGCTCAGCCGCGTCATGCGCTCGATGGCGGGTTGGTCGGAAGCTGGCTGCTCGGCCTCGGAATCCATGTTCTGGTCTTAACCCCAGACGCGAAAAATGCGAACGCAAGTGCGCGTGAAAAACATGTTTCCGCCTCGGGCGCCCGCCTTAGCCCGTTTTGGCTTCAGCCAAGCCGAAGCCGCCCACCGGATGCGTTTCCACCTGGAATTCGAAGCCGCCGATGAAGGGGCGCGCCTTGGCGATCGCCGCCTGGACTTCGGGAAGCTGCAGCGAGGCCTTGTGGCTTGCCTGATCGGTCCACACCTCGGTCACCCAGATCGCGTCGGCATCGGCCGGATCGGTGGCGATGATATAGCTCAGGCAGCCGGGCAGGGCACCGGTGCTCTCACGCAGCACGGTCATGACAGCGTCGCGTTGGCCACGCGCCGCCCGCATCTTGCCGATCAGTCCATACATGTCCTCGTCTCCCCCTGGGTTGGCGCGAAAGGAGTGTGTCCAGTATGCCGGTCGCCGGTCAAGGCATCAAC
Source organism: Mesorhizobium sp. B2-7-3 (assembly GCF_006440715.1). Lineage (NCBI taxonomy): Bacteria > Pseudomonadati > Pseudomonadota > Alphaproteobacteria > Hyphomicrobiales > Phyllobacteriaceae > Mesorhizobium > Mesorhizobium sp. B2-7-3. The sequence goes on from NZ_VFTY01000003.1 coordinate 280,022, forward strand.
TGGCCGCCATTGACCTCGATCACCTGGCCGGTGACGTAGCCGCTCAACAGGTCCGATGAGAGGAACAGATAGGCGCCGACGCAATCTTGCGCCGTGCCGGCACGGCCCTGCGGGATGGTGGCGACCATGCCCTTCATCTGCTCGTCGGTCGAATAGCGTTCGTGGAAGGGGGTGAGGATGGTGCCCGGCGCCACGGCGTTGACGCGGATGCCGAAGCCGATCAGTTCCTTGGCCATGCCGCGCGTCACGTTGGAGACGAAGGCCTTGGCCGAGCCGTAAAGGCCGGCGCCGCCGCCCGCCCCGTTGCGCGCGGCGATCGACGAGGTGTTGACGATGAAGCCGCCCTGTTTTTTCAGCCACGGGATCGCCTTGCGCGAGGCGGTCAGCACCGAGCGTGCGTTGAGGTCCATCACCGCGTCGTAATGCGCCTCGGTCTGCTCGGCGTAGGGCACGCGGCCAAGCATGCCGCCGGCATTGTTGACCAGCCCGTCGAGCCGGCCGAAATGCCGCGCGCTGTCCTCGACGACGCGTTCGACATCGGCAGGGAGAGAAAAGTCGCCTTGGACGAGGAACACCTCACCGCCGCCGTCGCGGATGGCCTGGCCGAGTTTCTCGGCGGCGTCGCGGCTGGAATTGTAGTGCAGCGCCACCTTGCATTCCTGCCCGGCATAAGCGAGCGCGAGCGCCGCGCCGATGCCGGTCGAGGCGCCGGTGACCAGCACCGCCTTGCCGGCGAGATCGGGGATGACAAGACCAAGGGCTGTCTCTGGCACTGCTGTTCCTCCGGGGGATTTCCAAGTTTCTTGGCGGGTGTTGCCACCCTTGCATTCAAGTCAGTGCCGCTTCAAGGCCTGAGATAGACATAGCCCTGGCTTTGCAGTTCGGCGAGCTTGACGACGCCACCCCTGTCGGCGGCATGGAAGCCGTCGAGCAAATCGGCGAGCGTAATATCCATGCCGTGCATGGTATTGCCGCAGGCATGCGGGTCGAGCCCTTGCTGGACAAGACCGGTAAAGCGCCCCGAAACCGCCGCCGATATGCCCTTCGACTTGAAGCCGGCAAGCGCCGGACCATGCACGACCAGCGCGATATCGACGTTGCCGCCCGTGCCCTCATAGTGGTTCTTGATGTTGCCGAGCACGAAATTGACCTTGTCGAGGTCGCTGAGGTGATAGGCGACCTTCAGCCTGGCAGGCTCGGTGCTTGCCGCCTGCACCGCCCGCAGGCCGAGAAGCGTCCCGGCTCCGGCGAGAGCCGCGTGGAACATGTCACGTCGGCGCATGGCGTGCCTCCCTGGCTTGCCGGCCCAGCGCGATTTGCGTGGCCGCGGCCGCAATACTAGCATAAATTGACGTTACGTCCTGTCGATGCGGAGAGGGGCACATGGCGTTCAGGGAATGGAAGACGTTTGCCAGCGCCGGATTTGGCGCCGCACTGCTTGGCGGACTTGTGGGTTCTGCTTTTGCCGACAATGCGCTCAAACTCACCGAACTCAGCCCCAACGGGGCGGACGCCTGTTTCGGCCGGGTCTATGACGCGGCGCACCTCAAGGCGCGTCCGAAGCAGAAGGTGACGCGGATTTTCTTCTACTACGGCCGTGATCCGGTCAGCCGTCCGAATGAGGAACCGAACGCGAATTCCGATACTTCCTACAATGGGTTCCTCACCACCACGGTGCGTGGCGCCAAGGCGCCGGAATGGGCCGGAGGCTGGTGCAATCACGAGTCCGAGGATGGCAAATCGGGCCCGATCCGTTGCGGCATGGACTGCGACCGTACCCTGGCGTCGCTGAAGGTCGACGGCAAGGGCCGGCTGATCCTGTCGGACCTGTCGTCCGACATCTACCTCGACGCCGGTTCGGAAGAAGAACTCGGCGCGGCTGAATACGACAGGCAGGCGCTTGGCAAGGAAGACGACAATTTCCGCCTCGATCCGATGCCGGCGGCGACCTGCAAGGCTGAATTCGCCCGCATCGATCCGATCGACCCGGCGCTCGGGCCGCCGCTTCGCGAGCGGGTCAAACCCGACCAGGCCTTCTGCTACGGGCGCGACTATGACGCTGCGCATATGAGTTCGCATCCCGAGCAACTGACGCAGTCGATCCGGGTGTTTCGAGGACCGGTGGAACTGGCGTCCTTCGCCTCGGGAGGCGACGCCGCGAACTGGCCCGACGGCGCCGACATCGCGGTCTCGGTCACGACGCGGTGGAAGGGGGCCAAGGTCACGCAGACTTATTCATGCCAGGGCGAGGCCGATCAATGGCGTTGTGCCGCGAGTTCGAAGACGAGCAATTTCTCCTGCGACATCGCGCAAAAGGAAATCTTCCTCAAGCGCGGCGCCAACGGCGCCATCACGCTTGCCAACCCCAACAGCAGCCTGGCGGTCGTCGACCTGTGCTCGAAGGCGGCCGACGGCAAGACGATGTCCGACGACAAGGTCTATCGGCTGGAGCCAATGCCACAATCCGCCTGCGCGCCGTAGCCCGCGTTTCGTCATCCTTGGGTCGCCGCTACGGAGCTGCGCTCCTGCTTCGCCCAAGGATGACGAAGTCGAGAAACTCCGGTTAGCTCTTTGTTTTTACGCAATTCCGGACGGAAAGCCGCTCACGGTTTCTTGGAATTGCTCTTCCAAGGTCAGCGACAGTGACCCGCCTCAGGCGAACGGCACCGCGGTCGTGCCCTTGGGCAGCTTGGCTTCGTCGTCGGGCTCGACATGGATGGTCACCCGCACCGAGGGGAGTTCGGCCTTCAGCGCGTCTTCGATGCGATCGCAGATGACATGGCTGGCGCCGACCGACATGTCGGCGTCTACGACCAGATGGAACTCGATGAAGGTGGCGCGGCCGGCGATGCGGGTCTTGAGGTCGTGCACCTCCATGGCGCCCTTGCAATTGGCCGAGATGATGTCGCGGATGCGCATGTGCTCCGCCGTGCCGACGGCCCGGTCCATCAGGCCGTTCATCGACGAGCCGATGACATGCCAGCCCTGCCACAGGATGTTGAGCGCGACGATGACGGCCAATGCCGGGTCGAGGATCTGCCAGCCGGTCAGGATCGCTCCGACCAGGCCGCCGAAGACGCCGACCGACGTCACCACATCGGTCATGATGTGATTGCCGTCAGCGACCAGCGCCGGCGATTTCTCCGCCCGGCCCGTTCGGATCAGCATCCAGGCCCAGAAGGCGTTGATGGCGGTGGCGACGCCGTTGACGGCAAGGCCCTTCCAAGGCTGTTCGAGCGGCGCCGGGGCCTGCCACGAGCGCCAGACTTCGTTCAGAATCAAAAGCGCGGCGAGTACGATCAGCACGCCTTCCAGCACGGCGGAGAAATACTCGGCCTTGTGATGGCCGAAGGGGTGATCCTGGTCGGCCGGCTTGTGGCTGACCTGGATCGCCCAGAAAGCGGCAATCGACGCGATGACGTTGACGATCGATTCCAGCGCGTCCGAATAGAGCGCGACGGAGCCGGTCACGTACCAGGCGGCGGCTTTCAGCGCGAGCACGACAAAAGCGACCACGATCGACCAGAAGGCAAGGTTGGCGACCTTGCGCTTCGCGGCCGCCCTGGCTGCGATCGCCATCGTGTTCTCGGCTTCGGCCATTGGCGTCAGGCTGCCTTTTCCTTGGCCTTTCGCGGCAAATGCGCGACGATGTTCTCGATGATGCGCATGCCGGCATTGTGGCCGAGCGTCATGATCGATTCCGGGTGGAACTGGACCGCGGCGATCGGCTCCTTGCGGTGCTCGAAGGCCATGATGACGCCGTCTTCCGTCTCGGCCGTAACCATGAAATCGTCGGGCAGGCGTACCGGATCGGCGAAGATCGAGTGGTAGCGGCCGACGGTGACTTCCTTGGGCAGGCCGGAGAAGATGATGCCCGGCTTCGAGACGCGGATACGCGACGGCTTGCCGTGCATGGGAATGTGCAACTGCCTGAGTTCTCCGCCATAGGCTTCCGCCAGTGCCTGCAGGCCGAGGCACACGCCGAAGATGGGCAGGTCGCGCGCGCGCGCCTTTTTGATGGTCGCGGCGCAGTCGAAGTCCTTCGGCGTGCCGGGTCCGGGTGACAGCACGACGAGGTCGGGCTTCAGCCGGTCGAAGACTTCCTCCGGCACCGGCGAGCGCACGGTCGAGACATTGGCGCCGGTCTGGCGGAAGTAGTTGGCCAGCGTATGGACGAAGGAATCCTCGTGGTCGACCAAAAGGATGTTGACGCCGTCGCCGACGCGCGCCGTGGTGCGCTCGGTGCTGGTCGAATTGCCCGTCTTGGCGTCGCGGATCGCGGAGAGCATGGCGGATGCCTTCAGTTCGGTTTCAGCTTCTTCTTCCTCTGGAATGCTGTCGAAGAGCAATGTAGCGCCGGCACGAACCTCGGCGATGCCGTCCTTGATGCGGATGGTGCGCAAGGTAAGGCCGGTATTCATGTCGCCGTTGAAGTTGACCATGCCGATCGCGCCGCCATACCAGGCGCGCGGGCTTTTCTCGTTCTGCTCGATGAAGCGCATGGCCCACAGTTTCGGTGCGCCGGTGACGGTCACCGCCCAGGCGTGCGAGAGAAACGCGTCGAAAGCGTCCATGCCTTCACGCAAGCGGCCCTCGATGTGGTCGACCGTGTGGATCAGGCGCGAATACATCTCTATCTGGCGGCGGCCGATGACGCGTACAGAACCCGGCTCGCAGACCCTGGACTTGTCGTTGCGATCGACGTCCGAGCACATTGTGAGCTCGGATTCGTCCTTCTTCGAATTGAGCAGCTTCAGGATCTGCTCGCTATCGGAAATGGCGTCGTCGCCGCGTTTGATGGTGCCGGAGATCGGACAGGTCTCGACGCGGCGGCCGTTGACGCGCACGAACATCTCCGGCGACGCACCGATCAGGTATTCGTTCTCGCCCAGGTTGATGAAGAAGGAATAGGGCGACGGGTTGATGGACTTCAGCTTGCGCGAAATCTCGGAGGGCTGGGTCTCGCAGCGCTCGTAGAACATCTGACCGGGGACGACCTCGAACAGGTCGCCACGCTTGAACGAGTCCATCGCGCGGCGCACCAGATTGGCGTATTCGCCGGGCTCATGGTCGCCGCGTGGCGGGATACGGTCGGCGGTCCTGAACGGCTCGGCGATTTGGTCGCGTGGCAGGCCTTCGGTCGAAAAACCTTCGCCCGCATAGTCGTAACGGTCGGTCCAGGCCTTGGCCGAGTAGTGGTCGACGACCAGGATCTCGTCGGGCAGGAACAACACCAGGTCGCGCTGGCTTTGCTTGCGCACGAGCGTGTGGTCGACCGGGTCGAACTGGAAGGCAAGGTCGTAGCCGAAGGCGCCGTAGAGACCAAGATTGGCGTCTTCCGCCGTCTTGAACAGCGCGGTGATGGCGCGCAGCACAGTGAAGACCGAGGGAACGCGGCTGCGTTCCTCCTCGGTGAAGACACGGCCGGGTTTGGCGACATCGAGGCGGATCAGCTTTTTCGAGGTCTCGGCGATCGTGACCTCGGCGAGGCCGCCCAGTGTCCTGCCGATGACCGGCAACAGCGCCTCGCCACGGCCGTTCAGCGCCTCGATACGCATGGCGCGGCCGCGTGCCGAGATGACCAGCGGCGGATCGATGATGGCCGTATCCCAGCGCGTGTAGCGGCCGGGATATTCGTAGTTCGAGGAAAATACCGCGCCCCGGCGCGAGTTCAGTCCCTCGACATAAGTGTCGATCGCGCCTTCATAGGGGCGGTCGTGGCGCTCGCGGGTGATGGTGATGCCACCCGCCGTCGCGAAGCTTTCAGCGCCGTTTTCCAGAACCTTCAACGTCATTGCCGTCTCCATCAGCTACTTGGGCAACGGACCCGGGAATGGCTTTAAAAAACAAATGGCCGCCCGGACATTCCGTTGCGGCCACCCTCTATTTTCACGCGCACGCGTTCGAACAGGCCGCTGTCAGCAGGCCCACCACCAAATGGTCTTGATCGAACGCATGTTCATGGCGATTCCCTTAGCGGCGATTGGGCGGCCGCGCAACTGGATTCGACGCAGGCTCAATCCTCCAGCGTGCCCGACCTCGCATCGGCGCTCTTCCTGTCGCCAACCAGTTTCAACAGGTCTTCGCCGGAGCGGATGATGCGGCGCGAGCGGCGGGTCAGGATGATGCCGTCCTGCGGCGCGAACACTTCCGTGCGGCCATCGGCCTCGCCTGGCGCGTGAACGATGGTAGCGAGCCGCGCGCCCCTGGTGACGCGGTCGCCGGGTTTGACGTCGTAGAGGACCGCACCGCCACGGGGCGCCGGCATCATGTCGATATTTTCCAGAGGTGCCGCGACGCCCTTGAAGGGGCCGGGCGCGGGCAGGGCGGTGTCGGATATCACGCCGCGCGCCACCAGCAGCCGGTAGAGGCCTTCGGCGTCGGACTTGGCCAGCGCGCCGTCGACATCGAGAATGCCGCGATATTCGACAGTGGTGGCGACGCGCCTGTCGAACTTCGCCACATCGGCCGATGCGTTCTGGTAGGGCATGATCGAAGCGCCCTCGAAGGTGCCGTCGGTGTCCTCGCTCCAAAGCACCACGGCATCGACGCCCATGGCGGCGGCGCAATCGGCCATCTCAGGCCACAGGCTGGTGTGGACGTAGAGATAGGCAAGACCCTCATCGTCGCAGTGCAGGTCGAGCACGATGTCATGGCCGAGCGAAAGCTGCACCAGGCGCGACTTCAGCCGCTGGTCGGCGCCGCCAAAGGTGGCGTCCGGCAAGAGCCTGGCGTCGGGCGCGGCCAGCAGCGGAAAGCCGCGGTTGAAGTTGGTGCGGGTGCCGAGATGAAAGCGACCCTGGTGCTCGCCGAAATGGTATTGCGCGCGGCCGATCGGGTTGGCCCAGGGCACGATGGTGATGTTGCCCCTGATGCGACCCTCGGCCTCGGCCTTGTTCAGCATCGGCATCAATGCATCGATGGCGACGACGCCAGGCAATTCGCCGGCATGGAGCGCTGCCTGCAGGTAGGCCGAAGGTGCTGTCTTGTCGGCGCCGGCCAAGCGGAGCACCGGGAATTCGTAGGAAACGCCGTCGCTGTCGCCGGCGATGCGTTCGATCGATTTCTGCATGACGTTCTCCATGAAAGCGAGAAGACATGCCCATTGGAAGGTACCGATGTCGATTGGTCCAGCCCGCCGCGCTATGGGCGCAAGGGCCTATTCCGCGGCAGCGTGAAGCGTGACAGGCGCGCGCCTGTCCAGCGCCGCCGACAGCACCGCAACGGCGACCGCCAGCAGGGCTAGCACCGCGCCGACCAGTGGCAAACCGGCATAGGAAACGCCTGATGACAGCGCCACGCCGCCGATCCATGCGCCGCCGGCATTGCCGACATTGAAGGCGCCTTGATTGAGCGTGGCTGCAAGGTTCGGTCCTTCGGAAGCCGCCTCGACGACCCGGATCTGCAGAGGTGGCACGACGACGAAGATGAGCAGGCCCCAGAGGAAGACGATGCCGATGGCAACGCTGGCGATCGTGCCGAACTGCATGAAGCCGACGAACAGCAGGGCCATCAGCAGCAAGGTGGCGATCACTGTCGGCATCAGTTTCCAGTCGGCAAGCCTGCCGCCGATGATGTTGCCGATGGTCATGCCGGCGCCGAACAGCAAAAGCACCCAGGTGACCGCCGCGGTCGACAGGCCCGACACGCCGGTGAGGTATGGCTTTATGTATGTGAAAACGGCGAACAGGCTGGCCGAGGTCAGCGCCGCGATCAGCATCGCCAGCCACACCTGCAGCTTGCCGAGCACACGGACTTCGGCGCGCAGACCGCCGCCGCTCGGTTCCGTGACGTCGGACGGCACCAGCCAGGCGATGGCCGCGACCGAGATCAGGCCGATGCCGACCACGGCCAGAAAGGTGGCCCGCCAGCCGAAGGCTTCGCCGAGTGCGGTGCCGGCGGGAACCCCGAGGATGTTGGCGAGCGTCAGGCCCGCGAACATCAGCGCGATGGCGCTGGCGCGCTTGTTGCGCGGCACAAGGCTTGCCGCGACGACCGAGCCGATGCCGAAGAAGGCGCCATGGCCGAAAGCGGTGAAGACGCGCGCCGCCATCAGCAGCCAGTAATTGGGCGCGATGGCGCAGAAGAGGTTGCCGACGACGAACAGGGCCGCAAGTCCCACCAGCACGGGCCTGCGCGGCAAATGCGCGGTGGCCATGGCCACGACAGGCGCGCCGAAGACGACTCCCAGCGCATAGCCGGTGACCAGCAGGCCGGCGGCGGGGATCGTCACGCCGAGATCGGCAGCGACCTCGGGCAGCAGGCCCATGATGACGAATTCGGTGGTGCCGATGCAGAAGGACGCAATGGCAAGCGCAAGGATCGGCAAAGGCATGGGAGGTCCAGACTGAATCGGTTCAATTTCAGACTGCGCGAGGATCCCTGCCGGGCGCAACAGACATTGCCGCAATGCAGCAATGCAGAAAGCATGGAGCGGACGTCTCCTCTTCTAACGGCCCGACGCAGACCGATCCTTCAAGGGCCGAAACGATGTCGCTTCGTGCCCGACACGATATCTTGAAGCCGGCGCGGCCCCAGCAATAAATGCGTGATGACGACCGTGAAATCGCGGAGCCTTCGGCAAGGCACAGGCGACGATTGAAGGGGCAGCGGCTGACAGTCTCACGCCAGCGGCTTCAGCTCCTGGGCGATGGTGGGCAGCAGCTCCGAGACGGTGGGATGGATGTGCACGGCGCGCGCCAGTGTGTCGACCGGCGCCTTGGCGTACATCAGGTCGAGCACGCAATGCACCGCCTCGTCACCGCCGGGACCGAGCACCGAGCAGCCGAGGATCTCCCTGGTGTCGGCATCGACGAGGATCTTCATGAAACCCTGCGTCTCGCCCTTTTCGATGGCGCGGCCGACACGGGTCATCGGCCGCTGGCCGACCAGGGCGCGACGTCCGGATTTCCTCACCGCCGTCTCGGTCATGCCGCAACGGCCGAGCGGCGGATCGATGTAGAGCGCGTACGCCTCGATGCGGTCGCTGATCCTGCGCGGATCCTTGTCGAGCAGATTGGCGGCGACGATCTCATAGTCGTTGTAGGAGGTGTGGGTGAAGGCGCCCTTGCCGTTGCAGTCGCCCATCGCCCAGATGCCTGGCACGCTGGTACGCAGCTGGTCGTCGACGACAACCGCGCCGCGTCCGTCGACCTCGACGCCCGCCTTGTCGAGGCCGAGATCGTCGGTATTGAGCGTTCGGCCCAGCGCCAGCAGCACATGCGAGCCGACCGCGGGCGGCTGGCCCGTGGAGAAACTCACGGCAATGTCCCCGCCCTGCTTGGCGAAGCCGATGTCATCGGCGCCGACATGGACCGCGATCCCTTCGTTTTCGAGGATCGACAGGATGGCGGCCGAGACGTCCTCGTCCTCGCGGCCGGTGAGGCGCGGGCTCTTTTCGATGACGGTGACTTCCGAACCGAAGCGGCGGAACATCTGCGCGAATTCGAGCGAGATGTAGCTGCCGCCGACGACGATCAGGTGGCGCGGCAAAACGTCGAGATCCATCATCGACGAGTTGGTCAGATAGTCGATGTCGTGGGTGCCGGGCAGGTCCGGCACCGAGGCGCGGCCGCCGGTGTTGAGAAAGATCTTCTCCGCGGTCAACAGGTCGTCGCCGACGCGCACCGTGTTGGCGGATTCGAAGCGTGCATGGCCGCGATAGAGCGTGCAGCGCTCCATTCCGGCGATCCAGGTCTCCAGATTGCCACGGGCGTCGTTGGTTACCTTGTCCTTGCGCGCCTTGATCCTGCTATAATCGACCCCGACGGAGCCGGGGAACGTCACGCCATAGTCGGCAGCGCGCCGCGCCAGATGGGCGGCATAGGCGCTGGCGACCATGGTCTTGGTCGGCATGCAGCCGGTGTTGACACAGGTGCCGCCGACCAGCTTGCGCTCGATCAGCGCCACGCTCATACCGGCTGCCGCCAGGCGGCCCGCCAGGGGCGACCCCGCCTGGCCAGCGCCGATGATGATGGCGTCGAAGGTCCTTGCGTTCAAGGTCTGGGCCGTCATGCCACCGCCGCCACGATCAGCAGGCCGCCGATGATCGCCACCGCATCCTCGATGAAGGCCGCGGGCGGATCCTTGCCGAAAACGGCCGCCAGCCGGCCGCGCGCTTCGGCACCACCCAGGGTGCCGATGACCGCGCCGATCGCTCCGGCGATCAGGCACACGATGGTGGCGCCGCTGGTCGCGCCGATCACCGCGCCGCTGAACGCGCCGAGCAGAATGCGGGCGCCGAACTGCTGCGGCACCTTGCGGCTTGGCGTCGACGGCAGCTGGTCGGTGACCAGTTCGACTATGGCCAGGACGGTGAAGATGCCGACAGCCGCCCAATGGCCCATGAAGCTCGCCCAGGTGCCGGCAACCGGCAGCCAGCTGAGATAGGCGCCCCAGGCAACGGCGGCAGGTGCCGTCATGGCGCGCAGGCCGGCAATGACGCCGATCAGGAGTGCAAGAATGTAGAGCATGGTCGATCCCCCTCGATCCCGGGCCGGTACAGCCTTGAAACGGCAAGCTACCATAGGCCGGATATTTGGCTAGGCCGCAGACTCACAAGCGCACAGCCACGGCGGATCGAGGCAAGTCAGTTGGCTGATGGAGCGTTGATCGCAAATTGCGCGGCGAAAGCCCTGATATAAGCGGGCCGAGCTTCCCCGCGCGCCACATAGGCGGCCAGGTTTTGGTATTCATCCAGAATGCCTGACATTCTCAGTCGCAGCAGCACTGACACCATCAATAGATCGCCGGCGCTGAACGCATCATCGAGCCAGTCCGCGACGCCCAAATGCGTCGAGAGACAGTCCAGCCGGGCGCGAACACGGTCCTTTACCAGCGGCAAGCGCGCCTCGCTCCAGGGCTTGTCCGCTTCGAAAATTCTTGCCGTGGTCAATTCGAGGATCGGCGGCTCGATGGTGTTCAGCGCGGCAAACATCCACGTGATCGCTCGCGCGCGGGCGTTGCGCTCCTTCGGCAGCAGGCCCGCATGCTGCTCGGCAAGATGAAAGACGATCGAGCCGGTCTCGAACAGCGAGAGAGAACCGTCCTCATAGGTAGGGATCTGGCCGAAAGGATGGATGGCCAGATGATCAGGCGCCTTCATGCCCGCGAAGGAAACAAAACGAACCGCGTAAGGCTGCCCCACTTCTTCCAGCGCCCAGCGAACACGCGTATCGCGGGCCAGTCCCTTGCCGCCATCGGGTGATCGTTCAAACGCCGTGATCGTGATTGTCATCGCATTTGTTCCTTGCCTGGGCGAATTTCTTCGGCTTCCTACCGAGGACGAATGAGCTTCCCGGAAATCGACATCGGTCCTGAACTATTTCATTGCCGGAGCAGATCGCGAATGGCCGCCAATCAGCAAGGCCGCGCATCCTGGTTTACGGATTTCACGTCAGTCCTCGCCTTGGCGCTGTTCGCAGTGATGTAAAAAAAACGGAGGCACTGCCATGGTTCAGAGCGAACGCGCGAAAATGGCTGATGGTGAATGGTATACGTGCCTGGATGACGATCTTGGCGCGTTGCGCGGCTTGGCCGGGATGCGGTGTTCGAGCACAATACGCTGCCGCCTCGCCGACGCGGGAACCTCGGGCCGGCCCTGCGGACACTGCTGGGCGGCGTGGGCGAGGGTGCCCGCATCGAGGCGCCGTTCCATTGCGCCTACGGCTTCAACATCTTTCTCGGCGCCGGCACCTTCCTCAATGCCGGCTGCGCCATTCTTGACACCGCGCCGGTGCGCCTCGGCAAGGGGACGCTGCTTGGCCCCAATGTGCAGATCTATTGCGCCGAGCACCATAAGGAGGCGGCAAGGCGCCAGGCGGGGCTGGAGATCGCCAGGCCGGTCACGATCGGTGACAATGCCTGGATCGGCGGCAGCGCGGTCATCCTTGGCGGCGTCAGCATCGGCGAGGGCGCCATCGTCGGCGCCGGGGCGGTGGTGACGCGCGACGTGGCGGCGCACACGACCGTGGTCGGCAACCCGGCGCGGGTGGTCAGGCGGGGCTGACACTACGCGGCGGGAACCTGATCGTCGCTTCAAAACCGTCCCGTCGGCCGGATGCCGGTGAGGTCAGGACAAGCGTCGCATCGATCTGCTGCAGGATTTTGGTGACGATCGCCAGTCCCAGGCCTGATCCTTCGGCACGCGTCCCACCGCGTTCGAACCGTTTGACCAGACCGCCGGAAGCTGACGCCACCGGACCTTGGTTGATCACGCTGAGCCGGGCATCGTCAGTGATGCGAACGACAACCTCGCCGCCCTCGGCGCCATGCCGCAAGGCGTTCTCGATGAGGTTGCGCAGGATAATGGCCAATGCATCCGTATCGATCGCGGCCAACGCCTTGCCTTGGTCGGACGCTTCAAGACGAAGCCGACCCCTGTTCTGGCCGTGCTGCTCGAAGTCGGCGACCACCAATGCGGCGACCGCGGCGAGATCGGCTGGCTTGCCGGCGATCGCTACTCCGGCGTCGGCGCGCGCCAGCTGCATCAGCTTTTCGGACAGGCCGGCGAGGTCGGACAGAGCCGCCTTGATCTGGCGCGGGCGTTTTCTTGCCGCCTCGTCGGATGTTTCCGCGATCAGGCGCTCCGTTTGTGCCAACGCCCCAGCGATTGGTGTGCGCAATTCATGCGCGGCGTTCGCCGTGAACTCCTTTTCAGCATCGAGCGCCATATGCAGGCGCCGCATCAGGCTGTTGACCGACTTGGCGATGGCGGCAAGTTCGGAGGGCAGGTCCTCGGTGCGGATCGGAGCAAGGTTGTCGCCGTGGCGGGCGCTGATTTCGCCGCGCAGTGTCGCGATCGGCCTCAGGAAACGCGTCAGGGTCAGCCACGCGACAAGTGCGCTCAACGGGATGAGAATGGCCATCGGTATGAGGAAGCCGGTGGCGGCTTCGAGCGTTTCCTCATTGCGCCGTGAATCGAGCTCGGCGACCTGGATGAGTATTGTGCCGCTGACCGCGGGCTCGGTGTAGATGCGCCATCCGGCTGCCTCCGAGAAGCCCTGCGCGAGCTCAGCCGTGAGCGGCTCCGCGGGAGCGTCATGGGAATGCATGAGAACGCGGCCGCCGGCGTCCCGCACCTGGAAGATGAGGCGGCCGCCTTCGTCGTCCGAAACAGCCTCCCCCAGCCTGCGCGGCGATTGCGATGCCTCGCGCCCGAACATATCGTCGATGACCAGCGGCAGCAGTCTGCGGGCTGCCTCCTGCATCGAATTGTCCATGGCTTCATTGATTTCGCGGTGCAGCGTGATGCTTCCGGTGCCAGCGGCGACCAGGCCAACAGCGACCGTGACGAGGATCAGCGACGACACGAGGCGACCGGCAAGGCTGCTGAAGACCTTCATGGGAGTGCAAGGCGGTAGCCCAACCCCCTCACGGTTGTAAGGACCTGGCGCCCGATCTTCTTGCGCAAGCGGCTGACATAGACTTCGACAGTGTTGCTTTCGATCTCCGCGCCGAAGGCATAGAGCGCCTCCTCGATCTGGTTCTTGCCGACTGTCATGCCGGGCCGGCGCAGGAACTGCTCCAGCACCGCCCATTCGCGCGATGTCAGCATGGCCTCCGTGCCGTCGATGGTAACGCGGCGCGCGGCCTGGTCGATTTCGACGGCTCCGAGCCGGATCAAAGGGTTGGGGTTTCCGGCATAGCGGCGCGCGACAGCGGCAAGGCGTGCAGACAACTCGCTGAGATCGAAGGGCTTGACCAGATAGTCGTCCGCCCCGGAATTCAGCCCCGCTATGCGGTCTGAGAGCTGGTCGCGCGCGGTCAGGATGATGACCGGCGTATCGGTGCCTTCACGACGCAGCGTTTTAAGGAATTCGAGACCCTTGCCGTCGGGCAGATGCAGGTCAAGCAGGAGGAGCACATAGGAAACTACACGGAGGTGATCGCAGGCACCGCCAAGCGTCGTGCTCCAGTCCACGGCGTGGCCGTCGGCAGCGATATGATCGCGCACCGCTTCGCCCAGCACCGGATCATCTTCGATCAACAGAACGCGCACTTCGCCTCCGTGTCGCTGCAACACGCGCCTTCATGCGGCACGAGGCTGACAGGAAGCTGAATGAAAGCCAACTGAGGCTTTTGCACGATGCGATGCGTGTTCAGGCTGCTGTCAGGTTTCGCGGCCAAGGTCCTCGACATCGGAATCGGCCGATGGAGAAAATAAGATGAAGACCTTGATCCTGACCGCGCTGGTTATGGCTTTTGCCAGACCGGCCTTCGCCGCCGACAAATGCGATGTGCCGACCGGCCAGTGGCAGCCGCGCGAAGCCTTGCAGAAGAAGCTCGAAAGCGAAGGCTGGAAGGTTCGCAGCATCAAGACGGAACACGGCTGCTATGAAGCCAAGGCGCTTGACGCCAATGGCAAGAAGCTGGAAGCCGTCTTCAATCCCAAGACGCTGGAGTCGGTCGGTGCCGATTCCGATGACGGTTGACGGCCATGAACGCCACTGTTTCGACACGAGAAACCTCGGTCGAGTCGACACGAGAAACCTCGGCCGAGTCGACACGAGAGGCCCCGGTCGAGGTCTGGAGCCCCTACGTCCGCCTCTTTCACTGGTCGCTGGTCCTTTGCGTCGCGGTGGCGTGGCTTTCTTCAGGCGAAATCATGAAGGTGCATGAACTGGCCGGCTACAGTGCCGGGGTTCTGATTGCCTCGCGTTTGATCGCCGGTCTGGCGGGGTCGGGATACACGCGCTTCCGTCAGTTTGTGCGTGGACCGCGCGTGGTGAGTTCTTATCTCGCCGACGTGGCGCATGGCGATGAAAAACGCTATCTCGGCCACAACCCCGCCGGCGGTGCCATGGTGCTGGCGCTTCTGGCTTGCGTGGCAGGAATTGCGCTCACCGGCTGGATGCAGACCACCGATGCCTGGTGGGGCGTGGCCTGGGTCGAGGATACGCACAAGATCCTGGGCAATGGTGTACTGGTGCTGATTGGACTTCATGTCGGCGGCGTGCTGCTCGCCAGTCTGCGTCATCATGAAAATCTGGTTCGCGCCATGATCACCGGCCGTAAACGCGCGGCCTCGCCGCAAGACGTTGGCTGACCGCGGAGAGCGGAAATGCAAGGGCACCGCAGCGACGCGACGCCCTTGCCGTTCGATCACGATGACAGGGCCAGCGCCACCCGTCCGTCCTGATCGACCCGCCGGGAAAACTCGCGCCGATATTGCGCGGGTGATGTCCTTAGCCGCGCGGCAAAATGTTGGCGCAAGGAAGTTGCGCTGCCGAAGCCGGCCTCGAAGGCGACCATGTCCATCGGCTTGTCCGTCGTCTCCAGCAGCCTCTGCGCCAGCGCGATGCGCTGGTCGGCCAGCCAGTCGCCGAAGCTGGTACCTATCGTCTTCTGGAAACGGCGGGTAAAGGTGCGGCGGGTGAGACCGGCCGCGTCGGCGACGCTATCGAGACCGTGCGGTTCGCCTAATGTCGCGCGCACCTTGTCGAGAGCCTGGGTAAAGCGGTCGGCGGCCGGGCTCGGCGCTACCGGGCGTTCGATGAACTGCGCCTGTCCGCCCTGCCGGTGCGGTGAAAGCACGATGTGCCGGGCGAGCCGCAGTGCCGCCTCGGCGCCATAGCGGGCGCGCACGATGTGCAGGCAGCAGTCGAGCCCGGCGGCGACGCCGGCGGAGGTGATGATGTCGCCGCCGTCAACGTAGAGCACGTCCGCATCGACCGAAATGTCGGGATGGAGAGCCTGCAGCTGATCCGTATAGGCCCAATGCGTGGTCGCCTTCCGTCCCGAAAGCAGGCCGGCGGCGGCGAGGGCAAAGGTGCCGAGGCAGAGGCCCACAATCAGCGCGCCGCGCCGGTGGGCGCGGCCGAGCGCTTCCTCGAGCGGTTTTGCCACAGGCGCTCCGAGATCCTTCCAGCTCGGGATGATGACGATATCGGCGTCTTCGAGCGCGGCAAGCCCGTGCGGGACCAGGATGCTCAATCCGGCGTCGGTCTGGATCAGCCCTTCCTCCACGCCGCAGACGCGGAAGTCGAAGCGCGGCAGGCCGAGCCTGGTGCGGTCGGCGCCGAACACCAGGCATGGCACGGAGAGATGGAACGGGCTGATGCCGTCGAAGGCGAGGACGGCGATGATGGGAGCGGTCATGGGGCGTTTCCAGTGTGAAGGAGGATTGTCCCAATTCTTTCGGATGATGTCAATCGGGCCACTGTTGGCGCCTCGGTCAGCAGGCTATCGTCGGTCCATCGCATTCAAGCCTGAAAGGAAACATCATGTCTGCCCCAGCCAACACCGCGCCGCGCCGCGCGCTGATCGTCGTCGACGTCCAGAATGACTATGACGGCGGCAACCTGGCTATCCAGCATCCGCCATTCCGCGACAGCGTCGTCAACGTGACGCGCGCCATGGATGCCGCATCGGCAGCAGGCATCAAGGTCGTGGTCGTCAAGCAGATGGCGCCCGAGACGTCGCCGATCTTCGCCCGGGGCAGCCATGGCGGCGAACTGCATCCCGAGATCGCCAGGCGTGGCCGCGACCATTATGTCGAGAAGAATTTGCCAAGCGCCTTCACCGGCACCGACCTCGAGGACTGGTTGCGCGCCAACACTATCGATACGATCGCGGTCGTCGGCTATATGACGCATAATTGCGACCTGTCGACCATCATCCATGCCGTGCATATGGGCTTCGCGGTCGAGTTCCTGTCCGACGCGACCGGTTCGGTGCCTTACGCCAACAGCGCCGGCTACGCCTCGGCGGAGGAGATCCATCGCGTGGTGAGCATCATCCTGCAGTCGCGCTTCGCCGCGGTGCTCAAGACCGCCGAATGGATCGACTGCCTGGAGACCGGCGCGCTGCCGGAACGCGACACGATCCATGCGTCCAACCAGCGGGCGCTGTCGCGCAGCGCTGCGTAGGACGATCCGCAAACGAGAAGGGCGCCGCGGCGATGCGGCGCCCTTCTTGTTCTTGTCGAGATGAAGATCAGAACAGGCCTTCGATCTGGCCGGCCTCGTTGAGGAAGATCTTTTCCGACGACGGCTTGCTCGGCAGGCCAGGCATGGTCATGACCTCGCCGCAGATGATGACGACGAAGCCGGCGCCGGCGGACAGCCTGACCTCGCGCACCGGCACGGTGTGGCCGGTCGGCGCGCCGCGCAGGTTCGGGTCGGTCGAGAACGAGTACTGTGTCTTGGCCATGCAGACCGGAAGGTTGCCGTAACCGGCATCCTCCCAGGCCTTCAACTGGTCGCGCACCGATTTGTCGGCGATGGCTTCCGAGCCGCGATAGATGCGCTGAACGATGGTGTTGATTTTCTCGAACAGCGGCATGGAGTCGGGATAGAGTGGCGCGAACTGCGAGGCGCCGGATTCGGCGAGCGCCACCACCTTGTTGGCAAGCTCCTCGATGCCGGCGGAGCCGTTGGCCCAGTGCTTGCACAGGATCGCTTCCTCGCCCATCGAGGCGACATAGTCCTTGAGCGCCTGGATCTCGGCGTCGGTGTCGGAATAGAAGTGGTTGATGGCAACGACCGCCGGGACGCCGAACTGCCTGATGTTCTCGATGTGGCGTCCAAGGTTCGGGCAGCCCTTCCTGACGGCTTCGATATTCTCCTTGCCAAGGTCTTCCTTCTTGACGCCGCCATTCATCTTCATGGCGCGCACGGTGGCGACGATGACGGTGGCGGCCGGCTTCAGCCCGGCCTTGCGGCACTTGATGTCGAAGAACTTTTCGGCACCCAGATCAGCACCAAAACCGGCTTCGGTGACGACGTAGTCGGCAAGCTTGAGTGCCGTCGTGGTGGCGACGACCGAATTGCAACCATGCGCGATGTTGGCGAACGGGCCGCCATGCACGAAGGCCGGGTTGTTCTCCAGCGTCTGCACCAGATTGGGCTGCATGGCGTCCTTGAGCAGGACGGCCATGGCGCCATCGGCCTTGAGGTCGCGGGCATAGACCGCCGACTTGTCGCGGCGATAGGCGACGATGATGTCGCCGAGGCGTTTTTCCAGGTCCTTCAGGTCGGTGGCGAGGCAGAGGATCGCCATCACTTCCGAGGCGACGGTGATGTCGAAGCCGGCTTCGCGCGGAAAGCCGTTGGCGACGCCGCCGAGTGAGCAGATGATCTCGCGCAGCGCCCGGTCGTTCATGTCCATGACGCGGCGCCACACCACGCGGCGGGTGTCGATGCCGAGTTCATTACCCCAGTAGATGTGGTTGTCGATCAGGGCCGACAAAAGGTTGTGCGCCGTGGTGATGGCGTGGAAGTCGCCGGTGAAGTGGAGGTTCATGTCCTCCATCGGCACGACCTGCGCGTAACCGCCGCCGGCGGCTCCGCCCTTGACGCCGAAATTCGGGCCGAGCGAGGCTTCGCGGATGCAGACGATCGCCTTCTTGCCGATGCGGTTCAGACCGTCACCGAGGCCGACGGTGGTGGTGGTCTTGCCTTCGCCGGCCGGGGTCGGGTTGATGGCGGTGACGAGGATCAGCTTGCCGTCCTTGTTGCCCTTCACCGACTTGATGAACTCGGCCGAAATCTTGGCCTTGTCGTGGCCGTAGGGCAGCAGATGTTCGGTTGGGATGCCGATCTTCTGGCCGATCTCCTGGATCTGCTTTTTCCTGGCGCCACGCGCGATCTCGATGTCGGACTTCACTTCGGCCATAACGGCGTTCCTCTGGATTGGACGGTGGAGGGGACGGGGTTGATCTTACTCGCAAGAAGGCTGGAGCCGGACGCGCAGGGCATCTAACCCTGTCGCTGCGGCGGCGTCAACTTTCATGCAACTATGTTTCCTATAGAGAAAATTCCTCTGCGGCGGCCGACCTATTCCCGGTTCTTTATGGCTCCGCTTGCCGCGCCGTATAGAAGCCAGAGCAGGGGCGCTTCCGCCGTCTCAAAACAGCCGCACAATGCACGGAATGCGACAGACGCGACGACGCAAATCCGCCATCGCGAGTGTTGCCGTGGGACAGCGCTACTGCGTCAGCACGTTGCTGATTTCAACCATGTTCGAGCGCACCCGAAGCACGTAGAAGCCCATCGTCGTCAGATGGGTGGGCAGCAGCCAGCCGTCCTCGCGGCCATTGGCGATGATGAAGGGCTGGATGCGCAGGGCCGACACGAACTGCGCGTCCATCGTATCCCACAGGCTCTGCAGGTGCTTTTCCTTGATGACGTCCTCGAAGTCGGCCTGGGCGCCCTTCATCAGGCCGTAATAGGCATAGAGCTGGCCATAGGCGAACCAGTAGCGGTCGTCGGCGCGGGTGTCGAACCAGCCATTGTTGTGGTTCTCGGCACGCTCCTTGAGGATGGCGGAGGTCGAGCCGATGTCACTGGCGATGCGATCGATATACTGCTTCAGATTGTCGGCGCGGGCATCGAAAGTGGCCTGGCAGGTGGCGAGCCGGGCATTGAACGAACGCAGCTTGCGCACGGCGTCGCGATAGTAGCTCGGCGTCGGTGTCTTCGGTCCAAACGGGCTCACGCCGAAATACCAGGTGTACTCGTCGAACTGCAGATTGCCACGCGCGTCCTGCAGGTCGGCATCGATCTGCGAGGTGGTGCGCACGCGGCCGAGATTGTCGGCAAGCTCGGTCGCCGTGCGTCGCACCGCCTGGTTGATGCCGCGCTGGAAAGAGGCCTTGTTGTCCATCCACGGGGTGTTGTCCCAGTCGATGCCGAACAGGCCGAGCTTGTAGAGGATCATCGACGAGATCCAGGCATTCTGGTTGACGTTGAAGTCAGTCAGGTCCGCCGCCACCTGGGCGATGCCGGAGTTGCCGCAAGTCTTGGCCGTGTCGGTGCCGGCGCCGGCGGCCACCTGTTCACCGGCGGAAACGTTGCGCTTCTCGAACGTATAGGTGTCCGGGTAGTTCGGGTTGAACCTGTTCCACCACTGGGTGGCGTAGAAGAAGTTGGCGTAAAGGCCGATCAGCACCAGCAAGGCTAGGCCGACGACGGCCTTCAGGATCCAGCCGCGCTGCGTGTACCAGCGGCCGGCCCACAAGAAGGGCCACAGGATCACGCCGATCAGAAGGCCGATGCCGCGGCCGATCCACTGGAACAGCTTGACGAAGAAGTTCACGATCGGGTCGAGCATGGCTGTATCACCCCCTCAGCACGATGCCAAAAAGTTGCAGGCTTTTTGGATAACATCATGCACCAAAACAACAAGTTAGAACGGAATGACGGTTCATATCGTTCTAGTCGGTCAGGCCGTAGAGGCGTGTGCGAAACGCCACCTTTTCCTTCAAATATGTGGTTTTCAGAACGTCCACAACATGCGATCGCCAAGCGTCGCTGAAGCCGTCATAGTCCTTGTAGAAGCCGTCCTTGTTGAAGATGTAGCGCGAGACGAAGTCAGACGGCACGAAATCCGAGATCAGCCGGTTGGTCAGCCAGGCGTCGGGATGATCAGGCTTGGCGCGGACCACCAGGAAGCGCTGTTGCGGGAAGACGTCCTCGATCTTGAGGTGGCCGAGCTGGGCGATCTCGCGCTTGGCGGCGTTGAGGAAGGGAAAATTGCCGTCCCTGGTGATCAGGTCGGCATGGCTCTGGATCCAGGTCTGCAGCCAGACCTTGTCGACATCGGTCAAATTGCGGTTCGGCTCGGCGTCGCGGATCAGCGCGCGCACCACCATTTCGGCGCGGTGCTCGAGATAGCCGGAGGTTTCGATCCAGGAGGCGCGCGGCAGTTCGATGCGGCCGGTGGCGGCGAGGAATTTGAACACCTTGTCGGCGTCCTTGATGGAGAGATAGCTCACCTGCCAGGGCCGCGAGCGGCGGAAACCTGGAGCCGCCGGATCGCTGATCACCGTCGTCATGTCGGGATCGACGAAGACGTAGAGGCCGCCGAAATGGCTGGTCCAGTAGGCGTTGTGGCGGAAGATCACCTGGTCGGGCACCAGCGCGTTCTCCCTGATGTCGCCGCAGACCTTGGCGAGTTCCACCATGCGGGTCAGCATGGCATTGTCGCGCCAGGCGTCGGGCTCCTGCTTCAGCCGGTCGACGAGCTTGCCGAGCTCGGCCGCCTTGCCCAGCACGTCCTCGGCCGACAGCACCTTGAACTCGACCTGGCTGATCGACAGCAGGTCCTCGATGTCGTTGACCTTGGGAACGGAATCCTCCATCTCGCCGTAGATCACGTCCTTGATGGTCAGCGCGTCTATGGCGCGCTGGTTCCTGGACATGAATTCGAACATCAGCTGCGAGGTGTTCGAGAAGGCCGTGTGCACCACCGGCAGGTCGATCTGCGACGGCGTCAGGATGATGAAGCGGCGGTTGACCTCGTTGGGATCCAGATAATCGTAGTCGCCACACTCCTCGGCCACTTCGGGCGAAAAGCCGGTGCGGTCGATCTGGAAACTCTTCAGCTTTGTCGGCTTGAGACCGAAAGCCGCCAGCGCCTTGTTGTAGCGCTGGATGAGATGCGGCTCGTCGACCGTGAGCAGCCGGCCGTAGATGAGTTCGTTGTCGCGCAGGAGATCGGGTTTGCGGGCGGTCATGTCGAAGAATCCGAAAGGCTTTGCCTGACAAGGTGAAGCGCTAACGTTGACGTCCCCCTCTCCCCGTTCTTCACGGGGAGAGGGTAAGGGTGAGGGGCGGCGCTGACGGTCAAGAATATGTCTCCCCATAGCCTTCGGCGGCGAGAAATCGAAGATCATTCGTTTCGATATGGCGATCGAGACGCTGTTCGATAGCCGCCAATATGGTTTCGAGCACCGCGTCCCGTTCCTTTAATACGTCGACGTTCCAAAAGCGGAGCACAGACCAATCATTTGAAATCATGAACTGATCGCGGACCTGATCATATTTGTTGCCTGCGTGTTGACTGCCGTCCGCTTCGACAACCAGGTGGCATTCCCTGCAGGCAAAATCAGCAAAGTAGCTGCCTATCGGAAACTGTCGAACGAATTTGTGCCCGTTTAGTCTGCGGTCGCGCAATTCCATCCAAAGTGCGCCTTCGGCATCGTTATCCGATTGCCGCAGACGTCTTGCCCGCTTTGTCGTCGTGAGTTCTGGTCCACGCATGCGCTGCCCCTCACCCTCACCCTCTCCCCGTGAAGGACGGGGAGAGGGGGGCATCAGCGTTGGAGCCACACTTTTTAGCACCCGTGGGCAACGAAGCAAATTCACGCATTCCACAGACCCTTCTTCTTCATCTCCTCCATCTCACGCGCCGCGCGTTCGCGCAGCCTTGCGTCGCGCAGCAGCTTCTCCACCGCGGCATCGTCGGACTTGTCGGAATAGCGGAACTCGGAATCGGCGTAGCGGTTGATCTCCTGCATGACCATGGCAAGCGAGAACGGCCCGCGCAATTCCTCGATCATCGCTTTCTTGTCGTCGTAGCTCTTGTGCATGAAGGCTTCCGGCTTTTCGAACCAGTCGTCGGGAAGCTCGATGTCCATGGCACGCATCTTGATGGCGTCGGTGACGTTCTTGATGGCGCGGCCGGTGAAGCGCGGCTCGGCGTCCTTGATCAGGTGCAGGTAGGTGCCGATGTCGGCCATGGTCCTGGGCGCGCCATTTTCCTTCATGTAGCGCTCGTAGACCCGCACCAGTCCGTCCTCCCGCGGCTTTTCATGCTCTTCATAGGCTTCGGTCACGGCGCGCTGGATCTCCTGCGCGGCGTAGAGTTCGTGCTTGCCCAGGGGGATTTCGTGGTTCTTGCCGGCGAGCAGCACGAAAATGTCGATATAGTCGTCTCGGGTCTGCGGCCCGTCGACCAGCCAGCGGGCGCCGGCGCGCTGGCGCAGCGCATCGTCGACATTTTCGGGATAGTTGGAAAACATGCCGAACGAGCAATTGCCACGCACCACGGTGGCAGCACCGGCGAAGGCGTCCATCAGCACGCCGGTGATCTCCTGCTGGCCGGCCGATGCGCGGTCGTCGGAACGGCGGGCGGCCACCTGGTCGATGTCGTCGATGGTGCCGAAGCCGATGACGCGCGGGTTCAACACATTGTTGATGAACTGGCGGCAGTTCTGGCCAGACTTGCCTTGGTAGGACGAAATCTGGTCGACGCCGAAATTTTCATAGGCAAAGGGATAGCCGGCGACCTGGCAATAGCCGTTGACAAGGCCGGCGATCATCTGGATCAGCGTCGTCTTGCCGGTGCCGGGCGCGCCGTCGCCGATGAAGGTGAACAGGAAGCCGCCGAGCTCGACGAACGGGTTCAGTTCACGCTCGAAATCATAGGCCATCAGCATCTTGGCGAGCTTGACCGACTGGTATTTGGCGATGTGGTTGCCGACGACCTCTTCCGGTTTCTTGAAGGTCATCACCAGCGGCTTGGAGCGCTTGCCGGGCGCGACGTCGAAGCCGTCGAGGGTGAAGTCGTCGGCGTCGATGCGGATATGGGCGTTCTCGAACGGGCCGATGCCGTCGAAGCGGCTTTTGCGCGCCAAAAGCCCGTCGATGGCGACGCGGGCGAAGGCGCGCGCCCTGGTCGTCAGGTCGCCGTCGTCCGTCGAGCCCGCTATCGCCTTGTCGATGCCGGCCAGGATCGATTTCACCGCATCCTGGGGCGTGTCGAACAGGAAGTCCGGCTCGGGGATATCGTTCGGCGCCTCGCCGTCGCCGTCGATGAGCTGGAACAGATACGAGGCGAGGCTGAAGGCCGAAATATAGGCCGAAGCCGACAGCAGTTTCTTGAAGGTGGACGCCTCGTCGCCTTCGAGCGGCGCGCGGGTGTTCCTGGCCTGCAGGCTTTCGAGATCGGAGCCTTCGGCGAAGACGTCCGATACCGCCAGCGCGATCGCCGTGCCGCGCCGGGCGCGAAAGAGCAGCGTGTGCTGCGGGATGGTCAGCAACTGGTCGTCGGGATGAACGGCGCCGACCGTCTTCGACAGCTCGACCTCGCGGGTGCGGCGCACCGAACCGACCGAGACGGTGGAGACGAAGCGGCGGTTGGTGCCGGCCAATGCCGTACCGGATTCGCGCGATGGATCCTCCAGCACGACGATGCGGGTGATGAAGCTTTGCGCGGTGGCGCGGTGTTTTTCGATAGCCGCTTCCGGGATGGTGGTCAGGCCGGTGTCCATGAAGGGTGCTCCGTGGTGTGACGGTCAGACGTCTGAGATGACCTGCCCATTCGATAGGATGTGAACCTTGTAGCCGCCAAAGATCTTCTGGGCTTCGCCGGCGGCGTAAAGCGCCTGGTAGGCTTCGTGCGGGATCAGCGCGTGGTTTTCGTAGCTCGACACGCCCTGGCGGGCGGCTTCCAGGTCGTCGGTGTTGATGAAGAATTCCTGCGTCGTCTTCTCGCTTGAGAACAGGCCCTTCCGGCCAGGCTTCTCGCCCTTGGAATAGACTTCCTGGATGGTCCAGGTCAAAAGCCAGGCATTTTCGGGCTTGCGCACCTTGGCCAGCACTTCCGTCACCGTCGAATTGTTGTCGGTGATGCCTGCCGAGTAGAAGGGGCCAAGCACCACCCGCCTCAGCTGCTTGGGGTGCAATGGCTCGAAATCCTTGTCGAGATTGACCGCGATGGTCGCCGGCGACAGCGTATAGGCTGAATTCTTCTCGGTGAAATCGTCGAAGCGGTGGGCAAGCTCGGGGTTGAGCAGGCCATCGACGGGCAGCGGAATGTCGACCTTGTCGTTGAGCTTGCCGCTCCGGTCGACAAGCTGGCGCACCATGCTTTCCGACGAATCCTCCACCGTCACCATGTAGACCAGAGGCAGGTTGGCGCTGCCGTCGAAGCTTGCCCAGTGGACGAGGTAATAAGGCCGCGCCGTCTTCGGATTGACCGACACCTTGGCCGTCTGCGCCAGCGTGAACGGACCGAAGGTCTGCTCGCTCTTGACGTCTTCGAGATAGAGCCGCTCGGCCATCGATTTCTGCAGCGCCTCGGGGAACTCCTTGTGGCGCAGGATGAAGTCGGCCATCTCCTCGCGCAGCTCGCCGGCCTGGGGGATGTTGGCGAGCCGCGCGTCGGCCTGCAGGCGGTCGTTTTCCAGTTCAAGCAGGTTCTGGAACACCGGGTAGCCGCTCTCGGCGCGCGAAATGCGGAACGTGTCCATGAAGCCCAGCCGGTTGCGCCAGCAGGAAAAGGACTTGTCGAGCCGGGCGATGTACTCGGCAACGATCTTGGCGACGATACCGTGCCGGTAAAGCGGCGAGCGGTCGTCGCGCATGAACACTTCAAGGCCGCTGAGCGCGGCCGTGATTGCCGAGAAATACCGCGTCGCGGCGTCGTTTTCGGGGGTCATGCTGTCAGTCCTGGATTGTCGCACCGGTGCGCGCGGCAATTATGACTGCACGTAGTTGGCCGAATTGTGCTTCTTCAGCACCTCGTCGAAGCGGCGGGCAAAGGCATCGTCGGCCAGCTTCTTGCGGCGCTGGATGTCGGCGCTGGCGACCATGTTCTTCTCGTGCATCTCCAAGAGATCGCCGATGTGCTTCTGCGAGGCGGCGCCGATGCCGGCCATGGTTTCCTCGGCCGTGTTGTCGACCTGGCTGCCCAGCGTGTTGATCTTGTGGGCGACGTCCTGCTGGGCGGCGGTCTTCAGCGAGTCCTCGAGCGCCTTGTAGAGCACGATGCGCTGTTCGGTATCGATGGTCAGCTTGTTGATCAGCGTCGACTGCGCGGCGATCTGGTTGTTGAGCGAATCGACGAAGGTCTGGAACATCGAGGTATAGCGCTCCAGCGTCTGGCTTTCGGCCAGCAGCTCCTGCTCTTTCGCCTGCTTTTCATTGTATTCGGTGGCGAGCTTGGAACGCTCGCCCTCGAGCTGCGTGCGGTCTTTCTGGCTGGTCGAGGCGGCGATCCTGTTTTCGATGTCGAGCAGCATCGGATTGAGCTCCTCGATGCGCTTCTGCACGGTTTCGAGGTTGGTCATGGTGGTCTTGCGGCGCTCGATCACCTGCGACAGGCTGGCCTCGGAGGTCTTGTAGCGCTGGTCGAGAATTTCCTTCTGCGCCTTCAATATGCCGACGATGGTATCGGACTTGGCCAGCAGCTCCTGCAGGTTGCCGGCGAGCGACATGTTGCGGACGCGATCGGTGCGCATGCGCTGCTTGCGCTGCGCCGAAAAAACGCCGACGAAGTTTTCCCAGCCGGTATAGTTCTTCATGCTCTCGAACTCGGCGCCGAAGACGTTGGTGGCGTCCTCCAGCCCGATGATCAGGTCGGCGATGTTGCCTTCCATCACCTTCTGCTGCTTCAGTACATCCTCAATGCGGGCGTTCTCGATGTCGAAATTGGCGTCGCCGATCT
Source organism: Mesorhizobium sp. B2-7-3 (assembly GCF_006440715.1). NCBI lineage: Bacteria > Pseudomonadati > Pseudomonadota > Alphaproteobacteria > Hyphomicrobiales > Phyllobacteriaceae > Mesorhizobium > Mesorhizobium sp. B2-7-3. Next base: position 306,194 of record NZ_VFTY01000003.1, read on the forward strand.
TCTTGTCGGCGGTTGCGAGCGTGTCGAGCACGGTGCCGGATTGCTCGATCTTGGTGCGCATGTCCTGGACGACCTGCTTGGTCTTGGCAATTTCGGCATCGAAATTCTGCAATGTCGCCATAGGGGCCTCCCGCTTCGGCTTCCGCTCGCTGGTTGCGAACAGCGGCGAATATATGTGGGGTATCAGGGGATTGAAAGACGTGAAGACAGTGGGTGGCGCGAAAACAAATATCCGGCCGAACCCTTGAAAGCCAATGGAGCCGTGGTCATGGCGTGATCAACTGGCAGGCCAAGCCTTGTTCAGCTGATTTTGAACTTTCATGCCGGCAAAGCAATCCATCCACGCGGAAGCGAATGGCTCCTAAACTCGACAACAACTGGCCATTTGCAGCCCCACACGGCGGCACAAGTCGGCCCGTCCGACGACGAACGGCGTCTGCTCAGGGTTTGGGGTCGGCCTTCAGATAGGCGATGACGTTGGCGATGTCGTCGTCATTGCTGAGGCCGCCAAAGGCCATCCTGTTGCCGGGCACCTTCAGCTTGGGCGATCTGAGGTATTCGGCAAGATTTGCCTCGTCCCAGACGAGGCCGGCAGCACCCGCGCTCTTCATGGCGTCCGAATAATGCCGGAGGAAGCTTTCGGCGGTTCCCGCCTTGCGGCCGACGACGCCCATCAGATGCGGGCCGACCTTGTCGCGGTCGGACGCCGCCTCATGGCAGGCCATGCATCGGTTGAAAACATGTTTGCCCAGCACAGGATCGCCCCCGGCCCGGGCGGTAACGGAGGTGGCAAGCAAAAGAAGGCTGGCGGACAAGACGGCTCGAAGCATGGCTGACCCCGGGAGGCTCTGGCTGAGGGTGGGAAAATAGGGCGCTGGCCTTAACAAAGGCACCATAGAACGGCGCGGCCGACAAGAGGTGGCAGCCAGCTACCCACGCCGACGCCCCAGCGAGCCACATTCAGCGGCTGATAAAGCCGATGAAGTCGTCAGGTGCCGCGCGGCCCATTTCCTCTTCCCAATGCCGGCGGCAGAGCGAGACATAGACGTCCTTGCCGATCGCCACCTGTTCGCCCTGCCTGGCCACCTTGCCGTCGGGACCGAGGCGCACGACCATCGTCGCCTTGCGGCCGCAGCGGCAGATCGTGCGCACTTCGCGCAGATCGTCGGCGATCGCCAGCAGCGCGCGCGAGCCGGGAAACAGCTTTCCCTGGAAATCGGTGCGCAGGCCATAGCACATGACCGGGATGTTGAGCCGGTCGGCGATGCGGGCAAGCTGCCAGACCTGCTCCTCCTCCAGGAACTGCGCCTCGTCGACAAAGATGCAATGCACCGCCGTGTGCTGGTGATGCTCGGCGACGCGGGCGAACAGGTCGTCGCCGTCGCGGAACATCTCGGCTTCCGTTTCCAGCCCGATGCGCGACGAGATCAGGCCGGTGTCACCCTTGCGGTAGTGGCCGGCGACGAACAGCATCGTCGTCATGCCGCGCTCGCGGTAATTGTACGACGCCTGCAACAGCATGGTCGTCTTGCCGGCATTCATCGTCGCGTAGTGGAAGTAAAGCTTGGCCATGCCGCTCTTTTAAGCCGACTTGCCAGGCCTCGGGGAGGGGCCGGCGCCGCATTCCCCTGAAAAAGCCGCCATTGCCGAGGCAGATTGCGCCTGGCTCGGCGCGGAAAGCGTCAGCTGTGTCGCTGATGGGCCAGCCAGCGCCGTTGATCGTGATTGTCTTAGCGCTTGAAACCACTCCAGAATGGTGTTTGGCTGACGAAACAAGGCGGGCACAAAAACCGTAACTTCGCTTCGCCAAAGAATCGAAATGGGAGAATACAGATGTCGCGCATGAATTCCTTCGTCGCCGGCCTGGGCCTGGCGGCTTTCCTGTCCACGAGCGCCGCCTTCGCCGGCGATCCGGCAAGCTGCAAGGCGGTTCGCCTCTCCGATGTCGGCTGGACCGACATCCAGGCCACCACCGGGCTGGCCTCGGTGCTGCTCACCGCGCTCGGCTACGAGCCGCAGGTGATCCAGCTCTCGGTTCCGGTGACCTATGCGTCGCTGAAGAACAAGGACCTCGATGTCTTCCTCGGCAACTGGATGCCGTCGATGACCAATGACATCAAGGACTATACGGCCGACGGTTCGGTCGAGACCGTCAGCCAGAACCTGGCCGGCGCCGGTTACGGCATCGTCGTGCCGACCTATGTCGCGGATGCCGGCGTCAAGTCGCTGACCGACCTCGGCAAGTTCAAGGACAAGTTCAACGGCAAGATCTACGGCATCGAGGCCGGCAATGACGGCAATCGCATCATCCTCGACATGATCAAGAACCCGAAGGACAATCTCGACGGGTTCGAACTGGTCGAATCCTCGGAGGCCGGCATGCTGACGCAAGCCGAGCAGTCGATGAAGAGCAATGAGTGGATCGCCTTCCTCGGCTGGACGCCGCATCCGGTGATGGGCGCCATGAAGATCACCTATCTCGACGGCATGGGCGACAGCGGTTTCGGCGCGGCCACCGTCTCGACCAATGTGCGCAAGGGCTACATGAGCGAGTGCCCGAATGTCGGCAAGTTCATCGCCAACCTGAAGTTCAATCTGGATATGGAAGGCCAGATGATGGACGCCATCCTGAAGGGCAGCGATGCCAACAAGGTGGCAACCGACTGGTTGAAGAAAAACCCGGATGCGGTCAAGCCGTGGATCGCCGGCGTGACCACCTTCGACGGCGGCGACGCTGCGGCGGCGGTCAAGACCGCGCTCGGAAGCTGAGCCGACTTTGATTTCAGCGTGACCGAAACAGAGGGCAGTCTTTGTGGAAAAGGCTGCCCTTTTTCGTATCCTGTGACAAGATGACGTCGCGACAGTACGGGGCCGAAGGCAGAGCTCTGGCAAACGAGGGGTGAGATGGATCCGATTTCCAAGTTCATGGTCGATCACAAGATCCCGATCGGCGCCTGGGGAAAGGCGTTCTTCGGTTTCCTTACCGACAATTTCGACACCGTCTTCAGGGCGTTCTCGAATGGCCTCAATTTTCTGCTCGACGGGCTGGTCAACATCCTGCTGATGGTGCCGCCGGTGCTGCTCGCTTTGGTGATTGCCGTCATCGCCTGGCTGCTGCAGCGTTCGCGGCCGCTCGCCATCGGCGTTTTCATCGGGCTGATCTTCATCATCAACCAGAACCTTTGGAAACAGACGGTGCAGACGCTGGTGCTGGTTGTCGCGGCGGCGGCGGCGGCGATGGCGATCGGCGTGCCGCTCGGCATCTGGGCCGCGCACAAGCCGAAGGTCTATCGCATCATGCTGCCGGTGCTCGACCTGATGCAGACGCTGCCGACCTTCGTCTACCTGATCCCGGTGCTGACGCTGTTCGGTCTTGGCAATGCGCCCGGCCTGATCGTCACCATCATCTTCGTCATCCCGACCGCGGTCCGGCTCACCCATCTCGGCGTCGTCTCGGTACCGAAGTCGATCATCGAGGCCGGCGAGGCCTTCGGCGCCACCAAGAGCCAGCTGTTGTGGAAGGTCGAGCTGCCCTCGGCGCTGCCGACCATCATGGCGGGTCTGACGCAGTCGATCATGCTGTCGCTGTCGATGGTGGTGTTCGCGGCCCTGATCGGCGCCGGCGGGCTCGGCACGGAAATCAACCGGGCGCTCGGTTCGCGCCGCATCGATCTGGGCCTTGAGGCCGGTCTCGCCATCGTCGTGCTCGCCATCGTGCTCGACCGAATGACCCGCATTGGCGTTGGAGGCAAGAAATGACCGTCGCCGTCGATTTCAGGAATGTCGATATCGTCTTCGGCGCCGACCAGGCCGGCTCGCTGGCGATGATCGACAAGGGCGCCACCCGGGCCGAAATCCTCGAGAAGACCGGCAATGTGCTCGGCTGCGCCGGCGCCAGCCTCACCGTGCATGAAGGCGAAATCTCGGTGCTGATGGGCCTGTCCGGTTCGGGCAAGTCGACGCTGCTTCGCGCGGTCAACCGGCTCAACGTGGTGTCGCGCGGCCAGGTGCTGGTGAAGGACGGTGACCGCACGGTCGATGTCGTCACCTGCGACGAGCCGACCCTGCGGCGGCTGCGCCAGAAGCAGGTGGCAATGGTGTTCCAGCAGTTCGGCCTGCTGCCATGGCGCACGGTGGAGGAGAATGTCGGGCTCGGCCTCGAACTCGCCGGCGTGCCGGACGCCGAGCGCAAGGAGCGGGTGCATCGCCAGCTCAAGCTGGTCAATCTCGACCAATGGTCGAACAAATACGCCCATGAGCTGTCGGGCGGCATGCAGCAGCGCGTCGGCCTGGCGCGTGCCTTCGCCACCGAGGCGCCTATCCTGTTGATGGACGAGCCGTTCTCGGCCCTCGACCCGCTGATCCGCACCAAGCTGCAGGACGAACTTCTGCAGCTGCAGGCGGAATTGAAGAAGACCATCATCTTCGTCAGCCACGATCTCGAGGAGGCACTGAAGATCGGCAGCCACATCACTATCATGGAGGGCGGCCGTATCGTCCAGACCGGCGCGCCGGAAGACATCGTGCTGCGCCCCGCCAACGATTATGTCCGCGACTTCATCGCCAATGTGAACCCGCTCTCGGTGCTGACCGCCTGGAACGTGATGCGCGACCGCCGCGATCTCGAACAGGGCAAGGACGGCTGGGTGTGGCTCGACCGGCGCAAGACGACGCGCTTCAAGATCGACGAACACGGGCTGGTGGCGGCGGCCGAGCGCGACGGCAAGCCGGCCGTATGGGTGTCCTGCGCCGATGTCGAGGGCCAGCCGGAGGAGTTGGCGCAAGTGTTCTGGGCCAATCCCGGCACCTCGCTGAAGACCGTGATGCTGGCCATGCACCGGTCGCAGACCGCACCCGTGGCGCTGTTCGACGACCAGTCGCGCTTCGTCGGCGCGATCGGCATCCGCGACGTGCTGAGCGCGGTGCTGCGGCGCTGATGCATGTCGCCCAAAAGTGACCTCGGTTTTTGGGAAGACGACATGCACAAAAACGAAGACTGAAGCGCGGCGCCTGATCCGCTTCGGCGCGACGCGCTTAAGGCGGCTATGTCCTAAGCCGCCATCGGCAGGCGCAACTCGGTCAGCAGGCCGCCGTCTGGATGGTTGGACAGGCGCACTTCGCCGCCCGCCGCGCGCGCGATGTTGCGGGCAATGGTCAGCCCAAGCCCGAGACCGCCGGTCTGGCGGTTGCGGGACTGTTCGAGACGCACGAAGGAGCCGAAGACGGCGTCGATCTGGGCCTGGGGAATGCCCGGTCCCTCGTCACGGATGGCGAGCGTGATCGTGCCGTCCAAGCGGCTGAGGCTGAGATGCGCTTGCTTGCCGTAGGTGACGGCGTTCTGCACCAGATTGGTGACGCAGCGCTTGAGAGCCACCGGCCGCGCCATGCAGATCAGGCCTCGCGAACGGACGTCGTCATTGTCGAAGGACACGGTCTCGTAGCTGTCGGCGACCGATTCGACGAGCGACCAGAAATCGATCCGTTCGGCCTTCTCTTCCGTGACCTCGAATTTGGCGAAATCTATCACGGAACTCGCGATGCTTTCGATGTCGGCGAGATCGTGGGCGAGCGCCTGGCGCGCCGGTGATCTGCGCAACAGCTCCAGGCGCAGCCGCATCCTGGTCATCGGCGTGCGCAGGTCGTGCGCGAGGGCCGCCGCCAGGTGCTCACGATCCTCGACATATTCGCGCAGCCTCGCCTGCATGGCGTTGATCGCCTTGGCGGCGGCGCGTACCTCGCGGCTGCCGCTCTCGGCGATCGGCGGGCTCTTGAGGTCGTTGCCGATCCGGTTTACGGCGGTTTCCATCATCCGATAGGGCGCGGTCAGCCGGCGCAGCGACCAGATCGACATGATCACCACCAGCCCCGCGATCAGCGAATAGAGCGGCAGGCTATCGACGCTCAGGATCGGGCCGACGGGCGTGATCGGTTCGGTGAAATTCAGCCATTGGCCGTCGGCGAAGCGCAGCGAAGCCGTCAGCTTGTCGCTCTGGGCGAAATCGGCAGCCAGCACCAGAAGATCCCGCTCCACCTGGCCGATCTCGGGTCCCGGTGCCGCGCCGCCGGCATCGTCGGCTTCGCGCGTCGCCGGATCGCGCCGCACGCGCGCGTCGGTGATACCGAACTTGGACAATCGGCCGACGAGAATGTCTTCCAGTTCGGCCAGTTCGTCGTCGCCGGCGATCGAGGAGGTGACGGCGGGCGTGTCCGAGACGGTGAGCGCGTAGGTGGAGTTGAACAGCCCGGTCGCCGTCGCCTTGCGCTCCTCCGGCGTGGCGTCGTGCATCAGCTGCACGAGCGAGAAGGCGCGGTCGTTGAGGCGGTAGAGGTCGACCACGTCGTTGGCGGCGGCGCGGTCGCGCGATACGATATAAAGCGTCGCGACCTGACTGATCAGCAGGCCGGCAATGACGATCAGCAGCACCCAGACAGGCAAGGTCTGCGGCAGGAAACGTCTCATTCGGATGTCGTCTCGGGCAGGAACTGGTAGCCGCCGCTGCGCACGGTGAGGATCAGTTTGGGCGTCTTGGGATCATCTTCCATCTTGCGCCGCAGCCTGGAGACAAGGATGTCGATGCTGCGGTCGAAGGAATAGTCGCTGTCGCCGCCGGACAGTTCGATGAGCTGATCGCGGGTCAGCACGCGCTGGGCGCTCTTGACGAAGGTCTGCAGGAGGTTGAACTCAGCCATGGTCAGTTCGACCCTGACATCGTCGGGCGCGGTCAGCCGCCGCCGCGAGCAGTCCATCGTCCAGCCGGCGAAGTGGTAAATCTGCTTGGTGGTGGCGCGCTTGGGCTCGGCGGCGCCATTGCGCCGCAGCACGGCGCGGATGCGGGCCAGCAATTCGCGCGGGTCGAAGGGTTTGGGCACATAGTCGTCGGCGCCCATCTCGAGCCCGACGACCCGGTCGGTCGTCTCGGTGACGGCGGTCAGCATGATGATCGGCGTCGTATACTGGGCGCGGATGTCGCGGCACAGTTCCAGCCCGCTCCTGCCGGGCAGCATCACGTCAAGCACGATCAGATCCACCTGCGTGCGGCGCAGGATGGTTTCCATCTCGGTGCCGTCGGCGGCAACCGAGGTGTGCAGACCCCGCATCTGGAAGAACTCCTGAAGCAGGTCGCGAATGCCCTTGTCGTCGTCGACGATCAGTATGTGTGTCTCGGATTTCACAGCTGCCCTGTCTGGTTTGCCGGCCACGCCATTCTTGGCTCGTGAGCCACACGATAGAATTCGGGCCGTATGTTGGCCAGTGCCTTGGTTTTCAAGGAAGAATGAATTCCGCCTTCTCCACATGAAGCAACGGCCAGCTTGGCGTGGCCTGGCCAGACACAATCCAGAAACAAAATTCTACAATCGGGAAAAACTCCTGAAAAGGTAGGCCGGCATAACGGTGCCGTGGCGGTCAGGTCATCGGCTGCGACGCTAGTCTCCGGGTTCACGGATAAACCGATGCCAAGATTGTCGATCAGTTTGTTGGGAGTTTTGCTGGGCCTTGGCCTGCTCACTGCCGCTGTCGACCAATCCGACGCAAAGGCGCCGCTGACCCGGAGCGAACGGTGCGCCAATCTCAGCCACCAATTTGATGAAGCCCTCGAAACCCATGCCACGGCAACGCAGGTCACCGCGGCAAAGGCACTTCAGAGAAAGGGCAACCGGTACTGCGCCGCCAAGAAACAGGCGCAGGGCATCCGGATGCTCGCCAATGCTTTGAAGCTGCTTGGAGTGACACCGAACGACCCGGTCCAGTGACACTCAAAACGACCCGCACAAAAAAGGAAAACGAAGCCATGAAAAAATCCCTCCTGTCCGCCCTTGGTCTCGCCGTCGCTCTCGCCTTCTCGATGCCCGTTCTCGGCAACGCTGCCGCGACCACGACCGCTGCCCCGGCCGCTGCCACCACGACCACCGCTCCGGCTGCTGCCGCGACGACCACTGCTCCGGCCAAGGCCGCTCCGAAGAAGGTCGCCAAGAAGACCGTCTGCAAGGTGACCAAGAAGCACAAGTGCCCGGTCAAGAAGGCCCCCGCGATGGCGGCTCCCGCGAAGGCGGCCCCTGCGAAGGCTGCTCCCAAGAAGCCCTGATCAGCTTCGAGGTTAGTTCTAGCAAGGCCGCCCCGCCGCAAACCGGCTGGGGCGGCCTTCTGGCAAGGGCATGGTCGAAGAGCTGGACGCCGGCGGCTTTCAGCCACGCATCTCGATCGTGCTTAACCCGTTTGCAATGCCGGCCCTGTAGGACAATCCGCATGAAGAAGCGGCTTTCGTCCATTTTTCGCTCCATGGTGATCGGCGGCCTGGTTGCCACCGGCGTCGCCAGGGTGCTGATTCTGCTCACCGCCAGCCCCGTGCCGGACCCTGCAAGCGGGCGCACCGAGCCTTCGCTGTTCGCACCGGCGATTTCCAGCAACTGGGATTACATCACGCCGGTGCAGGCATGGCTTTTGATCGTGCTCGCCGGCGTGACGCTGATCTGTGTTGCCGGATGGCCGATCGCGGCATGGCTGGAACGCCGGGCGGATGCCGACCCAACGCGCCGCGTCTTCGGCCGTCAGGGCCGTTGAACCGCGACCGACAATTCCCCACATGACCCCGGAGGACCGGGCCCGCCCGCCGACGGTCCGTAAATGGACGATCACTGCCGCCCGTGGCAAAATGCGGACTTAAGCTGATCGCGAAAACAGTCGGTTCGAATGCCTGAAATCACCACAAAACCGCGCACCAAGGTCAAGCCGCAGACAGAGCGGCCGAAGCTCTACAAGGTCATCCTCGTCAACGACGATTTCACGCCGCGCGAATTCGTGGTCACGGTGCTGAAGGGCGAGTTCAAGCTCTCGGAGGACCAGGCGCACCGGGTCATGATCACCGCGCACCAGCGTGGCGTCTGCGTGGTCGCGGTCTTCACCAGGGATGTCGCCGAGACCAAGGCGACGCGGGCGACCGACGCCGGCAAGGCCAAGGGCTACCCACTGCTGTTCACGACGGAACCGGAGGAGTGAGGAGGGGCTCGTCATAGCCTTGGTTTCGACGATTGGCGAAACCACTCGCGATAGCGTCGCTCTCCGCGTCACTACACGGGGAGAAAGTAGGAGCGCACCGCTCTATCGTCCCTCGCGGTACCACATCGAACCCATCGCCAGGAGCAACAGGCCCAGGCCAAGGAAGCCGCCGAACAGCGGCACGCGCGACACGGCCTTGAGCACACTGTCGTCGGTGGTGCGCAGGCCGATCCAGTCGCTGCCCGACGCCTCGCCGGCCGAGCGCACCGGCACGATGGAAGGCAGCGTCACGTCGCTGCCCGCGGCAGACGCCAACCGGCGCACGCTGCCGCCGGTGGCTTCCGCCGGCGCCTTCAGCCGCTCCTGCGTGGAGACGACGTCGGCGAATTCCGGAGCGTTGACCGGTCCGACATGGGCAAGCGCGGTGAGATCGCCATTGGCGACCTGGAAGAGGCCGATCTCGCTGGTCTGGACGCTGCCGAGGAAGACGCCGGGCTCGGACTTGTCGAGCTTGACGGCGAGCGTCTTGCCGGAGGGGGTGATGATCTGCGCCGGGCCGGGATCGTCGGCCATGGTCTGGCGGCGGATCTCCAGCACCATGCCGCGTCCCTCGGCGGTCAGCCGCTCTTCCTCGAGCTCGGGCTCCTTCATCAGCCAGTGGGCGATGCGCCGGTAGAGCTGGACATGCGGGCCGCCGCCCTCGAAGCCGCGCGCCCACAGCCAGCCCTGGTCGGACAGAAGCATGCCGACGCGGCCTTCGCCCTTGCGGTCGAGCAGCAGCAGCGGCCGGTTGTCGGCGCCCTTCATCACCACTTCACCCTGCGGGTTCTGCACGCCGATGGTGCGGAACCAGCGGCTCCAGTGCGGCGGCTCGGTGGCCGAACCGTCGAGGCCGCGCGTCACCGGGTGACGCTGACCGAGTTCGGTGAGGCGGGGATAAAAGGCCTTGTCGACGACCTCGCCGGTCGGCATGGCCGGCAGCGCCGACATCAGCGGCGTGCGTGCGATCGAAGCCTCGCCGGCATATTCGGGACCGGCGGCGATCAGCAGCGCGCCGCCCTTTTCGACATATTCGGAGATGTAATCGTAATAGAGGATCGGCAGCACGTCGCGGTGCTGGTAGCGGTCGAAGATGATGAGGTCGAAATCCTTGATCTTCTCGACGAACAGCTCGCGGGTCGGGAAGGCAATCAGCGACAATTCGTTGATCGGCGTGCCGTCCTGCTTTTCCGGCGGCCGCAGGATTGTGAAATGGACGAGATCGACCGAGGCGTCGGATTTCAACAGATTGCGCCAGGTGCGCTCGCCCGCATGCGGTTCGCCCGAAACGAGCAGAACGCGCAGGTTCTCGCGGATGCCGTCGACCAGCGCGATGGCGCGGTTGTTGGTGTCGGTCAGTTCGCCCGGCTCACGGTCGATGGCAAGTTCGATGATGTTGCGGCCAGCACCCGGGATGGTCACCTGCAGCGGCATGGCCTGGCCGACCGTGGCATGCTCGACCGAAACCTGCTCGCCATTGACCGAGACCCGCACATCGACCGGTCCGGTCTCGTTTTCGGTCGAGATGACGCGATAGCTCATGTCGAGCGGCTTGCCGACGAGGCCGAAACGCGGCGCGTTCTCGAAACGTATACGGCGGTCCTTCTCATGGTCGTTGCCGGTGATCAGGGCATGCAGCGGGGCGTTGAACTCGGGCGTGCCCGACGGCGTGTCATGCACCTCGCCGTCGGTGACCATGATGGCGCCGCCGATGCGCGAGGGCGGCACGTCGCGGAAGGCGCCTTCCAGCGCTCCGAACAGCCGCGTTTCCGTGCGCTCCTCGGCGGCGTCGGATTTGCCGGCCTCGACGACACGGACGTCGAACTGCTTGAAGCGGCCAAGACGCTGCTGCAACCCGGCCACGGCCTCGTCGGTCTGTCTGGTGCGGTCGCCAATGTCCTGGCTCTGGCTGCGGTCGACGACCAGCGCGACGACGCTTTTCAGCGGCTCGCGCTCCTCGTTGAGGAATACGGGGTTGAAGATGGCGGCGGCGAGCGCCAGCAGGGCGACCAGGCGCAGGACCGCGCCGCGCTGGCGAAACCAAAGGCCGACGAGCGCCAGCAGCGCCAACGGTACCAGCACCAGGGCCAGCAGCGGCCAGGATAGAAGCGGTTCGAAGGAGATAGACCAGTTCATGCTTCATCCTCTCCGTTGTGGAGAGAGTTGACCCGCCGTGGAGGGTAAGAACGTCATCCTACTGCCCCAGACGTTCGAGCAGGATGGGAACATGCACCTGGTCGGATTTGTAGTTGCCGGTCAGCATGTACATCATGATGTTGACGCCGGCGCGCAGCGCGTAGACCCGCTGCATCGGATCGTTCGGTACGGTCGGCAGCAGCGGATCGCCATTCTCGTCAACCGCCCAGGCGCCGGCGAAATCATTGGCGGTGATCATGATCGGCGATACGCCGTCGCCGGTGCGCACCGGTCGGTTGTCGGCATTGCTGGCATCGAGCGATGCCTCGACCCAGAGCGGGCTGCCGGCAAAGCGGCCGGGAAACTCGGGCAGGATGAAGAAGGATTTGGTCAGCACATGGTCCGACGGCACCGGCTCCAGTGGCGGCACGTTCAAGTTGCCGAGGATGTCGCGCAGCCGCTCGGTCGCCGGGCTGGTGGAATCGGCACCGATGCCGTTGGCGAACTGGTCGCGGGTGTCGAACAGCACGGTGCCGCCCTGCTGCATATAGGCGTCGATGCGGGCGATCGCGGCCTGGCTCGGCATCGGTGCCGCCGGATCGATCGGCCAGTAAATCAGGGGATAGAAGGACAGTTCGTCCTTCGAGATATCGACGCCGGCCGGCGCCCCCGGCTCCAAGGCGGTCTTCTCGATCAGGAAGCGGGTCAGACCCTCGAGCCCGGCGCGGCTGATCGAATCGACACCCGGGACGCCTGTCAGCACATAGGCGATGCGGGTTTTCGAAATCGCCTCGATAGCGACCTGATCGCCCGGCTTGGCATCGTCGGCGCGCGCGACATCGGCATGGCCGAACAGTGCGCCAAGCGCGATCAGCACGGCGGCTGTGGTCGCGGCCGCACCGGCACGGCGCGGCCGGCGCGAAAACAGGCCGCCCATCCACAACACCGCCAGCGTGTCGAGCAGCATCAGCAGCAGAGCCGCCGCGACCAGCGTGCCCTTCAGGTTGCGCGATTCATCGAAGGCGTACTGGACGGTGGTAACAGGCACCGTCACTTGCGGGCGCGCCAGCGGGGCAAAGGTGCTTGAGGCGTCGAGCAGATTGTGGGCGAAGACGCCGGTCTCCGAGCCGTAGAGGCCAGGCGGGTTCTCGAAGGTGACCGGCAGTGGTCCTGCGCCCGGCACCAGCGGCCGTGCATCCGGTGTCGGCGGCACCAGCGAGCCGTCTGCCGCGATCATCCGATAGGGCGCCAGCGACGTGGCGGCGGCTTCGGCATTGGCGATCGCCGCGCCCTGGTTGCGCGACAATTGCACGATGCGGCGCAGCATCTCCACGAAACTGCCCGATATGGGCAGGTTCGACCACGTCGCCTCGGGCGTGACATGGAACAGCACCAGCGTGCCCTTGCCCTTCTTCAGCCCGGTCACCAGCGGCGTGCCGTCGGCAAGAGCCGCCCAGGTGCGCTCGACGATGTCGGGTGTCGGTTCGGCCAGCACCTGCCTGGTCACCGTGACCTCGGTCGGCGGCGCCAGGTCGGCGAAGGGGCCGGCCTTGGGAAATTCGGTGACCGGCTGCGGCGAGGTCCATGACAACGCGCCGCCGAGCGAACGCTCGCCGGTGCGCAGGCGGACCGGCAGCAAATCGTCGTCATTGCCGGCGGCGGCCAGCCGCGAGCCGGCGAAACGAACGAGCGTGCCGCCATTGTCGACCCAGTCGACCAGTCTTTGCCGGACCTGTGCGGGAATGGTGCCGATATCGGCCATGACGATCATCGCCGGCTTCTGGTCGAGGATCTGCGGGATGGCGTCGGCGAGATCGGCGCTGGAGGGCTCGACCAGATCGGCGAAGGGCTGCAGCGCGCGCCTGATATAGTAGAGCGGCGACAGAAGCGGCTGCGCCTGGTCGGCCTCGGCTTGCGACAACAGCCCGACGCGGCGGCGTTTGGAGCTTTCGTCGAGCACACGCACGGCACCCGCATGCCGTTCGCCATCGAGCGCAATCGAGGCGAAGTCGTTGCGCAATTCGAACGGCACCGCCATGGTGCCGGTGGCCGTGGCTTCGCCCGGCGCGAAGGTCAGGATCGCATCGGCGATGCGGCGGCCCTTGTCGTCGAATGCGCCGGCGGTGACCTGCGCCGGGGCGGGATCGCCGGGCGCGCGGATGGCGGTCAAACCAAAGCCATCAACCTGGTTTTCGGCTGATGTCAGGCCAGTCAGCGACAGCCGGTCGGCCACCGCCCAGACGATGCGGGCGGCATTTTTCGACAACAGCGTGTTGAAGGCGGCCTCGTCGCCCTTTGCCCCCAGGCCATCGGCCAGCACGGCGACGCTGGCGCCTGGCAAGGTTTCCAGCATGCCGGCGACACGGGCATAGACGGCGGGCCGGTCGGTGGGGATCGGCCGCGGCTTGGCGGCGCGCAGCCGGTCGAGCGCGGCGGCGGCATCGAAGGGGCCTATCTCCGCATTGGGCTTTTCGGCGGTGAAGGCGATGATGACAGGCACGCCGTTCGAGCCGGCGTCCTTGATCAGCCGCTCGGCGGTGGCGACGCGCTTGTTCCAGTCGGCGGCACTCGCCCAATCATTGTCGATGACCAGGGCAAGCGCGGCACCCTCGGCCGGCAACTTTTCGCGCGGGTTGAACACCGGTTCGGCCAATGCCGCGACGACGAGGGCGGCCATCAGAAGCCTGAGCAGCGTCAGCCACCAGGGGCTGCGCTGCGGGGTTTCCTCACGCCTCAGCACACGGGCCAGGATCTTCAGCGGCGGGAACACCTCGGTCTGCGGCTTGGGCGGCGTCAGCCTCAGCAGCCACCAGATCACCGGCAGCGCCAGCAGGCCCCACAGCACCATCGGAGCGCCGAAGGAGAGCGGCAGCCAGCTCATGCGACCGCCTTTCCAGGCTGATCGCCCTTGGCGATCGGCCTGGGCTGATCGCCGGCAATGATACCGGCATGCCCGCCATCGGCGGTCATCGCCATGTGCAGGCGCACCAGCGCGTCGGACGCGAGCCGGTCGGTGTGGTTGACGGTAAAGCTCCAGCCAAGCCGCTTGCACCAGCCGGCCAGCTCCTGGCGGCGAGCGGTGTAGAGCAGGCGGTATTCATCGGCCAGCATCTCGGCGCGGCCGGCGGTCAGCTTGTCGCCGGTCTCGGGATCGGTGAACTCGGTGCGGCCGGCATAGGGGAAGGTTTCCTCAGCCGGGTCGGCGACCTCGATCAGATGGGCGCGCACACCATGGCGGGCGAGCACGTCGAGCCAGGCCATGGTTTCCTCGACGGGGTCGAGGAAATCGCTGGCGATGACGATGTCGCAGAAGCGCCTGATGTTGGAGAGATCGGGTTTTGCCGGCAGTTCGCCGGCATGCATGAGCTGGGCGGCGATGCGCTCGGCGCCGTTGCGGGCGGTGAATGGATCGGTCAGATCAGGCCAGGCGATGCGTTCGCCGCTGCGTGACAAAAGCTCGGCCATGGCCAAGGTCAGCACCAGCGCGCGCGATTGCTTGGAAACGCCGGCTCCCGTCGATTTGTAGAGCATGGACGGCGAGGGGTCGGCCCACAGCCAGACGGTGTGGGCGGCTTCCCATTCACGGTCGCGCACATAGGTGTGGTCGTCGCGGGCCGAGCGGCGCCAGTCGATGCGCGAGGCGTCGCCTTCGACATAGGGCCGGAACTGCCAGAAATTCTCGCCGATGCCGCGCTTGCGGCGGCCATGCCAGCCGGCGATCACGGTGTTGACGATACGGCGTGCCTCGACCAGCAGGTCGGGAACCAGCGAAGCCCGCAACCGGCCTCGGGCGAGCGCATCGCGCGTCGCTGCCGGGGCCTGGACTTCGCCGATACGCGCCATCAAATGCCTTTCACAAGCTTCGCCACCACGTCGCGCACGCTGGTGCCCTCCGCGCGGGCGGCGAAAGTCAGCGCCATGCGATGCTGCAGCACCGGTTCGGCCAGCGCCCTGACATCGTCGACCGAAGGCGCCAGGCGTCCGTCGTAGAGCGCGCGGGCCCTCGTGCACAGCATCAGCGCCTGGCTGGCGCGCGGGCCCGGGCCCCAGGCGACATGCTTGTCCGTGTCGGCATTGCCCTGGCCCGGACGCGCCGAGCGCACCAGGGTAAGGATCGCCTCGACGACGCTTTCGGGTACCGGCATGCGGCGGATCAGTGTCTGGATCTCCTTCAGCCGCGCCGGCTGCAGCACGTTCTGGGCTTTCGCGTCCTCGACGCCGGTGGTTTCCAGCAGGATGCGGCGCTCGGCCTCGATTTCGGGGTACAAGATGTCGACCTGCATCAGGAAGCGGTCGAGCTGGGCTTCGGGCAGCGGATAGGTGCCTTCCTGCTCCAGCGGGTTCTGCGTCGCCAGCACATGGAAGGGGGAAGGCAGGTCGTAGCGTGCGCCGGCAATGGTGACATGATATTCCTGCATCGCCTGCAGCAGCGCCGACTGCGTGCGCGGCGAGGCGCGGTTGATCTCGTCGGCCATCAGCAACTGGGCGAAGATCGGCCCGGAAATGAAGCGGAACGAGCGCTTGCCAGTTTCGTCCTGCTCCATGACCTCGGAGCCGAGGATGTCGGACGGCATCAGGTCGGGCGTGAACTGGATGCGGCGCGAATCGAGCCCCAGCACGACGCCCAACGTCTCCACCAGCTTGGTCTTGGCGAGGCCCGGCACACCGACCAGAAGCGCATGGCCGCCGGCCAGCAGCGCCACCAGCGTACGCTCGACGACGTTCTCCTGGCCGAAGATCACCCGGCCAACCCCGTCGCGGATCCTGGAGATGTCGGCAAGCGCCTTCTCGGCCTCGGCGACCATGTCCGTTTCGCTGATCGGGCTTTCCTTGACCATCACGCTCATGCCGCATCGATCCCTTTGGTTGGAAATGCCATGGTTTGGAAATGCTGGCCCGCACCATACCATAGGCTGCCGCGATTCGGCCTCGCGGAGCGCCTATGGTTGAACTTAAATCACAGACTTAGGCTGACAAGCGGAACAACAGTGACTATTTCGTGACGATGAGCGAACACCACGAACATCGCCAACAAAGCCTTACGCAGGCCACCGAGGCTCGGGGCCTCGAGGCGCTGATCTCGCGCGCTGCCCGCGCAGGCAAGGGCGCGGCGCCGGTCGAGCGCTGGAATCCCGACTTTTGCGGCGATCTCGACATGGAGATCAAGGCCGACGGCACTTGGTTCTACCTGGGCACGCCGATCGGCCGCATGCCGCTGGTGCAGCTTTTCTCCTCCGTGCTGCGCAAGGACGCCGACGGCAGGACCTATCTGGTGACGCCGGTGGAAAAAGTCGGCATCCGCGTCGCCGATGCGCCTTTCGTCGCCGTCGAGATGGATGTTTCGGGCGAAGGCGAGGATCAGGTCATCACCTTCCGCACCAATGTCGGCGACGTGATCGAGGCCGGACTGGAGCGGCCGCTGCGCTTCGTCGACGAGAACGGGACCGGCGGGTTGAAGCCGTATCTGCTGGTACGCGGCAGGCTGGAGGCGCTTGTGGCGCGGCCGGTCATGTACGAACTGGTCGGGCATGGCGAGGAGATCGAAATCGACGGCAGGACGATGTTTTCGGTGCGCTCCAAGAACGCCGTGTTTCCGATCATGCCGGCCGATCAGTTGAAGCGGTTGAGCGCATGATGGACCAGGTATCGCCGGCGCCGTTTTCATCAGCGGATTTTCGCGCGCGCTTCGCCGCGCAGCCGGAGGCGCATGCCGGCGGCGACTATGGCGATCACCGCTTCAATCCCGGCCATCCGCGCCTCAACCCTGGCAAGCCGCTGCGCAACGCCGCGGTGCTGATCCCGGTGGTCGACCATGACGGCGAGGCGACGGTTCTGCTGACCAAACGGGCCGAAAAACTCCGCAATCATTCCGGGCAAGTGGCTTTCCCGGGCGGCACGATCGATGCGACCGACGCAAGCCCGGAAGCGGCGGCGCTGCGCGAGACCTTCGAGGAGATCGGCCTTGGCCAGGATCGCATCGAGATCATCGGCCGGATGCCCGATTACGTCGCCGGCAGCGGCTACCGCATCGCGCCGGTGCTAGGCATCGTGCGGCCACATTTCCAGCTGACCCTGAACGCGGATGAGGTCGACGCTGCCTTCGAAGTGCCGCTGCGCTTCCTGATGGACGCGGCCAACCACAAGCGCGACAGCCGCATCTGGAACGATCTCGAATGGTTCTTCTACGACATGCCCTATGGCGACCGGCGCATCTGGGGTGTCACCGCCGGGATCATCCGCACACTGTATGAAAGGCTCTATGCGTGAGTGTTTCGATCGCGGGCAGGGCGGACTGGCTCTTCGACAAGCATCTGCAGCGCCTGCTTGGCGCGCTCACCGAAGGCGGTGAAGAGGCGCGCATCGCCGGCGGCGCCGTACGCAACGTGCTGATGGGCCAGCCTGTCACCGACATCGACATAGCAACCTCTTGCCTGCCGCGGGAAACCATTCGCCGCGCCGAGGCGGAAGGTTTCAAAGCGGTGCCGACCGGTATCGAGCATGGCACCATCACGGTGGTCGCCGATGGCAAACCTTATGAAATCACCACCTTGCGCGCCGATGTCGAGACCGATGGCCGTCGCGCCAAGGTGTCGTTCGGGCGCGACTGGAAGCTCGACGCCGAGCGGCGCGACTTCACCATCAACGCGCTCTATGCGGAGGCCGACGGCAGCGTTGTCGACCTTGTCGGTGGCATCGCCGACATCGAGGCGCGCCGGCTGCGCTTCATCGGCGACCCGGAGGCACGCATCCGCGAGGATTATCTGCGCATCCTGCGCTTCTTCCGCTTCTTCGCCTGGTATGGCGAAGGCCGGCCCGACGCCGAGGGGCTGAAGGCCTGCGCCCGGTTGAAGGAAGGCCTCGCCCAACTCTCGGCGGAGCGCATCTGGTCCGAACTGAAAAAGCTTTTGTCCGCACCCGATCCCTCACGGGCGCTGCTCTGGATGCGGCAGGCCGGTGTCTTGACCGCCGCGCTGCCGGAAAGCGAGAAATGGGGCATCGATGCGATCCACGGATTGACCAGAGCCGAGAAGGATCTGGGCTGGACAGCGGATCCGATGCTGCGGCTGGAGGCGATGGTGCCGCCGGATGCGGCGCGCATGAAGACGCTTGCGGAGCGGCTGAAATTTTCGACCGCTGAAGCGGATCGCCTGCGCCATTGGTCGATAGCAACCCCGGTCGAACCGAAGACGACCGAGGGCGAATTGGCGAAACGGCTCTATCGCGGCGACCGCCAAGGATTTGTCGACCGCCTGCGGCTTTCGCTTGCGGCGGCGCGGGTGCGGGCCGTCGAAGACAATGAAGCGCTGCTCGAAGCCGGCGGCTTTTCGCGCCTGCTTTCCTTTGCGCTCAAATGGAAAAGGCCCGAGTTTCCGCTGCGAGGCGCCGATCTGACCGCGCTCGGCGCAACCCCGGGGCCGAAGCTCGGCGAGATCCTCAAGAACCTGGAAGCGGAATGGATCGATGCGAGTTTCACGCCCGATCGCGACGCACTGATCAAGCGCGCCGCGGAGGCACTTGAAGGCTGATGAGGATCATGCCGCGTCGCGGACCTTCTCAATTCGGGAGCGGATAGCCTCGATCATCGTCTCGCGGATGGTCGTTTCGCCATGTGTCTCACGCATATGCTCGACGGCACGGCGCATCACTTCGGCCTCCTCGCCGGCACGAGTATGCCACTCACAGCCGGGAACCAGCGACCCGCAGTGAAATTCCTTCATCGGATTTCTCCTTTTCCTCCGTGGAGCCTGCGAGGCTCCGGTACTTTTTTGGCTCATGATCCGACTTTTCCGATCATGGGCGGGGGTGAGAACCATAACACAGATGGTGTGATATTGGTTGCGGTCAACGGTGAAAGGGCGGAGCAGCGCTGCTCCGCCCTCTTACGCTAGCCCGGCGGGCAGGCCGTCACTTCACGATCTTGACTGCCTCGGCAACTTTGTCCTTGCCGCTCATGTCCCACGAAATTCTGACCTTCTCGCCGACCTTCAGGCCAGGATCCTTGAAGGTTTGGGGAAGCGTAAAAGACGATCCATTGTCGAGAACCAGGCTCTTGGCCGTCGCATCGAAGCTCTTGACCGTTCCGGTGGTGTGCTTGACGGCGGCGAACGCCACCGAACCGGAAGCAAGAAAGGCAGCCGCGGCAGCGGAAACAATGATCTTTCTCATGCTGATATACTCCTGGGAAAGCGGCCATCCTTTGACGAAGATGATCCGCATCGTCTTCGGGCCGTCCGGTCGCGTCGAGTCGCGGTTCGCCTGTTCCGATGCAATTCCGAAGGGAAAACCGCATTTTCCTGGAATTGCCCTCAGGCAAACCACCGGCGCTTCCCGACCCGAATGCGATAAATAACCCAGCTTTTTCATATGGATATTAGACGAAAAAGATATTCATTGCGTCACATTCCGCGCCCAGATTCGAACAATGGGACATCAATGCGGCCTCACATCGCGCTCACAATTTTTTTATGGCCAGCGCACCTCCGGCGGCAGGCTGGACAGGATCGAGGCGACATTGCCGCCGGTCTTGAGCCCGAAGATGGTGCCGCGATCGTGAAGAAGGTTGAATTCGACATAGCGGCCGCGGCGAACGAGCTGTTCGTCGCGGTCGCCATCGGTCCAGTTCTCGTTGAAGTTGGCGCGCACGAGGTGGCCGTAGACCACGAGAAAAGAGCGCCCGACATCCTGGACGAAGTTGAAATTGGCATTCCAGCCGCCCTTCTCTTCTTCCGGATGCAGGTAGTCGAAGAAGATGCCGCCGGTGCCGCGCGGCTCGTTGCGGTGCGGCAGGAAGAAGTACTCGTCGCACCAAGCCTTGAATTTCGGATAGTCGGCGACGGCGGCATTCTTCTCGCAAGCGAATTGCATGGCACGCTGAAAGGCTATCGTGTCGGGATCATCCTGGGTGCGGCGGCGGTCGAGCACCGGCGTCAGGTCGGCGCCGCCGCCGAACCACTGGCGCGAGGTCACCACCATGCGGGTGTTCATATGCACGGCCGGAACGTTGGGGTTCCAGGGGTGCGCGATCAGTGAAATGCCCGATGCCCAGAAGCGCGGGTCTTCCTCGGCGCCTGGCATCTGCTTCCTGAACTCGGGCGAGAACTCGCCATGAACAGTCGAAGTGTGGACGCCGACCTTCTCGAAGACGCGGCCGTGCATCATCGACATGGTGCCGCCACCGCCCTTGCCGTGATCGCGCTCCCAGGGCGTCTTTTCGAAACGGCCCGGTGACCACGAAGCCAGCGGCCCGCCGAGATCCTGCTCGATCTGCTCGAAAGCGCCGCAGATGCGCTCGCGCAGCGCCTCGAACCAAAGCCGGGCCTTCATCTTCTTTTCTTCGATGTCGGCAGGCAGCCCCGCCGGTATTTCAGGTCGTTCCAAGTGCCGTCTCCGGTTGCGGGGCGGTGAGTCGACAAAAGACTCGTCTTTTCCGGGCGCGATCCCTAATCTCTTAAGGGATAGGGTCAAGTCACTTTGGTTTCGCGCATGATCCTTTCCGAAACCCGATTCCGATTTCGGGGTCATGCGCCAGGTGCAAGGAGTTGTTTCGTGCGCACCCCGGCAAGACCGCCGCTGGATGGCCTGAAGAAAAGGCTCGATCAAAGCCGGGCAGAGCGCGCACGCATGCCGCGCGACGGTTTTTTGCGCGAGACCTTCGTGCTGCCGCGCTCGGACGCCCGTCTCAAGGCCAAGGAATGGTTCGAGCGCTTCCCCAAGCAGGCCTACTGGACCGAGATCGAAAGCTGGTTCGAACGCCCGGGCGATCTGATCGAGTTCACGATAAGGCGGCTGCCAGCCGCGGATTAGCGCTCGACCAGCAGGCGCCTCGCGCCCGTTCCCTCCCTTGCCAGCCGATCCCCCTTATTGCGAAGCGGGCATTTGTCGATCGACATGCAGCCGCAGCCAATGCAGTCGGTCAAGCCGTCGCGCAGCTTCCTTAGCTGGCTGATTTTCTGGTCGAGGCTATCGCGCCAAGCCGTTGAAAGCAGATTCCAATCCTCGCGCGTCGGCGTGCGGCCTTCAGGTAATGATTCAAGCGCGGCACCGATTTCCGCGAGCGAGATGCCGACCTCCTGGGCAATCCGGATTATGGCCACCCGGCGCAGCACGTCACGGCCGTAGCGCCGCTGGTTGCCTGCCGTGCGATGGCTGCGGATCAGACCGCGCGCTTCGTAGAAATGCAGTGCCGACACAGCCACGCCGCTACGCGCGGCCACCTGGCCGACCGTCAATTCCGTTACCGGCGCCATTTTCGCACTTTCCGCTTGACCTCAAGTTAAGTTGAGCTTGTAGCCAAGAAAGCCTGACTGTGCAAACCAAAGGAGAAGGCGGATGTGCGCCTGGGCAAAAATCACCGCTGACGGCGCTGCCGGCGATCCCCTATCGGAGTTGCCGGACGGCTTCGCCCGCCACCATGGCGACGGAAAGGGCGACGTTGATGCTGCGCGCGCCGGGCTGCATCGGGATGGTCAGCCGCGCATCCGCCGCCTGATGGACTGGATCCGGCACCCCCGCGGATTCGCGGCCGAACAGGAGGATGTCGCGGTCGGTGAAGCTGAAGTCGGTGTAGGGGATCGTAGCCTTGGTCGACAGCAGCACCATGCGATCCGCGCGGGCCTTGCGCCACTCCTCGAAGGCGTCCCAGTCGACATGCCGGGTCAGGGCAGCCATTTCGAGGTAGTCCATGCCGGCGCGCTTGAGCGCTTTGTCGGAGAGCGGAAAGCCGGCCGGCTCAATGATGTCGACGCCGAGGCCGAGGCAAGCGGCGAAGCGCAGGATTGTCCCGGTATTGCCGGCAATGTCAGGCTGGTAGAGCGCGATGCGGAGACCAGGGTTCACTTCCGCGTCCTTCTAATAAGTGGCAGATCGGCCACAGCAGCTTCCTGGTTTTGGAAATTCCTGGACCTGCGGGTGGCCATTTTTTTCGAAGTCGGGTATATGACCGGCATTGTCAACCCGAACCGATGGAGGGGTAATTCATGATGGCCATGTACATCCAGCGCCCCACCTGTGGGCTTATTTGCGCCCTGGCGGTTTCGGTACGACGTTTCTCCTGATCTTTTAGACACTTCCGCACCGATTTCCGCCGAAACCATACCCTGGTCTTCGAAGGAAACCGCGATGTTTTTCAAGCTGCCGAAGGGGCCGATGGCCCCGTCCCAACGCGTTCCGACTGATCCGCCGCCGATCCCGCGGCACGACGTCGATCATCCTTTTTATCTCTATTTCAACACGGAGGACGGACCGATGTTCGATCCCTATAGAATACCCGGCTCGAGGAGCCTGCATATCCACCGGCTGCCGACCTGGGCGCTGTTGATCGGTGACACCTATTCGTCGGCGGTTCATGCCGAAGTACGCCGGCGTCCACATCGCGGCATGCTGCCGGATGTCGATTTCTCGCGCGCGGTACCCGATCCGAGCCGTCCGTCGCTGGTGCGCCGGATCATCCGGCTGATCCGGCCAGGCGCGAAAAACCGGACTGGTGGCGCCATGTCGTCAGGATCGACAAAGGTGGCTGTCGGCGAAAAGCCGGCGAACCCCTATATAGCGCGAAGCAGGGCCGACGCTCCGGATGATTCCGGAGCGTCGGCCCTCGATGCCATGCGGTCCGAGGACTTCGTACGCCGCCAAGCCGCGTAAGCGGAAAACAGATCTCACAGGCGTGACCTATGTTGTTGTTTAGCTGGTTTGAAAGAAAGCTCGATCCGTTCCCGGCCGCGGAACCGGTCGAGCCGCCCAAGACGCTTGTTGCCTTCTGCCTGCATTATACGCGCGGGGCATGGCCCTATATTCTTGTCGATGCGGTGCTGGTCGCGGCCATCGCCATCGCGGAAGTGTGGATGTTCGGCTTCCTCGGCCGCATCGTCGACTGGCTGTCGGGGCAGAACCGCGAAACCTTCCTGCAGACGGAGGGCTGGAAACTCGCCGGCATGGCCTTCATCGTATTGTTTGCGCTGCCCGGCACGGTCTGGCTGCATTCCCTGCTCAACCAGCAGACGCTGATGGGCAATTACCCCATGCGCATCCGCTGGCAGGTGCACCGCTACCTGCTCAAGCAATCGATGAGCTTCTACCAGGACGAGTTCGCCGGCCGCATCGCCACCAAGCTGATGCAGACCGCGCTTGCCGTGCGCGAATGCGTCATCAAGGTGATCGACGTCCTGAACTACGTCGTCGTCTATTTCCTCGGCATGCTGTTGATCGTCGGTTCGGCCGACTGGCGGCTGGCCGCGCCGCTCGGCGTCTGGATGGTCGGCTACATCCTGCTGCTGCGCTTCTTCATCCCGCGCCTGGGCAAGGTCGGCGAGGAGCAGGCCAATGCGCGCTCGACCATGACCGGTCGCGTCGTCGACAGCTACACCAACATCCAGACGGTCAAGCTGTTTTCCCATTCACGCCGCGAGGCCGCCTTCGCCAGGGAAGGCATGATGGGCTTCCTCGACACGGTCTACCGGTCGATGCGGCTGGTGACACTGCTGTTCGGCTCGCTCTACATACTGAACGCGCTGCTGCTGTTCTCGGTCACCGCCATCTCGCTGTGGCTGTGGATGGGGCAAGTGGTGACGATCGGTGCGGTCGCGGTGGTCATCGGCCTGGTGCTCCGGATGTGGGGCATGTCGCAGTGGATCATGTGGGAAATGTCGAGCCTGTTCGAGAATATCGGCACGGTGCAGGACGGCATTGCCTCGATTTCGTTGCCGCGCCTTGTCGAGGACAGGCCGGATGCCAAGGAGATCATCGTTTCCAAAGGCGATATCCGCTTCGAGGATATCCGCTTCCATTACGGCAAGCAGAAGGGCGTCATCGAAAACCTGTCGCTGGCGGTGAAGCCGGGCGAGAAGGTCGGCATTGTCGGCCGCTCGGGCGCCGGCAAGTCGACGCTGGTCAATCTCCTCTTGCGCTTCTACGACTTGGAAAGCGGCCGGATCCTGATCGACGGCCAGGAGATCGCCGGCATGAAACAGGATTCGCTGCGCGCCCAGATCGGGATGGTCACGCAGGACACCTCGCTGCTGCATCGTTCGGTGCGCGAGAACATCCTCTATGGCCGGCCCGATGCCACCGACGAGATGCTGCTCGAGGCGGCGCGGCGAGCCGAGGCGATGGATTTCATATCAGGACTTTCGGATCATCATGGACGCAAGGGGTTCGACGCCTATGTGGGCGACCGCGGCGTCAAACTGTCCGGCGGTCAGCGGCAACGCATCGCCATTGCTCGCGTTATGTTGAAGGACGCGCCCATACTTATCCTTGACGAGGCGACGTCGGCGCTCGATTCCGAGGCGGAAGCCGCCATCCAGGAGAACCTCTACAAGCTCATGCAAGGCAAGACCGTCATCGCCATCGCGCACCGGCTGTCAACCATCGCGGCGATGGACAGGCTCGTCGTGATGGACCAGGGTCGCGTCATCGAGGAGGGCTCGCACGAGGAACTGGTCGCCAGAGGCGGGCTCTACGCGCAGCTCTGGCAGCGCCAGTCGGGTGGGTTCCTGCTCGATGACGTCCCAGTCGAAGCCGCCAATGACGCAATAGCAAAGGGGCAAGCCGCAGAATGATGGCCGCCGCATGATGACAGCCGTCTACCGCTGGTTCGAGACCTGGGTCTACCCGTTCAGGGAGCCGGCGAATCTTCGGCCACCGGCCAGCGTTACGGGCTTCCTCTGGCACTATGTCGGGCAAGCGAAGTTCGCCTTCTTCGCCATGCTGGTCATCGGCGGCATCGCGCCGCTCGTCGAGGCCGGGCTGTTCTATTTCGTCGGACGGCTGGTCGATATTCTCGACCAATTGCCCGGCGAACGGAGCTGGCACGCGCTGTGGACCGCCGCCGGACCCGAACTGGTGTTCATGGTCGCGGTGGTGCTGATCATCCGCACCGTGGTCGTCGCCTTGTCGGCGCTGGTCGACGAACAGACGATCACGCCCGGCTTCTACAATCTGGTGCGCTGGCAGGCGCACCGGCACGTCTCGCGCCAGTCCTACGCCTTCTTCCAGAACGATTTTGCCGGCCGCATCGCGACGAAAGTCTGGCAGGCCGGGCAGGCAACGGGCGACCTGATGGAAAGTTTCATCGAGGTCGTCTGGTTCATGGTCGTCTATACGGCGACGACGCTGGCGCTGGTCGCCGGGCTTGACCTCAGGCTGGCGGCACTCGTGGTGGTCTGGATCACCGCCTTCGGCTTTCTGGCGAAGCGCTATTTGCCGGCAATCCGCAAGCACGCCGAAGCGACGGCGGAGGCGGGCTCCATGATCAATGGCCGCATTGTCGATTCCTACTCCAACGTGCAGACGCTGAAACTGTTCGCGGCCGACGGCGACGATCGCTACATCAGGAACGGCTTCGACATCTATCTCGACGCATTGCGGCCCTTCACCCGCCGCTTGACCGGCGTGCGCATGGCGCTGACGACGCTGTCGGGCATCATGATCACGGCGATCGGCTGCTTTGCCGTTTATCTCTGGGTCGAGGGCTCGATCACGGTCGGGGCGGTCGCCTTTACGCTCAGCCTGGTGCTGCGGCTCAACATGCTGCTCGGCCGGTTGATGATGCAGATGAACGGCATCTTGCGGAATCTCGGCGTGCTGGAGAACTCCAAGGCGCTGATCTCGCAGCCGCTCGGCCTGACCGATGCACCGGACGCCGGGGAACTGGTCGTGGCGGGTGGGCGCATCGACGTGAAAAATGTCGAGTTCCACTACGGCAAGGGGTTTGGGGTGCTGAACGGCATCGACCTTGTCGTCAAGCCGGGCGAGAAGGTCGGGCTGGTCGGGCCTTCGGGCGCCGGCAAGACGACGCTGGCGAACCTTATCCTGCGCCTCTACGATCTCGAAAGCGGCCAGATCACCATCGACGGCCAGGACGTCTCTGGTGTAACGCAGGATTCGCTGCGCGCCAATATCGGCGTCGTCAGCCAGGACACGGCCCTGTTCCACCGTTCGCTGCGTGACAACATCAAGCTCGGCATGCCCGACGCAACCGATGCGCAGGTCATCGCGGCGGCGAAAAAAGCCGAGGCCCATGAATTCATCCTGACCTTGCGCGACAACAGGGACCGCCAGGGCTACGAAGCCTTTGTCGGCGAGCGCGGCGTGAAACTGTCGGGCGGCCAGCGCCAGCGCGTGGCGATCGCCCGCGTCTTCCTCAAGGACGCGCCGGTCCTGATCCTCGACGAGGCGACGTCGGCGCTCGATTCCGACATCGAGGCGGCGATCCAGGAGAATCTGACGCGGCTGATGGAGAACAAGACCGTGATCGCGATTGCCCACCGGCTGTCGACGATCGCGGCACTTGACCGCCTGGTGGTGCTCGACGGCGGCCGCATCGTCGAGCAAGGCACACATGACGAACTGGTGGCGCTCGACGGGCTTTATGCCCGGCTGTGGAAGCGCCAGTCCGGCGGGTTCCTCTATCACGAGGAAAGCGTGCTGGAAGAGACGCGGCCGGCGGAGTAGGCGCGTGGGTGGATCGGCAGAGCTCAGTCCGGAGATCGGCCCAGAGATCGGCTACACGCTCAAGCGTTTGCGGCCAACCGTGGCGGCCTTCGACACGCTGAAGGAAGAGAGCCGGCTGGAAGGCTACTGGATGCTGGTGCGTCTGGGCGATGGCTGGGCAAGCGGCCGCAACAAGTTCCTGAAGCGGGGCGAGGCGCTGTTCGGAGCCTGGCATGGCGCCGAACTCGCCGGTGTCTGCGGGCTGAACATCGATCCCTATTTCGAGGGCAGGGACCACGGCCGGGTCCGCCACCTGTTCGTCAGCGCGCGTCACCGTCGCGCCGGCCTTGGCCGAACGCTGGTCGAGATCGTGATCGACCGAGCCCGCCAGTATTTCACCGTGTTGAACACCCGCGCGCCGCCAGAAGCCTTCGCTTTCTATGAACGGCTTGGTTTTCAGCCCGTGGAGGGTGAAGAATTCGTCACCCATCGCATGGTGTTCAGGAAAGGGAACTGAAATGTCCTTGCGTCCGCCATCCCATCTTGCCGGCACGTCGGCCGCCGACGCGGCCTTCGACGCGCTTGGCCATGAAATCCTGGCAGAGAAGGCGGCGGCGCTCGGGCGGGCCGGCCAGCGCGTGGAAGAAACCTTGGCGCGGTTGCGCGATAACGGGGACGATGAGTTGCGCCCCCGTCTGCTCAAGGAGGCTGCCGTGGCCGTTCACGCCTATTTCATCCAGCGCGAACTGTGCGGCCTTCGCAAGCATGACGCCGTGATCCGCGAATACAATATCCCCAGGGCGGTTCTAGTGAGGCTGGGCGCCGCGTAAAATCAGTTTTTAGGAATCACTCCAGCCATTCGGTGATGAAGCTGCCGTTTTCGTGAATGTCGGTCGTTTCCAGTGGACCGGGACCGAGATTGGTGAATTTGTGCGGCGTGTTGGGCGGCACGATCAGGATCTGCCCCGCCGAAGCCTCGATTTCCTGGTCACCGACCGTGAAGAGGCCGGTTCCCTGGCGGATGATGAAGATCTCCGCATAGGGATGGGCGTGCAGCCGCGGGCCGCCGCCGACGTCGGGCAGGTGATTGAAGATCAGGCAGGAGTTTGAGCCGTAGGCACCGCACTGCAGTTCGCCCTTCCAGTGGTCGGAACGAACAGCCCATTGCTCGCGATCGATGACGTGCGCCATGCGAAGGAGGATAGATCACACCGGCGCCCTGTGTCGAGGCAAGCTGGAGCCTTGGATTTTGCTGATATTTCCCGGTTGTTTAGCCGCCTTTTGCAGCCATTCGCCGTCCCGCCGGACACTGGGGGATTTTGTCCCCGCGACAATCTGCCCTTGTGCCTTCACCCGTCTGGACAAAAACGGGCTTCACGCATAAACCGAAGTCCAAATGCCGGAGGAATTCGCTAGCCTGTTCGCCATGCGCTGTCGGGTTGGCGTGATTGAGCGGGGAACAAGGCTCGGCCACCGGCGCGGAAGAGGCGAAAGGATCAGGCACCCGTGAGCGCAACCGACATCCACGATCCCAATCGTCGAGATTTTCTCTACGTCGCCACCGGCATGGCCGCCGTGGTTGGCGCCGGTGCCGTGGCCTGGCCGTTCATCGACCAGATGCGCCCTGATGCCTCGACGCTGGCGCTCGCTTCGGTCGAGGTCGATGTCTCCTCGCTGGCGCCTGGCAGCTCGCTGATCGTCAAGTGGCGCGGCAAGCCGGTCGTGGTGCGCAACCGGACCGAGAAGGAAATGAAGGACGGCGAGGCCGTCAGCCTCTCCGATCTCAAGGATCCGATCGCCCGCAACGCCAATTTGCCGTCCGATGCGCCGGCGACCGACGCCAACCGCACCACGCCCGGCAAGGAGGCCTGGATGGTGATGGTTCAGGTCTGCACCCATCTGGGCTGCATCCCGCTCGGCCAGGAAGGCGATTTCGGCGGCTGGTTCTGCCCGTGCCACGGTTCGCAATACGACACGGCCGGCCGCATCCGCAAAGGCCCGGCGCCGGAGAACATGGCGATTCCGGTATTCAAATTCGTTTCCGACACCAAACTCCTTATCGGTTGAGGCAGGGGATATTTCGATGAGCGAGGGACACTCGACCTACACGCCGAAGACCGGTATCGAACGCTGGTTCGACGCCCGCATGCCGCTGCCCAGGATGGTCTATGACAGCTTCATCGCCTATCCGGTGCCGCGCAACCTGAACTATATGTGGACCTTCGGCGGCATTCTGGCGATCATGCTGGTGGCGCAGATCCTGACCGGCATCGTGCTGGCCATGCACTATACGGCCGACACCAATCTCGCCTTCGGTTCGGTCGAAAAGATCATGCGCGACGTGAATTCCGGATGGCTGCTGCGCTACATGCACGCCAACGGCGCCTCGTTCTTCTTCATCGCCGTCTACCTGCATATCTTCCGCGGTCTTTATTACGGCTCCTACAAGGCGCCGCGCGAGCTGCTGTGGATCCTCGGCTGCATCATCTACCTGCTGATGATGGCGACCGGCTTCATGGGCTATGTGCTGCCATGGGGGCAGATGAGCTTCTGGGGCGCCACTGTCATCACCGGCTTCTTCAGCGCCATTCCGCTGGTTGGCGACTGGATCCAGCAGCTCCTGCTCGGCGGCTTCGCCGTCGACAATCCGACGCTGAACCGCTTCTTCGCGCTGCATTACCTGCTGCCGTTCATGATTGCCGGCGTCGTCGTGCTGCATGTCTGGGCGCTGCACGTCGTCGGCCAGTCGAACCCGACCGGCATCGAGGTCAAGTCGAAGACAGATACCGTGGCCTTCACGCCCTACGCGACCATCAAGGACGCGTTCGGCATGATCGTGTTCCTGTTCGTCTTCGCCTACTTCGTCTTCTACCTGCCGAACTATCTCGGCCATCCGGACAACTACACGGTCGCCAACCCGCTTAAGACGCCGGCCCATATCGTCCCGGAATGGTACTTCCTGCCGTTCTACGCAATCCTGCGCGCCATCACGTTCAACATCGGGCCGATCAATTCCAAGCTCGGCGGCGTGCTGTGCATGTTCGGCGCCATCGTCATGCTGTTCCTGGTGCCGTGGCTCGACACCTCCAAGGTGCGCTCGGCGGTCTACCGGCCCTGGTACAAGCTGTTTTTCTGGCTGTTCGTGGCCGATGCTATCCTGCTGGGCTGGCTGGGCTCGCAGCCGGCGGAAGGCAGCTATGTGTTCATGGCGCAGATGGCGACGCTGTTCTACTTCGCCTTCTTCCTGATCGCGCTGCCGGTGCTCGGCTTGATCGAGACACCCCGCAGGCTGCCGAACTCGATCACCGAGGCGGTGCTCGAAAAGAACAAGGGTGGCAGCGGGCATCCGGCGGGCGCCACGGCAGCGCCTGAGACCAAGGGCTGAGCGGTAGAGAATCTAAGGGGATTTGGCATGAAAAAGATTCTCACCTCGCTTGCGCTGGTCGGCCTCGTGGCCGCCGGCACCGGAGTTGCAGGCACTTGGGCGTTCGCGGCCGAAGAGGCGCACAACGCGGCGGCACCGACGCATTTCCCGATCAACGAGCCGAAGGAAATGAGCTGGAGCTTCACCGGCCCGTTCGGCACCTATGACAAGGCGCAGTTGCAGCGCGGGCTGAAGGTCTACAAGGAAGTCTGCTCGGCCTGCCATTCGATGAACCTGGTGGCGTTCCGCACGCTTTCGGACCTCGGTTACAGCGACGCGCAGATCAAGACGCTGTCAGCCGAATACACCATCCATGATGGCCCCAACGATGCCGGCGACATGTTCGACCGTCCCGGCAAGCCGTCCGACCATTTCCCGGCCCCATTCGCCAATGAGGAAGCCGCCGCTGCCTCCAATGGCGGTGCGGCGCCGCCGGATATGTCGTTGCTGGCCAAGGCGCGCGGCGTCGAGCGCGGCTTCCCGCAGTTCGTCTTCGATATCTTCACCCAGTATGATGCCGGTGGTCCCGACTACATCCATTCGCTCTTGACCGGCTACGACCAGACCCCGCCCGCCGGCATGATCATCCCCGAAGGCACACACTACAACCCGTACTTCATGTCCGGCGTGTCGCTGAAGATGCCCAAGCCGCTCTCCGACGGCCAGGTCACCTATGACGACGGTTCGCCGCAGACCATCGACCAGTATTCCCGCGACGTGGCTGCCTTCCTGACATGGGCTGCCGAGCCGCACATGGAAGACCGCAAGAAGATGGGCTTCCGCGTGCTGGTATTCCTGCTTCTGTTCGGCGCTCTGGTCTACCTGACCAAGCGCAAGGTGTGGGAAGCCGTCGCGCACTAGGCCTGTTGATCTTCAGGTGAGGCCGGTCTGCAAACGATGGCTTCCGGTGCTCACGTACTTCAAGTACGCTCCGCTCCGGTTCTCGGAAACCATCGTTTTCGATTCGGCCTGACCTGAATCTCAAAGGCCCTGGGCCGTTCAGTGTACAACATGGGGCGCCGCGAGGTGCCCTTTCTGCTTTTTGAGTGGATTGCGCCTCCACGTCTCGGCGGTGTCACATGGCCGTCACCACACATCGCGATCCTGCGGCGCTCTCATCAAAGGATCACGCCCATGAAAAGATACGCATCGCTTGCGGCAGGCCTGCTGCTGCTCGTCGTTGGTTCCGCGGCCCGCGCCGAAGACGCAAAACCATTCATCACCAACAAGGATGTCGACCTGACGATGATCCTGCCGCCGCCGCCGGCCAATGATTCGGCTGAGACCAAGGCCGAGCTTGGCGAAGTGCTGACCATGCAGGTCACGCGCACACCCGAGATGGAAGCCCGCGCCATCGCCGACGCCGAGGAAAACGTCTGGCGTTTCGCCGATGTCATGGGGCCGAATTTCAACAAGGACAAGCTGCCGAAATTCAGCGCCTTCTTCGATCGCGTGGTGGAGACCGAAGGCGCCGTCGTCGATCCGGCCAAGGATGTCTGGAAGCGCCCGCGTCCGCACCAGCTCAGCGATCTCGTCAAGCCGGTGGTCAAGCTGTCGAGCTCCGGTTCCTGGCCGTCCGGCCATGCGACCGTCGGCACGATGATGGGCATCATCCTGTCCGACATGGTTCCGGAAAGGCGTGCTGAGATCATGGCGCGCGCGGCTGAGTTCGCCCACAACCGCATCGTTGGCGGCATCCACTATCCGTCCGACGTCGAGATGGGCAAGATTTCCGGCAGCGTCATTGCCGCCGTCCTGCTCAACCGGGATGACTTCAAGGCCGAGTACGATGTGGCCAGGGCGGAGCTTCGTTCCGATCTCGGCATGTAGGATTTGGCCGATAGCCATCCGTTCGAGCGGGGCGCCTTCGGGCGCCCCTTTTTCGTGGCTGCGCCCAACAGGAGGAAAATCGCCTGGCTCCCAGCCCGTAGTCAATTCCTTTGCCGGATGCGCTTGTCTCGGTCGCCACATCGCGCTAGCCGTTGTCGGTCGCGCCGGGTTACGATCGGCCCCGCGCCGTTTCACTTTGTCAGCCGGATCATTCGGAGCCGCTTCATGAAACCTTCTCTCGAAGACACGCTGCTGGCCTCGATCCGTACCATCCCGGACTATCCCAAGCCCGGCATCCTGTTTCGCGACATCACCACGCTGCTCGGCAATGCGCGCGCCTTCCGCCGCGCCATCGACGAGCTGGTGCATCCCTATGCCGGGCAGAAGATCGACAAGATCGCCGGCATCGAAGCGCGCGGCTTCATCCTGGGCGGCGCCGTTGCTCACCAGCTCTCGGCCGGCTTCGTGCCGATCCGCAAGAAGGGCAAGCTGCCTTATGAGACCGTGCGCGTCGCCTACAGCCTGGAATACGGGCTGGACGAGATGGAGATGCACAAGGACGGCGTCGCGCCCGGCGAGAAGGTGATCCTGGTCGACGATCTGATCGCCACCGGCGGCACGGCTGAAGCGGCGGTCAAGCTGCTGCGCCAGATCGGCGCCGACATTCTCGCCGCCTGTTTCGTCATCGACCTGCCGGATTTGGGCGGGCGCGCCAAGCTCGAAGCGCTCGGCGTGCCGGTGCGAACGCTGATCGGGTTCGAGGGGGTTTGAGACCGGTTTGCCGAAGGCAAATTGAAAGGTCCAGTGGACCTTTCAAAGATCTCGAACGCCCGGAGCGATAGCGAAGGGCAGGGAGGCAACACGATAACCAGCGCGGGTGCCGCCCTCATCCGCCTTCGGCCACGCCGTAAACGGGGCGAAGGAAGAGACTACTCCACCTTCACCAGCACCGCGCTTTCGAACTCCAGCACCTTGCCGCCGGTCGAATCAGTGGCCTCGCAGAGGAGCGCCAGCAACCGCCAGCCGGGGCGGGACGCGATGGGGCGGTGGGACAGCGCCGTGCGCGTGAAGGTGATGGTTTGCCCGGCAAAGACGGGCTTCAGCCACTTCAGGTTCTTGAATCCGGGCGAGGGGCCGAATTCGGGCACCGGGCCGTCCCAGCCTTCGGCGTCCAGGCGGCTCTCCAGGTTCAGCTTCATCCAGGTGGCGGCGGTATGCCAGCCGGAGGCGCAGAGGCCGCCGAGCACGCTCTTCTTCGCGGCCTCTTCGTCGATGTGAAAGATCTGCGGGTCGTATTTGCGGGCGAACGCCTTGATCGCCTCGGGCTCGAATCTGTGCGAGCCCAGCGTCACCGTGGTGCCGATGCGGAAGAATTCGTCGAGCGTCATGCCGCATTCCCCGCGTCGCGCGTCAGGAACATGACGGAGTTCTCGAGCTCGAAGACGCTTTCGCCGCGCTGGTTGACCAGTTCGCTGCGCATGGTCACGAAGCCGAGTTGCGGCTTCGATTTCGACAGGCGCCTGGCCAGAACCACCAGGCTGCCCCGCAGCGTATCGCCGGCGAGCACCGGCTTCTTCCATTTGACCTGATCGACTCCTGGTGCGCCCTGGCAGGTGGAGTCCAGCAGGAAGGCATCGCACAGCATGCGCATGAACATGGCGCAGGTGTGCCAGCCTGAAGCCGAGAGGCCGCCCAGGATACTCGCCTTGCCGGCCTCCTCGTCGAGATGCATCGGCTGGGCATCGAACTCGCTGGCGAACTCGATGATTTCGGCCGCGCTCACCTGTTTGGTGCCGAGATCGAACGAGATCCCCTCGACGAAGTCCTCATAGGCCCATGTCTTGCCGGTCATGGTCTGGCATCCCCGCAGAACGCGCGATCCGTATGGATCGGCAAACCCGGATGCAGGCCGCGGGCGATTTGGTCAAGCCCTTTCTGGTGAGCCAGCCGGCGCGATCGGGCCCGCGGCGGCAGTAGGGGCCAGCCGCGGCGCCTCCGATCGCCTAGCGGGCGTTCGGCAGGATCTGGTGCAGGACGATCGCCCAGACGGCGCCGAAGGCGATGGATGAGCCCAGAATGTACTGCACGATATCGGGCAGCGTCTTGACGAAATCCGGCGGTACCAGCGTGGCGAACAGCGCCATCAGGATGGGCAGGCCGATGACCAGCATGTTGCGTTCGGTCAGCGGCGTCCCGCGCACCACCCGAAAACCGTTCATGGCGATGACGACGCAAAGCACTCCGAAGACGCCGCCGATGACCGGCCCCGGGATTGAGGCGATGACCGCCGAAAGCTTGCCGATCAGCCCGAACAGCACCAGGAAGATGCCGGCCGCCCCGAAGGCGGCACGGCTGGCGATGCCGGTGATGGCGATGATGCCGGCGTTGGACGAATAGCCGGTGACCGGCGTGCTGCACAGCAGCGCGCTGATCAGACAGCCAAGGCCTTCGCCCGTGGCGCCCCGGTCGAGCTGCTCGTCCGAGAGCGGCTTGTCGATGACGGCACCGACCGCGAACCAGGTGCCGGTGGTTTCGGCCAGGACGACGATGTAGACGATCAGCATGGTCAGCGTCGCCGACCAGGAGAAGGTGACATCGAGATTGAGGAAGGCGATGCGCGGCATGGAAAACCAGGTCGCGGCGGAAACGCCCGTCATGTCGAGCTGGCCCATGAAGGCGGCGGCCACGCTGCCAGCCACAAGCGCGATGATCACGGACAGCAGGCGCAGCCATGCGCCTTTCGCGCCAAGCGCCATGCCGATCAGCATGCAGCCGACAAGCACCGCCGCGGCGACGAAGGCGAGGACGATGTTGCCGCCGACGGTGGCGGTGCCGTGGACAGCTAAGACGCTCTCCTTCAGTGCCACCGGCATCAGCGCGACGCCGACGACGATGATGATGGCGCCGCCGACGATGGACGGCACGAAGCGGTTGACGAGGCGGTGGAAGAGCTTTGTGGGCGATCCCAGAAGCATGACCAGTATGGCGCCCGGAATGAGTGCGCCGATCACGGCCGACAGGCCCGGCAGGCCGCCGCCGGCGCCAAAGGCAATCGCCAGCACCGCGCCGATCGGGACGAAGGACGGTCCCTGGACGACGGGCAGCCGCATCAGCAACTGCGACTGGATCAGGGTTGCGATGCCTGCCGCCACGAAGGCCGACTGGATGAAGGCGCCGGCGTCGCCGACGCTGAAGGCAAGCACCGACGCGATGATGAACGGCACGATATAGACGTCCATCGCTAGCACGTGCTGGAGGCCGAGCAGGGCGGCCTTGCCCAGGGGCAATGGATCGTCCGGCTGGGCGATCAAACTGATTTCTGGCGCAACGCGTTCCATGATGTCCCCTCTGGAAATTCCCGGCCGATCATGGGATCAGTCGGCGGCAAAGGACAGCGGCGGAAATGTTTGCCAACTGTTTTCTTCTAGGCCACGCATTGGCAGCCCCGCCCGCCAGCAGCACCGGAGCGACGATATGACGGCAGATCCTTTCACGCTGCTCGGCACCGCCTTCCATACGCCTGAGCGCGGCAGGCTGGAGGTGCTGGAGGAGCACCTGTTCTGCGTCGATGCACAGGGGCGCATCGCCGAGATCCTGGCGCCCGGCCACCCGGAATACACGGCCACGATAAGCGATGCCCGCCGGGCGGGCAGGCTGGTGAAACTTGGCGAGGGGCAGTTCCTGCTGCCGGGGCTCGTCGACCTGCACATCCATGCGCCGCAATGGCCGCAGATGGGCAAGGCGCTGGACGTGCCGCTCGAAGTCTGGCTGCGGAAATACACTTTCCCGCTCGAGGCCCGCTATGCGGATTTGGACTATGCCCGCGCGGTCTATGCTGATCTGGTCGACAATCTGCTCGCCAACGGCACCACCACCGCGCTCTATTTCGCCACCGTCCATGTCGAGGCGAGCGTGGCGCTCGCCGAGACATGTCTTGAGAAAGGCCAGCGTGCCCTGGTCGGCAAGGTGGTGATGGACGACCCCGAACAGTGTCCGCCCTTCTATCGCGATGCCGATGCGGCAAGCGCTGTTTCGGATACCAGGCGCTTCATCGAGGCCGTCATGTCATTGAATCCGGGCGAGAGGCCGCTTGTCCAGCCGGTGATCACGCCGCGCTTCATTCCAAGCTGCACCGACGCGGCCTTGCAGGGGCTGGGCGAACTCGCGGAAGAGTTCGGTTGCCACGTGCAGACCCATTGCTCCGAAAGCGATTGGGCAAAGCAGTTCGTGGAAGCGCGCTTCGGCCAAACGGATGCGGCAAGCCTCGATGGTTTCGGCCTGCTCACCCGTCATACGATCCTGTCGCATTCGAACTTCATCGATGGGCAGGACATGGACCTGATCAAGGAGAAGGGCGCCGGAGTCGCTCATTGCCCGCTGTCCAACGTCTACTTCGCCAATGCAGTGTTTCCGCTTCGCGAGGCGCTCGACCGGCACATGCATGTCGGGCTCGGCACCGATATTTCAGGCGGCTACAGCCCATCGCTGTTCGACGGTTGCCGGAACGCGCTGTCGGCCTCGAGAACATTGCAGAGCGGCGTGCATGCCGGCCTGCCGGCAAAGGAGCGCGGCGCGCCCGGCGAGCCGATCACGCATCAGGAAGCGTTCTGGCTGGCGACCGCGGGAGGCGCGGAAGCGCTCGACCTGCCGACAGGCAGTTTTCGCGTCGGACACGCATTCGACGCGCTGCTGATCGACACCGAAGCGAGCGCCTCGAACATCCATGTCAACGGCGCCGACGATACGTTCGACGACGTCTTTCAGAAGATCGTGCTCAATGCGGCACGGGCCAATATTGCCACTGTTTGGGTCGGAGGCCGGGCGGTGGTCGGCTGTAGCTAAGCTACGCTCACTTGTAGTGGCCTCGCCTGCGCGAATAAACATGGCCCTGTGCCGACGTCGGCAGCGCCTGCGAGCATGGAATACGACAGCCCGTTTTCGTCTTTCGCAACGGGCGCTATACGAGATCGTCAACCGAGACATTGAGGGCGGCGGCGATGCGCTTGATCGTGTCGAAGCTACCGTCGCGGGTGCCTGTCTCGATCTGCGAGAGATAGCCTGCGCTGATCTCAGTCTTTTCAGCGAGGTCGCGAGCCGAAATCCCGCGATGCTCGCGCCAGACGCGGATCTTATTCTCGCCGTCCAGGATGCGGTTGACGACGGCGACCGGAATAAGCTCCTCCTCGCCGGCAGCGATCTTTTGCTTGATCTGATCGTAGGTTTGAATGTCGGCCACGTCCTCCGCCGCTTCAACAAGGCTCTCGTAATCAGCGAGTGGCAGAATAGCCATACGGTCGCCATTCGGCGTGGTAATGATGGTGGGCTTGTTCATGTCCTCAGTCCTCGTAGATGCTACCGCGCGGTCCGATCTCCAGAATGTCCATTACCGTGCCTTCCTGATCGAAGATAATACGGTAGTCCCCGACCCTAAGCCTGAAGCCTGGCCGGCCTTTCAGCCGTTTGACATTTTTCGCCAAGCTGGCCGGTTCGGCTGCATATTGGCCGATTTTAGCAGTGATCAGCCGAGCCGTGTTGGCGGGCATCCGCGCCAGGGATTTCAGAGCGGCCCTAGTATATCTGAGCGTCAGCGGCACGACTGCATGTTAACTACAAGCTAAAATAGTGCAAGCTAGAAATTTGCGAATAGCAAATAATGGGACATGGCGTTCATCGGTCTCCACCGGGTGCTGATCGGGGTAAGGCGACTTATGGTCTTCAATACCCCCGCGAGAACTCTGCGGCAGGGATGGTGCTGTCCGACTGACGGTTGGGTCGCTCCGCCGCGACCTCCTCAGGTATTGAACTTGAACAGCATGATGTCGCCGTCCTGGACGACGTACTCCTTGCCTTCGTCGCGTGCCTTGCCGGCTTCCTTGGCCGCCACTTCGCCGCCCAGCGTGACGAAGTCGTTGTAGGCGATGGTCTGGGCGCGGATGAAGCCGCGCTCGAAATCGGTGTGGATGACGCCGGCCGCCTGCGGCGCCTTGGCGCCCTTGTGCACGGTCCAGGCGCGCGTCT
Organism: Mesorhizobium sp. B2-7-3; assembly: GCF_006440715.1. Classification (NCBI taxonomy): domain Bacteria; kingdom Pseudomonadati; phylum Pseudomonadota; class Alphaproteobacteria; order Hyphomicrobiales; family Phyllobacteriaceae; genus Mesorhizobium; species Mesorhizobium sp. B2-7-3. The sequence continues at coordinate 344,065 of NZ_VFTY01000003.1, forward strand.
CCTTCGGCCCAACGGTGAAATAGGTGATGAGCTGCAACAATTCGTAGCCGGCACGGATCACCTTGTTCAGGCCGGGCTCGTCGAGGCCGAGCGAGGACAGGAATTCCATCTCTTCCTCGTCAGAGAGCTGCGCAACCTCGGCTTCGATCGCGGCCGAAATGACGACAGTGCGGGCGCCCTGCGCTGCGGCCATCTGCTCCACGGCTCTGGTGTGCTCGTTGCCGGTGGCCGCGTCCGCCTCGGCGACGTTGCAGACGTAGAGCACGGGATGTGAGGTCAGAAGGTTCAAGCCCTGCAAAATGTGCAGATCTTCCGCCGAGATGCCGTCGAGCAGGATGCGGGTCGGCTTGCCTGCCTGCAGCAGCTCGAGCGCGGCCTCCATCATCGGCAGCACGGTCGTCGCTTCCTTGTCCTTGCTGCCGGCGCGCTTGCGGAACTGGACGATGCGGCGCTCGAGGCTGTCGAGGTCGGCGAGCATCAGCTCGGTCTCGACCGTCTCGGCGTCGGCGACGGGGTCGATGCGGCCCTCGACATGGGTGATGTCGTCATCCTCGAAGCAGCGCAGCACATGCACGATGGCGTCGACCTCGCGGATGTTGGCGAGGAACTGGTTGCCCAGGCCTTCGCCCTTGGAGGCGCCGCGCACCAGGCCGGCGATGTCGACAAAGGAGATGCGGGTCGGGATGATCTCCTTCGACTTGCCGATCGCCGCGATCTTCTGCAGGCGCGGATCGGGCACCGCCACCTCGCCGGTGTTCGGTTCGATGGTGCAGAACGGGTAGTTGGCGGCCTGCGCGGCGGCCGTCCTCGTCAGCGCGTTGAAAAGCGTCGACTTGCCGACATTGGGCAAGCCAACGATGCCGCATTTGAAACCCATTTTGTCCGGTCCTATCGGGAAAAGCGAAATTTGATGAGGCTATGGGCGATAGGGGTTGGGAACGTCAAGCCCCGTGACGCGCATGCCCCTACGCCTCAGTCCTTGTTGCCGAAGAGTTTCTTCAGCATGGCGGCCATGGGGCCGCCTTCCGGCAGCTTGGCGACGGGCTGCTGAGGGCGGGCCTGGCGGACATGACTTTGCTGTTTCGGGCTTTGCTGTTTCGGGCTCGACTGCTTCCGCGCCGGGTTTTCCGGTTCGGCGCCGGTCTTGCCCTGGACGGCAAGGGCGGCCTTGTTCATGAAACCGGATTCGTCGCCCTTGACGATCATCGCCGCATTGTCGGCAATCGCGTCGAGCAGCGGGTCGAGCCAGTCGCGGTCGGCCTTGGCGAAATCACCGAGCACATGATGCTGGACCATTTCCTTGACGCCGGGATGGCCGACGCCGATGCGCACACGGCGGTACGCATTGCCGACATGGCCGTCGATCGAGCGGATGCCGTTGTGGCCGCCGGCGCCGCCGCCGGTCTTGATGCGCAGCTTGCCTTCGGCAAGGTCGATCTCGTCATAGAAGACGGTGAGGGCGGAAAGGTCGAGCTTGTAGAAGCGCAGCGCTTCGCCGACCGACTGGCCGGACAGGTTCATGAAGGTCTGCGGCTTGATCAGGATGATCTTTTCGCCCCCGAGCGTGCCCTCGGCGATCAGGCCCTGGAACTTCTTCGACCAGGGCGAAAAGGAATGGCGGCGGGCGATAGCGTCCGCCGCCATGAAGCCGACATTGTGCCGGTTTTCAGCGTATTTCGCGCCCGGATTGCCGAGGCCTGCAAAGACAAGCGCTGTCTTTTCTGGCATCGTCGCCTCCGGGCGTGAAAAGAGTTACTTCTCTTCGGCGGCGGGAGCCGCTTCGGGAGCCGCGGCCTCAGCTGTCTCTTCCGTCTCCGGCTTCATCGCCGACGAACCGGCAACGGTCGCGATGGTGAAGTCGCGGTCGGAGATGACGGGCTTGACGCCGGCCGGCAGCTTGACCGACGAGATGTGGATCGAATCGCCAATGTCGGCGCCGGTGAGATCGACGGTGATGAATTCCGGGATCGCATTGGCCGGGCAGTGGAACTCGACTTCGTGACGCACGATGTTGAGCACGCCGCCGCGCTTGATGCCGGGTGACTTGTCTTCATTGATGAAGTGCACGGGAACATCGACGTTGACTTCGGTGTCCTTGCCGATGCGCAGGAAGTCGACATGGACAGGGAAATCCTTGACCGGGTCGAGCTGGAAGTCCTTCGGCAGGACCTGGATCTTCTTGCCGTCGACATCGATCGTGGCGATCGTGGTCAGGAACCCGCCGCCATGGATCTTGTAGTAGATGTCCTTGTAGGTGAGCGCGATCGCCAGGGGAGGCTGTCTGTCACCATAAATTACTGCAGGCACTTTACCGTTGCGGCGAACTGCACGGGCGGACCCCTTACCGACCTGTTCGCGCGCTTCGGCCTTGAGCTCGTAAGTATCGTGGCTCATGGCTTTTCCTTTCGCGTGTTATGGAGCGCCTACGGTTGGCAATGTACCAGGCCGTAAACGTCGAAAGCCGCCAGACCTCGATGTCCGAATGCCGGAAACCGCAGCGAGCGGATCTTTGTTCGGGATCACAAGGGGAAGGCAGCCTTCCGCCGCGTTGCCTCCAAGGGTGTCTACGCGGGTGGCGGCTCTATAGCGGAAGGCGGGCAGGCGTGCAAGCGGCGGTGGGAAGGCCGTTGCTACCGGTCGCCGCTCAACGCATCGCGCAACGCCTGGACCTGCCGGTTCAGCGTGTCGAGTTCGGCCAGCGTCATGCCCGAGCGTTCGACCAGGGTCTCGTTCAGGCAGTTGCACTGGACGAGCAGCTTGCGGCCGGCCGGTGTCAGGTCGACCTGTACCTGGCGCTCGTCGGTCTGGCTGCGCTGGCGGGTAACCAGGCCGGCCTGCTCCATCCGCTTCACCAGCGGCGTGACCGTGCTCGATTCCAGAGCGAGCCTGTGCGCGATCGTGCCGACAGACATGCCGTCGGCCTCGCCCAGCGCGTTGAGCACGAGATATTGCGGATAGGTGATCCCCATCTCATCCAACATCGGCTTGTAGGTGCGATTGATCGCCATGCTGGTGGCGTAGAGCGTGAAGCACAGCTGATTGTCCAGCGGGAGAGGCACGGTGAATTCCTTTGCCGATTAAGCGCTCGCATTATGTACCACGGAAAAAGATATCGCGATACATATTTCCATGGACAAGAACCCTGAGCTGGGTTAGCGATATTGATATCGCGATATTGTTTATCGCGACAGCAATAAAACGGAGATTGAGATGACTTCGCAGACCAAACCAGGCTCAGGCAGCGGCACGATCACCACCAAGGACGGCACGCAGATCTATTACAAGGACTGGGGAACCGGTCAGCCCATCGTGTTCCATCACGGCTGGCCGCTGAGCAGCGACGACTGGGATGCACAGATGCTGTTCTTCCTGGGCCAAGGCTACCGGGTCATCGCCCACGACCGCCGCGGCCACGGCCGTTCGACGCAGACGGATATCGGCAACGAGATGGACACCTATGCAGCCGATGTGGCTGAACTTGTCGCGCATCTCGATCTCAAGGACGCCATCCATGTCGGCCATTCGACGGGTGGCGGCGAGGTGGCGCGCTATGTCTCCCAGTATGGAGCGGGCGGCCGTGTCGCCAAGGCAGCGTTGCTCGGCGCGGTACCGCCGATCATGCTCAAGACCCCAGCCAATCCCGGCGGCCTGCCGATCGAGGTCTTCGACGGCTTCCGCTCCGGCGTCGCCGCCAACCGCGCGCAGCTATATCTGGATGTTCCCGCTGGCCCGTTCTACGGGTTCAACCGTCCGGGCGCCGTGGTCTCGCAGGGCATTATCGACAACTGGTACCGCCAGGGCATGATGGGCGGCACCAAGGCGCATTACGACTGCATCAAAGCCTTCTCGGAGACCGACTTCACCGAAGACCTCGAGAAGATCGACGTGCCGGTGCTGGTCATGCATGGCGACGACGACCAGATCGTGCCGATCGCCGACTCGGCGCTGCTGAGCATCAAGCTGCTCAAGAAGGGCGAGCTCAAGGTCTACAAGGGCTTTCCGCACGGCATGGCCACCACCCACGCCGATGTCATCAACGCCGACCTGCTGGCTTTCTTCAAGGCCTGAAGCCCTCCGCCTGAACAGAAAAAGGCATCCGCCATATGGCGGGTGCCTTTTGCCTGGAACAGATGATTCAAGCGGCCGCTTGCGCCTTCCGGGCTTCCTTCATGTTGGGCAGGAACACCGTCAGCAGCCCCAGGAACGGCAGGTAGGAGCAGATCTGGAAGACAAAGTCGATGCCCTTCATGTCGGCGACGACGCCAAGCACCGCGGCCGCGATGCCGCCGACGCCGAAGGCGAAGCCGAAGAAGATGCCGGCGATCGTGCCGACGCGGCCCGGCACCAGCTCCTGCGCGAAGACGACGATGTTGGAGAAGGCCGACGACAGGATGAGGCCGATCAGCACGGTCAGCACCATCGTCCATTCCATGTTGGCGTAGGGCAGCGCCAGGGTGAAGGGCAGGACACCGACGATCGAGAACCAGATCATCGCCTTTTGTCCATAGCGGTCGCCGAAGGGACCGCCGAGCAGGATGCCCAGCGCCGAAGAGCCGAGGAAGAGGAACAGCATGACCTGCGACATCTGCACCGAAACGCCGAACTTATGGATGGAATAGAAGGTGTAGTAGCTGGCCAGGCTGGCGATGTAGGCGTTCTTGGTCAGCACCAGCAAGGTCAGCACCGCCAGGGCCCACATCACCTTGCGGCGCGGGAAGGGCGACACGAAGCTTGCCGCCTTGCGATTGCCTTGCGCTGCGCGCAGGCGGCTGTACCAGCCGCCGACCTGCCACAGGATGACGATGCCGATCAGCGAGCCGACGGCGAACCAGGCGATGCTGGTCTGGCCGAAAGGCACGACGATGAAGGCGGCCAGCAAGGGACCCATGGACTGGCCGAAATTGCCGCCGACCTGGAACAGCGACTGCGCCAGGCCAAACCGGCCGCCGGATGCGAAGCGGGCGATGCGCGAGGATTCCGGATGGAAGATCGCCGAACCGATGCCGATCAGCGAGGCGCCGATCAGCAGCAGGTAGTAGTGCCCGGCATAGGCCAGCACGACCAGGCCGATCAGCGACGATGCCATGCCCCAGGGCAGCGAGTAAGGCATCGGCCGTTTGTCGGTGACCGCGCCGATGATCGGCTGCAGCAGGGATGCCGTTACCTGGAAGGTGAAGGTCAACAGCCCGATCTGCCAGAAGTCGAGGCCGTAATTGTCTTTCAGAAGCGGATAGATGGCCGATAACAGCGACTGCATGATGTCGTTGATGGAGTGGCAGAGGCTCACCGCCAGGATAACGGTGAAGGCCGTAGCCTGGGCTGACGCGTGACTGGCGGTCGCAGGCGGCGCGACGCTGGTGGCGGTCGTATCGGTCAAGATAGGCTCCGTAGTCTTTTTGGCGGGTTGTTACCGCAGGCGACGTGGCGGGCGCTTCCCGCAGGCAGCCTTATAGTCCGGTTGCCAGGCGACTTCTTTCGTGGTTTGGTCCAATAGTTTCGCAAGTGGGCCATATCGAATGCCAAAAACCAGGGAAATTTTCGGCGCCGGCCACACCGACCTCGAGCAATTGCACGGGCTGCGCTGGCAGTGGCTCGAGCAGGCGGTCGGGCCGGCGGTGGTGCTGCCGACCGAATATCCGGATGGCTACCACGTGCCGCACCACCACCACAGCCGCAGCCAGTTGCTGCATGCGCTGGTCGGCGTCGTGCTGGTGACGACGCGGCATGGGCGCTGGATGGTGCCGCCGGACCATGCGATGTGGATTCCGGCCGGCATCGAACATTCCGTCGAGATGCTCGGCGACGTCTCGATGCGCTCGGTCTATGTCATGCCGCAGGCGATCCCGGGCCTGCCGGAGGGCATGCGCGTCGTCGGCGTCACCGACCTGATGCACAGTCTTATCGTGGAATCCGAGAAGCTGCCGCAAGGCGGCGAACTGGAAGGGCGCGGTGGCCTGATCATGAACCTGCTGCTGCATGAGATCCCGCAATTGCCGGAGCGGCCGCTCGGCCTGCCGTTCCCGTCGGATCCCAAACTGGCGGCGCTCTGCCGGCGTTTCGTCGCCGCACCCTCACCGCACGCGACGATCGATGAATGGGCCGATACCGTCGGCATGAGCCGGCGCACCTTCACGCGGGCCTTCCAGCGGCAGACCGGCCTGTCGCTGTCGACATGGCGCCAGCAGGCCTGCCTGTTCGCGGCGCTGCCGAGGCTCGCCGATGGCGAGCCGATCACGCGGGTGGCGCTCGATCTCGGATATGACAGCGTGCCGGCCTTCATCACCATGTTCAAGCGCATGCTCGGCTCCTCGCCGCGCGGCTATATGCGCGGCGCGCGTGATGCCGGCGAAGGCATGCGGCGAGCCCCGGCCCGGCTGGAGGCGCCGACGCCATCGGCCTTGCCGCAGGACCAATTTGGGCCGCAGGAGTAACTTGGGCCGCAGGGGTAACCTGGGCCGCAGGGATAACTGGTTTTCAGTCGAACAGGCTCGAGACCGACTCCTCGGTCGCCGTGCGCGAAATGGCTTCGCCCATCAGGTCGGCAATCGAGATGACGCGGATGTTGGGCGCGTCGAGCACGCCTTGCGTCGGCTGGATGGAATCGGTGATCACCAGTTCCTGCAGCTTCGAGCCGCTGATGCGAGCGACCGCGCCGCCCGACAGCACGCCGTGGGTGATATAGGCGGTAACGCTGGTGGCGCCGTTGGCTAGCAGTGCGTCGGCGGCATTGCACAGCGTGCCGCCGGAATCGACGATGTCGTCGATCAAAAGGCAATCCTTGCCGGCGACCGCGCCGATGATGTTCATGACTTCCGATTCGCCGGGACGCTCACGGCGCTTATCGACGATGGCAAGTTGCGCGTCGAAACGCTTGGCAAGCGCACGCGCACGCACCACGCCGCCAATATCGGGCGACACGACGACGACATTGCCGAGTTGCTTGTACTTCGCCTTGACGTCACGGGCCATCACCGGCACCGAGAACAGATTGTCGGTGGGGATGTCGAAAAAGCCCTGGATCTGGCCGGCATGGAGATCCAGCGTCAAAACCCGGTCGACACCTGCACGGGTGATCATGTTGGCGACCAGCTTGGCAGAGATCGGCGTGCGCCCGGAAGCGCGGCGATCCTGCCTGGCATAGCCGAAATAGGGAATAACCGCCGTGATGCGCTTGGCCGACGAGCGCATGAAGGCGTCGATCATGATGAGCAGTTCCATCAGGTGATCGTTGGTCGGAAACGAGGTCGACTGCAGGATGAAGACATCCTCGCCGCGCACGTTTTCCTGGATCTCGACGAAGATTTCCTGGTCGGCGAAGCGCCTGACACTGGCCTTGCCCAGCGGGACGTTGAGATAGCGGGCGACCGCTTCGGCCAGCACCCTGTTGGAATTGCCCGCGAAGAGTTTCATGCACCGTTCCTGGTGGAGGACGGAGAGGCCTGACGGACTCTCCTGCACCTTTTAACCGGGCTTTTAGCGGCCCGCGCGGCTATTGCAAGCGCCGAGATCGTGAATCCGCCGGCTAAGCCTAAGAAAGCTGTTCGGCATCACCGGCTGGCAACACCTCAACTCGCCTTGCCGCTGAGAAAGGCCGCAAACTGGTCGATGGTCTGGTCGGCGATCGCCTGCATGGTGGCTGGCGAGACCGACTTCCAGCTGTCGGCGCCCGCGCTGTCGCGGGAACCGGTGGAAGGCGCCTTCATCTGGCCGTTGATGCGGTGCAGCCGGTTGCCGGAGGGGTCGTAGACATCCCAGACATAGATGACCGTGGTGTCCTTACCCTCCGTCATCGCCGAGAAGTAGCCCTTGAGCACATGGGTCGCGGTCTGGTCCTGGCTGCCGGCCAGCGTGATGCCGCGCTGCCTGGCGCGTGTCTGCAGTTCCGCCGTCAGCGGCGTGGCGGCTTCCACCGAAGCGCCGACGATCGGCGCGATCTGCAGCCGGGTCTTCGCCAGGATGGCGGCGGCCTGGGCCGAAGTGATGGGCGCGGGCGCGCCCGCCGTCGTGGTGGCCGTCGCGGCCGTGGATGGCGCCGGGGCGGGAACGGTGGCGGCAGCGCTGCCTTGCGTGGCCGGTGCGGGCTGCGCCGAGGCCGCCGGCGGGGTGATGGCGGAAGGTTCGAGGACGTCCTTTGCGTTGGTGCAGGCGGTCAAAGCCAATGCCACAAGCAATGACACGGTCGTCACATGCGATCGTCTCATTTGCCTTCTAACTCCTTGGCGAAGAACGCCTCCCATTATGGATTCACTGCACGATCAAGTCGAGATCATGGCGGGACAGCGGCTTCGGCTGGGATTCGGTGGTCAGGTAGGTGCGGCCAAGCGTCATCGCCGTCTCGGTCTCGGAGTCCATGATGATCATGTGGGCAAACAGCGTCATGTTCGGCGCGATCGGCTCGGGATTGCCCTGGTAGAACATCGGCATGTCCATCCAGGACGGCGTGAAGCGGGCGCCGACCGAATAGCCGCAGGCGTTCAGCCGGTGCTTGGTCAGCCCGTGCGCTTCCATGGTGCGGGCATGGGCGTCGAACACATCGCCGAAGCTGTTGCCCGGCGTCATCGCCTTTTCGACGGCCAGAAGTGCCGCGCGTGCGGCGTCGAACAGCTCCTGATGGCGCTTGGAGACCTTGCCGGTCAGCACCGTGCGCATCATCGGCGCATGGTAGTGATGGAAGACGCCGGCCCATTCGAGCGTCAGCTGGTCGTTCTTGGTGAGCTTGCGGCGGCCGGCCTTGTAGCGGCACAGCAGCGCATCGACGCCGGAGCCGATGATGAACTCGTTGGCCGGATAGTCGCCGCCGCCGGCGAAGATCGCGCCCTGCATGGCGGCCAGGATCAGCGCCTCGTCGCCGCCCTGCTTGATCAGCGGCAGGGCCGCGTCCAGCGCGTCGTCGGAGAGATTGGCTGCCTTTTCGGCCTTGGCGACCTCGGCCGGGCTCTTGAACAGGCGCAGCCGCCCGACGATGCCGGAGGCGTCGGCGATCTGGCCGAAGGTCTGCAACTGCTCGTCCAGGCGGCGGCCATTATAGGCGGTCAGGCCGTGAGTGTCGTATTCGACGCCGATGCGGGCGCCGAGCAGGTCGAGTTCGTTAAGCAGGTTGCGCAGGTCGACCGCGGGATTGGCGCCGTCGCGGTCGGTCCACAGCACGATGTTGTCGATGATCGAGGTTTGGCGCGCCTGGCGCAGATCGGCCGAGCGGGTCAGCAGCACCATCGAGCCGTCGGCCTTGACCACCAGGCACTGGAAGAAGCAGAAGCCGAACGTGTCGTAGCCGGTGAGCCAGTACATGCTTTCCTGGGCGAACAGCAGGATGGCGTCGAGCTTTTTCTCGGCCATCTCTATCATCAGCCGGTCGCGCCGCGCGTCGAATTCGGATCGTTCAAAATGCAGCGCCATTATACCTTCTCCAAAACGATTGCCGAAACCTGCCGGCCATAATCGGGCTCCCTGCGGTGCGTGGTGCGCCGGTAGGAGTAAAACAGATCTTCCTCGGCATAGGTGCAGCGGCCAAGGCCATCGGCCGTCACGCCAGCCTTGGCCAGCCGGTCGATCGTGTAGCGGTTGAGGTCGAACATGGCGTGGCCGGCATGGGCCGAAGGCGCGAAATACCGGGCATTTTCGCTGTTGGCCTCGACGAAGCGGGCGACGAATTCGGGCCCGACCTCGTAATTTGCGGGGCCGATGGAAGGGCCAAGCACGGCGACGATGTTTTCGCGCCGGGCGCCGAGGCTCTCCATGGCGGCAATGGTGTTTTCGAGCACGCCTGACAAAGCACCTTTCCAGCCGGCATGCGCGGCGCCGATGATGCGCGCGCCGGGATCCGCGAACAGAACCGGGCCGCAATCGGCGGTCGAGGCCCCGATGGCGATGCCCGGCCGATCGGTGACGATGGCGTCGGCCTTTGGCCGTTCGCGGGCAAAGGGTTCCCTGGCGACGATGACGTCGGGCGAATGGACCTGCCAGGCGGTCAGCAGATGATTTGCGGGCACGCCCATCCAGGCGGCGACACGGGCGCGGTTCTCGGTCACCAGTGCCTGGTCGTCATCCGACCCGGTGCCGATGTTGAGGCCCTGGTAGATGCCCGTGGAGACGCCGCCGATGCGGGTGAAATAGCCGTGGCGGATGCCTTGTGCCTGTGCCTTGTCCAGCAGCGGCGACCGAATGGGATCCGGTTTGGTCTGATTGAGCATGCGGGCGTTGTTGTCCGTGTGGGCGGTTTCGTCAAGGAAAAGCGGCCGGCAGTCCGGCGGCTCTTTTACCGGACGGGAGATTGGGAGGGGTAGCAACGAAAAGTCAATCCGCCGTGGTGAATGGCCTGACGGAGACGTCGCGTGGAACGACGGCGAGGACCTTGAAGAGTTCGCCCATCGCTTGCGGCCCGGCGAGCCGTTCGACGGCATCCGATATGTTGTCGCGTGCCGCCTGGCCGGCATCGGCGCCCAGCAGGCCGGCGCGCTCAAGAATGCCCATGCCGAGCAGGAAATTGCCCTGCGTCGACAGATGGGCATCGAGACCATGCGCGCGCACGATCGCTGCAAGAGCGGCGAAATCGACATGGGACGTAAGGTCTGCTTCGCCGGGATTGGCCAGCACATCTTCGTGATTGTGCCGGCGCAAGGCCTGCAGCGTGTCGCCGACGCCGGGCCGCAGATGGCCGTAGTCGAGGAATAGCCCGGCGCCGCCATGAGCCGCCATGCGCTCGGCGATCGCCGCCATCAAGGCGGTGCGGGCGGGCGCGATTTCGACGATCGCGCCTTGCGGCGCGTCGGCCGCATCCCTGGGCAGCAGCATCGGGTCGACCGAGCCGGCGCCGGCGAAGAAGCAAAGATTGTCGGCGTCGTCCAGGCCGACCATGCGCTCGCGCCACTCGGCGCCGGCACGGACGAACTGGCGGATAGGCACCGCATCGAACAATTCGTTGCCGACGATCAACAGCGGTTGATGGGGCAGGGTCTCGATCGCTTCATGCCAGTCTATCGCGAAGGGTGTCGCTCCAAGCGTCTGCTTCTGGATCTCGGCCAAGCGCGGACTGGTCTCGATCATGGCGAAGGCGGCGCCGTTGGCCAAGGCCGGATCGAGCCGCGACAAGGTGCGCAGCATGTCTTTCATCAGCGTGCCACGGCCGGGGCCGATCTCTGCGACGGTGACCGGCATCGGCCGGCCGATCGCTGCCCAAGCCTGGTAAAGCCAAACGGCGACGAGTTCGCCGAACATCTGGCTGATCTCCGGCGCGGTGATGAAGTCGCCGGCCGCGCCGAACGGCTCGCGTGTGGTGTAATAACCATCGCGCGGATCGAACAGGCACAGCGCCATGTATTCGTTGATGGGCATCGGACCGACCGCCTCGATCAGATCGACGATACGAGCCTTCAGCCGCGTCATGTCGCCTGCGGCTGCGCTTGCGTCACCGGCTTGGCCGTCGCCATCGCCCAGATGCCGGCCAGCACCATCGGCGTCGACAGGATCATGCCCATGGTCAGCCAGTTGGTGCCGAGGAGATAGCCGAGCTGCTGGTCGGGCTCGCGAAAGAACTCCACGAAAATTCGTGACAGGCCGTAGCCGCAGATGAAGGCGCCGCCGACAAAGCGCGGTGTCTTCAGCTTGAGGCGCGAATGGGTAAGGACGCGCAGCACGACAAACAGCACCAGCCCTTCGAGCAAGGCCTCGTAGAGCTGGCTCGGATGGCGGGTGAACGGACCGCCGTTGGGGAATTCGATCGCCCAGGGCACATCGGTGGGCCGCCCCCAGAGCTCGGAATTAATGAAGTTGGCGACGCGCACGAGACCGAGACCGACCGGCACGCCAGCTGCCACGACATCGAACAGCGACCAGGTGCGGATGCCGCGCTTCATGGAAAACAGCGTCATGGCGAGGATGACGCCGAGCAGGCCGCCATGGAAGGACATGCCGCCTTGCCAGACAGCGAAGATGTCGAGCGGATGGGCGATGTAGCGCGCCAGGTCGTAGAACAGGACATAGCCGGTGCGGCCGCCCAGAACCACGCCAATGGCCGCCCAGACGATGAAATCGTCGAGGTCCTCAGGCTTCATCGGCAAGACGCCGTCGGGCCAGAGTTTAGGATTGGCGGCGAGCCGCTTGGCATACCACCAGGCAAACAGGATGCCGACGATGTAACCGATGCCGTACCAGTGCACCGCCAGCGGCCCGATCTGGACGAGGATCGGATTGATATTGGGAAAAGGCAGCGAAGCCAACGGCAGCAGGAAATATTCGTTCAACGGGGAGCTCTCGGTTGCGATCGGCGCGGACCATGCGGCAGGGTTTTGGCAGGGTCAAGGCAAGGTCACGGGGGTCAATGGTCCGGGAACAGATTCGGGTCCGGGAACAGATTCGCTTCCAGCTCCGTCGCCGGGGTGGCCGTGCTTACCCCCTGGGCTTGGCGGCCACCACTTCGCGCAAGGCGTCGTTGATCCTGTCCTGCCAGCCGGGACCATCTTCCTGGAAATGATCGAGCACGGCCCGGTCGATCCTGATCGAGACCAGCTCGCGGACATTCGGTGCGGTGGAGGGTTCGCGAGGCGGGGCCGCTGCCGGTTTCTTGACCGGCTTGAAAACAGCTTCGGCGGCTTCCATCGGATTTGTCGGTCTGCGCGGGGGCGTTGCCATTGGTTATCCTGATTGAAACGTGCGTGAAGGGAGACGAGGGCGTTACAATAGGCGACTTGCCACCATCAAGTACAGCTTCGGAGCCGTTCGAGAGGCTCCTGCAGGACCCGCGCCCATCATGCGGGCCGTGCGCCATAGCAGCGCGGAGGCCGCATCGGGTCCCAACGTTCTTGCATTCCTGGCGCCACGTCACTAATTCAAATCAAGCAAGCGAGGATTTGCCATGTCGACCGGACCGAACCGCATTCTCGATGAATTCGCCAAGCTGATGACCGATGCGGCCGGTGCCGCTCAAGGTGTGCGGCGTGAGGTGGAGACGGCCTTCAAGGGCCAGGCGGAACGCATCCTCAACTCCATGGATGTCGTGCAGCGCGAGGAGTTCGAGGCCGCGCGCGAGATGGCCGCCAAGGCGAGGGAAGAAAACGGCAGGCTCGCCTCGCGCATCGCGACGCTCGAGGCCAGGATCGCCGAGCTGACCGGTCAGGCCACACCTGCGGCGCCGGCGAAGCCCAAGCCGAAAAAATAATTCGTTAAACTTTTCCACAAAGCACCAGCCTGAAAATCGCTTTGCCGTGAATCGCTTACCGGCATTGCGTGACTCTTTGTGACAGGCACCTTTCCACATGCGAATGACGCAGTGCGAAAAATTGGGCTGTTCACGCGACTCCCGATCAATAGACTGAATTTGTTGCATGATTCGGAGCAGGGTCATGCAACCGGGCGGTGGGGTTCGGTCTGGGGTCTTTGCGTTGATAAGTCCCGGCCGTCCGAGTTCTAGACAAGATTGTTCGTCGTGTGTGCCCCGCGGAGCGTGTGGCGCTCCCCCTGAACACAGGAAGCATTCCATGGAACTTCTCGAACTCGAATTTTCCCGCGAAATCCATCCGGTGGATGTGATTGAGCAGGTGGCCCACAACAATGACTGGTCCTTCGAACGGGCCGGCGATGACGAAATCTCGATCTCGGTTGCCGGCAGCTGGACCGACTATCACGTCTCCTTCTCGTGGATGGAGGATTTCGAGGCGCTGCACCTTGCCTGCGCCTTCGACATCAAGGTGCCGGAAACCCGCACGCTGGAAGTTATGCGGCTGTTGTCGCTGATCAACGAACAGATGCTGTTCGGCCATTTCGACCTCTGGGAGCAGGAAGGCGCGATCATGTTCCGCCAGTCGCTGCTGCTCGCTGGCGGGGTCGAACCCTCGAGCCAGCAGGTCGAGGTGCTTTTGTCCTCGGCGCTGGAAGCCTGCGAATGCTATTTCCAGGCTTTCCAGTTCGTCGTCTGGTCGGGAACCTCGGCCAAGGACGCGCTGGCCGGCGTGCTGTTCGAGACCTTCGGCAACGCCTGAGCAGAAGCGTTCGACATGGGTTCAAACAACGAGCGCAAGCCTGAAATCAGCTTCGCCGATTTCGATCGTGTCGACATCCGTGCCGGCACGATCGTCGAGGCCGAACCGTTTCCGGAGGCGCGCAAGCCGGCCTTCAAGCTGAAGATCGATTTCGGAACCGAGATCGGAGTGAAGAAGTCCTCGGCGCAGATCACCAAATATTATACGCCCGAGACCTTGATCGGCCGCCAGGTGTTCGCGGTGGTCAATTTCCCGCCGCGCCAGATCGGCCCGTTCATGTCGGAAGTGCTGACGCTCGGCTTTCCCGATGAAGAGGGCGCCGTGGTGTTGGGCGCTATCGAACGCAAGGTGCCGGATGGCGGCAGGCTGTTCTAGGCTTTCCGAGGTCAAACAGAATACCGCCTCGTTCCTTGGCGTCCCCGCCGGCCTGTCGGATCAGGCCGCCAGCTTGCGCGTCGTTCCCAGTGCTTCCCCGACCGCGTCGAGAAACATTTCCGCGCAGGCCTTCCAACTGTAGCGCATGGCGCGCTCGCGGGCCTGGTCGCGGCTGACGTCGAGCGCGGCCAGCGCGGCCTCGCGCAAATCGGTGGAAACAGCACCGCCGACACCATCACCAACGATGTCGATCGGCCCGGTCACCGGGTAGGCGGCGACCGGCGTGCCGCTGGCCAGCGCCTCGATGATGACGTTACCGAAAGTGTCGGTGCGGCTGGGAAAGACGAAGACGTCGGCGGAGGCGTAGATTTCGGCCAGTTCGTCATTGGGGCGATGGCCGAGGAAATGCGCCTTCGGATATTTCGCCTTCAGCTTGGCAAGCTCGGGCCCTTCACCGACGATCACCTTGCTGCCGGGCAGGTCTAGGTCGAGGAAGGCCGACAGGTTCTTTTCGATGGCGACGCGGCCGACACATAGGAAGACCGGGCTGGGGAAGCCGAGGTCCTTGCGCTTGTCGGGCCGGAAATGCTCGGTGTCGACGCCACGCGTCCAGGGCCTCAGCTTGTTGAAGCCGCGCGCCGTGAGATCGTCGGCGAGCGACTGGGTGGCGACCAGCGTGCCTTGGCCCGAATTGTGGAAATCGCGCAGCCAGCGATAGGCCCAGCTCTCCGGCACCGGCAGGCGGGCGCTGAGATATTCGGGAAAGCGGGTGTGGTAGCTGGTGGTGAACGGCCGGCCGGCATTGCGGCAATGGCGCCGCGCCATGATACCCAGCGGTCCCTCGGTGACGATGTGAATGTGGTCGGCCTTGTAGCCGTCGATCAGGCGCGCGACATGGCCGGGCGTGGTCAGCGCCAGGCGGATGTCGGGGTAGGTCGGCAGGGGCAGGGTGCGAAAGATGTTCGGGGTCAGGAACTCGACCGCGACGTCGAAGGATTTCAGGGTCTCGGTGAGCCGCTCCAGCGTGTGGACGACGCCGTTGACCTGCGGGCGCCAGGCGTCGGTGACCATCACTATGCGCATGGCGGCCCTTTGCTCCGGAGGTCGGCGGTTGCCTTGAAACGATGCCGGAACGGCGACCATGCGGCCGCCCTCGCTTCGCTCCAGCGCACCCTGACGGGTACGGGGTCGAAGTGAGGCGGCAAGGACGAATCAAGTGCGGTCGCGCGCTTCATGCGCGCTCTTGACCATGGTTTCATGACGGGCGGATGAAGCAGACCGTGATCCCGAAAGGTCGAAAGCGGCTTTCAGGCAAGATCATGCCAAATAGAGATCAGGCCGGAACCTTGATCACCGCGCGCAGGCCACCCATCGGGCTGTCGTCGAGCGTGATGTCGCCGCCGTGGCTGCGGGCGATGTCGCGGGCGATCGACAGACCGAGCCCGGTGCCGCTGGCGTCGAGGTTACGGGCTTCGTCGAGCCGCACGAAGGGCTTGAACACGTCTTCGCGCCTGTCGGCCGGAATGCCTGGCCCATTATCGTCGACGGTGACGAGAAGCGAGCCGCGGCCGTGGTCGGCGGTGACCTCAACGGTGCGGGCATAGCGGAAGGCATTGCCGATGACGTTGGACAGCAGCCGCGCGAAGGCGTTCGGCCTGACATGCACGGTCGGATCGCCGGAAAGCGTCGTCGACAGTCTGCATTTGCGCAAGTTCGCTTCTTCGCCAAGCTTCTGGAAATAGGCTTCCAGATCGAAACGTCCCGGGTCCTCCGAGGCCTCGCCCTTGGCAAAGGCGAGATAGCCTTCCAGCATCGACTGCATGTCCTCGATGTCCTGGTCGAGCGCCGCCTTGGTCTCGGCCTTGCCGCCGGCCAACGCCAGCTGCAGCTTGAAGCGAGTAAGGATGGTCCTGAGATCATGACTGACACCGGTCAGCATGGCCGTGCGCTGCTCGATCTGGCGCTCGATGCGCTCGCGCATCTGGATGAAGGCAAAGCCGGCGCGGCGCACCTCTTCGGCCCCGCGCGGGCGGAAATCGCGCGGCATCGGCCGGCCCTTGCCGAAGCTTTCGGCGGCCTCGGCAAGCGCCAGGATCGGCCGGATCTGGTTGCGCAGGAAGGGGATGGCGATCATCAGGAGCACCAGCGAGGTGCCGACCATCCAGATCAGGAAAATGTGGGTGTTGGAGGCATAGGCCTGGCTGCGGCGCACGAAGACGCGCAGCACCTTGTTCTCGAGCTGGACGCGCACTTCGATGATGTTGGAATTGCCGACAGTGTCGATCCAGAAGGGGCGGTTGATCTGCCGAGTGATCTCGGCGGAGAGAACATCGTCGAGGATAGAGAAGAACGGTTTTGGACCGGGCGGCGGCAGCGGATCGGGCGGCAGCAGATCGACCTTCAGCTGCATGCGATCCTGCGCGATGCGGATGATGTTGGCGTAGTCGGCGTCGTGCGGATAAGTCTCGATCATGTCGATGATGGCGGCGATGTCGCGCACGGTGGCCTGCGACAGGCGTTGCGTCACGGTTGCCCAGTGGCGCTCCATGAAATCGAAGGCGACAACCGACTGCAAAAGGATCATCGGCGCGATGACGATGATCAGCGAGCGCGCATAGAGGCGCTTGGGCATGTAAAGCGAAACCAGGCGCCAGAACCGGTTCCAGATGCGCGGCACCGCCTTGAGCGACCGTGTGGCGCGTGCACTCAAACCGTCATTGTCCGGCTGTTCCAGTTCCGTGGTCGCCATTGGCTCTTTTCATCCGTCGGCGGTATTGGGTCGGGATGACGTTTGGCTGAATCGTCATCCTGATCCAACTCTTTGTTGGAGCATGATCTTTTCCGAAAACCGGTTCCCACTTTTCGGGACCATGCACTTGGGCCGCCGCCGGCATTCTATTCCACGCTGAGCCGATACCCAATACCGCGCACGGTCTGCAGCCAGACCGGATTGGACGGATCGCGCTCGATCTTGCGGCGCAGCCGGTTGATCTGGACGTCGATGGTGCGCTCGCCGACTTCCGAATCGTCGCCGACGAGTTCGTGGCGGGGGATGGTTTCGCCGGCGCGCGCGGCGAAGATCGCCAGGATCTCCTGTTCGCGGTCGGTCAGCTTCAGCGCCTCGCCGCCGCGCTTCAGTTCGCGCCTGGCGATCTGGAAGGTGTAGGGGCCGAACACCAGCTGCTCGACCTTGGGCGTCGCCGCCGGGCCGCCACGGCGCAGGATGTTGTTGATGCGCAGGATCAGCTCGCGCGGGTCGAAGGGTTTTGGCAGGTAGTCGTCGGCGCCGGCTTCGAGCCCCGAGATGCGGCTGTCGGTCTCCGACAAGGCCGTCAGCATCAGGATCGGCACGTTCTTCTCGGCGCGCAGCGCCTTGGTGAGATCGACGCCACTTTCTCCCGGCATCATCACGTCGAGCACGAGCAGGTCGAAATCGAGGCCGGCGAGCTTGCGGCGGGCCTCGCCGGCATTGCCGGCGACGGTGACGCGAAAGCCGTTTTCGGTCAGATACTGCTTGAGAAGATTGCGAATGCGGGTGTCGTCGTCGACCACGAGCAGATGTGGTGCGTCGTCATCCGGTGCGGCCGCGGTGTCGACCCTCTCAGTGCTCTCCATGGCTTTTCCCTGACATTTTTGCGGACCCAACGTCGATCTGAGCTCTCAGTTCCGGATTGACCATTGCTTCGAGGAAGCGTTCCACCAAGGTCCGTTCGGTGGCGCCGGAATCTTCCAATGCAGCACGGATGCGGCGTGACTGTGGCCGCGCCAGCGCCAGCGCCAGCGCACGGCCCTTGGCCGTCGGATAGAGTTCGCGCTGGCGACGGTCGCGCGGGCCCTGCAACTGCACGACGTGATCGGTGTCGATCAATTGCTTCAGCACACGCGCCAGGCTCTGCTTGGTTATCTTCAGCACGTCGAGCAATTCGGCGACGGTCAGGCCCGGCCGGCGGTTGACGAAATGCAGCACGCGGTGGTGGGCGCGGCCGAAGCCGTAGTCGGCCAGGATCTGATCGGGATCGGAAGTGAAGTCGCGATAGGCGAAGAAGAAGAGTTCGATGATGGCGAAGTCGATGCCGTCCTCGCTGGTGATCGCGGTCCTGATCGGTTTTCCGGCAGCTGGGCTTTTATCCGTCATCATTTCTCCATGGGAACGGGAGATTATGTCAGTACTATTGACGTAATTTCCCTGCAATGGTAATTTTTGACAAGCTTTTGAGCGGATTGCGAACGAAAAGGCGAGGCAAGCCGGTTTTTCCGGAACTTCCTGAGTTTGCCAGGGCGCGATTATCCGCTTACGCTTCCAGACACCGGCCGGCGTCTCCAACCACATGGCGCTGCCAAAAGAACACGCAACGACACTAGGATATGCGGGTCGCGACCCGCGGGAGGTTACCATGGCATCCGTTCCCTTCGATCAACTGGACGGCTTCATCTGGATGAATGGCGCGTTCGTCCCGTGGGGGGACGCCAAGATTCATGTGCTGACCCACGGCCTGCATTACGCCAGCGCGGTCTTCGAGGGTGAGCGCGCCTATGGCGGCGAGATCTTCAAGCTCAACGAGCATACGGAACGCCTGCATGAATCGGCGCGCCTGCTCGGCTTCAAGATTCCCTATTCGGTGGCCGAGCTCAACGACGCGTCGACCACGCTCCTGAAGAAGCAGGGCTTCCAGGACGCCTATGTCAGGCCGATCGCCTGGCGCGGCAGCGAGCAGATGGGTGTTTCGGCGCAAAACAACCGCATCAACGTCGCCATCGCCATTTGGCAATGGCCGAGCTATTTCGACCCGGCGCAGAAGCTGAAGGGCATCCGTCTCGATGTGGCGGAATGGCGCCGGCCCGATCCGCGCACGGCGCCGTCGCGGTCGAAGGCCGCCGGCCTCTACATGATCTGCACCATGTCCAAGCATGCCGCCGAGGCCAAGGGCTATGCCGACGCCATGATGCTCGACTGGCGGGGCCAGGTCGCCGAAGCGACGGGCGCCAACATCTTCTTCGTCAAGGACGGCAAGATCCACACGCCCAAGCCCGATTGCTTCCTCGACGGCATTACCCGCCGCACGGTCATTGGTCTCGCCAGGGATCGCGGCCTGGAGATCATCGAACGCGCCATCCTGCCGGAAGAACTGGAAGGGTTCGAGCAGTGCTTCCTGACCGGAACGGCAGCGGAAGTAACCCCGGTTTCGGAGATCGGCCCTTACCGATTCGAAGTCGGCGAGATCGCCAAGAATCTCATGAACGACTATTCTATCGCCGTTCAACCCAAGCATGCTATCGCCGCAGAATAACGATAGTCACAGCTTTTCGCGCAAGCAGGGGCGGTTTTCGGGCCGCCCCTTTTATTTCAGCGTTTCTGCATTTGACTTTCCTCCAATTCGGCGTCTCATGATGGTGTCGGCCCGGGAGGCTGGCTATGGAGGGACTAATCATATGGACATGAACACGCTTCTTCCGATCATCATTCAGATCATCACAGGCATCATTGGTGGTCAGGCGGTCGGCGCGGCGATCAAGACGGCGGCAATGGGTCAGCTTCCCAAAATCCTGGGCGGAGCCATCGGCGGTGTCGGCGGCGCGGCGATCCTCGGCAGCCTGCTTGGCGGCGGTGCGATCAGTCCTGACGCGGCCGCGGCGGCGACCAGCGGCCTGGGCAGCGCGCTCAACCTGCAGAACATCGTCGGTGGCGCCGGCGGTGGCGCGATCCTGACCGGCATTCTCGGCGCGGTCATGGGCGCCATGAAGAAATAAGCCTGCCGATCTCGGGCTTCGCAGAATGGGCGGCTTCGGCCGCCCATTCCTTTGGAGACGCACTGTTTGGCCTTCCGGCTGTGGACGGTTTTGAGCGATGCCTCTACATGATCGCTGACACAGCGAAAGGACGATCATGGGTCAGCTCAATGCCGGCATCGTGCCGGTCACACCGTTCCAGCAGAACTGCACCATCCTGTTCGACATGGAGGACAAGCATGGCGTCGTCGTGGATCCGGGCGGCGACATTGACAAGGTGCTGGCAACGTTGAAGGACAACGCGATCGCGGCCGAGGCGATCTGGATCACGCACGGTCATATCGATCATGCCGGCGGCGCCATGGAACTGAAGGAAGCACTCGGCGTCGAGATCATCGGCCCGCATGAAGCCGACAAGATGCTGCTCGACAATCTGGAAAACCAGGGCAGGCGCTACGGCATCGGCGGTGTGCGAAACTGCGTGCCCGATCGGTTCCTCGCCGAAGGCGAGACGGTGTCGTTCGGCGGCCATGTGTTCGAGGTGCTGCATTGCCCCGGCCACGCACCGGGCCATGTCGTCTATTATAACCGCGCCGCCAAATTCGCCCATGTCGGCGATGTTCTGTTTCGTGGTTCGGTCGGCCGCACCGACCTGCCCGGCGGCGACCATGCGGCCCTCATCGCCTCGATCAAGAACAAGCTGTTGCCGCTCGGCGACGACATCGGCTTCATCTGCGGCCATGGCCCCGGCGGGCGTTTTGGCGAGGAACGGCGAACCAACCCGTTTTTGACCTGAATGAGATGAGGGCCGCCGCCGGAAGCCCAACAAACCGACAACAAAAAAGCGCTGGCCTTGCGGTCAGCGCTTTTTTGTTTGGGGCAGGGAAGCCTCAGTTGGCGGTGCAGAAATGCTGTTCACCGTCGCTGCCGGTGAAGGTGCCGGTACGGGAATTGAAGGTGCGGTAGCGGTCCGAGCAGTACTCGTACCAGCCGCGCGTCCACGGTTCGGCGTAACGGTCGGCATAGACCACCTGCGGTTCCGCGTAGTAGCGGCGGACCGGGGCAGGGCGCACCCGCACGTCACGATCGTAGTAACCGTCATCGTAATAACGGTCGGAATCGGGCGGTGGCCGGTCATTGGCCAATGCGCCACCGATCAATGCGCCGGCGGCAAGGCCGAGAACGCCGGCTGCCACGGCATCGCCATGGCCATGGCCGTGATGGTGCCAACGGCGCCAGTCATCGGCATTGGCCGCCGAGAAGGTCCCCAGCGTGGTGGCGACCACGGCTGCGGACAGCACGGCTGTCTTGAAAATGCGGTTCATCTTGGTCTCCTTCGTACCGGACCGTGCAGTTTCTTGCAGGGGATGCAGTCCGGCTTTACGAATGACTAATATGGGACCGTGGCTGAACGGGGGCTGAACGAAAATTTGGCCGCACGCATTCTTTCACCGCTTCAAAACCGCACCTTTCGGCGCGGACCTGACTGTCGGAGCCGGTCCGAAGCCGGCTCAGCCGACCGACAGGTTGACGGCCTTGGGTCCCTTGCCGCGCTTGTCCGGCTCGGTGTCGAATGTCACTTTCTGCCCATCTTCGAGACCGGGGAGACCCGACGCCTGCACGGCCGAAATATGGACGAAGACATCCTTCGCGCCATCATCCGGTGTGATGAAGCCGAAGCCCTTGGCATGGTTGAAGAATTTGACGGTGCCGGTCTGCGGCATGGGAAGCTCCTTTGATCCCATAAACTCCAGTCTCGGGCCGGCAAATGCCCGAATGCAAATTTGTCCTTTATTTTAGCGCTATCGGCAAGAGAAAGTTTTGCTGGCACTTAAAGCACGTCGCTTTAAGTGCTTGTTTTGATGCGCGTCATTGGCCCGGACCCGGGATGAACTTCCGGATGAGATGAGTCTGCGCTGCGCGGCGGACATGAAAAAGGCGCGCCGAAAACCGCCGCGCCTTTCAAAAACCCGTCTGCCTGCCCAGGTGCTGGTCAAGCTCCTCGTTCGCCCATCCGCCTGGGATGGCGCGCGCGCCGATCGCTCAGGCTGCGCGCAGGTTGACCGCCTTCGGGCCCTTGCCCATGCGGTCCGGCTCGACGTCGAAAGTGACCTTCTGGCCATCGACGAGCGTGCGCAGGCCCGAGGCCTCGATCGCTGAAATGTGGACGAACACGTCCTTGGCGCCGCCGTCGGGCGTGATGAAACCGAAGCCTTTGGTCGCATTGAAGAATTTAACGGTGCCGGTCTGGGCCATTGGGGAAACTCCTTCACCCGTTCAGTCTTGGTGGTCCTGCCCGCCACCTGGCGTCGAGGGCAGTTCCTGGTGGTTGCTTTCGGCAGTCATGCATTGGCGCATGGTCAAACCCCCCGCCGAAAAACGGGGCCGTCAGAGATTCACAGTATCGGGGAAAGGTCGTCCAAAACGTTCCGCTCTCCGGGTCGCAAATGCCCGAACACAGAATTTATCGCACGGAAACGTGAAGGTTGCAAGATAGCGCCGCGGGCCGCCGCCATGGGCGCATCCCGACGCAAAAATCGACCGATCAAAGCGTCGACCGGCCGCAAATAGGCTTCGTTGGCGGAAGGGTCATCGGCCCACAGCACCGGTCATGGATGGGCCAGGAGCGACGATTGCCGGGGACGCGGCTGGGGCCCACCGGTTCGGGTGTCGTTCTCCTACAGAAGCGCAAACAAGGGTTGCAATTGGCGGTGGAATGACGACGATCACGCCATTGGGCGACTGATCCAAATCTTGTTTTAATCGATATCATCATCAACGAACCGCCACGCAGTCTTGGGCGGTACGGACCGGGACGGGGATCGAGGGAGAGACGATCATGAGGTTTCTTGCGGCGATCTTTTCACGGCAGGTTTTTGCCGTCCTTTTCCTGTCGGCAATTCTTGCCGCCTGCACGGTCGTCGTCGATGACGGACCTGGGCCGCGACCGCGTCCGCCGCGCCCTGAACCGCAATTCTGCACCAAGCAATACGAGCCGGTCTGCGCCCGGCGCGGCGGAGATCGCCAGACCTTCGCCAATGCCTGTCTGGCCGATCGGGCGGGTTATCGCATCGTGCGTGACGGCGCCTGTCACCGCGGTGATGGCGGTGGCGGCGGTGGCGAGCAGACGTTCTGCACCCGCGAATATGCTCCGGTGTGCGCCCGCCGGCATGGAGAGATGCGCACCTTCCCCAACGCCTGCGAGGCGCGGGCCTCGGACTACCGCATCGTCGGCGAGGGGCCGTGCTGAGATTCTGCCGTCTCCCGCATGAGGGGAAGGCCATTATTTGTCCACGCCAACATAAGCTTTGCTCTTGAGCAGGCCGGCCAGATGAGCAGCGTTTGAGGCCGCCATTTCGATGGCTTCGGTAACCTTGGCGGGGGTTTTCGGCAGGTCGACGTAATTGACGTCATGCATGGCTTCACCGACCCAGTAGACGCCGCCATTGGCGGGAATGGTGAAGCCGACATCGTTCAGCGCCTGGAAGCACTCCGCATGGCAATGATGCGCGCCGTCCTCGTTGCCGACGATCGCCACCAGGGCCACCTTGCCGGCGGCCGGCATGCGGCCCTTGTCGTCGGTCTCCTCGAGAAAGGCGTCCATCCGCTCCATGACGCGCTTGGCGACGCTCGATGGTTGGCCCAACCAGATCGGCAAGCCGAGAATGAAGATATCGGCGGCCAGGATCTTTTCGCGCAGGCCAGGCCAGTCGTCGCCCCTGCCCATGTCGGAGAGCACGCCAGGCTTGATGTCATGATCAAGCGTGCGCACGACCTCGCCTTCCACGCCATGCGGTTTGAGCGCCGCGAGCAGATCGGCGATGATCTTGTCGGTGGACGATTTTTCCTTGTCGCCGGATGCTTTCAGCGAACAGTTGAGGGCAAAGACGGTGAGGGACATCGCAAAACTCCTGCATCTGGGTGTGCAGGCTCAACGCCGCGAGGCGTTTGCGGTTGCGCGGTGTGTCGGCTGGCCTCCGCTCAGCTGGCCGGATTGTCGGCCAGTTCGAGATTGTCTTCCGTGGTGACCCGTTCGTGGGTCTCCTGGTCGCTGCGGATGCGGTATTGCGGGGAACCGTCCTTGACCGGCAGCCTGCTCTTGATCTCGAACAGTTCCGCGGCCTTGTTGACCAAGCCGGTCCGGCTTTTCATCCGCACGGTCTGGCCGATGGCGAAGAGATGCGAGGGGGTGTCGGTGCGCGGTCGCGCATTCTGTTGAAAACGGATCATACTGCATTCTCCCGGTCGCGCACCAGCGCGGTTTCGAGGTCCAGGTGGTCGATGGCGACGAGTTGGCTGGTGAGCGGGTTGCCTCACCGCCTTTGCCGGCAGATGGATGAAGGTGGCGACGCGGCGCCAGGCAAGCCGCGACATGCCCTCGATCAACTCCTCGTCGTGATCGATGTCGTAGTCGCCGGCCGGCAGTTGTCCTTCCAGGCCACCGAGCATGAATGGCGCGGTGAAATGGGCGATGGAACGGGTGGTGCGGTCGGGCATTGTCCTGGCCTTTTGGGATGAGATTGGCGGGTCGAGAACCTCTGACGCCGCGAGATGCCAATTCTGGCCCAAACCATATGTGATATATAACCGAAATCGGCGCTCTATTCAAGAATAATAATGGAATTCCTTGCTTCTATTTGAAAAATAGACGGAGACTAATTTTGGAATAAATCAGCTATGGCTGCGGATATCTTCGAAAATTTCTTGGGGACGTGCCGAGTTTTTCCTCGGCGCTTATGTTTTTATTTTTTCTAAAAGGGATAAAGCCATGGATTCAATCAGAACTTCGAAAGGGAAGAGCATGGCGATCAATCCGATCGTCAGGTCAATCGCCACGTACCCCATTGGCGCTGCCGGAAAGCCGATGGCCGTCCAGTCGGCGCGGCTGACCATCAGAAGCGACGAGGCGGCAAGGCGAACGATCTCCGATACCGATGGAACTGTGAGGCGGGCCAGGCAGGTTGCAGAGACCAATCGCCTGATTTGATCGCTTTCGCCGCGATGTGAGGCGCAGAATCAAGCAAAGCCTTGAACCTGTAACGCCGATGGCCTAGATCGCGGCAGGCGCACGAACACGGTAGGTGTCCCATCAACAGAGATCAGAGAAGAGCGGCGGGTGCGGGGACCAAGCCTGGCGCGGCCAAGTCTGGCGGGGGAGGACAGCCGCCGCTGGGCCTCGACCAGTATGTGCAGCAGGCATTGCAACTGCACCAGGCCGGGCGCCGGCAGGAGGCAGAGGCGATCTACCGCCAGGTGCTGACGCGTCAGCCCAAACACGCGGCCGCGGCGCATTTCCTGGGGTTGCTGCTGCACCAGACGGGGCGCAGCGAAGAAGGCATGGATTTCCTCGAACAGTCGGTTCAGCTGCAGCCGACCAATCCCGACTTCCTCAACAATCTCGGCACGGTGATGCGCGATCTGGGCCGTGTCGCGGCGGCGATCGATTTCTTCCGCGGCGCGGTGGACCTGCGGCCGGAGCAGCTCGCGGCGCGCGACAATCTCGGCTCGTCGCTGAAGCAGATCGGCCGGTTCGACGAGGCCGAGGACATCTATCGCGGCACGGTGCAGCGCAATCCATTCCATGTGCGCGCCCGTATCGGGCTTGCCGAAACCCTGCAGGAAGCCGGACGCCTCGACGAGGCGCTGGCTGTCTTCCAGGAGGCACTGACCATCCGGCCTAGGGATGCCGACCTGCTGCACGGACTGGGCGTCGGGCTGATGGAAAAGGGCAAGCTCGACGAGGCGACCGGCCTGTTCCGGCAGGCGGTGGCGATCCAGCCGCGCATGGCCCGCGCGTGGCTGATGCTGACGCAGGTCAAGCGCCAGAAGGAGCGCGATGCCGAAATGGCTGGCATGGAGGCGCAGCACGCCAAGGCGCCTCAGGACAGCCTGGCACGCATGCAGCTGTCGTTTGGCCTCGGCAAGGCCAATGACGATCTCAAGGATTATGGCAGGGCCTTCGACTATTTCGCCGAGGGCAATGCCATCCGCCGCAAGGGCATCGACTACGACCCGGTGAAGACGCGCGCCGAATTCGAGGCAATGAAGACGGTGTTCGATGCCGGCTTCTTCGAAAAGCACAGACCGAGCCCGATTGCCGACGACGCACCGATCTTCGTCGTCGGCATGCCGCGTTCGGGTACGACGCTGGTCGAACAGATCATCGCCAGTCACCCCCAGGTCTATGGCGCGGGTGAGCTCAGCATCCTGAAGACGGCGGTCGGCAAGCAGTTCCCGTCGAACATGCCGGGCGGCTTCCCCTGGGGGGTGGCCGACACGGACGATAGGGATTTCGCCGAGGCGGGGCAGGCCTATCTGGACATGCTGCATGCCCGGTATCCGCATATGCGCCACGTCACCGACAAGATGCCGGGCAACTTCCTGCTTGTCGGCTTCATCCACATGATGCTGCCGAAGGCCAGGATCATCCATTGCGCCCGCGATGCGGCGGCGACATGCCTGTCGATCTACAAGGTGCATTTCCGCGGCGACAGCCACCGCTATGGCTATGACCTCGGTGAGCTCGCCGATTTCCACAATCTCTACACCGACATCATGGCGCATTGGCACAAGGTGCTGCCCGGCGTCGTGCACGATGTGCGCTACGAGGATTTCGTCGCCGACCAGGATGGGCAGAGCCGGGCGCTGATCGACTATCTCGGCCTGCCATGGGACGATGCCGTGCTGTCGTTCCACGAAACCGACAGGCCGGTGCGCACGGCGTCGGCCGCGCAGGTGCGCCAGCCCATGTACCAGGGCTCGGTCGATCTGTGGAAGCGCTATGGCGACAGGCTGAAACCACTGCTGGATAAGCTCGGATAGGCCGATAGCGCGGTAAGGCCGGCCTGCGAACGGCGGTCGAGCTGTCTCAAAGTTCCATGAAGGGCTGGAAGCCGCCGAAGATCATGCGCTTGCCGTCGAACGGCATCGTGGCCATATCGCGCTGCAGACGAGGGTCGGCCATCACCTTGGCCATCACCGCATCGCGATCCTGCCTGGATTTGTATACGGCCCAGGAGAAAACGACGATTTCATCATCCTTGGCCTGAACGGCACGCGGAAACGAGGTGATTTCGCCATAGGGCACGTCGTCGCCGATGCATTCGACATAGGCGAGCGCGCCATGTTCCATCCATATGGGGCCTGCGAGGTTGGCGAGCTTTTTATAGTCATCGAGATTTGCCTTCGGCACGGCAAGCACGAAGCCATCGACATAGGACATGGTGGTCTCCTCTTTGCTGAATTCGAACGCCGGGTCGGCGGGGATACACCCGGCGCGATTGGGCGCATCCCCTCGGCGAGGGGCGCGCTCGCTAAAGCCTATTCCGTCGGTGCGTTCATTGCCCAGGCGACGCCGAAGGGGTCCTTCACCTGGCCCCAGCGGTCGCCCCAGAACATCACCTGCAGCGGCGTGACGGCCTCGCAGCCGGCGTCGACGGCGCGCTTCCACGAAGCGTCGATGTCATCCTTGCCGAGATGGAGCTGCAGCGTATAGCCCTGTGCCGCCTGGTGCGGATGGCCGTGTTCCGGATAGGCGTCGCCCAGCATCAGTGTCGAGCCGTTGATATAGAGATGGATATGCATGGTGCGGCCTTTTTCATCCGCCGGGTAGGCAAAGACTTCCTCGGCCCCGAAAGCCTTCTTGTAGAACTCGGCCGCCTTGATGGCACCGTCGACCTGAATATAGGGGGTCAATCCGCCAAGCACTTTTGGCCGGGGTGGGGTCTGGTCGGTCATTGCATGTTCCTCTTCACGTTGGTTTGGCCTTGCGGACCATAGGACGGATGAGATGACGGCAATCCTACAGGACGCCGAAAATTTTTGGCCGGGCGACAACCGATGGGTTGGGAAGGCGTGCAACGAACTTGCGTCGGCGGCTTCCAATCAGAGCGCAATTCTCTCGGCTCCCAAGCTAAAAGAGTTGGATTGCGCGCCGCCTACTCAGCCCGGAGACGACAATGATCCTCTATTATCAGACCCACTCACCTTTCGCGCGCAAGGCGCTGGTCTTCGCGCATGAGGCAGGCGTCGCCGATCAGCTCCAGGTCATTCATCACGAAACCAGCCCGACCTTGCACAACGCCAGTGTCCACGCCGAAAACCCGCTAGGCCAAGTGCCGGTGCTGCTGCGTCCGGGTGCGCCGGCGATCTTCGATTCCGACGTCATCTGCGCCTATCTCGATACGCTGCATGATGACCGGAAGTTGCTGCCGCAGGTCGGCGAGGCACGCTGGCAGGCGTTGCGGCTGCAATCGGCCGCCCAAGGCCTTGCGCAGACGGGCATCGCCTTGCGCTGGGAGACGGAAAGGAGACCCGAACAGCTGCGCTATGATGCTCTTGCCGAAGGATATCGGCAGAAGATCGAGGCGACCTACGACTGGGCCGAGGGCGCCCTTGACGACGAGGCGCCGCTCCATGTTGGACATATTGCGCTAGCCACCACGCTGTCCTGGATGGCGTTCCGTCATCTTCCGTCGTTTGGTTCGCGGGCGCGGCTGACGCGCTGGTTCGAGGCTTTCGAAAGGCGTGCGTCGATGCGTGCGACGCCGCTTTCGGGCGATACACATGATTGATTCGCGCTCGCCTGAGAGGCGGCGAGCGTCAACGGTTGTTCCGCGTGTCGAGGATTTCCGGAAAGCCGATATCCTTGCGCAGCGCGGCAGGCAGCGACAGCAGGATGCGTTCGCTGCGGTGACGGGCGCGCGCCGCGGCATACCGGGTTGCGATGCGGCCGATGGATGACAGGACGGACATGACGAATTCTCCCTGGTTTGGCGCCGGCATCATCGTGTCGGCATCCCAAGGACGGGGCAGCAACGGGCGATCCGACAGATTGCCCGGAGAATTTTTTGTCAGCGTTTACATCTCGTTCAGGCGCCGCCGAGGAGAGCCTATGCGACCTTGAGCGTGGGAATAGCCGAAACATCGACCTCACGCTCGGCGTGCCAGGCATCGAAAGCCGCCTGCATCCGAAGCCAGATCGCGGCGCCGTCGCCGAACAGCTTCCCAAGGCGAGCGGCCACCGCCGGCGAAACCGGCTTCCTTTCGCGGATAATGTCATAGAGCTGCTGCCGGGATATCCCGAGCAGATTTGCAATCTCCACCTTGGTCTTTCCAGTTGCCGGGATAATGTCCTCAAGCAGCGCTCCCGGGTGGGAGGGGCAACGCTCGATCGGACGCGTCGGCTCGTGCACGGTCATACGTCGAACTTCTCCAATCTGGCCGCCTCAGTGATATTGCTCGAAATCGACGCGGGCGGCGTCGTTACCGTCGAATTCAAATGTAATGCACCACGGACCATTGACGTGGACCGTGTAGCGGATGGGATCGAGGCCTTTCAGCGAATGGAAGTCGAAGCCGGGAAGGTTCATCTCCTCCGGCTTTTCCGATGCTTCCAGGCGGTCAAGCCGAACAAGGATGCGCTTGTGCATCTTGGCATCGATCTTGCCGGTTTTTCCGGTTTGAAAAAGGTCGGACAGCGCCTTGTTCTTGAACGATTTGATCATGACATATGTAAACAGATCGCTTACACAAATCAAGAACCTGTAAGCAAATAATTTACAGGCATGCCGATCTCCCGCCGCTCAGCCGGTTCCCTCAGCCACCTCGCGGAAGAAGCTCTCCGGATCCTCGACTTCGGTCAGCTTCCGCTTCTCGATCAGCCAGAAGCGGTTGCCGATGGCGCGGATGAAGGAGCGGTCGTGCGAGGCGAGCAGACAGCTTGCCTGGTGCTTCAGCAACTCTTCCTCCAGCGCTTCCTGGCCGTCTATGTCGAGATGGTTGGTGGGCTCGTCGAGCAGATAGAAATTGGGATTGGCGAGCCTGAGCGCCAGCATCATCAGCCGTGCCTTCTGGCCGCCCGACAGAACACCGATCTTTTTCTCCTGCATCTCGATGACCACGCCAGCGCCGGCAAGCAGCGAGCGGGCGCGCTGTTCGCCGACATCGTAACGGCGCGAGACCATCGCCAGCGGCGTGTCGTCGCCGCTGATGCCCGACAGCGCCTGGTCGCTGTAGCCGAGCACGGTGGACGGCGTCACCTTCACATTCCGCACTGTGTCCGGCTCGAGGATGGCGTTGCGGATCATGGTGACGAAGCGCGACTTGCCGACGCCGTTGCGGCCGAGCAGCACGATGCGGTCGCCCTGGCAGATGTGGCGCTTGCCGGTCCTGAACAGCAGCGTGCCGTCGGGCGTTTCGACCGCCGCGTCGTCAAGCGTGATCAGCACCTTGGCGTGGGTGCCGCGATTGGCGAGTTTGATCGCGCCCGCCGATTTCTCGCGATGCGCCGGATTGGCGGCCTCTTCCAATTTTTCCGCGCGCTGGTTGAGTTGCTTGGTCTTGACCGTCAGCAGGTCGCTGCCGGAATTGATGCCGATATTGTTGAGCTTGGCCGCCTGCCGGCGCAATTGCTGCGCCACCTTCATGTCGCGCTGGAACTTTCGTTCGGTCGACGCGTCAACCTCGTCCAGCGCCTCCCTGGCGCGGGAATAGGGGAGGGAGAACACCGGCGACTGTTCCGGGCGCAGGAACAGCGTCCGGTTGGTGGTGGCGTCTAGGAAGGCGCGGTCATGGCTGGCGATGATGACGGGCACCTCGCGCGGCAGCGCGTTGAGCCAGGTTTCCAACTGGCTGATGCGGGCAAGGTCGAGATGGTTGGTCGGCTCGTCGAGCAAAAGCAGGTCGGGATCGGTGACCCAGACGCGGGCGATCAGCGCCAGCCGCTGCCAGCCGCCGCTCAGTGCCTGCATTTCTCGCCCGCGCATCGGCTCGGGCACGTCAAGCGAATCGAGAACCACATCGACGCGCCACATCTCGCTGTCGGCCTGTTCGGGCGGTAACGCCTCAGCCACAACCTCGTAAAAAGTGCGGCCAAGCAGGGCAGGGGCAACGGACTGCTCGACATGGCCGACACGCAGACCGCGCGTGCGGGTGATGTCGCCTGTCGTCGGTTCCAGTTCGCCGGTCAGGCATTTGAGCAAGGTCGACTTGCCGCGGCCGTTGGCGGCGACGATGCCGAGCCGGTCGCCGTTGCCGATGCTGAGGTCAAGATTGGAAAAGAGCGGCGCACTCATGGTGACGCCGAGGGATTTGAGGCTGATCAGGGCCATTTTGATTTCTCTGGTCTTGCCGGAATGCCGGCTCATGCACTTTGACGGTGCGCGTGCCGGCCATCAGGCCAGGCGTTGCGTACCACGAAGGGCAGACCAAAAAATCGAAGCGGGAGAAAACCCGGACCGTCCCTGGTCAGCCCTGCAAGCTGGCTCGCAGGGCGCAAATCGGGCCACGCTGACGATGGTGACGATAGAACGTAAACACGTGAGCCCTCCTTTCGAGACGTTCGAGTGTGACGACTGGCTACACCAAAGGCGAGGCTGATGGCAAGGCCGCCGCTTTCAAGCGGCGCGGGAAGGGGTCCAGCACCAGTATGCAGCCGCCGATGATCGCCACCGCCCCGAAGCCCTGGATCAGGGTCAGCGACTCGCCGAGCACAATCGTTCCGGCCAGCACCGCGATCGTGGTGACGGCGAATTCGACGCTGATGGTCCTGGTCGCTCCGATGCTGGCCACCAGCCGGAAATACACGACATAGGTCAATGCGCTCATCACGCAGGCCAGTATGGCCAGGTAGAGGAAGTCGACAGGGCGCGGCATGGCCGGCACCGGCACGGCGAGCAGCAGCGGCAGCGTCATCAGGCCGCCGAACAGGAAGGCGGCGCTGGTGAGTTCCAGCGAGCCGGCCGAGCGCAAATGGCGATTGGCGTAGTTGCTGCCGAATGCCGCCGAGAAGGAACTGAACAGCGAGGCGGCACAGCCGATCGCAAAGGATGCGGTGACCGGAACGGCGGGGAAACCGACCAGGACGATGATGCCGGCAGCGCCGAGCAGCAGTCCAGCCAGGCCGCGAACAGCGATGCGCTCAAGCCCCCAGAGCTGGCCGATGATCATCGAGAACAGCGGGATGGCGGCAACCAGGATGGCCGCCATCGCCGTGCCGATGCGCGGCGTGGCATAGGACAGGCCGATCAGCTGCGCCGCCACCGTCGTCGCGCCGACCATGGCGAAATGCCGCCAGCCGGCGCTGAAATCCAGCCGTCGCCGCGTCGCGGCGGCAAGCAGAAAGAGCGTGATGCCGGCGATCAGCGCGCGCAAGGTGACCGCGCCGACCCAGCCAAAGGCATGTACCACCTTGAGCAGCACCAGGAACGACAGTCCCCAGGTGACAGCCAGGAAGACGTAGGCGGCGATGTCTCTGGGTTTCATGGGGAGTTGGCTGATGGTTTTCGGAGCGGAAGAGCAGAATTGAAAGGCCCGTATAGGTTCGTCCCACCACT
Source organism: Mesorhizobium sp. B2-7-3 (assembly GCF_006440715.1). Lineage (NCBI taxonomy): Bacteria > Pseudomonadati > Pseudomonadota > Alphaproteobacteria > Hyphomicrobiales > Phyllobacteriaceae > Mesorhizobium > Mesorhizobium sp. B2-7-3. The sequence continues at coordinate 376,475 of NZ_VFTY01000003.1, forward strand.
GGCAAGGTGGCAGGAAAAGCTGATCTATATTGGAGGGACAGCGGGGGCGCGAAGAATTGCTACCGTCCGGGCCTGCCTGTCTTGCCCGGCCGGCGCTTTTCGCGGCGGGCGTCGCCTTGGTCCTCGTAGGAGCCGATGCCGGAGCGTTGACGGACGATAGGCTTGTCGGCATCGCCGCGATCCTTCGCGCCCCTCTCTGTCCTGCCGGACATCTCCCCCACGGGGGAGATTGGCTGTGGCTTCGCCGGCACTTTTCCCTCTACCGGTTTTTCGGTGCGGCGCACCGTCATCTCGTCGAGCGAATTCTTTTTGAACAGCGGCTTGGTCGCATCGCCGGGGATGCCGAAGTCGGAGCCATGCGCTTCTTCCGCCGACTGCTTCTTGAACAGCGACCGCGACACCGCGCCTGACGGCGTCGGCATGTCGGTGCCTGGCCCCATGTCGTCCAGTGACGGCTTGGCGAACAGTGGCTTCTTCACCGGCACGGCGCCGTCGGCGCCCATCTCGTCGAGATCGGGCTTGCGGAAGAGGTTGGGCCTGGCGGCCTTGGCTGCCTCTTCGGCGGCGCGTGCCTGATCGAGCTTGCGGAACCGTTCCTGTTCCTCCAATGTCCGATGCTTGGCCACGCCCTTGTTGTGCTTCCCCTTTTCGCGGCCAGAGGCCGGACTTTGGCCTTCCACCTCGCGCGCCAGCGGATCGTCGGAGATCGACAATTCCATCTCGTGCAGCCGCTTGATCTCGTCGCGGATGCGGGCCGCCTTTTCGAAGTCGAGATTGGCGGCGGCGTCGCGCATCTGCTTGTCCAGCGCGTCGAGATGGGCCTTGAAATTGTTGCCCATCATGGCGCCGGCGCTGTCGGTGAACTGCGAGATGTCGGCGCGGACATGGTCCTTCTCGTAGACCGAGTCCAGAATATCGGAGATGCGCGACTTGACCGATTCCGGCGTGATGCCGTTGGCGGCGTTCCACTCCATCTGCTTCTCGCGGCGCCGGTTGGTCTCGGCCATCGCCCGCTCCATCGAACCGGTGACCTGGTCCGCGTAGAGGATGACCTTGCCGTCGACATTGCGGGCGGCACGGCCGATGGTCTGGATCAGCGAGGTTTCCGAACGCAGGAAACCTTCCTTGTCAGCGTCGAGAATGGCGACGAAGCCGCATTCGGGAATATCGAGGCCTTCGCGCAAAAGGTTGATGCCGACCAGCACGTCGAAGGCGCCGAGGCGCAGGTCGCGCAGGATCTCGATGCGCTCCAGCGTGTCGATGTCGGAGTGCATGTAACGCACGCGCACGCCCTGCTCGTGCAGGTATTCGGTCAGGTCCTCTGCCATGCGCTTGGTCAGCACCGTCACCAGTGTGCGATATCCCGCCTTGGTGGTGTCGCGGATCTCACCGACGACGTCGTCGACCTGGCTCTTGGCCGGACGCACCTCGACCGGCGGATCGATGAGGCCGGTCGGTCGGATGACCTGCTCGGCGAACACGCCGCCGGACTGCTCCATCTCCCAGCCGCCGGGCGTTGCCGAGACAGCGACCGAAAGCGGGCGCATAGCGTCCCATTCCTCGAAGCGCAGCGGCCGGTTGTCCATGCAGGAAGGCAGGCGGAAGCCGTATTCGGCAAGCGTCGCCTTGCGCCTGAAGTCGCCGCGATACATGCCGCCGATCTGCGGCACGGTGACGTGGCTCTCGTCGATGAAGACCAGCGCATTGTCTGGAATGTACTCGAACAGCGTCGGCGGCGGATCGCCCGGCTGGCGGCCGGTGAGGTAGCGCGAATAGTTCTCGATGCCGGCGCAGGAGCCGGTGGCTTCCAGCATTTCGAGGTCGAAGCGGCAGCGCTGCTCCAGCCGCTGCGCCTCGAGCAGGCGGCCGGCGCGCTCGAGTTCCACCAGCCGGTGCTTGAGCTCTTCCTTGATCGACTTGATCGCCTGGTTGAGCGTCGGGCGCGGCGTCACATAGTGCGAGTTGGCGTAGATCTTGACGCTCTTCAACTCGCCGGTCTTCTGGCCGGTCAGCGGGTCGAACTCGGTGATCGCCTCGATCTCGTCGCCGAACATCGAGATGCGCCAGGCGCGGTCCTCAAGGTGGGCCGGGAAGATCTCTATCGTGTCGCCGCGCACGCGGAACGAGCCGCGCACGAAATTGATGTCCTGGCGCTTGTACTGCTGGGCAACGAGGTCGGCGAGCAGAGCGCGCTGGTCGAGCCGGTCGCCGATCTGCATCTGGAAGGTCATCGCCGTGTAGGTCTCGACCGAACCGATACCGTAGATGCAGGATACGGAGGCGACGATGATGACGTCGTCGCGCTCGAGCAGCGAACGCGTCGCCGAATGGCGCATGCGGTCGATCTGCTCGTTGATCGAGGATTCCTTCTCGATGAAGGTGTCGGTGCGCGGAACGTAGGCTTCCGGCTGGTAATAATCGTAATAGGAGACGAAATACTCCACCGCATTGTCGGGGAAGAATTTCTTGAACTCGGAATAGAGCTGCGCGGCCAGAGTCTTGTTGGGCGCCAGGATCAGAGCGGGGCGCTGCGTCTCCTCGATCACCTTGGCCATGGTGAAGGTTTTTCCGGAGCCGGTGACGCCGAGCAGCACCTGGGTGCGGTCGTTGTTGTCGACGCCCTCGACCAGATCCTTGATGGCGGTCGGCTGGTCGCCGGCGGGCTCGAAATCCGACACCATCTTGATGGCGATGCCGCCTTCGGATTTTTCCGGCCGGGCAGGGCGGTGCGGCGTCCACAGCACGCCGTCCTTGTGCAGCGGATTGCCGGATTCGATCAGCGCCGAGAGCGCGGCCACCGTGGCGGTGACGCCACTGGACGACATCGTCTCGGCTTCTTCCAGCGAGATGTCGAGCCCGGCGACCGGATTGAGGCCGGCCGCCGTGCGTTCGCGGGCCGACGCGGCGCCGCCCATCGAGGTGCCGCGCGCGGTGCGGCCCGGCGCGGCGGAGCGCTCGGGTATTTTCTTCGGCGACTTGGCTCCGCCGCCTTTGCCCGCGGCGCGTCCTTCCCGTTCAGCCTCCTGCTCGATCTGCTCGGCCCAATCGGCGATCGAGCCGGTCAGCGGCGTGCCCGACAATTCGGCCTGCGGCATCTCGGCGAAGCCGCCTTTGTGCAGCGGTTGCGAGGCGTCGAGGAAATCGGTCAGCGGGCTGCGCCGCTTCGGCGCGGCGCGGTCCTCATTCGCCGTCGGCGGCGTTCTTTTATCGGGGGATTTGGCCATGTCCCGAATATGGGATTTCTCGGCCAAAATGGAAAGAGCGCGATGAGGACGGGCCGGCGGTCGCGTCAGGCTCCTGACAGAAGGCTGTCAGGAGGTGGCGGACGGTTTCGCCTTATCTCAAGCGCCGCTTCCGTTCGACGCGACCCGGGTCGCCGATCCGTTCAGGCGATCCACCACGACGAGGCGGGTGACCTTGCCCTTCTTGAAGGCGGCGAGGAAGCGGGAATAGTCCCTGAAGACGACGCAGCCATTGGATTCGGCGCGACCGCCCCGCAGCATGTAGGTATGCGCGAGCAGGCCGTTGCGGTTGTATTTGTTGCCGCCGCTCGTCGGGGTCAGGCGGATCGCCTCGACGCCGTGGAAGCGGGATTCGCGCAGCGACAGATTGTAGGTGTTGGGCGGCGTCGGGCCACGATCCTTGACGTGGACATAGCGCGGCTGGTCGACCATTGCGCCGAGGCCGGAATGCGCCTCGAGCCGCTGGCCGTCGGGCATGTAGACGGTCTTGGCGCTGATGTCATAGACGGCGACGCCATGGCCGGCGCCGCTTCCGGCGCTCGGGCCGTTGAACAGGTTCCTGAACGCCTGGCCGAGGCCGCCCGAAGGCGTGTCCGGCTTGGCATAGGCCAGCACGTCGCCACCATCACGGGTCCGGCCTTGCCGGGCCGGCTGCCTGGCTTGCTGGACGGGCTTCGGCTGGGGCGCCGGCTTCTGCTCCAAGGTCCTGGGCTGTGCGGCCGGCTTGTCCTCTTCCACGATCCGGGGTTGCCGCGGCGCGTCATATTGCGGGCGGCGGGTCGGCAGCGGCACGTCGTCGGTGAGCGCATCCGGCAGCGAAGCGGCGTCGCCCGGCTGTTCCTGCTGGGTCTCGACAGGCGCCACCGCGACATCGGGCGAGGATTCGGTCATCGGCAGCGGCGAGGCGAAAGCTTCGTCCTCGACCGGCATCGACTCGACCAGGGCAAGCGCCAGTTGCGCGTTGTCGGGCGTTTCCGATTGGGCAAAGCCCATCGGCGCCGGCGCGGTCTGCACGACGGAACCCGTTTCAGCGCGGGCGAAGCGTTCCGCCGCCGGAGCCGGCATGTCGTTGGACAGGCTGGCCATGACCCGGACGGACGGCACGAGGGACGCCTCGGTGATCCGTGGAGTGGCGCTGGAAATCACTGGATGGGTGCTGGCCGCGGTCGCAGGCTTTCCCGCGCCGGCGAAGGCAGCGGCAAGCTTTGTCGGCGACAGCGACGCTTCCATCAGTTCGAAGCGCTGCTGCGATTTCGACTTCGCCGGCGTTGGCTTGGCCTGCGCCACCAGGCGCCCGGATTTCTCCGCCTTGGAGGTTATCGCGGCCAGCTTGAAGCAACTGGCACCGCACTGTACGGCATGGTCGTGCAGCGCCTGCGCGCCGCCATGCGCATTGGCTGTCATGAAGGGCGCCGAAGAGCTGAGGAAATGCTGCTTCAGCGGATCGGCGAGAGCGAGCGTGCCCGGCATGGACAGCGTCTGCGGCAGGCCGACCGACGTGACCGAAAGCGAGGCACCGACAGAGCTAAGGCCGGCCATGGTGCCGATCAGCCATAGGCCGACGGCGGCGCTGACGCCCGGCACCGCAATCCAGCGGACAACCCGTTCAGGGGTGAAGGATGAGGCACGTGGCGCTTCGAAGGCGGTCTCGCCGCTGCAACGCCTGTCCCCGACAATTTTACGACTCAACAACGCCATGCAACCAATCTTGCTCCAATCGGCTCCCACGTCCGCGGCTGTGATAGCCGCGACGACCATTCTGTGAGTGATCCCAGGTGGTCCCCGACGCGTTTGCCGCGCCTGTCGTTAGTTGCCGATTGCTTCAAAATATGGACAAAGTTGGTTAACCAATCCCTCTCAAAACCAATCGAGAGACGTGGACTTTGTGCCGAAAAAGGCTCGTCCACGACCATGCACGCGGTATTGCAGCCCTTCCAAGGCTTTTTTGCTGCCTGTTTTTGCCGGGCGAGTCAAGCGAAACAGCCTTCGCTAATCCTCGCAAAAGGCGATTCGGCGCTTCCGGGACAGTGAGGCACGCCAAATGCCTGTCGGCCGGGCGCCCCAACGCCGGTTCTTATTGTCGACGGCTCCATGACGGCAGGGCACCATTGATGTCGGTGCAGGCGGCCGCCATGAGCACCGTCGCCAGGGAGCTATTTCTAGGCGCTGTCCGTGATTCTCTACTTTGGATCAGTCGAAGTTCGGCTGTCCGCGCCGCTCAGTTGAACCACAGTGCGAACGTCAAAAACCCGCCACCTCCAAACTCGCGCTGGATCTGGTCGAAATCCTCGCTGGTCAGGATCTTGCCGCTCTCCAGATAAGGCGCGATGCCGGGACCGGTGATCGAGAGTACGAGGTCGAAGGGTTTAGGCTCGTCGAAGAAGCGCTTCATGTTGATCCCTTTGCCGGTGATGCGGAAGTGCGGCAGCAGCGCGCGGCCTTCGAGCAGGTCCTCGGCCATCGTCAGGGTCGCGAGCCAGGCCTGCACCTGCTCCTCGCCGACTTCGAGGCCGGTGAGCGGGTTCTCGCCCTTTTGCTGCGGGCCGGGCAGCCATTCGCGGTCATTGTCGGTCTCGGCGCGGATCGCCTTCCAGTCCTCGCGCGACAGCCGGATCATTTCGAGCAGCTCCTGGCGCGCCGCCTTGCGGCGTTCCGGTTCGACAACCGGCCAGTTGACGAGATGCACCATCGAGATGAAGTCGGCGATGCGCCATTCCGAGGAGAAGATGCTCGAGCCCATCTCGCTTGGCGGCGGCACGAGGATGTCCTGCAACGGCAGCTTGGCGCGCGGAAACAGCATGTGGAACGAGCCGTCGAACGTGCCCTTGAAATCATGCGCCAGCCAGAAATCGGCCTGCGCCATCAGGAATTCGGCATAGCCTTGCAGCCAATAGCCGTCGGCGCGGTCGAAGCGGAAGGTGAGCGCGGGGGCTGTATCGCCCTGGGAGATGCCGCCGCGCGACAGCGCCGCCATGATCGCCGCCATGCTTTCATCCGGTGCGATGGTGCCGTCCTCGTTGAGGTCGATGCCGACATGGGTGAGGTCGATGACCATGCCGATATCGGCATCGGCCGGCACCGAACCAAGCGTGGTGGCGGACTTTGCCAGCCGGTCACGGAAGGCCACCAGTATGGCGCGGAACTCTTCGTAGGTCAGCGGCTCGGGATTGGGGTTCGCCGGTACCGGCAGCTGCATCAGCGGCAGCATGAAGGATTGCGGGCTCTCAAACCCATGGCGATGCAGGCCGCTGGCCAGCAGTTCCAGCGCGGTGAAGAACTCGCCGGCGCCGGCGGCATAGGCTGACGCTGGATCTTTCGGCGCGGCCGCTTCCAGGGTCGACAGCGCGCCGTCGCGCGCGGCCACGGTCCTTGCCTCGAACAAAGCGGTTGCCGCTTCGGACATGGCCGCCGATGCGGACGACAGCGGCACGAGCACAATGAAAGCCGATGCCAGCAGGCTTGCTATTCGTGTCATCTTTTCCCTCCCATTTGCCGCGGCGACCATACACGGATTTGCGCCGCCGCGCCTGTCGATGCCGGCACGCTGTCCACATCGTTGCATGATTGTCGCCGGGCACGCTTCAACCGGTCCGGCGGACGGTCTACAGAAGGCCAACGATGAGGCGTGCCGTGTCGAACTATCCGCTCTCCTACAAACTGTCCTGGCTGCCGCGTTTCCTGAAACCGTCGCTCGGCGGTGGCGCCACCGGATTTGCGCCGGCATCGGGGACGCTGATGGACCCGCCACCGAGACAGACGGTGCGGCTGGCCTTCATCGGCGACATCTCGGCGGTAGCCAACCGGAGCGCGCCGGACTGCGATCTGGCGATGAAGGCGCTGCTGGGCACGGCCGACCTGGTGATCGGCAATTGCGAAAGCCCTGTCGTCGACAGGCCGAGCGCCGTGCTGGGGACAAAGCTCGGTACGCATCATGCGATGAGCGAACGCTTTCTGGCCGAGGCACTCGCGGCGGTCGGCATCGGGCGCGAAAAACTGGTCCTGTCGCTGGCCAACAATCATGTGTTCGACCAGGGCGTCGCCGGTTTCGACGCGACGGTCGCGGCGTTGAAGCGGCTCGGTATCGGCACCATCGGCCTCGCCGCCAAGGGTCCGGTCGAACGCTTCGCTGCCGGGCCGCTCGCTCTCGGCTTCGCCGCTTTCACGCTCTGGCGCAACGCCGACGAGAGACTGTTTGCCGACCGCGTCTCGATGGAAGGCGATCCGGCGCGCTGGCCGCGCGAGGCTAGTGCTGGGGTCGATCTCCTCTGTGCCGTGCCGCACTGGGATTGGGAGTTCCGGCATTTTCCGCGCGCCGCAACCCGGGCACTGGCGCGGAGGCTGTCCGGACAGGGCGTCGGTCTGATCGCCGGCCATCACGCGCATGTCGTTCAGCCGGTGGAGCGGATCGGCGGGACGGTGATTGCCTATGGACTCGGGGATTTCCTCGGCACCGCTTTTGCCCGCCAGCCGTGGCCGGGGCGGATTGGTGGGATTTTCATCGTGGACGTCAGCGCCGATGCGGAGACGCGCGGCGCTGTCGCGTCCTACTGGTTTCATCCCTTTGTGCGCTTGCGTGCGGGAGACCACGAACGGCTGCTGCCGGTCGAGGCATTGGACGAGCCCATGCGGCAAAAAATCGAGGGCCGCCTGGACGCGATCTTTCCTGCTTCCCTTGTGGACGCGTCGCCCTGACCGCGTGACAGGTCCACGACAGGGCAGGGGTAAGCGCTGGCGACTTTCCCGCGAAAATGGCTATCATGCGGCAACACTGGCGGCGGGGATTGGCGATGGAGACAGCGGATTTCATGCCGGGCGCGGCTGCTATCGCAGCCATTAAGAAAGACATCGAGGTCTACGAAGCGAAAAGGGCCTCGGTGGCACGCGCGGCCAAGTGGCGCGCACCGTTGTTCGTTGGCCTGGTGGTCGTCTTCGTGGCGCTCATTGCGTGGCTGTTCAACACGGTCGCCGATCCCAACGAGCAATGGTTCTCGACGCCGCACGTATTTCTGTACGTGGTCGGCTTCGTGGTGGCGGTCGTGCTTTATTTCCGGGCGATCAGGCCGGCGGCGAGGCTGCAGCAATCGTTTCGCCAGACGCTGATGCCGATCATCTTCGGCTTCATTGGGGATATGCGCTACCAGCATGACGTCACGCCGCATTCTTTTGACCGATTGCCGCGCGAGACCGTCGGCGGTTTCACCATGAGCCGCTTCGACGATATCATCTCCGGACGATATGACGGATTTGCGTTCGAACTGTACGAAGCCGACCTATGGGACGGGGGCGCCACCAAGAACAAGGCGACCACATTCAAGGGCGTCGTCGTCGCCTTCGAAACCATCGAGCCGTTTCCAGGAATACTGGTCGCGGCGCGACGTGCCAGCGGTGTGATCGGCTTTTTCCGAGGCATGTTCGCGCCCAGGATGCAGGAACTGCCGTCCGGCGTGCCGGAGCTCGACGCCGCCTACGAGTTCCGCACCAACAATGTCGAGGCGGCGCGGCCGCTGGTGACCGGCCGGCTGGCGCAAGCGCTGAAATGGCTCGGCGAAACCTGGCCGGACGAGCCCGCGCGTGTCGCGCTCAACGGCAGCGACGGTTTTCTGCTCCTGCCGCAGCCGAAGAATTTTTTCGAGCTACCTGATATTTCGGTGCCGCTCGACTACGCCAGCCATGTCGCACCGATGATTTCGGACCTGGGTGCCATGCTGGCGACCGCGGCACTGGTGCGCAAGATCGGCGCAAGCTAGTCCGGTTGGGCAAACGATCAACAATCGTAACCGGATTTGTCGCGCAGGTAGTCCGCTTCTTCCTTCGACATCCTCTTGAACATCACACACACGGTGAAGCTCCCTACTTGCCGCCCGTCGTGTCTATATCCCCAGTCCGAAATATCGTCCCTGGTGAATTCTATCTCCTGGCCGAGGACGACATTGCGCACAGCTGCCGGTTCGTTTGCCAATATGCCGACGAACCCCGTTTCGGTGCGCTGGAACGGGATGACCCAGAAGTGCTCGCTGATATCCCCATCGCGCACCTCGACCTTCAATTTGAACCTGTCCGTCCCAGAGGGCGGCGTTCCGGCCAGGGCCAGGAACTCATCCAGGCTGGCAAGAGCCTTTGCAGTCGCCGTCGCCATCTCGGGGTCGTCCGTAGCAAACATAAGCGCTTTGTCACTTCGGAATCGCGGCTTGCGCGCCGGCCGATCCCGGAGCACACGCCAACATCATCAAGGACATCATGGACCGGACTGCAAGCTTCATGGAAAGGCCCCCTCATGGTAACGGCGCACCATCCGGCATCCGTTCCAGATTTGCAACCGGAGCGCGAGTTTTCTCCATTTCAATTGGCGATCTGAACTGATCCATGACACAAAATGTGTATCGATAACGGCTCGGCGGTCTGTTTCGTGATGCTGCTCGAGACGGATTGCGGCGGCCTCGCCGTGATCGCAACCGCTCGCCACAATCCCTCTAAACGACTCTTTTCGCGAACGGAAATGCGCTCGCCGGGGGAACCGAAGCGGCCCGGAATGATGTCGGCCGCAGACAATATGTCGGAATTAAGCTTATGATATCCTTTGCGAAAATTCACCCAACGTGATTTGCCGATGATAGCTGTTTCGTTCCAGTCTCGGGCCGTTCGGTGCTGCCCTCTCCCAAGCGGTACCGGAAAACCGAAACAGCACGGAGTGCTATCCATGAAGAAGACCCTCGCAACCACCGCCGCTCTGCTCGCCTTCCTCGGCACGGCCTATGCCGCGACCGTTCAGGGCACCATCCAGGCCGTCGATCCGACAACCAAGTCGGTCACCCTCGACGACGGCAAGATCTACCAGCTGTCGCCCGATGCGTCGGTCGGGAAACTGAAGGTCGGCGCCAAGGTGGCGGTGACCGTCGACGACAAGACCGGCATGGTGACGTCGATCAAGAAGGCCTCATAGAGACTGCCGACCGGACTTTGAGACCCTGCTCCAATCTGGCCGGTTCCTTGGGGAACCGGCCATTTTCATTGGGTTGGACACTCACCGCCAGGCGACGGCGGCGGCGGAACGCCGTTGCGGCAGCGACGCTATGGTCTTTGCCAAAAGGCCGCGCTATTCCTTGGCCGCCGGGGGATCCGCATGGCCGAGGAACAAAAGGGATTTCGCCTGTCGCGGCGGCTGCTGCTGGGGGCGGCTGTTTTTGGCGGCGCCGTGCTGTGGGGCGGCACCACCGTGGCGCGGCTGGCGCGAGGCCCGTCAGGGCCGAAGAACAGCGGACGCATCGCCGATGTAGACGGCATCGCACTGCCGCTGAAGCCGATCGCGAGCCCGCCCGCCTTCGATCCGTCGCTGCCCTGGCTGGCCAAGGGCGGCGACATCAACGATGCCAGCGGTCTGTCGAGGACGCCGGTCTATGGCGTCGTCGAGGTCAGCGAGGAAGAGCATATCGCCAAGGCGCTCGCCTTCGCACGCGCCAACGGGCTGAAAGTGTCGCTGGCGGCCATCCGCCATTCGATGGGCGGGCATGCTTTCGACGACAATGCGCTGGTCCTGGATATGAGAAAGTTCAGCAAGGTTACGGTGGATGCCGCGGCCAAGACCATGACCTTGCAGCCGGGCGCGTGCTGGCACGATATCCAGACCATGCTGCATCCGCGCTTCGCGGTGAAGGCGATGCAGTCGACCGATATTTTTTCGGTCGGCGGCTCGCTGTCGGTGAACGCGCATGGCATGGACCATCAGGCGGGCTCGGTGGCCGGCTCCATCCGCTCGATGCGGGTGATGCTGGCGGACGGGTCGGTGACCACCTGCTCGCCAACCGAAAACATCGAGCTGTTCCGACATGTCGTCGGCGGCTACGGTCTGTTCGGCGTGGTGCTGGAGGCGACGCTCGATATCGTCGACAATGCCGTCTACCGCACCTCGCGCGAGATCATCAGATCCGACGATTTCCCGAAATTCTTCGCCGAGGTGCTGGAGCCGAACAAGGACATCGGCCTGTTCTACGGGCATCTGTCGACCGCGCCGGGCAATTTCCTAGAGGACATGATCGTCTACCGCTACGATAGAGTGGCGGAGCAGCCGCCGGCCGACCAGCCGGCGCTCGGCGAACCCGATGGCGTCGGCCTGAAGCGGGTGATCATGAACATGGCCAAATGGGGCAGTGCGTTCCAGGAACTGAAATGGTTCACCGAAAAGACGTTGGAGCCGAAATTCGAGAGTTGTACGGTGCCGCGTAGCTCGGCGCTTGCCCAGGGCGAGGCCTGTCTCGTCACCCGCAACAACCCGATGCACGATTCGGTGCCGTATCTGTTCAACGACCTCGTGAATGAGACCGACATACTGCACGAATATTTTATTCCACGCGCGAGCTATAATCCATTCATCGCGGAAGCGCGCGAGATCCTGCGCAACCAGGATCTGCCGGTGCTCAACGCCTCGGTGCGCATCGTCCACAACGAGGACGTGGCGCTGACCTACGCGCCGGAGCCGGCCTATTCGCTGGTGCTCTATATCAACCAGCCGGCCGATGCCGATGGCAATGCCAGGATGCGGGCGCTGACGCGGGCGCTGATCGACGTGACGATCAAGCATGGCGGGCGCTTCTTCCTGCCTTACCAATTGCACTACACGGCCAAGGAATTGCTGGCGTCCTATCCCGAATTGCCGGCCTTCCTGAAGGTAAAGCGGCACTATGACCCGGCGGAATTGTTTTCCTCGACCTTCTACCGTGCCATCAAGGCGCTGAGCGGGACGGTGTAGACGGCACGCAGGCCGTCCTACAGGCCCGTCGGCATCAGCCCAGCCAGCCAGTTCACGGAGCGCTTTGCCGCGTCGGCGGTTGCCGAGGCGGCGCGGCCGAGATCGGTCTTGACCACGGCGTAGCCGTTCTTCGTGCGGTAGAGCACGCCGGTTCCACCGTCGACCACCTGTTCATAGGCGACGGGTCGGGCAGCGGCCGCGTCCAGGGCCGTCGTGGGCGAACCGACCGGGACGCTCGGCCGATGGCTGAGTTCCGGCGGCAGCGGGCTTTCCGTCCTGACGGTCCGGCTGGCGGGCTTCAGTTCCGGGCCCGACGCGATCGCGGCCAGGTGCGAGGAGGACGCCGAGCCCTTCGCGCGGCAGATGCCGGACACGAGCGGATAATTGAAATTGCGCTCGTGCAGGATCTGGCTCTTCATCGCCGCTTCGCAATCGGCGATGGTCGACCACTTGGCCGGCGTCTCGCCGATATATTCGCACAGCTTGGCGTCGCAGTCGCAGCCGACAATGGTCATGGCGACAAGGGCGGTCTTGATCACAGTCTCGTCCCTTCGAGATGCCCCCCGGCAGCCCAGTCAGGCATGTCGCGCCTTCAGGCGACATGCGATCTTCCATTGCGCGCGAACAAGGCGGGATTTTGCCGCGATTGTGGAATGAGCATGACGGCTCGCCAATCCTGGCCAGGCGTGGCTGAAAAGCCTCAGTAGTCGTAGACGTGTTCGAGCCTGGCGCCGGCCTTGATCAGCGACGGCAGCACCAGATGCAGCTTGCGCACGGCCACGACCATGCCGGTGCGGCGTGTCGACGGCTCCGCCGGCAGCGGATAGCTGAACAGGATGCGCATGCCTTCGGGAATGGCGATCGTATCGGTCGACAGCACCGTGACCATGATCTCATCATTGCCGCCGATCTCGACAAAGGAGACACCCTTGTCGATCAGCCGCGGGATCATGTCGGTGAACACCTGATAGCGCTTGGTGACGAAGACGGTGCCGTCCGCGCCATAATCGCGTTCCAGCAAGGTGTCGGGCTCGTTGCGGGTAGCTTCGCCGACCGGCCCCCTGGCCCAGACATGGACATCGAGGAAGGCCGGGTCGGAGGTCGCGGCAAGCGCCTTGGTGATCAGGTCGGCATAGCCTTGCTTGATGGTGTCGGCGAGACCGAAGGCAAGCTTGCGTTCGCTGGTGCGGATGGAACTGTCACCAGGCGCCGGCTGCACCGCGAACAGCCCGGCGCGCTTCTCGGCATAAGGGAACTGGTACCACGGCACCTGATCGAGGAAAGAAGCATACTCCGCAGCCACCTTGGCCTGGTAGATGTCGGCCGCCGTGCGCTTGGCTGACGTCGCCTCGGTGATGCGACCGACCGTGTTCTCATAGGCCCATTGCAGGATATGCTCGATCGAATGGCTGGTGCCGATGATGACCAGCATCTGGTGGTTGGCGTAGTTGAACCTGTAGGGAGAACTGGCGCGGATCACCGTGGCATAGTCTTGCCAGAAGCGGCCGACATAGGACCAATAGGGAAAGCCGCTCGGCTGGTCCTTGGCGACGAAACCGGCATATTCGCGCGCGGCGTAGACGATCGCCCATTCCGGGTAGGTGAGGAAGGTCGACTCCTCCGGCCGCTGGTAGCCGAGGATTTCGGCGCGCACCTTGTCGGCCAGTGCCTTGGGCGGCGCGCCGTCGGCAATGCCTGGCAGCGGCGTCCTGTCGAGCGCCGGCGTCGTCAGGAAGCCATAGGCCAGCCCGGCGATCGGGATCAGGATGACGATGACGATCAGCCAGAGGATCGCCTTGACGATGCGCTTTATCAAGCGGAACAGGAACATGGCCCGTCAGGCCGTGGCGAAGTGGTCGTAGATGCGCTTCGACAGCCAGAAGCCGATATAGACGGCGATGCCGCCAATGACGATGTGCGGCAGGTTGGCGAAGAAGCGGGCAGGGAATTCGATGTCGTTGAGGGAGCGGAAGCCGTTGATGAAGATACCGGCATCGAGGCAGCCTGAGCCGGTGATCAGCCCGAGCACGCCGTCGAACAGGTAGACCGAGCCGAACAGCTTAAAATAGAACACCGCCTGGCGATGCGAGATGAAGGCGGCGGCCAACGCCCAGACGCCGGAGAAGGCGTGCAGCAGGTCGTCGTACCATTGCAATGAGAACAGGCCGAACAGATTGCCGTCTGCATCGTTGAAGGCCGGAATGTAGCCGATGGCCACGACGCCGAAGAACAAGAACGCGTAGGCGACTGCAAGCTTCTGGATCAGCGTCATGAAGTATCCCCCTTCTACGAGCCCATTTGTAAACGCTACTCTGCCAGCCGCCTGACGCGGTTTTCTGCGCTTCCGCGTTCTACTGCACCGCAGTAGAACTGTGCTCACGGACCCAAAGGTCCGCTGTGCTTCGGTTCTCGAAAACCACGCCATCCGACTCGGCAGAGCGCGTTTTCAAACGGGCTCTGACGACGTCGAACGTTAGCTGATTTTGCCGCCGGTTGCAGCCCCAACCGGAAACACCGTAAAAATTGCGTGGGAGAGCCAAAAGACAGTCGGCGCCGGGATTTCTCCCAGCGCCTCCCTGTCAGATCAGGACACGGTCGCGGCAGCAACTTCCGTAAAGTCGTCGCGCCATGCCGGCCTTGATTTTGACGGTCCTGCCAGAAGCCACCCGAGAGCAGCATCCGTTCCAGACCACGCCGGTCTTGGCCCTCGCGGGCCTTTGCCCTGCGTGCCATCGAAGGTTTTTGCCGTCCTTCATGGCAGCATCGGTCCGCCGTCGGCGTTGGCACGCTTTCCGCGGCCCCGTAGGTCTCGGCTTCCGTCCCTTGAACAAGCAAGCCTGCTCTCGTTCCGGGCCGTACGGGCCTCAGGAAATCCGCCTTTCACTTCGCCTTTCGGCTTGATGATCGGTAGCCGCCTGAGATGGGTTCAACTTACGCCGGGTAAGGGGTTTGGGGAATGGCCGCGCCCCTGTGGATAGCGGGATTATCGGGGACCAATGCCAGAAGCCAGGGAAGTTCAAGCGCGAAGGCCTTAGACAGCCTGCCCCGCGCTTTTTGGCGTCCATGGCCGAACGCGCCCTTGCTCCGCCGGCCGGTACGAGTTTGAATGCCGGCAAAGGATCGGGCATCCAGGTCCGGCGTCGGGGAGGGCGAAACTTGAAGGTCGGGGTGGTGCTCAATCCGATTGCCGGCGGCGGCCGGCTGAAACGGCATTGGCCTGACGTCGCCGCCGCGCTGAAAAAGCACTTCGGCGATTTCGAACTGCGCGAGACGCAGGCCGAAGGCGACGCCGAGCGGCTGGCGCTCGATCTCGCGGCAAACGGCTTCGACCTGGTGATCGCGGCCGGCGGCGACGGCACGGCGAGCGAGGTGGCCGACGGCTTGCTGCAGGCCCGCGAGGAGGGCGGCAGGACGACCGAGCTTGGCCTGCTGCCGTGCGGCACCGGCATCGACTTCGCGCGCGGGCTCGGCCTGCCGAAGGAGATCGGCGCGACGCTGGAACGGATTGCCGGGGCGAAGGCCAGGGCGGTCGATGCCGGCCGCATCTGCTATATCGACGACCATGGCGCGCTGGCCAGCCGCCACTTCATCAACATCGCCAGCCTTGGCCTGTCGGGCGCCACTGATCGCGCCGTCAATGCCGACAAGCGCAAGGGCAGGATGTCGGCCAAGGCGCTGTTCCTGTGGCGCACCGTGGTCGAGTTCATCCGCTACCGCTTCCAGGACGTGCGGATCACAGTCGACGACGGCACGCCGGTCGAGGCGCGCATGGCGCTGGTGGCGGTGGCCAATGGCAAATTCTTCGGCGGCGGCATGATGATCGCGCCCGATGCCGAACTGACCGATGGACGGTTCGACATCGTCATCCTGCGCGCGGCGGGCAAGCTGAAGCTGATCTGGGACATCCGCCTGCTCTATGGTGGGCGGCACCGCAACCATCCAGCGATCACCATCCTGCGCGGCAGGAAAGTGGTTGTCGAACCGCTCGGCGACGTCGAGAAGAATGGCGCGCTGGTCGACATAGACGGCGAGTCACCGGGGCGCATACCCGCCACCTTCGAGATCCTGCCTGGTGCGTTGCTGGTGAGATATTGAATCAAGGCACAGCCCGGCGGTGGAGCGTCTCAACGTCGTCATCCCAGGGCGAAGCAGGAGCGAAGCTCCGTCGCGGAGACACTGGGATCCATGCCGTGATATTGGCCGAAGAGTGCGGCGGAGCCGAAATCAGCACCGTTGCAGCGCCTTGATGTTACGGGATGGATCCTCGGGTCAAGCCCGAGGATGACGAAAGGAAGGGGTGTCTCCCGCCAATCGCCGAGCCATGCAGTCCGATCGAAACTCTCGCCCGAGAAACCGGTCGAGATGTTGCAGCTCTGATTCAAGTTGTTGCCGCTATGATTCTAGATGCTCGCCCAACATCTTGATTTTATTTGCTAGTTCATATTTCCAGCCTGGCCGGAAAGCCCGGCGCGCGCAGGTCGGTGCCGACGGTATCTTCAAGCAATTTGACGATCTGGGTCGACCAGGCATCGCCGCCATAAGCCGCCTTGCCTTGCTCGAAGATCGCGTTGACGCGCGACGCCAGATCGAGCGGCACGCCGGATTGTTCGGCCATGGTCAGCGCAAAGCCAAGGTCCTTCAGCGCAAGGTCCATGGTGAAGCCGATGTCGTAGGAGCCGTTCAGCACCAACTGGCTTTCGGTCTCGTGGACGAAGCTGTTGCCTGAAGACGCGACGATGGCGTGGTAGGATTGCGCGAGGTCGAGCCCGCCTTGCTTGGCCAGCATCAGCGCCTCGCCGGCGGCGACCAGATGGATGAAGGCCAGCATGTTGGTGATAACCTTGATCACCGCCGCCGAGCCGGTCGGGCCCATCAGGAACGACTTGGCGCACATCGCTTCGATGGCCGGGCGGTGACGCTCGTAGAGGGGGACGTCGCCGCCGACCAGCGCGGTGATCTTGCCGGCCGCCGCCAGATGCACACCGCCGGTGACCGGGCATTCCAGCGTCTCGATCCCCTTGGCCGAGGCGAGGGCGGCCAGCCGCAAAATCTCGTCGCGGCCGTTGGTCGACATCTCGATCCAGGTGCCGCCCCTGGGCAGCCCTTCCAGCAATCCGCCCGGGCCGCCCAGCACCGCCTCGCTGACTTTTGGCGAAGGCAGGCACGTGATGGCATTGCCGGCCCGCGCCGCGGCTTCGGCCGGGCTATTGGCGGCCGTCGCGCCGAGCGCGACAAGGCGCTCGACGGCGGCGGGGTCGCGGTCGACGACGGTGACGTCAAAGCCGTTGCGGATCAGGCTGGCGGCAAGATTGCCGCCGAGATGGCCAAGGCCGATGAAGGCGTAGCTTTCGCTCACGGCATCAGCGGCGTCTGCATCATCTGCAGATGCAGGTCCTTGCCGGTGTAGGGATGGGCGTCGCAGACCGCCTCGTTCAGCTCGACGCCGAGGCCCGGCTCATTCGACGGGATGACATTGCCGTCCTGCCATTCGATCTTCTTCTTCAACAGCGTGGCGTGGAAACCGTCCCACTGCTTCAGCGATTCCAGGATCAGGAAGTTGGGCAGCGTCACCGCGAGCTGGATGTTGGCGGCACCGACGATCGGCCCGCAATAGCAGTGCGGCGCGACCTGGATGTGATAGGCCTCGGCCATGGCCGCGATCTTCTTGGTTTCCAGAATGCCGCCGGAGCGGCCGAGGTCCGGCTGCAGGATGGTGGCGGCGCGGTTCTCGATGACACGGGCGAATTCGGATTTGGTCGTCAGCCGCTCGCCGGTGGCGATCGGGATCGAAGTCGCGCGGGCGACCTGCGCCATCACTTCGGGCATGTCGGGCGGCACCGGCTCCTCGAACCACAGCGGATCATAAGGCTCGATGGCGCGCGCCATGCGCAGCGCGCCCGATGCCGTGAACTGGCCGTGCGTGCCGAACAGGATATCGGCGCGGGTGCCGACCGCCTCGCGGATCGCCTTGATCATGCGGGTCGAGACATCGATGTCGACGAGGCGCGGCTGATGGCCGTCGAAGGCGGTGTAGGGGCCGGCCGGGTCGAGCTTGACGGCATTGAACCCCTGCTCGACATATTCGAGCGCGCAGGCCGCCGCCATCTCCGGGTCGTTATAGACATTCCTGCCATCCGGCGCGTCCTCGGAATGGACGCTGCCGGTGTGCGGATAGAGATAGGTGTAGGAGCGCAGCGTCTCGTGCACCTGGCCGCCAAGGAGCTTGTAGACCGGCTTGTTGGCTTCCTTGCCGACGATGTCCCAACAAGCCATTTCGAGTGCGGAAAAACAGCCCATGCCGGTCACGTCGGGGCGCTGGGTGAAGCCGGAGGAATAGGCGCGGCGGAAGAAGTTCTCGATGTCGTGCGGATCGTGGCCGATCAGATAGCGCTCGGCCATGTCCTCGACGAGCTTGGCCGTGACATGGGCGGAGAAGGTGGCGTTGTAGGCCTCGCCATAGCCGACCACGCCGCCATCGGTGGTGAGCTTGACGAAGATGAAATACTTGCCGCCGATGCCGGGTGGCGGGTTGCCGACAACCCAGGTCTTGACGTCGGTGATCTTCATGTGTGGTCCTCCAGAACCAGTTCGGCGCCCTTCCACCCGGTCATGACAGAGGCGGCGTTGGTGTTGCCGGTGATGTTGTCGGGAAAGATCGAGGCGTCGATGATGCGCAAGCTTTCGAGCCCGTGCACCTTGAGGCGCGGATCGACGACGGAGCGCGAGGGATCGGGTCCCATGCGGCAGGTCGAGACCGGGTGATAGACGGTGCCGGAGCGTTTCCTGAAATCGGTGATCAGGTCGGCGTCGGACCGGATCGACGGACCGGGCAGCACCTCTTCGGCGATGATCTCGGCCATGGCGGGCATCGAGGCGATCTTGCGCACGAATTTCACCGCGTCGAGCATCTCGGTGACGTCCGCATTGGTCGAATAGGCGTTGGCGATGATCTTGGGATAGTCGAGCGGATTGCTGGAGCGGATCATGATCTCGCCGCGGCTCGATGGCCGGCAGTTGGACAGGCCGATGGAGAAGCCCGGCCACGGATCCGGCGTCAGGATCGGACGCTCGCCGTTCTTCGGGATGAGGGTCGAGAAGGCCTGGAAATAGAGCTGCATGTTGGGGCGGGAGAACGCCGGATCGGTGCGGAAGAAGCCGCCGCCATGGTTCATCGACAGCGACAGAGGGCCGGACCGGGTCAGGATGTACTGCATGCCGACCAAAAGCTTGCCCCACCAGGGCCGCAGGATCTGGTTGAGCGTCGGCAGCTTGCCCTTGAAGGTGTAGTTGATGCCGACATGGTCCTGCAGATTGGCGCCGACATTCTCGTTGGCATGCACGACCGGGATGCCCAAGCCTTCAAGCAGCGCCGCCGGACCCACCCCGGAGAGCTGCATGAGCTGCGGCGAGTTGATCGAACCCGCGGACAGGATGATTTCGCGGCCGGCGCGGGCCGTCCTGGTCTGACCGTTCTGCAAATACTCGACGCCGACGGCGCGCTTGCCTTCGAACAAGACGCGGCTTGCCAGCGCGTTGGTCTCCACGCGCACATTGGCGCGCTTCATCGCCGGGCGCAGGAAGGCACGGGCGGCCGACATGCGGCGGCCGTTCTTGGTCGAGATCTGGTAGATGCCGACGCCTTCCTGGGCAGCACCATTGAAATCGGGATTGAGCGGCAGACCGGCCTGCTGGCCTGCGGTGAGATAGCGCTTCGTCAGCGGGTGTACGGCATCGGTGGTGTCGCTGATGTGCAGGGGACCGCCGCTGCCGCGCCATGCGTCGGCGCCGGCTTCATTGTCCTCGAGCGCCTTGAAGGCCGGCAACAGATCGTCATAGCCCCAGCCGGGATTGCCGGCGGCGCGCCAGTCATCGAAGTCTTCGCGGGCGCCGCGGATCCAGACCATGGCGTTGATCGAGCTTGACCCGCCAAGCAGCTTGCCGCGCGGCCAGTGGTCGACATTGCCGCCGAGGCCGGGATCCGGCTCGGTCTTGTAGTTCCAGTTCACCGTGGGATCGAAGAAGGTCTTGCCGTAGCCGAGCGGCATCTGCACGTAGAAGCGCCGGTCGCTGCCGCCGGCTTCCAGCACCAGCACCGAGAAGCGGCCCGAAGCCGACAGTTTGTCGGCCAGAACCGAGCCGGCCGAGCCGGAGCCGACGATGATGAAGTCATAGGTCTGCATGATGAAAATGGCGGCTCCGGAAATCTGGCGCAGCCTAGACGCCATGGGTTCGCCGCGTCGCCGCGCCTTCCGGCATCGGTTGTGAAAAAAGCGACTGGTATACCGGCCGGCTTTCGGGGAATGCCGACAATCGCGCTTGATATGCATGGGGTCGACGGACTATGCGGATAGCATCATTTCGGCATGATTTTTTCCGAAACTTTTCGGAATCATGCCCCTGGCCACTCCGCGCAAAGGCAGGAGAACCCATGCGTGTCCTGTCGGATGCTTTCATTCCCGAACTGCCGGGCTATTACAAAGGCAAGGTCCGGGAGAATTACGACCTGGCCGACGGCAGGCGTATCATCATCGCCACCGACCGTCTCAGCGCCTTCGACATCATCCTGACCTCGATCCCGTTCAAGGGAGAGATCCTCACCCGGACGGCGCGGTACTGGTTCGAGGAAACCGCCGACATCTGCCCGAACCATGTGCTGGAATATCCCGACCCCAACGTCGTCGTCGGCACAAGGCTCGACATACTGCCGGTCGAGATCGTCGTGCGCGGCTATCTGGCGGGGACCACCAGCACCTCGATCCTGACCCGCTACCGACGCGGCGAACGGGACATGTATGGAATGCGCCTGCCAGACGGCCTGCGCGACAATGAGAGGCTGGCCGAGCCGGTCATCACGCCGACCAGCAAGGCGGCCGACGGCGGCCATGACGAGCCGCTGTCCAGGGCCGAGATCCTGGAGCAGGGCCTGCTCACGCAGGAGCAGTGGGACACGGTTTCGGATTATGCCTTGAAGCTGTTCGCCCGCGGCCAGGCGCGCGCAGCCGAACGCGGCCTGATCCTGGCCGACACGAAATACGAATTCGGGACAGACAAGGACGGGGCGGTCATTCTCGCCGACGAAATCCACACGCCCGACAGCAGCCGGTACTGGATCGCGGCGAGCTACCAACAGGCGCTGGCTGATGGCACGCGGCCGGAGAGCTTCGACAAGGATTTCATCCGCTCATGGGTGACGGCGCGCTGCGATCCCTACAAGGACCCGATCCCGAGGATTCCGGACGAGATCGTCGAACAGGCCTCTGGGGTGTATGCCCAGGCTTACGAGGCGATCACCGGCAAGGCATTCGTTCCCGACATTTCCGGGGATACGGTTCTCGACCGCATCCGCGCTAACCTTGCACGTTATTTCTGAGAGGTGCGATCTCCAGGAACCGCGTTCCTCGGCGATTGGAGGAAACCCTCCCTGACACCCGAAGCCGCTGAAAATCAGGCACAACCGGGCGAATGCAGGGTTAGCCTATGGCCTTGGGGCGAGGAAACAGCAGCCGCCGCGCGTTGACCTATTCCCGTAGCGGCGATACGGGATCGATGACCATCACTGCTTGAGGATTCTGCCCATGGTGCAGTACGCGGACGGACGGCCGATCGGAGACCTGACGCTGCGCACCCTGGCCATGCCTTCGGACGCCAATGCCGCAGGCGACATTTTCGGTGGCTGGGTGATGGCGCAGATGGATCTTGCCTGCGGCATCCGCGCCGCTGAGCGCGCCAGGGGCCGCGTGGTGACGGCGGCGGTCAAGGAAATGTCGTTCGCCAAGCCGATGAAGATCGGCGACACGCTGTGCATCTACACCCATGTCGAACGCGTCGGCCGCACCTCGATGACGCTCAAGGTCGAGGCCTGGGCGCAGCGCTACCTTTCCGACCTGATGGAAAAGGTGACGCACGCCGATTTCGTCATGGTGGCGCTCGACGGCGAGGGCAAGCCGAAGGTGGTTCCCGCCGAGAGCTGATTCGACCGCCAAGCCCGGGCATTTGTAACATCGCCCGAGCGAAGCGATGCGTTCAGCGACATGCTGCCGTTGCCTTCAAAGCGCAATTCTGCGGGGCACCGGAGGAAGACAATGCGTCAACACCTGTTGAACGGCTGGCTTGCGGCGGCTCTCGTGGCCCTTGTCTGCCTGCTCGGCATAACCGCTTACGCCGAAGTCAAACAGGACCTTGGGCGCACCGCCTGCCTGCATGACACGACGGATGCGAAGCAGCGAACAGCGACGTGCACGATCTGCAGCCAGACGCCTTGCTTGGCGCGAAGGGCCTGACTGGCTGCCGTTGGAATGTGTGTTACCGTCGAGAGGGGGCCGGGCGCGTCGGGCCGGCATCGAGCGCCATGGACTGTTTCCAAGTCGCCTTTAGGTCCAGTCGCTTTCAAGGAGCCGTGACTTCGCTTGGGCAGCTAGAGCCGCTCAGTGCAGGTCCCGAATCCCTTGCCGCGCATGGGCTTCAGGCGTGCATGTCGTCGAATCTGGCGCGTGCCGACTGGACACGCTGGGTGTTCTTGCGGGCCCATTCGCCGAGCGCGCCGACCGGCACCAGCAACTCGTGACCGAGCTCCGTCAGCTCGTAATCGACGCGCGGCGGAATGGTTGGAAACACCTTGCGGGTGATGAAGCCGTCACGCTCCAGGCCGCGCAAGGTGGTGGTCAGCATCTTCTGGGAGATGCCGCCGACGGCGGCGCGCAATTCGTTGAAACGCAGCGGTCCGCCGCCCAGCTTGCCGACCACGAGCACGGTCCATTTGTCGCCGACGCGCTGCAGGATTTCCGACACGGCGCGGCAGTCCTCGGTGTTATGCGGGTGCCTCAGTAACAAAAACGTGCCTCCTTGCGCATCAAATTGTCAGTATCACATATAGCGCCGGTATCCAAACGATACCAAAAATTCCCGCAAGGAGAGCCCCTTATGTCCAAGCCCAAAATCGCCATTGTCATCGGTTCGACGCGCGCTGCCCGCTTCGCCGACGTGCCGACGCAGTGGATCGCCAAGATCGCCAAGGCACATGCCGACATCGATGTCGAAATTGTCGATCTGCGCGACTTTCCGCTGCCCTTCTTCGATGAGGTCGCGTCTTCCGCCTGGGCGCCGTCGCAGAACGAAGTCGCACAGCGCTGGCAGAAGAAGGTCGCCGGATTCGACGGCTTCATCTTCACCGCCGCCGAATACAATCACGGCCCGACGGCCGTGCTGAAGAATGCGATCGACTACGCCGCCAACGAGTGGAACAAGAAGCCGGCCGGCTTTGTCGGCTATGGCAGCGTCGGTGGCGCCCGCGCCGTCGAACAGCTTCGTCTCCACGCCGTCGAATTGCAGATGGCGCCGGTCAAGTCCGCGGTCCATATCGCCTGGGGCGATTTCCTGGCCGTGCGCCAGGGCGAGAAGAAGCTCGAAGATCTCGAGCACCTGAACCAGGCCGCCACCGCGCTGGTCAACGACGTCGCCTGGTGGGCCAAGGTGCTGAAGGCCGCCCGCGCCGCCGATGCCGTCGCCGGAGAAGCCCAGGCGGCCTGATCCGCCGGATCGGATTGTCCTCCCAAGGGATATGGGGCGGCGCTTGCGTCGCCCTTTTTTCGCGTTCCTGCAAGGAGTTGCGGCTGCGCGAAAGATCTGCATGCAACGCCGCGCCGCCCCTCAGCGCCTCGCAAGCAGGTGAGGGTGCCGCAGACACAGCGCTCTTGCGAAGGCGCCCGTCCCGGGAGCCACGTGCTCGTCCTTTGCCCGAAGAGGGCGGCTCGACCGGCAAGGTCGTGCTGATGCCTTAGTTCCCGAAGCTGCTCGTCGGCAGACTGCCACCTCAAAGGGCGGTCGTCGGTCCAGGTCGGGTCGGCTCCGAATATCGAACGGCTCAAATACCCGCGATCGCGAAAAGCCAGGCCAGGATGTCGAACAACAGAAGGACCAGCGCAATCTGCAATGCCACCCGAAGCCGCTGGATAATGCGCCAGTTGCTGACCATGTCCGCCTTGATGCGAAGGGCGAGCGCGCGCTGCATGGCCGACATGTTTGCTGGCCTGTCGCCGTCGACATATTGATGGAGCAGCTCTTCTGGGTCGAAGCGGAACGTGTATTTGTGGTAGGGCCAAAGCAAGAAGACGATCAGCCCGCCGATGACGAACAGCAGAACCACCGCGATCCAGTCCCAAAGCCCAAGCCCGTCGGAAAGCGCCCTTCCGCCAAGCAGCGAGTTGGCGAACGCAGTGGCGAAGATGAGGCTGCCAGCGCGGGCGTTCATGTTCTCGACGAGGTTCTGCTGGTGATTGAGGCCTCTCACTGCCTCCTGATAAATGAAGGCAAGGCGGGGATCGCCGTCGGCAAGGTCGCTCGCGACTGCTGTGTTGCTGTCTGCTCTATTGGCAGATTCGTTCATAAGGGTGCTCTATAGCGCGCCAGTGCTGAGTCATCCTAACTCAAATCTCTTGCCGCCAAAACGTTGGCCGTACAGGACAGCTCCTCGACTCTTCCACCGGCCTCCATTTATGGGCCGACTGTTTTTGACGGCACTCTGGCGGAGATCTTTGATCTCCAGGATCAGATCGCCTCAAACATAGTCGGCGCAATCACGCCGAAGATCGAGGAGGCTGAAATCGAACGTGCCAAGTGCAAACCGAGATCTTTGCGCTCGCAGCCGAACTACGCGAGCGCGATGCGTGTCGCGATGGCAAGTCATGCCTTGGCGGGACAGCTTTCTGAAGCGGAGAAGATGCGCGCCTGCGCGAACTCGATCCCACATTGCGGCTTTCGGACTCGCGGAGGTGCTGCCCCGTTTCAACGGGTGGAAGACCGTGACAACTATATCGAGGGCCTTCGGAAGGCGGACTTGCCAGAATAGCGCAAAAGCCGGTCCGTCATGCCATGGCCGAGACTCGATGCTCAGATATCCGCTTTCGCGGTCACGCGCCGCTAGACAAGCCGGCAATGGTTGGCGGGCTCGCTGCGAGCTTTCCCAGCCATTCCACAAGTCGCCATGGTTGGACCGCCATGTCGGCGGGGCTGCCATCTGGCCCCGCCGGTCCGCCCTGATATATCCGACTGCGATCCGTCACATGAGGGCCTCGTGAAGTCGTCCAGCCTGGCAGGCGCCGTTTCTCCCATGATCCCGGTGCTTGTCTGCGCGCTTGGCATCTTCCTGCTGTCGGGGATGGACGCGGCGATGAAGGTCCTGGTCCTTGCCGTCGGCGTCTACAACACGGTGCTGTGGCGCAGCATGCTCGCGACCGTGGTTGCCGGAGCCGGCTGGTCGGCGGGACCGCGCACGCTGCCCAAGCCTTCCGTGCTCAGGCTGCATGCGCTGCGTGCCGCGGTCGTCGGCTTTGTCCTGCTGTCCTTCTTCTGGGGGCTTGCCAGGCTGCCGCTGGCGGAGGCGATCGGGCTCAGTTTCGTGGCGCCGCTGTTCGCCCTGCTGCTGGCGGCGTTGCTGCTCGGCGAACGCATACAGCGTCAGGCGATCTGGGCTTCGCTGGCCGGCATTGCGGGCGTCGCAATCATCGTCGGTGGACAGTTCGGGCAGACAAGCCATGCCAGGGATGCCTTGCTCGGCACGGCGGCGGTGCTGGTGTCGACGGTGTTCTATGCCTACAATCTGATCCTTGCGCGGCAGCAGGCGCTGGTGGCCAAGCCGATCGAGATCATGCTGTTCCAGAACCTTTGCGTGGCGGTCTTCCTTGGTCTCGCGTCACCCTGGCTGGCCATTACCCTGC
Source organism: Mesorhizobium sp. B2-7-3 (assembly GCF_006440715.1). NCBI lineage: Bacteria > Pseudomonadati > Pseudomonadota > Alphaproteobacteria > Hyphomicrobiales > Phyllobacteriaceae > Mesorhizobium > Mesorhizobium sp. B2-7-3. The sequence continues at coordinate 402,172 of NZ_VFTY01000003.1, forward strand.
CGCGCGAGCTCTGGCTTCCGCTCGCCGGCGTGACGGCGCTGTCGCTCGCCGGCCAATTCCTGATGAGCTGGGCCTATGCGCGGGCGGAAGCGCAGTATCTGATCCCGACGGAATACTCCGCCTTCATCTGGGCGTTCGCACTTGGCTTCCTCTTCTTCGACGAGGCGGTGACCTGGACCACGCTGGCGGGAGCGGGTCTCATCGTCACCAGTTGCCTGATCGCGGCACGCTCAAATCCCAGGCTTGCCGAGCCGATCGAAGCCGCTCTCTGATGGCGTCAGCTTCCCGCCCACCATGCGCCGAGGAGGGAGGCTGATGGGCTCGGAGGGGTAGCCGTCATCTAAGTAGATCATTCATCTAAGTAGATCCTTTGCAATTTCTAGTTTATACACCATTTTACTAAATATCTTTGCTTAAGCGCCGCACTTTTCCCGGACAATAAGTATATGTCTTCCGAAAGATCGATGTTATGGTGGATTGTGTAATGATTCCCCGGAACGAAATCGTTCCTTTCAGCATTGATCCGACGTGGCCATCCGGAAGTCCGTAAGCGAACGGTTCGAGACGGCCATGCCTCACGAGGAGGATGTATCCGATGAGCTTCTTCGTCAACGCCGTGGGTGTTCCTCTTCCCTACAGCGGTACGTCCAACCACTGGTTCTCGGCGCCTGGGGCCGGGCCCGACTTGTATGGCAGCGCGGGAAATGACTCGTTTTACGGAGCGGGCAATCTCAACGTCACCATGCATGGCGGCACGGGCGATGACATCTATTACCTCTATGGGGCGGGCAACAAGGTGGCCGAGGGCGCCGGGGCAGGCATCGACACGATCAGCACGTGGATGAGCTACAAGCTCCCCGCCAATGTCGAGAACCTCATCGTCACAAACCCCAACAACTACGCTTTCGGAAACGGCTTGGACAACATCATCACCGCCAAGGCTGGGCACCAGACGCTGGACGGCGGCGCGGGAAACGATGTTCTGATCGATGGCGGCGGTGGCTACGACACGTTCGTCATCTCGAAAGGCAACGGCAGCGACCTGATCGCCAATTTCGCCGCCACCGACACCGTCCGCCTCAATGGCTATGGTTTCACGTCGTTCGATGCCGTTCACTCGAACCTGATCCAGGCGGGATCGAACGTGCTGCTGAACCTCGGATCCGGCGAGATCCTCGAGTTCAAGGACACGACCATCGACAAGCTGCAGCCCAACCAGTTCGAATTGCCGATCGACATGTCCGGCATGAAGCTGTCCTTCAGCGACGATTTCAACGCGCTCAATCTTCACAACGCTCAGGGCGGCACGTGGGATACCAACTTCTCATGGGGAGCGCCGAACGGCAGCACATTGACCAGCAATGGCGAGCTGCAATGGTACATCGACGCCAATTACGGGCCGACGAGTTCCGTCCACCCGTTCAGCGTGAATAACGGCGTGCTCACCATCACCGCCGCGCAGGCGCCGGCCGACATCAAGCCCCTGATCAACAACTACGAATACACGTCAGGTATCCTCAATACGCACAGCACCTTCTCACAAACCTACGGCTATTTCGAAATGCGCGCCGACCTGCCCGAGAACGCCGGCGCCTGGCCCGCCTTCTGGCTGCTGCCGGCAGACGGCTCGTGGCCGCCGGAACTGGATGTGGTGGAAACGCGCGGGCAGGACCCGAACTCGTTGATCATGACGGCGCATTCGAATGAAACGGGAACCCACACCAAGGTGACGTCGACGGTAAACACCATGGATACCGCCGGCTTCCACACCTATGGGCTGCTGTGGACGCCGGACAAGCTCGTCTGGACTTATGACGGTGTCCAGGTCGCGGAAGCGGCGACGCCATCGGATATGCACAAGCCCATGTACATGCTGGCCGATCTCGCGGTCGGCGGTCTTGCCGGCGCGCCTCCCGATCATCTGGCGACGCCTGCCGAGATGAAGATCGACTATATCCGCGCCTATACGCTGGACAACGCGCCGGCGAGCGCTTTGCACACCACCACCAGCACCGCCACGCATAGCATCGCCAGCAGCACGCTGCACGGCGGTTCCGAATTCGGGGGCCACGCGTAAGGGCCGGGATCATGCAGCGGCGGGAAATGCGGAAATGACTGGACCGTCCGGCCTGCGTCCGGTCTTCCTGCGCGCTATCGCCGATGTCGGCGTCTTCTCGCTGCTGATCAACATCCTGCTGTTGGTGATTCCGCTCTACCTGCTGCAGGTGTATGACCGCGTGCTGCCGTCCTCCAGCGTCGAGACGCTTGTCTATCTGTCAGCTATCGCGGTGCTCGCGCTCGCCTTCCTCGGGCTGCTGGACGCAATCCGCGCCGTTTACACGCAGCGCGTCGCGGCGACGGTCGACCGCAAGCTGGGTGCCAGCACCTTCGCCGTTTCGCTCGGCGCGAGATATGCCGGCGGCCTGTCGCCGCTGCGCGATCTCGCTTCGGTCTGCGCCTTCATCAGGTCACGCGGCGTGGCGGTGCTGTTCGACCTGCCTTTCGCCCCTGTCTTCCTCGCCTTGCTCTATCTCATCCATCCGGTGCTGTTCTGGGTGACGGTCGCCGGCGCGGTGCTTCTGCTATTCCTCGTCGTGGCCAACCAGCTTGCGATCGGCAGGAACGATGCCTTGTCCGCGGAGCGTTCGGCGTTGGCCAGCCAGGCGGAACAGGCCTTTGCCCGCAATGCCGAGACGCTGCGCGCCATGGGCATGGTGCGGAATGCCTCGCTGGTCTGGGGACGGCACGTGGCGGCGGCGCTCACTTTCCATGACCGTTCCTCGAGCGCCAACGCGATCTTCAGCGGCGCCTCGCGGGCGCTGCGCATGATGCTGCAACTGGCGATCCTCGGCGCCGGCGCATGGCTGGTGCTGCAGGGGCAGATGACGGCCGGCATGATCTTCGCCTCCTCACTGGTGTCGTCGCGCGCGCTGCAGCCGCTCGACCAGCTGATCGGCGCCTGGCGGCAGATCGCCGACGCGCGGCGGGCGTGGACGCGGCTGGAAAAAGCGCTCGCAATGCGTCCGCCCGAGCCGCGAAAACTGATCCTGCCCGATCCGGCCGGCGCGATTTCCGTGCAGGACGTCTTCTTCATGGCGCCGAACGCCCAGCCCGGCACGGAACCCATCCTCAAGCGGCTCAACTTTGCGATCGGCGCGGGCGAAGCGCTGGCCGTCGTCGGCCCGAGCGGGGCCGGCAAATCGACACTGGCGCGGTTGCTCGTAGGGGCCGCCCAACCGACCGGCGGCTCAATCAGGATCGACGGCGCCGACCTCAGGACCTGGGACGAAAGCCAGCTTGGAAAGCATGTCGGCTACCTCGCGCAGGAGGTTGAGCTCTTTCCTGGATCGATCGCGCAAAACGTCGCCCGCTTCGACCAGCAAGCGGACGACGCCGCGATCGTCGAGGCGGCAAGGCGCGCCCAGGTGCACGAGCTGATCCTGGCGCAGCGCGACGGCTACCAGACCATGATCGGCCCGTCGGACAGGGCGCTGTCGGGGGGCGAGCGCCAGCGAATCGGCCTGGCGCGCGCCTTCTACGGAAATCCGCGGCTCCTGGTACTCGACGAGCCCAGCTCCCATCTCGACGGCAGCGGCGAGGCCGCGCTCGAGGCGGTGCTTTCGGCCGCGCGAGCGGCGGGCGTCACGGTCATCGTGGTCACCCATCGCCCTTCGATCGCCGCCGCTTGCGCCCGCGTGATGCTTTTGCGCGGCGGCATGGTCGAAGCCTTCGGCCCTGCCGACGAGGTGCTGCGGCGCTCGGTGATCGGCAAGGCCCCCCAGCAGAGCACGGTGGTGACCGGGTCATTCGTCCCGACAATCCGCGCGGGTGGCAGTTTCGGATCGTGAGATGACGACAAAGAGCCTCGCCTGGGACAGCCAGCCGCGCACCGACATAAGACGCGTGGCCCTCACCGGCTACGTCGCCATAGCGGTGCTGGCGGGCGGCTTCGGCTATTGGGCCGTCAGCGCTCCCTTGTCGGGAGCGGTGATCACGCAAGGCACGATCTCGGCGACCGGCGGAAACATCCGCATCCAGCATCGCGAGGGCGGGATCATCAGGGAATTACCGGTCCATGAAGGCGATCGCGTGCAACAGGGCCAGGACCTGGTCTTGCTGGACCCAACGGCCGCGCAGGCCGAGCTCAACCGGCTGGTGAGGCAGTCGATCGCGCTCAGGGCAAGTGCGGCGCGGCTGGAGGCGGAACGCGACGGATTGGACAGGATGGCGCCCATCACCGAAGCGGCGCCGGCACCTTTCCAGCACGATTTCGAGATCCTGGTTCGCGAACAGCAAAAGGAATTCGACGCTAGGCTGGCCCGGTTCCGGTCGGAAAAATCGATCCTGGCACAACGCGTCGCCATGCATCGGCAGTCGGTGGTGGGGTTGCAGGCCCAGCAACAGGCCATTCAGCAACAAGCCGACGTCGTGAAGAACGAACTCGGCATCAAGACCGGCCTGCTGGACAAGGGCCTCACCAATCGCACCGAGTACTCCCAGCTATTGCGCAGCGAGGCCGATCTCGTCGGCCAGGCCGGGGCGCTGGAGGCCAATCTCGCGACGGCCAACACGCAGATCGTCGAAGCCCAGGAGCAGATCGAGCGCCAGACCACGCAACGCGTCGAGGAGGCGCTGACGAAGCTGGACGACGTTCGCTCCAATCTGGCCGACGTCGAGGAGCAGACCAGGGCGGCGGAGGCGGTGCTGCGGCGCACGACGATCAAGGCGCCGGCGGCAGGCATCGTGGTGTCGTCGGCCTATAATTCCAAGGGAAGCGTGATCGCCCCCGGCGAAAAGATCATGGAGATCCTGCCCACGGCATCGGGCCTCGTCGTCGATGCAAGGCTGCGGCCGAAAGACCTCGATCAGGTCCGCGTCGGCCAGCCGGCGAAGCTGCGGCTGTCCGCCTTGAACGCGCGGCTCACTCCCGAGGTCTCAGCCACGGTGGCGCAAATTTCAGCGGACCGGCTCGTCGACGAGGCAACGCATGAGCCCTATTTCCGAGCCAAGCTGAGGATCGCGGCCGACCTGCCGCCCTGCGTAAAGCCCGAGCAGCTTTATCCCGGAACGCCAGTCGAGGCGTTCATCAACACCGGTGATCGGACTTTCCTGGAGTATCTGGCACGGCCGATGCTCGATTCCTTCGCCCGCGCCTTCACCGAGCGGTAGAGCTCGCGGTCCGCGCAATATATTGGCCGCCGTCGAGGGCCGCGGGCCGAACCATGCATATGCCGTCAGCGCACCATCTCACGGTGGCCGCTGGGCAGGCGGGTGGCGATCAGCTTATCGATGCGGCGGCCATCGAGGTCGACGACCTCGAAACGCCAGCCCTGCGCGTCGACACATTCGCCGGTCGCCGGCAGATGGTGCATGTGCGACAGCACATAGCCGGCGACGGTCTCGTAGTCGCGGTTCTCCGGCAGGTCGATGCCGAGCACCTCGGCCATCTCGTCGGCCTGCATGTAGCCGGCGAGAAGCCATGAGCCGTCGTCGCGCTGGACGGCGTTTTCTTCCTCGCCGGCCTCGAGATCCGAGCGGAAGACGCCGGTGATGGCTTCTAGGATGTCGGCGGGGGTGACGATGCCTTCGAAGTGGCCGTATTCGTCATGCACCAGCGCCATCGGCACGTCGCTCTCCTTCAGCTTCTGCAACACATCAAGCGCATCGGCCTGGTCGTGCACGATCGGTGCCGCGCGCACATATTTGCGCGGGTCGAGCGCGCGGCCGCCGAGCAGTGCGGCCAGCACGTCGCGCGTCTGGATGACGCCGATCATGGCGTCCACCCCGCCGTCGCCGGCGGGCAGGCGCGAATGCTGAGTGTCCATCAGAAGCTTGCGGATCGTGGCATCGTCGGACTGCAGGTTGATCCAGTCGACATCGGTGCGCGGTGACATGACGGCGCGCACGGCGCGGTCGCCAAGCCGCATGACGCCGGCGATCATGCGCCGCTCGTCGGATTCGATGGTGCCGTGATGCTCGGCCTCGGCGACCAGCATCTTGATCTCCTCGTCGGTAACCTTCTCCTCGCTTTCGCCGCGCTGGCCGAGCAGCCAGAGCACGGCACGGCCCGAAATATCGAGCAGGAAGACCAGAGGGGCCGAGATGGTGGCCAGGATGGTCATTGCCGGCGCCGCCCGTGCCGCGACCCGCTCGGGATCGCGCAACGCGATCTGCTTGGGCACGAGTTCGCCGATAATCAGCGAGGCATAGGTGATGATGGCCACGACGATGCCGACGCCGAGCGGATCGGCTATGTTCTCGCGGATGCCTGCCGTAGCCAGATATTGCGCCAGCCTCTGGCCGAGCGTGGCGCCGGAAAAGGCACCCGAGAGCACGCCGACCAGCGTGATGCCGATCTGCACGGAGGACAGGAATTTGCCGGGATTGGAGCCAAGCGCCAAAGCGCGGCCGGCACCCTTGACGTTGCGGTCGATCATCGCCTTCAGGCGAGCCGGCCGCGATGAGACGATGGCGAGTTCGGACATCGACAGAAGGCCGTTCACGCAGATGAGGACGACCACGGTGGCGATTTCAACGTATAGCATGAGGGCTCAATAGCATTGCCGCACGGCTTTCGAAAATAGTCGGCGGCCATTTTAGAAAGATGACAGCGGATGCGGGTGGATCAGACAGCATCCCAGGGCGGCGCGCCTTCGAGAAGGGGCCGTTCGGCAAGATCGTCATCGCGACGACCTGACCTGCCGTCACGGCAACTGCTTCAGCACGCCGACGACCGCCTTGCCGTCGGTGAAATAAGGGTCGCCGCCGCCATTGCGGCCGCTCCGGGTGGGGCCGATGCCCGCCAGGCCGCTGGTCGAGGCCAACAGGCCGGCGGCATTGAGATCGCCGACCATAAAGTCGCGCTCGGCATCGAGGTCGGGACCGATGTGATGGGTGATGGCGCCCGTGTCATGGCTCAGACCGACGCCGCGATCGAAGCTGGCGGCACCCAGCCAGAGCGGCCTGCCATCGTCGCCAACCGTATCCGTTCGCCAAAAACGGACGTGATGGCGCCGGTCGGCACTGTCGCCGACCGGCTTTTCGAAAGCGAGTTCCTGGGCGCGGCCTTCGAACAGCAGACGGCTTATCGGTGCGTCGGGATAGGGGCGGGAAAACAGGACACTTTCGCCGATGTCGATGGCGGTTCTCAAGGTGACGGCGTCGGCGGTGTCCCAGCCGGCGACGGCGAAAGCGTGCACCAGCTCCTTCTCCGTGCCGATCAGGCCGACATTGATGGGGTCGCCGGGAATGCCTTGCGACGTGTGGGTGACCATCTCGAAATGCCGATCGCGAAAGCCGCGATCACGGAATGTCCAGAATTCCGGCGCCGCGACATAGGCGAGCGCCAGATAGCCGCCCAGCACGGCCACTACCCAGATCGCAATGCGTCGCTGGAGGCTTCGTTGGCTCATAAAGGCGGCTCGATCCGAGCGCTATCTGTTGCCTGACGGTTCCCTGGAAATCAATGGCCAGAGATGAGCAGACGGTTTATCGTCAGCCATCATTTTTTCGTGGGGGCGGGAATGAAACGGAAGCCGACGGGCCCGAGAACGATGGCGTTGACCGCGGATCTTGTCGCCCGGGTCGAGCGCGTCGAACTGGATCCCGGGCCTGAGCCTGGAACGGCCGAGCACACCAACGCGGAGTTCGATGAGTTGGTCGCTCGACTGCTCGCCGAATATCGGCCCGAAATGCTATGGGTCTTCGCCTATGGTTCGTTGATCTGGAATCCCGAATTCGTTCCTGTCGAGCAACGCCCGGCGACGGCGCCTGGATGGCACCGTTCGTTCTGCCTGAAGCTGACGCGTTGGCGGGGGACGCGCGAATTGCCTGCCCTGATGCTGGCGCTGGACCGCGGCGGCAGCTGCAACGGGATCGTCTACCGGCTGCCCGATGAAGATCATTTCGGGCAGCTCGGCCAGCTGATGCGCCGGGAAATCGATGCCAACCCACCAACCAACGTGCCCTGCTGGATCAAGGTCAAGACCAAGGAGGGTCCGCTGCGCGCTCTGGCTTTCGTCGCCGCGCCGGGTGGCAAGGCCTATGCCGGACGGTTGCCGTTGGAGCAGGTTGCGGACACGCTGGCGCGAGCCGCCGGACACTGGGGGTCGTCGGCGCAGTATCTGTTCCGGACCGTCAGCAAGCTGGAAGAAAGCGGTATTCGGGACAAGAATCTCTGGCGCATCCAGGATCTCGTGGCTCGGCAAATTATCGCGTCCACCGGTGACGCATGATCTTTTCCTACCGGCAGGCGCGGTAACCGTTCCTGCGGTTCTTGATGTCGAAATGGAAATGGTTGCGGTGGTCGTAATTGTAGCCGGGGCCGAGCACGGTGGTGAAATACTGGCAGCCGTCGGCGCGCACATTGTTGAGGAAGCCGCGGGTGCGGAAGGCGAACAGGCCGGGTTTGCGCACGTCGATGTCGTCGCCATTGTTGAGTTCGATGCTCATGACATCGAGCGCGTTGCCCTTGCCGTGCTCCGACAGCACGCCTTCGCCGGCAATGTTGCGGCAGGAGTAGCTTGAGCCCTGGTGGATGGTCCTGACGCCGGAGAAATAGCGCCAGCGGGCGGAGGGAACGAGTTCGTTCTTGGTCCAGGCGGCGAAGGTGGCGGCCATGTCGCAGGTCAGGGTCGCGGCGGGTTTCATCTCGATGCTGCCGATAGCCGTGACCTTGACCGGATAGTCGATGCCGCACTGGCCCTCATGGATCGGTGCCAGATCGGTGTAGGCGACATCGAGGCGCTTCAGCTGCTGGCGGCAATCGGTTTCGCTGGCTGGAATCTGCTCCACCGGCGACATCGGCTCGTCCATGCGCGGATAGGCGGCCTGCGTCATGTAGGGATTGGACGGAACAAGCTTCTGCATGCCCTGATATTGCGGCACGGCCGCGGTCTGCGAGCCGACATCGACGGCAGGCTGCAGCGACAGCACGCTGCCGGTGTTGCAGGCGGAAACCGTGGCCAATGCAAGACCGGCGGCCATAAGCGCCGCAGGTTTCAGTTGGTGTGCGGCGGCGAGGAAAACGGCGCGAAATTTGCCGGCCATTGGCGGAATCCTACTTCGGGATATCCGGCATTTTAACGATCAAGGGTAAAGGAAAACTCAGCGTCCGCGTTCATGCCTGCGGCGGAATTGCGGCGGCGATCCTGCGACAACCGCGTTTATTGGCAGAACGTGCCGCCATGCCGCCGGGGCTCCAGGTCGAGATGGAAGTGCAGCGCGTGGTCGGCGTCGGCGCCTGGGCCGAGCACGGTCTTGAACGGGCCGCAGGCGGCCTTGCGCACGGCGTCGAGGAATTTGCCGTCTTTTTCCGGCGGCGCCGGCCCGACCTCGATCGTCCTGCCATCGGACAGCGTAAAGCTGGCAATGTCGAGCGCGTTGCCGAAAGCATGTTCCGACAGTTTGCGTGTGCCATTGCGCGGCCGGCAGACGAAGGCCGACGCTTGGCCGATCGATTTCAGGTCGGCGCCGAATTCGGCTTTGGCCGCCGGCTGGATGACGTCGGCGGCAAAACGCGCCGCCGCCTCGGCCATCGGGCAGTTGAGCTCGGTGCCCGGAGCAATCGCGATCGATTTGCCAAGCGACTTCAGCACGATGGGGTAGGGGATCGAGCAGCCGATTTCGGGGTTGCTTTCGGCCTTGTGCTCCTCGAATTCGACCCCGAGTGTCTTCAGGCGCTCGCGGCAGGCGACTTCCTCAGCCGGCATCTTGTCGGCGGGAAGATCGGCCGAGCGTGGATCGGGCAGCATCTTCTCCTCGTCACCTGCTTCCGCCGGCTTTGGCGTTGGCTGCGGGGCGACGGCCGGCGGTTGAGGTTCGGGCGTCGTGGTGGCGGGCTTTGGCGTCGGCGTCGGCGCCACGGCAGGCGGCTCCGGCTCGCTTTCGGTTTCGGCTGGTGGTTCCGGTGGTTTCGGGCTTTTCTGATGGGACTCTTCGTCGCTGGGTAGATCGGGGTCCTTGGGCGGGTTGGGCGCCGCGCCGCTCTTTGGATTTTCAGCGTTCTGGTCTTGCGACTTTGGGGTGTCCACTTTCTGAGTGTCCACCGGGCGTGGCTCGGGCACCGGAACATCGGCGGACGGCCGAGCATCCTGCGTTGCCGGCGGTGCCGGATTGGGCGCGAGATGCTGCCTGGCTCGCGCTCTCGACTGCCGCTTGCCTCGCGGTTTCAGCGGCTGATCGGCCCGCTGTGTCAGCGGCTGCTCCACGCGCGGGCTCAGTGGCCTATGGTGTTTGTGACGATGTCTGGCGTGGGCCGGCATGACCAGCAGAGCCGTGACGGCCAAGGCCAATGCAATCCTGTACCCTCGGGAAAAGCTCAGCTTTGCCATCATCCACAAAACGGCACCGGTCGGCTGAAGTTGCCTGGACAGGCGCTTAGACCCGATCACAATCGGTTACCTCCGCGTTACGCGCCGATCGCTTCCAGTCCCTCTTCCAGCCAGTCGGCGAGCAACGGCATGCCGAGCAGGTATTTTGCCGTGCGCTTGTTGGCGCGCTCGCGTGCCGCGGTTACGGCGTCGGCCCATTCCGAGGCGTCGTAGTCGCCGCGGCCGACCCAGGCCAGCGCGATCAGCTCGGCGGCCTCATCGATATTGAGGTCGTTGATCAGCTCGCGCAGCTCTTCCTCGGTGAGGTTCTCCGAGCTTTCCTCGGCAAGGCCGTCATGGTGGTGGTTGTCATGCGTGTCGCCGTCGAACTCGACCTCGTGTTCGGCGCCGTCGGCATAGTCCTCGTTAACGCCCGCGCTCAGCGCCTTGGCCTTGAGAATGAACAGCCGTACGGTATCGGGGCCGATCGTGAGATCCCAGTCCTTTTCGAGCCGTCGCTGCACGGGCCCTCTCCGTCAGTCGTTTGCCGGATGATACCGGATTTGCGGCATCCGTCACCTAATGTTCTCCAGGCGATCTTTTCCGGGATGAAACGCGGACCGCTCGGCGTTAGTGTTGCATTGTCACACCCTCAGGAGGTTTCCATGCATAAAAGAGTGCTGATCCAGGCGGCGAGCGCGCTTATCGCTCTGCAGTTCCTTGCCGTTCCGGCGTTCGCCGCCGGCAGCAGTGGTGGTAGCGACCAGACTGTCACCCAGTGCAAGAAAGGCGAGGTCTGGGACAAGAAGAAGCAGAAATGCGTACCGCCGAAGGAAGGCATGCTGGACGACGACAGCATCTACGATGCAGGCCATGCGCTGGCGATGGCCGGCCGCTATGACGAGGCGATCTCGGTTCTCGTTCTTGCCGCCAACAAGCAGGATCCGCGCATCCTCAACTATCTCGGCTATTCGCACCGCCATTCCGGCCGCGTCACCGTCGGCCTCGGCTATTACGAGGAAGCGCTGCGCATCGATCCCGATTACACGCTGGTGCGCGAATATCTCGGCGAGGCGCATCTGCAGATCGGCGATCTGGCCGGCGCCCAGCAGCAGCTGATGGAAATCGAAAAGCGCACCGGCAAGGGTTCGCGCGAATACGGCATGCTGTCCGAGCAGATCGACCATTTCATGAGGAGCTGATCGGGCCCTCCTGATGTCTCAAAGCGGCTGCGAGCGATCGCGGCCGTTTTTGTTCGGCTCCGTCCCACGGCCGCCCCTGCTACAAAAGAAGGGATGATTTTTACAAAACCGATTTTTGGGCGTGAAAAGCCCGCAAAGATTGCTATATTCAAGGAAATTGCGGTGAAACGGTTCCGTTAGCCCGAGGCTGCCGGACCGTTTTCTTTTTGTACCCCAACGACAAGGCTTCCCCCGAAATGCGGGGGCGGCAGCAGGAAAGGTCAGGCACTATGAACAAGGTCCCGATGACAGGCGAGGGGTTCGCGTCATTGAAGGAAGAACTGCGTTGGCGCCAGCAGGAAGAGCGGCCTCGCATCATCGAGGCGATCTCCGAGGCGCGCTCGCATGGCGACCTGTCCGAAAATGCCGAATACCATGCCGCCAAAGAGGCGCAGAGCCTCAATGAAGGCCGCATCAACGAGCTCGAGGATTATATCGCGCGCGCCGAAGTGATCGACGTGACCAAGCTTAGCGGCGAAAAGGTCAAGTTCGGCGCCACCGTGGTGCTGGTCGACGAGGACACCGAGGAGAAGAAGACCTACCAGATCGTCGGCGACCAGGAAGCCGACGTGAAATCCGGCCGCATCTCGATCTCCTCGCCCATCGCGCGCGCGCTCATCGGCAAGGAAGTCGGCGACGCCATCGAGGTGAATGCGCCGGGCGGCGCCAGGGGTTACGAGATCGTCCAGGTGCAGTTCATCTGAGGGCGTCGGCTGGGCGCAGCTCCGCGCTGACAGGTGCTATTCGCGCGAGGTTGGCGCCGCCCCTGCCGGCAGGCAGATGAGGGGCAGCGCCAACCCTGCCAATCGTTCGATCGAAAATTCAGTCTTTCCCGGTAGTTGTCCGCCTAAGCTCTAAAAGTCGTTCAGCCTCCGCCATCACGTCCGAGGGCGTCACGCGTCTGCCACCAGGCGCCAGCAACGTCGACGCATACGGCCCGCGCGGTCCGGTCAAACCCGGCTCCGTCGCCAGGAACACGGCGACCGTCGGCAGGCCGAAGGCGCTGGCGAGATGGGTCAGCCCGGTATCGGCGCCGATGACCAGCGTCGAGCGGCCGAGGATGGCGGCGATGGCGTCCAGCGGCGACTTTGGCATCACGACCGTGGCTGGCACGGCCTTGGCGATCGCTTCGGCCACCACCTTCTCCCGTTCGTTCGACCAGGTTGTGACCGGAATCATGCCGCGCTCGACCAGCAGGCGGGCGGTTCCGATCCAGTCCTCGACCGGCCATTTCTTGTCCTCGCGGCTGGTGCCGTGCAGCAGGAACGCGGTCCTGCCGTCGACGCCGGCGATCATGCCCGCTGGCGCCACGATGCCGGAGTCGAGCGTCAAAAGGTCCGGCCGATAGCCGAGCGCCAGCCCGAACAGCCGCCGTGTCCGCTCGATGGCGTGCAGGTCGCGCGGCACCGCATAGGTGATATCATAGAACAGCGTCGCCGAGGGCTCGCGCACGCTCGACCGGTCGAAGCCGGCGATCGGCGCGCGCGCCTGGCGTGCCACCAGGGCCGACTTCAGCAGGCCTTGCGCATCGATGACGAGGTCGTAGCGGCATTTGCGCAAGGTTCGGCGCAAGGCCGCCGCCTCGCGCCAGGTGTTCGTGTCGAAGAGGTTCTTTCGCCAGCGCCTTATCGCCACAGTGTGGATGGTGCCGATAGCCGGATGCAGCGCGAGGATGCCGGCAAACGCCTCCTCCACGCACCAGTCGAAAGCGATATCGGGCCGTGCGCGGCAGGCATCCTGAAGTGCCGGAAAAGTGTGGATGACATCGCCCATCGACGAAGTCTTGACGATCAGTACCTTCATGCCGCGGCCGACACTTCCAGCAGGCGGTCCGCTGCCGCGGCGACCTGCGCGATCTCCAATGTCTTCAGACAGTTGAGATGACCGAGCGGACAGATTTTCCGGTGGCAGGGCGAGCAGGACAGGCCGAGCCAGACCAGTTCGCGATGCTCCGCCAGCGGCGGCGTGTTTTCAGGCGAGGTCGAGCCATAGACGGCCACGATGGATGTACCGACAGCGGCCGCGACATGCATCAGCCCGCTGTCGTTGGAGACCGCGAGCCTTGCCGCCGCGATCAGGTCGATGGCGTCCTCCAGCCGCGTCTGGCCGGCGAGGTCGACGACGCCGGGGGCAAGGGCTGCGATCTCCGCGGTCACGTCGCGGTCGTTCTTCGAACCAAACAGGGCGACCTCCAGGCCCTTGGCCATGAATTCGCGGGCAAGGCCGGCATAGCTCTCGCTTGGCCAGCGCTTGGCCGGGCCGAACTCGGCCCCGGGCATGAGGGCCACGAATGTCCGCGGCGCCAGGCCGAAACGATCGAGCAGGGCGGCCTGGTTTTTCACGTCCACGGTCAGCCGGGGCGCGCGGAAGTTGCCACCCTGGGCGAGGCCGAAATAGGCCTGCGCGGTGCGTCGTTTCACGGCATCGGGCAACGGCACGATGTCGGTCAAGAGGCCGTAGCGCATTTCGCGCAGATGGCCGAAACGGCGCGGGATGCGGGCAAAGAACGGGATCAGCGCCGACTTCCAGCTGCCCGGCAGGACATAGGCCATGTCGTAGCGGCCGCGCAGCAGACGGCCGAAACGGCGGCGATGGCTGAATTCCAGCACACCCGGCTTCAGCGGAAAGTCGATCTGCTGTCGGATTTCGGGCATGCGCTTGACCAGAGGTGCCGCCCAGGCGGGCGCCAGCACATCGATCGCGGCATCGGGATGGAGTTCCTTCAGCGCCGAGAACAGGCACTGCGCCATCACCATATCGCCCACCCAGCGTGGGCCGATCACGAGGATCGTTGGGCTTTCAGCCATTCGACATAGTCTCTGACGCCGGTTTCTACAGTGCGGAATTGCCCGTTATAGCCGGCCGCGCGCAAGCGGGACATATCAGCCTGGGTAAAACTCTGGTAGCTGCCCTTGAGGTGGTCGGGGAAGGGGATGAACTCGATCTCGCCCTGGCCCAGCGTGTCGATGACCGTTTCGGCGATCGCACGGAACGGCTGCGCGCGGCCGGTGCCGCAGTTGAAGATGCCGCTGGCGCCGCGCTTCCACAGCCACAAATTGACGTCGGCGACATCGCCGACATGGATGAAGTCGCGGCTCTGTTCGCCGGGACCAAAACCGTCATAGGCGCCGAACAGCTTCGGGTTTTCGCCGCGCTCGACCTGATTGAACAGATGGAAGGCGACCGAGGCCATGGCCCCCTTATGCGCCTCGCGCGGGCCATAGACATTGAAGTAGCGCAAGCCGGCGACCTGCGAATGATCGCTGTCGAAGACCGTGCGCCTGACATAATCGTCGAAGAGTTTCTTGGAATAGGCATAGACGTTGAGCGGCCGCTCCAGCGCCGGCTCCTCGCGAAATTCGGCGCCGCCGCCATAGACCGAAGCGGAGGAGGCGTAGAGGAAAGGCACGCGCAGCGCCTGGCAGGCATGCAGCAGGCGTTTCGAATAGGCGTAATTCACCTCCATCATGAACTTGCCGTTCCACTCGGTGGTGGTCGAGCAGGCCCCCTGATGGAAGACGGCCTCGACACGGCCAAGCAAGCCGGCCTCCATGCCCGACAGGAAATCATCCTTGTCGAGATAGTCGGCTATCGTCAAATCGGCCAGGTTGGCGATCTTGTGGCCGTCGGTGAGGTCGTCGACGACCAGGATGTCGTCATGGCCTTCCGCATTGAGCGCGGCGACGATGTTGGAGCCGATCATGCCGGCGCCGCCCGTGACGATGATCATGAAGGCCTCTGGTTGCGTGCGATTCCGGTCCTTATAAGGGAGGCTGGCCGGGCTGTCGACAAAGCAGGCGGTCGCTCGGGGCTCGCCCGCTCAGCTTGTCTGTTTTGTCCACTTTGTCTATTATGGGCAAACGGAGTTTCCAATGAAACGCTATCCATCCACTGATCTGAAACAGAATCTCGGCGATGTGCTCGCGGCTGCCAGCCAGCAGCCGGTCTCCATCACTCGGCACAACAAACCGAGATACGTCCTGATGAGCATCGAGGCCTACGAGGCGCGCTTCGGCAACGATAGCCGCCGCGTCTACGCGGCCGAGGATGCACCGCTGCAACATGTCGAGATGCTGGAGGAGTACGCCGCGGAATTGGACCGTGATTAAACCAGTGGCCGCGGACGTCTGGCGATATCCATATCTGTGGCATCGCCAACATGGAAACGGCGAGACCGAAGGCCGCAAGGCGAGGCCTGTCGCCTTCGTCGCCGTTCTTCCCGGAAAAGCCGAAGGGACGAACCTTTTCATCCTTGCAATCACCTCCACCCAGCCGGGCCGTGATCGCGTCGCGGTTGGCGTTCCGGAAATTGAACGCGCCGCGCCGGCCTTGACCCTATCCCGCTTTGGGTCATAGTCGACGAGTACAAGCACGATATTCTGGAATCGTCGGCTTATTTCGAACCGGGTGCGCGTATCGGCGCATTCAGTACGTCATTCCACAAAAAAGTCATGTCGGCTTTCATGGCAACTGTTCGCGCAGGCCAATCCAAAGCCATCCCACGGGCTGACTGAAAGGCCTGCAATCGGACAGGGCAGGATCATGAGGGACAAGAAATGCCGCCGACCGAACTGCTGATCGCGTTTTTCGCCACCACGGCGATCTTCGCCTACATTCCGGGTCCCGCCATGCTTTATGCCGCCGCGCAGACGATGGCCCGGGGGCGCTGGTCGGGGCTGACGGCGGCACTCGGCATTCATCTGGGCGGCTATGTCCATGTCTTTGCCGCCGCCGCCGGCCTGTCGGTGCTGTTCCACGCCGTGCCGCCGCTCTACATGGCCATCAAGCTGGTGGGCGCGCTGTACCTGATCTGGCTTGGCGTCTCGCTGTTTCGCAAGCGCGTGGAGGGCGACGTGGCGCTGCCCGCGATCGAGCGGAAGTCGGCGCGGCGCGCGTTCTTCGAGAGCATCACGGTCGAGGTGCTCAATCCCAAGACCGCGATCTTCTTCATGGCATTTCTGCCGCAGTTCATCGATGCCTCGGCGGGGTTGCCGGTCTGGATGCAATTCGTGGTGCTGGGCACCATCGTCAACCTGATGTTCTCGTCGGCAGATGTCGTGTGCGTGTTCCTGGCCGGTCTCGTGATCGGCCGGTTGCGGCGTTCGAGCCGTGCGCAGCGGCTGATGCAGAAGGCCGGCGGCGCGGTGCTGGTCGGGCTGGGCGTCCACGTCGCCTTGCAGAAGGCCTGACCTGTCCGTGTTTGCCTCCGCCCCGGCGTTGCGCTGGTGCCCAATTGCGGTATATCGGCAGGCATGACCGGCCGGCCTCGCAAATCTGGTGTTTCGACCTATCTGAGATCGGCGTTTCCCGCGCGTGGCAGATGACATGATCAAGCACAATCCGCCTTCACCCGAGCCCCTGCATCGCGCCATTGCGCGCTTCGGCGACGTCGCCGTGCTGGTGGTCGGCGATATCATCCTCGACCGCTTCGTCAATGGCGTCATCGAGCGGATCTCGCCGGAAGCGCCGATCCCGGTGCTGCATGGGCGTGGCGAAAGCTCGGCCATGGGCGGCGCCGGCAACGTCGTGGCCAACATCGTCTCGCTTGGCGCGCGCGCCATTCCGGTCTCGGTGATCGGCACCGATCCCGCCGGTGACAGTCTGGTGCGGATGCTGGGCGAGCTTGGCGCCGAGACAGTGGGCCTTTCACAGCAGCGCGGCCGCATGACCTCGTCGAAGAGCCGCTTCAGCGCGCTCAACCAGCAGGTGCTGCGTTTCGACGAGGAAGAGATCAAGCCGCTCGGCGAAGCGGAACGGGCGGAGCTGATCCGCCGCTTCCGGAACGCATTGCAGCAGGCCGACATCGTTATCCTGTCCGACTACGGCAAGGGCATATTGCTGGACGGCGTCGCCGCCGAATTGATCGCCATCTGCCGTGAAGCGGGCAAGCCGGTGCTGGTCGACCCGAAGGGCCGCGACTACGCGCGCTACGCCGGGGCGACCGCCGTCACCCCCAACCGCAAGGAGCTTGGCGAGGCCGTCGGCCATGCGGTGTTCGCCGATGACGAGATCGTTGCGGCGGCACGGGAACTGATTGCGGCGCATGGCTTCGACTTCGTCGTCGCCACGCGCAGCGAGAAGGGCATGAGCGTGGTCGGTCCCGACGAGGCGAGCCACATCGCCACCCAGGCACGCGAGGTGTTCGATGTCTCGGGCGCCGGCGATACGGTGATCGCGACCTTCGCGCTGGCGCTTGCCGCCGGTGCCGATCCTGTCGCCGCTGCTTCCATCGCCAACGCCGCCGGCGGCGTCGTGGTCGGAAAACGCGGCACCGCGCGACTGAGCATCGAGGAACTCACCGGCGCGCTGTTCCGCTCGCACGGACCGACCGCGCACAAGGACGCTATCCTGGACGCCACTTCGGCCGCGCGCATGGTGGCGGGATGGA
Source organism: Mesorhizobium sp. B2-7-3 (assembly GCF_006440715.1). Classification (NCBI taxonomy): domain Bacteria; kingdom Pseudomonadati; phylum Pseudomonadota; class Alphaproteobacteria; order Hyphomicrobiales; family Phyllobacteriaceae; genus Mesorhizobium; species Mesorhizobium sp. B2-7-3. The sequence continues at coordinate 420,111 of NZ_VFTY01000003.1, forward strand.
AAGCGGAGGGCCTGAGCGTCGGCTTCACCAATGGCTGCTTCGACATCCTGCATGCCGGCCATGTCAGCCTGCTGCACGCGGCGCGCAGCCAGTGCGACCGGCTGGTGCTCGGCCTCAACAGCGACGCCTCGGTGCGGCGGCTGAAAGGGCCGGGCCGCCCGGTCAACGACCAGCATGACCGCGCCTGCGTGCTTGCCGCGCTCGCTTCGGTCGATGCCGTCATTGTCTTCGATGAGGATACGCCGCTGGCTCTGATCGAGGCGCTTCTGCCCGACATACTGGTCAAGGGCGCGGACTACACGGTCGACACCGTGGTCGGCGCCGATGTGGTGCAAAAGGCGGGCGGGCGCGTCGTTCTGGTCGATCTCGTCGCCGGCAAGAGCACCACTGGCACCATCGGCAAACTGCGCGCCGGCGGCGCCACCAACTGAGGGAATTCATGTCCGAATTGAACGACTATCTGGTCCGCTCGGCGGCCGCCATTACCGCCACGGTCGAGCGAGATCTGACCGGCGAGATGGACCGTGCGGTGAATGCTGTCGTGGCGGCGCTTTCCCAGGGAAAGGCCCTGCTGGTCTGCGGCAATGGCGGCTCCGCCAGCGACGCCATCCATATCGCCACCGAACTGGTCGGCCGCTTCCTGAAGGAACGCAAGGCCTACAATGTGATCGCGCTGCCGGCCAACGCCGGGATGCTGACCGCCTGGGGCAATGATTACGGCTTCGACACGGTGTTTTCGCGCCAGGTCGAAGCGCATGGCGCCGCGGGCGGCGTGCTTTTGGCGATCTCGACCAGCGGCAATTCGCCGAGCATTCTCGCCGCGGCCGAACAGGCGCGCATGATGGACATGACGGTGATCAGCCTGACCGGCGATACCGGCGGCAAGCTCAAGCCGCTCACCGACATCCTGCTCAACGTCCCCTCGACCTCGACGCCGATCATCCAGCAGGGCCATCTGTGCCTCTATCACTATTTGTGCGAGGTGGTCGAAGCGCGCCTGTCGAATGGCTGACGAGACAGCGCCGTTTCCGCTGGCCGAGCCGGGCTTGTGGGTGGAGCAGGTCGGCGGGCGGGTTTTTCCCGCACGCTCGCCGGCGCTGTTCCTGGACCGTGACGGCACCATCAATGTCGACACCGACTATCCCAGCGACCCGGACGAGATAGAACTCAGGCCGCAGATGCTGCCGGCGATCGCCGCCGCCAACCGGATCGGCATTCCGGTGGTCGTGGTCACCAATCAGTCCGGCATCGCGCGCGGCTATTTCGACTGGGGCGTCTTTGCCGCGGTAAACGACCGCGTGCTCCATTTGCTGGACAGGCAGGGCGCGTTCGTCGACATGGTGCTGGCCTGCGCCTATCACGAGGCGGGCGTCGGGCCGCTCGCCATAACGGACCATCCGATGCGCAAGCCCAATCCGGGCATGCTGATCGAGGCGGGCAGGCGCCTTGATCTTGACCTCCAGCGCTCCCTGATGGTCGGCGACAAGCTGGCCGACATGCAGGCGGCCCAACGCGCAGGGCTGGCACAGGGCTGGCTGGTCGACGGTGAGGCGGCGCTTCAGCCTGGCTTCGCCATCAGGCGCTTGCATGACGACCACGATCTCGGCGGCCTGCTCGCCGCCATCGACGCGCTCGGATCGTAGGGCCTAAGCCTGGTCGTTTTGCTGCGAGGCTTCGTAGAGCTTGGCTTCGGTGGCGAAGGAATAAATCATCACCGACATCGAGTAGACGAAGCCGTGCCGGCCACACAGGAAGTAGCGCTTGGCCAGGTAGAATTTGAGGAAGTTGCCGAACGGCGACAGCACCAGCCGCACCAGGCCGGGCTTCTTGCCTCTCTCGACCAGCGTCACCGCCTTGAGGCTGGAATAGGTGTTGGCCCGGGCAAGATCCTCCTCGACCGATATTTCACGGCGATGCAGCAAGAGACCCTCTTCGATCGTGTCGGTCTCGCCCGGCACGTGAACGGATTCATGCACCCGCGCCGTTAGATCCATGCTGGCGCCTTCCCTGCGGAAAAGCCTGAGCAGCCTGTTGTGCAGCACCCAGCGATGGGCATAACCGTAGCCCTTCAGCCAGTCGCGGCGGCGCATGTACCATCCGCTGGCCTTGCCGCCGGCCGCCTGGGTGATGGCCACGATCGACCGCCGCAACCGGTCGTCGACGCGCTCGTCCGGGTCGATCGAAAGGCACCAGGGCTGGTTGGCGTGGTCGAGCGCGAATTGCCGCTGGCGGGAGAAGCCCTGCCAGTCATTGTGCAGCAGCGTTATCGGATAGCCCCTGGCGATATAGCTTTCAACGCATTCGACGGTGCCGTCCGTCGAGCCGGAATCGACGATGATGATCTCGGCACAGAAATCGATGCTTTCCAGGCACGGGCCGATCATATCAGCCTCGTTCACGCAGATGATCAGCGCCGAGACCGGGCTTGCAAAACGGGTCATGGTCCCCTTCCCATGGCGGATTCTTCCCGGAATATACGCTGCTGGCGCCATCTGTTCTCAAGCAATTCCGGGCGGAAAACCGTTACACATGCTGGAATGCTCGGGAAACCAATGAAGCGTCAGTCGAGCGGCGAATCCGGCAGAGCCGTCCAGCCTTGTACATCAGCGTCTTTCGAATACCAACGCGGCACCGGTGTGGCGAATGCCGGGAATTTGCCCATCGCGCAGGCGTTCGCCTGGCTCAGGAGCGCTCGAACGACACCAGGCCCTCATCCTTGACGCGGCGGATGGTGAGCGCGGTGCGCACCGTGTCGACGTTCGGCGTCGAGGTCAGTTCCTCGATGACGAAGGTCTGGAAGGCGCCGAGGTCGCTCGCCACGCAATGCAGCAGAAAGTCGGATTCGCCCGACACCATCCAGGCATCGCGCACGACCGGCCAGCCGCGCGTACGCTCGGCGAAGATGCGCAGTTCGGCATCGGCCTGGTGATGCAGCCCGACCAGGCAGAAGGCAACGACATCGAGGCCCAGCGCCGGGGCGTTGAGCAGCGCGCGGTAGCCGCGGATGATGCCGGCTTCTTCCAGCCGCTTGACCCGGCGCAGGCAGGGCGGTGCCGAAATGCCGACGCGGTTCGAGAGCTCGACATTGGTCATGCGCCCGTCCGACTGAAGCTCGCGCAGGATCTTCCAGTCGATGGCGTCAAGATCGGCCTTGAGGGGCATCAGGGTTCTCGATGATCAGTGTGGCGCAAGAATCTTTCGCTATTTTGTAATTAAACGACTTTTGCGTCGAAGCCAGCCCTCGTCGACGCGATTGTGGACAGGTACCGAAAGCGACCATCGCGCGAATATCCATAGGGGCCGAAGCTTTCCGGGGACGACGGTCCGTTCGTCTTGCTGGCGTGGTTGGCAGCCCTTACATTAAGCGCGATATTCCACGTCTTTTTCCAAGGCACACTCGCTGTCCGCCCCCGCAGAGGCTCCAAATGACCACCAAGCACGCGCCCGTTCTCATCATCGGTTCCGGTCCGGCCGGCTATACGGCGGCGGTCTATGCCGCGCGCGCCATGCTGAAGCCTATGCTGGTCGCCGGTCTGCAGCAGGGCGGCCAATTGATGATCACCACGGATGTCGAGAACTACCCCGGCTTCGCCGATCCGATCCAGGGACCGTGGCTGATGGAGCAGATGCTCAAGCAGGCCGAGCATGTCGGCACCGACATCATCAACGACATCATCACCGAGGTTGACCTCAACGTGCGGCCGTTCCGCGCCAAGGGCGATTCCGGCACGACCTACACGGCCGATGCGCTGATCATCGCCACCGGCGCGCAAGCCAAGTGGCTGGGCATTCCGACCGAGCAGGACTTCATGGGCTTCGGCGTTTCCGCCTGCGCCACCTGCGACGGCTTCTTCTATCGCGGCAAGGATGTCGCGGTGGTCGGCGGCGGCAATTCGGCGGTGGAGGAGGCGCTCTATCTGTCCAACCTCGCCAAGAGCGTCACCGTCATCCACAGGCGCTCGGATTTCCGTGCCGAACGCATCCTGCGCGAACGGTTGTTGAAAAAGGACAATGTCCGCGTCATCTGGGACACGATCGTCGATGAGATCACCGGCCGCCCCGGCAAGGCACCGCTGCCGCCTTCGGTCGAAGGGCTGAAGCTCAGGCATGCCGTGACCGGAGCCGAGAGCCACCTCAAGATCGACGGTGTCTTCGTGGCCATCGGCCATGCGCCCGCGGTCGAGCTGTTCGCGGGCAAGCTGAAGCAGAAGCCGAACGGCTATCTGTGGACAGCGCCGGATTCGACGCGCACCGACGTGCCCGGCGTGTTCGCCGCCGGCGACGTGACCGACGATATCTATCGGCAGGCCGTGACAGCGGCGGGGCTGGGCTGCATGGCCGCGCTCGAAGCGGAAAAGTATCTGGCCGGCATCGAGGTACATCGCGAAGCAGCGGAATAAGGGCCGCCGCAGACTGTAAAAAAACGGCTTAGAAACGCCGTGTAAAAGCCTGATTTTTCATTCAGACGCCAACCGGAACGAGGGGAAATCATGGCGTTGGACTGGGACAAGCTACGCGTGTTTCACGCTGCGGCGGAAGCGGGGTCGTTCACCCATGCGGCCGAGACGCTGCATCTGTCGCAATCGGCGATCTCGAGGCAGGTCAGCGCGCTCGAACATGATGTCGGCGTGCCGCTGTTCAACCGCCATGCGCGCGGCCTGGTGCTGACCGAACAGGGCGAGATGCTGTTCCGCACGGCGCATGACGTGCTGATGAAGCTCGAGACCATCAAGTCGCGGCTGACCGAGACCAAGGACCGGCCGTCCGGCGTGCTCAGGGTAACGACGACCGTTGGCCTCGGCGCCGGCTGGCTGACCGAGCGGGTGCAGGAGTTCATCGAACTCTATCCCGAAATCAGCCTGCAGCTGATCCTCGCCAACGAGGAACTCGACCTCACCATGCGCCAGGCGGATTGCGCCATCCGGCTGCGCCAGCCGCAACAGCCGGACCTGATCCAGCGCCGCCTGTTCACCGTGCATTTCCACCTTTACGCAGCCCCCTCCTATGTCGCCAAGCACGGCAAGCCGAGCTCGGTCGCGGAGCTGAGAACCCATCGCATCGTCACCTTCGGCCTGCCCGTGCCGTCGCATCTGTCGGAGTTGAACTGGCTGGAGACGGTCGGCGATTTCGAGAGCGGCCAGCGCGTGCCGTCGCTGCAGATCAACGACATCCTGTCGATCAAGCGCGCCGTGCAGGGCGGCGCCGGCATCGCCATGCTGCCGGACTATGTGATCAGCAAGGATTCCGGCCTGGTGCAGCTGCTGCCGGAGACCGAGGTGCCGTCCTTCGACACCTATTTCGCCTACCCCGACGCGATGAAAAACCAGGCCAAGCTGCACGTGTTTCGCGACTTCATCATCGCCAAGGCCAGAAGCTGGTCGTTCTAGCCTATCCTCTCCAAGGCGTAATCCGCGGCAGCCAACCCGGTACGTTGCGGCGGTAGGCCTCGTATTCGGCGCCATAGCGGCCGGCGAGCGTCGGCTCCTCGTAGAGCTTGGCGAAGGTGACCATGGCAGCCGCCGCGACTGCCGCGTAGGCAGCGATCGACCAGCTCGAGAACAGCAACGCCTGGCCCAGAATGATCGACAGCACGGCAACATACATGGGGTTGCGGACATGGCGGTAGACGCCGCCGACCACCAGCCTTTCGGTCGGTGCGACGGGGGCGGGCGTGCCCAGCCCCTCCAGCGCGAAGCGGGCGAAGGCATGCAGCAGCACCGCGGCCGCGGCAATGACGAGCATGCCGCCGGTGAGCGCAAACAAGGGCAGGGGCGACCATGGCCGGCCCCAGCGATCGCTAAGCAGCCAGGGAACCAGCCCGGCGACAACGCCGGGAGCCGCGACCAGGAAAATGCCGCTGCCGGCGATCGCCGAAAACCTGCGCAATGGTCGATCCTCGCTTGACTGCCTTGGAATTGAACCGCCGCTGCCTCATTCCACATCATCAGTGTTTTTTGACATTCGGGAGCAAAATCGGTCGGGATCGGCGTTTTCGAGACGACAATGACCCGAAATCGTGCCTCATTTTCACGATTCTGCTGGTCCTATTGGCTTTCGGAATGGGTTGGACCACAGCCTGTGCCTTTTTGCATGTGTGTGTTGCAAAATAGATGCTTGTTTCTTGGGCATGAAGAGCACATATATAGATCATCTCCTGGACGCGTTCTCCTCCCATTAGCGTCCTCGAGTGTTCCCCTCTGGAGGTTAGCCTTAACAGGCACTTCCAATCAAACTCAGCCGGATCTTCGTTGATCCGGCTTTTTTGTTGCCTGCATGCCACTGGGATGGCTGAAAAATTCACCGGAATTGCCGCGTAACAGTGTCATGTAACCTCTGGTAACATGACAAGGACACCCTCCATCTGCTAAGTGGATGATAGGACGCGGTGTGGTTCGGACGGGAGATGGGGGCATCACTCGTACGGCCCGGGCTCAGGCGGCTACCGCGTCCGAACCTTTTGCGCCGAAGCGCGACGACCCCGACATGCGGCGGACCTGCCGTTTTTCCTCCCGAGAAAACGGTCCGCAAACAAAACGGCGTCCGGCCCCCCGGGCGTCGTTTTTGGTTTTCGCCCCCTCGATCGTTCGAGGGGGCTTCACATGATTCGGAATCTGGTACCGGGCGAAATCAGGCAGCCTTGCCGTTGGCGTTCATCGCTTCGTCGGCGAGACGGCCAGTCAGCTCGGCCATGTGGTCGAAAGCGGCGCGGTAGCTGGCAACGCCCGAGGTGGCCGAGCGCAGCTCGATAATCAGATCGCCGATCTCGGCCTGCGGCATGGTCGCCTCGACGACGTCCCATCCCGGCCAGTCGGGCCGCGCGTCATAGCCGAGGATCTGGCCGCGCCGCTGCGGGATCAGCGCGATGATCTTCGATGTCGCGTCCGACGGCGTGACGATCTCTACCTTCATCACCGGTTCCAGAAGCACCGGTGAGCAGGCGGCCATGCCTTCCTTCATGGCGAGCTTGGCCGCCATCTGGAAGGCCATGTCGGAGGAATCGACCGCATGGTACGAGCCGTCCGACAGGTTGACCGCGACATCGACCACGGGGAAGCCGAGCGGGCCGGATTTCAGGTAGTCACGTATGCCTGTCTCGACCGACTGGATGTAGGTCTTGGGCACGACGCCGCCGGTGATGGTGTCGGTGAACTGGAAGCCGGAGCCGCGCGGCAGCGGCTTGATCTCGATGACGACATCGCCGAACTGGCCATGGCCGCCCGACTGTTTCTTGTGGCGGCCGCGCTGCTGCACCGGCTTTCGGATCGTCTCGCGATAGGGCACCGCCGGCGCATGGCCTTCCACCGGTATCTGGTTCTTGCCCTCCAGCCGCTCGCGCACGACGCGCAGATGCATCTCGCCATGCCCTGACAGCACGGTCTCGGCCGAATCCTGGTTGTGGCGCAGGCTGAGCGAGGGATCCTCCTCTGCCAGGCGCTGGATGGCGGCCGACATCTTGACCTCGTCCTTGCGCTCCCTGGGGCGCAGCGCGAAGGCGAAGACCGGCTGCGGCGGCTCGACATCGAAGAGCTGTTTGGCACCGCCCTTGGCCGAGGTGAGCGTCTGGCCGGTCTTGACCGCGTCTAGTTTGCCGAGCGCCACGGTGTCGCCGGTCCTGGCGGCGCTCAGCTTGACCTGTTCCTTGCCCAGCATCCGGTAGATTCCGGAAACCTTGGCGGTGTCGCCGCCGGGCAGCCACAGTTCCGAGCCGTCGGCGACCTGGCCGGACAGGATGCGAGACACCGACAGCTTGCCGCCATGCGGCGTGTGGATGGTCTTCATCACCTGGACCACCGTCGCATTGCCGTCCGGGGCGCCGAGCCGCTTGCGGGTCGCCTCGATGTCGGGCGCGTCATGGCGGATCGTCTTCAAGAGGCGCAGCACGCCATTGCCTTTCTCGGCGGTGCCGATCAGCACAGGCGTCACCGCGCCTTCGCGCAGATCGGCGGCGAGATCGTCGAAGATCGCGTCCTTCGGCGGCTCTATCTCTTCCAGCAGCTGCTCCATCAACTCATCGTCGTGATCGGCCAGCGTCTCCAGCATGGAGAAGCGCGCCTCCAGTTCGCGCGCCTTGTCGTCGCCCGGTATCTCGGCCACCTCGCTTTCGGCATATTCGCGGTAGATGTAGGCGCGCTCCAGCGCCAGATCGATCGAGCCGATCACGACGCCGTCCTTGCGCAGCGGGATCTGGCGCAGAAGCAGCGGCGCCGCGCTTGTCGGCTGCAGCATCTTCAGCGTATCGCGCACGCCCGCGATCGCCTTGTCGACCTTGTTGAGGAACAGGATGCGCGGCACGCCCAGATCGTCGAGCTTGCGCATGATGAGCTGCAAGGCGGGGATTTTCTTTTCGTCGGCCTCGGCCACGACCACCGCGACGTCGCAGGCGGCCAGCACCGGTTCGGCCTCGAAGGAGAATTCGATCGATCCGGGGCAGTCGATGAAGGTGAACTGCTCGCCCATGAACTCGGTGGTGGCGATCGACGCCTCGACGCTCATGGCGTGGGCGCGGGCCTCGGGCGAATGATCTGAAACGGTATTGCCCGAGGAAACCGGGTTCTGGCGGGGAATGGCGCCGGTACGGGCCAATATGGCTTCGAGAAGTGTCGTCTTACCGCTTGCGAAGGGACCGACTATGGCAATGCATTTCGGTCCCGTGCGTCGTCCTCCGGCGCGAGTACCCATGACTGACCTCCACTCAGGCGTTTCCTGGGGACCGACTGGCATTCATGGTTCAGGCCAGGGTCAATCGGTCCTGAGCGGCGGCCGGCCTGTTCGACCGTCGCGGGCGGTCTGTTTCGACCTGCCCGCGATTATCGTCCCACTTGTTTGCCGGCAGGGCAAGAAAAATAGGGAGCAGGCACGGCCGGTCGTCTCAGGCGCTGAGCGCGAGCGGTTCGGCCGAGCGCCCGTCAAGCAGCGCGAGCTTGCCGCGAGGCACCGGCCTGCCGAAGAAATAACCTTGGAAACGATTGCACCCGGCCGCCTTGGCGAGAGCGAATTCCTCCGCCGTCTCCACGCCTTCCGCCACGATGGTGACCTCCTGGATGCGCGCGATCTGCGCCAGCGCCGAGACGAATATCTGTGCTACCTGATCGTGAGCGAGGGCGCGGATGTAGGAGCGATCGATCTTGATGATATCGACGGGCAAGGTCTTCAGATAGTTGAAGCCGCAATGGCCGGTGCCGAAATCGTCGAGGGCGATGTGAAAGCCGAGGCCACGCAATGCTTCGAGGCGTCGCAGGATCTCGGGCGTGGCGGCGGTCGCCACCGTCTCGGTGATCTCGATGATGAACTGTGATGCCGACCGGCCAGTGTCCTTCAGCACGCGGTCGCACATGGTCACGATCTCGTCACGCTTGAGCTGCTCGCCGGAGACGTTGATGGAAATGCGGCGGCCGGCGAACTGGCCGATGTCGGCAGAAGCCCGCTTGAACACCCATTCGCCGAGCATGTCGATCAACGTCGATCGCTCGGCGATCGCAATGAACTCGGCCGGCGCGATCAGCCCGCGAACCGGGTGGCGCCAGCGGATCAGCCCCTCGAACGCCTCGGTGGAACCGTCCGGGCCGACGATCGGCTGATAATGCAGTTCGAGTTCGCCCAGATAGACCGCGGCGCGCAATTCCCGTTCGACCAGCCGCCGGTAGCGCTTGTCGGACAGCATCTCCTCGTCGAAGACGGTGACGCGGCCACGGCCCGCCGCCTTGCTCTCATAAAGCGCCAGATCGGCAACCAGCATCAATTCCGTCGTGTTCGAGGCATGGGCCGGCGCCAGGGCGACGCCGATCGAAATGGAGAGCGGAATGGTCTTGCCTTCATGCGATTTGCCGGCGCGCATGGCATCCAGCAATCGTCTGACATCCTTGTTGATGGCCGTCAGGTCGCCATGCGGAATGATAACACCGAATTCGTCGCCGCCGAGGCGCCCTACCATGGCGCCTGCAAAGATGCGGTCCGCGGTCTTGACCAGATGCGCCAAGGTGAGGTCGCCGAACTGGTGTCCGAACGTGTCGTTCAACTGCTTGAAATGGTCGAGGTCGATCAAGAGCAAGGCTGCCTCGCGCCTGTCGCGCCTGGTGCCCAGGCCTTCGCGCAGCGCTTCGAGGAAATAACGTCTCGTCATGGCGCCCGTCATCGCATCCCTGGTGAGGAAATGATGTTTCTCGGCCTCCGCTGCGGCGGCCGACTGGAGACGATGGACGACGCTGCTGCGCATGTACATCAATGCCAGCAAGGCCAGGCTCGTGGCCAGGATCGAGATGGCGAAGGCACCGCCGGCTGACAGGTTGTGCGAGACGTCGAAAGCGCCAAGCACCGCCGCGCCGGTGCTGATCACGAGCAGCGACTGGATACCGCGATAGATCCGGCCGCTATGGTCCTTGATCGTCGCCAGTATGCTCATCCGCCAGCCCCCGCAATGCAGGCCAACGGCTAGTGCGCAGCCGTTAAGAAGACATTGAATTCCCGGGCATTTCGCTTGGCGGTCCCGTACCGGCAAGTGTCATGGTTAAGAAATCAGGCCTTTGTCCAAGCGAGGTGACAAGGGCGGTTGCATCAGAGCCGATCCAGACCGAGAATGCGGCTCAGTTTCGCGGGCCGGCGTCTCACCGGCAACCACCAGTTCCAGGGAACAGACGATGAAGATCATTGCTTGCGGCAGCGTGCCGACGGTTATAGCGCCGGAAAAATACTTCACCGGCCGGGTTCTGCAGACGCCAATCATCGAGAAGGAGCCGCCGGCGCGGCTCAGGGCCACGCTGGTCAGTTTCGAGCCCGGCGCGCGCACCCACTGGCACACGCATCCGCTTGGCCAGACGCTTTATGTCACCGCGGGCGCCGGCCTGGTCCAGACATGGGACGGGCCGATCCAGGAAATCAGGGCCGGTGACGTCATCTCCTTCGCGCCTGGCGAGAAGCATTGGCATGGCGCGGCGCCGAAATCGGCAATGACGCACATCGCCATGCAGGAGGCGCTCGACGGCGTCCATGCCGACTGGCTGGAAGAAGTGACCGCGGCGCAATATGGCGGCTGAGTGCTGTATCCCACAAAACCCGGCGGCAACGCCTGACAGCGGTGACGCCGGGTTTGTTCGGATCTACCCGATCAGGTCAGCGACGCGGTAAAACGCTGGATGCGCGTGCAGGCTTCCTCCAGCAGCGTCTCCGAGGTGGCGTAGGAGATGCGGAAGTTGGGGCCAAGGCCGAAAGCCGAGCCGAACACCACCGCGACGCCCTCGGCCTCGAGCAGTTCCGAGCAGAAGGCCTCGTCGCTGTCGATCATCTTGCCGGCCCTGGTTTTCTTTCCGATCAGCTGGGCGCAGGACGGATAGACATAGAAGGCGCCTTCCGGCGACGGGCAGGTGATGCCGCGCGCCTGGTTGAGCATCGAGACGACGAGGTCCCGCCTGCCTTGAAAGATCGCCTTGTTCTTGGCGATGAAATCCTGCGGGCCATTCAACGCCTCGACCGAAGCCCATTGCGCGATGGTGCAGGCGCCGGAGGTCTGCTGGCCCTGGATCATGTCCATCGCCTTGATCAACTGGACGGGACCGGCGGCGTAGCCGATGCGCCAGCCGGTCATGGCATAGGCTTTCGAGACGCCGTTCATGGTCAGCGTGCGCTCGTAAAGCTTGGGCTCGACCTCGGCGATGGTCTTGAAGACGAAGTCGCCATAGGTCAGGTGTTCGTACATGTCGTCGGTCAGCGTCCAGACCTGCGGGTGCTTCAACAGCACGTCGGCGAGCGCCCGCAGTTCGGCCTCGCTATAGGCCGCGCCCGACGGGTTCGACGGCGAGTTCATCAGCAGCCATTTGGTCTTCGGTGTGATTGCCTTTTCCAGCACCGCCGGCGTCAGCTTGAAGCCATTGTCGATCGAGGTGTCGGCAAACACCGACGTGCCGCCGCAGATCGCCACCATTTCGGGATAGCTGACCCAGTAGGGGCGGGGGATGATGACCTCGTCGCCGGGGTTCAGCGTCGCCATGAAGGCGTTGAACAGGATCTGCTTGCCGCCGGTGCCGACGATGGTCTGCTCGGGCTTGTAGTCGAGATTGTTCTCGCGCTTGAATTTTTTCGCGATCGCCTCGCGCAGCGGCACGATGCCCGAAACCGGCGGGTATTTGGTCTCGCCACGGCGAATGGCCTCGATCGCCGCATTCTTGATGTTGTCGGGCGTGTCGAAATCGGGCTCGCCGGCGCCAAGGCCAATGATGTCCCGGCCGGCATTTTTCAGCTCGCGCGCTTTCTGCGTCACCGCGATGGTGGCGGAAGGCTTAACGCGGGAAAGGGTGTCGGCAAGAAAGGCCATGACCTTTTGTCTCTCCAAAGGATCGGCGCGGCCAGGAGCGGCCGCGGCGCTTCTCATGTCGCAACATTCCCGTCAGCGCAAGCCTTGTCGGCTGGGCCAGGTGGGGCAGCGCGGTCAATGAGGCGTGATCGGCAAAAGAAAGTTCATTAACGGGCGGTAGAGGCTTGCATGGCAGGATCGCGGTTCAATTCCGCCAGGTCGCGGAGCGAGGAACCTTTGTCGCGCAGCATCGGACTTGCCCATATCACCCGTCATGATGGCTCGCAAGTTTGCTCGCTGACGGCGACGGTCGCTCTCAGGTTCGCTCCCTCAACGACACCCTCCGGGCTGTCTACATGGGCAAGGTCTCGCTGCGTCTGACACCAGCCGTTTGCCCGACAAAGATATCTAGTCATAGCGGTCGGGACGAATGATGCATCAGACATCAATGATCATACATCATACCTCAGTGTTAACGTCTTGACCGTCATCTGAGGCTCGCCGGGCGGGGTACAAGGGGGGACGCCCCCGGCTGGTGCTATAGGTATGACCCCCTGAAAATTTCTCCAAGAATTTACTGAAGATCGGGACCCTCGGCGGGAGCGGGGAGAAATCCCCTTGCTTGGTTCCCGGCGGGATGACGACGAAGAAGGGCTTCCGTTGTGACCAGATTGTGACCGGGAGCTAGAGGTTTCTCTAGTTCTGTCAGCTTCTAGGAAACCCCTAAAGGTGGCAAACCTAGAGGTGGCGAAAAGATCATCCCTAAGGTAGTCGCTTCTGTCGAAGCTCGTATAAAGAAGATAAGAAAGGAATGCCTAAGCGTGTCCTAGACATTTCTTTTAAGCGAGGGCTTTAGCCCGACTAACCCTTGGCGTTCTTTTCGAAATTATCTTTAAAGAGACAGCCTAATTTATACAATGGAAACAATGCCTTACAAACTCATTGATCACCGCCCGTGAACAACAGGACCGGAAAAGCCTCGTAAATCCCAATGTTAGCGGCCAGTCGAGAGCCTCAAACGGTCTTTGATGCCCTTCGTGTCGGACCCCGATAGATACCCTTCAAGGATTGACCTCATCCGGAAGTCAGGAAGGTACAGCGTGATTTTCTCTCCGCGTCTGACACGGGAGCGATAAACCCACTGGATCAACTCCGTCAGGGCATATTCATCCTGCTCAACCCCGTGTTTCCCGATCCCCAGCCACCGGTTGATGTACGGGTTGATATGCTGGTCATACAGGTAAATCAGGTGGGACTTTTCGATGTAGTCGTTTGTCCCTCGCGTCGTATTGGCCAACCAATCGACACCGTCGAACAACCGCGACCCGGAGGCAAACGGACCGGGCTTGGACTTACTGCCTTTCTTGACCTGATCGTCATCGAGACCATTCAGGTACCAGTTCCTTTTCGCACACGTCACCATCACTCCGTCGAGGTTGTCACGCAAATCGGACCGACGAAGATTGTACAGCGCGGATGAGACCCGGCGACCTACAGCCTTGCCGTTTTTTTGGCCGGTGAATGACAGGCGGACCTTGTTGAGAGCGGGGATGCCTTCGATGGTGATAAGCTCCCGTGCCTTCTGCCGGAATCTCTCATTCTCAGCCTTGTCTTCGTCATGGACGTATTCGATCCCAAGGCAATCCAGATAAGCCAGTAGCATCGATCCCTTCGCCATGAAGGTATAGACCGTGAAGCTCCGCCCAGAGCGGAGGAGAATTTGCGGGAGCGCCCACATGAAGAAAACGTCTTCGACCAGATAGAGCATCCCAGCACATGCCAGCCGGAAGTGTCGTTCCTTTAGGGTATCGTTTACGCTCTCGGCTTCCTCAAGCCACTTCTCCGTCACCCCGACGCCCCCGTTCTCTGCAACGGTGGCATAGCCCGTCTCAAGATAGAACTTCTTGAACGATCCGCCGTTTAGACCTTCGACCTGTGCGCATACGTCAGGCACCTCATCGATGATGATGTCATACCCATCAAGGAATCCCTCGGCCGCGAGTGAGGTAATCTCAGTATAGAGCCGGTGCGTCGTGACGACATTCTTGCCAGACGAAAGAAGGTCGCGGAGGCTTTCCCGCTTCGTCCGATACTCCCCCGTGTCGTCGGGTTGATCGAACGGCACCTTGGCGTTTCCAATGATCCTATCGACCTCACTAAGCAGCGGGGTGACAACGAGATATTTGCGGTCCGCCTCGAAAGAAGCAATCATTGCTGTCGTCTTACCAAACCCGCAGGGCCGATCGATTATATAAACCGGGTCATCCCGGAGGCTAATTCTCCTGAAAAACGATTCAAATTTTTCGTGGGCATTCATGGTCTAAAAGCACTCTCCTTTCTCATTTTGTAGATAGACCTGACTGTTATCGCTCTACCTGATTGGCCGAAATATCGATCCCAGATATAACTTTGCTGCTTAGCGTCGTAGTTTCCTCGCGTGGTAGTCCGAGACCACTCGTCCCAAAGGTCGAAACCTTCGTGTGATCCGTCTGACGCGTTATGCAATGCTGCCCCGACTTTGAACCATTCCGGCTGATTATCCGCCGAGATATGGGACAGGGCTTCCTTCAATCGGACAGGGTCCCAATCGGTACTCTTCTGGGAAACTCCTGCCTTCACTCGTCGGCCTATTGCTCGCTCCGGAGTGTAGCCTTCGATCCCCAACGTCTTCGCCACGTCGGCAAAGCTGGTCAAACTGATCGCCAATTCGAATCCTCCTCTCTCTTTCTCCCAGGCAGTTGCTCCGGATGAAGCCAATAGCTGCGCTGCGGTGTAAACAGCTTGTTGAATTCCTCTTCCACCCTTGCGTATCGAGCCTCCCGCATCATGTCGTGAAGCGCCTGTTGGACCGCTCTCGGAACACGTCCGCTCCGAAGAGCTACGGAATCGACGTACTCGTTGATACTGGAAAATTCGCGGACGACGCCTCTCCGCATGACCACAATCTTTCCATCCCGGACAGTCGCCGTCGTATCCGGTGCGATGTTGACCAGTCTCATGTCACCGGCCCTCGTCTATGAGCGGTAGCGTGTCTCCAGTCGATTTCGGCTTCGATGGGTCTGGGACACAGGGTTTGTGTGACACGCTCTCCAGACAACCTCCGTGTGGCAAAGAATTGCATCATGGACACCCCCCGACCCAATCAGGCAGGGCGTCTAGTTTCGCCTGTGTGGCGGGAGTGATCGCACCAGCTAATTCACGTACGGAACGGATAAGACTGTCGCGGGTTCGGTGATACCTCCTACCCGCCCATTGCGTTCCAGACGGCCTCCCTGTGGCGCATTGAAGTATCCATTGGATGCTATCTCGACAGACGATGACACGCCAGTCTTGATTGATCTGGGCAACGATGTCTCGATAGGTGCCGGAACCTTCCCTGTTATCGGAACGAAGCTCCTCCATCACACAGAAGGATGCAGCGGCATGATGAAGGCTCATGCTGACACCCCTCCTTGCGGCTGTGAGTAGACGACACGACCACGACGACGGGACTTCACCACGCTGTCAGGACGGAAGATCAGGGGCTTTCGGAATCGCGGATGATAGGAACCGGCTTTGATGCTCTCGGCCTTCTCAGCCTCTAGCCGATCCCTCGCTTCAATCAACAGGGCACGGTCATGCTTGGTGGAAAACCCATCCCGTACCGCGAGATTTTCCCGGCATAGGTTAAGCGGATTGTCGTCACGGTACTCCACGACCTCGCCAGCCTTGGCATCCGTCAGGATACGGGCGACGAGAAGACGAAGACCGTTCGGTCCTCTGGCATAGACGCCTCCGCCTAGGATCGACCAATTGGGATAGAGCTTCAGCGCGACCAGTTCGTTGTAATCTTCTAGCCGAAGGGTGGCCTCGTCCTGGCCGAAACGCGACAACGGGACATGCACGACGAAGAGTCCCTTTTGGAGACCCTCCGCCTCTGTGATGCGTACGGAACGCGCCTTCATCAGAAAGCGCTCCGACTTGCGCCCTTTTGGGCGTAGGCCGACTTGGAGTTGACCGGCTTTTCATTCACCTTGATCGACTTGAGATACCGCTCTACGGCTCCCTCGTCGGTCGCACCACCCCGTTCTAGAAGAGCGAGCGTGACGAGACGACCGAACTCTGGCGATAGCGCTCCTTCGATAGCATCGGCAGTCTCATGGGCACGACGACGAAGCAACTCGCGTTCGGCATCACCCATGTCGGCCACATTCTTGGCGATCATAGAGCGGTCGGAGATAGAGATATTGACAGGCATAATTAGACCTTTCTGAAAACAGATTGTTTGAAAATTGATTGTTGAAACAGGAGATTAGGTCAGAAATGCAGAGGGATTGACGTCGAGGCGCTGACCTGTCGCCGTCGAATAGTGAGCCATCGCAAACGACCATCCGTTCTTGGACGCCCATTCGATCAGGGCACGGATAAGATCGGTTCGACTGGTAAAGCTACCAAGCTCCGGACCTTCGATGCCGACAAAGCCAGCATGGTACAGATGGGTTTCAGAGCGGAGGAGTTTGACGTGCCCCTTCGAGGCTTCGCTTTTTGAAGCTGTCTTGGCACGGGTGAGGGCTATAACCGTCACGTCGTACGGATTGGGATTGTTACCAATATAATTGAGTTCAGGTGTTCCTAATGAGGCGAGTTCGGCAATGTTGATTTCGTCCATGGTTCCTTATGGTTGGCCGCCAAATGGCAGCGTGTTTGAGTTTAACAAGTGGTAGACAATTTCGCACCAAGATATAGCATATCATATCACAAATAAGCAGTAAAGTCAATAGCAAGTGCAAGTTTATATGAAATATATTGAAGATCATCTCGACAAGATGCTGAATTTGTTGGGAGCTTTACCCGAGAGCATTTTCGGTAAGTTGCTGTAAAGTGATAGGGATTGCATGATCCCGAGAAGTCATCCAAACTTCTGCCAACGGGAGGGCATTTGAATGATCGGGGCAAGGTGGACGGCTTTCATCCTAGTCATTCTGGCAAGCACGAGTGCTGTCCGCGCCCAGAATCTCACCCAGTACCTGAGCGGCAACGACCTCTACGACAGTTGCTCACAGAAGAGTGTGCATTCAACAGGCTATGTCGAGGGTGTCGTTGATGCCGACCTAGGGCGTCCCTGGGGATATTGCGTTCCAGTCGGAGTGAGGGCTGATCAGCTACGAGATGTCGTCTGCCGGTATCTAGAAGCCCACCCAGAAGCACGCCAGCAGATGGCACCCAACCTCATTCGTAGCGCCTTTGCAGAAGCATGGCCTTGCAAATGAGACTCCTCGGAAGGGCAGATACAAAGAAGAGTTTTCATTGTGAGGGTTGGTGATTCAAACGGAGACCGATAACTCTGGCATTGTCTTGGAGACGGATCGTCCCTCAACGCCAGTCACGCAATCCCCACCTATATAGGTGTATGGGCCTCACTCGTCGGGACCTCTAGGTCCATCCAGCTACTCGGTAACCCACCGGTCCACTCTCGCTTCTCGGGGTCCTTCCGCCTAACCAGCAACGGTTTGCGTGCCTTCTGTGCTGCCGGTCCAGCAAGCTTGCCAATCGGTGGCTGCATCCGGTCAGTCCTTAGACGACATGATTGTGGTATTCGTTGGGCCGCAATTACAGAATCACGGGGGGTGCAATGGCGAATGCAATCGGCCTGATCGATCCTGCGCGGATGGCGAATATCCCTCCGCAGTTTCATGCCCACCATGAACTCTGCTTTCACATATATGATAATATTGGCGGGATGCTTGCCGAATTAGAGGGGGCGGGCTACAGGCGGTATTCATTCCAGCTACAGGGTGAGCACGAGGTCGAGGCTCTAAAGAACTCACCCAGTGTCATGGATTTCCTCGCCAACTCGGGCCGGATGGATGTCGCCCAGAAATCGACAGTGGGCGAACTCAACCTAGCGCTCTATGCCGATCTCCTGCACTTCGTATTCGAATCCCTCCGATCTCTTGAGAAGAGCAAATTCACTGTGGCTTATGCGACCTTGCGTAAGCCTTTGCAGGAGAACCTTCTGTATGCGGCATGGCTGGTCGCTGACGAGGACGAGTTTTTTAGAAGAATGAAAGACGCTCCTGCCGACAAATTAACGAGGAGTATGCTAAGTCCCGAAGAGCATAAGGAAATATTCCGTAAAGCTATCCATAATATGGAGGACAGCGGTGCATTTGATGAAGATATACTTTATAACTTTATATATGACAAGAACAGTCATATTGGACTGGCCGTTCTTATGAACAAGGCAAATCACCTCGTTACGAGAAAAGGTGATAGCCTCCGGACTGAGGACTGGAATCTAAACTTTATTTTCAAGGACCCAAGCGATACGGACGTGTACGAGACTATATATCCGGTTCTTTGCTATGTATTACAATTCACACTCATGCTGCAGATGACATCCTATTCTAGGATCAAAGAGATAAACAAAGAAGTTCAACGTCAGTTGTCGATCTCCGCGCTTGGAGCTTATGAAGCACTCTTCACACCGGGACGAGGGGAGATGCTACGGGGCCTCACCGGTGCCCTAATGGATCATCTGCACTGCCCCTATTGCTACGAGGCTGTAAGGGTTCGCAAAAGCGACGCCGCAAGGTTCTTCATATTGGAGGAAGTGGACTGTAGACACTGCCGCCGAACGCATAAATTCCCCTTGTATTGGCTTTTGTCGAGGGGAAAGTGGGGATCATGATAGGACGGACGTGTCGATCCACAAATAAAATCCTCTAGCTTCCTCGATCTATTTTTATCTATTCCCTACAGACCTCAGCGCTAACCAGTCTTATTCAACAGAAGGTTCTTCCAAATGAGTGTGACTTGCTTGGTCTTTATCAATCGCAGCATGACGGGGACACCATATAAGTTCGCTGCGGTGCCACGTGCCGGGGACCTACTTCAAATCAGTACGGAGGGGCGCGAATGGATCGTGACAGTGGAGAACGTCACCTTTGTCGCCGATGGTGTTTACCAGCAGGGCGAAACGCCCATACAAATCAACGCTTCGACCACTGAGCACATGAAGCGTAGTCAGCCGTAAAGAAAAGGCCCAAGACGGGTGCAAGGGCCTAGTAACTCAGTGTGACATTCCGATGGTTCGGAAACGTATGTAATTCAGAGAGTTAGCTCTGAGGGGAGCGCCCTTTGGTCTGTGATCAATGTCGATGGCCGATCCAAGAGTTTCGCCCTGACTACCTCCTGACTGGCGTGGGAATACCTCATCAACTGGGCAAGTGTCCTGTGGCCTGAGATCGAGGCGACTTCTGGAACGGTAAGCCCGAGTTCGAACAGTCTGGATATCGCTTCGTGCCTGAGGTCATGGAAATGAAGGTCCTCGATTGTTGGCGTCGTCCGTCTGCATATCCGGGTCCAAGAGGTCTTCAGAACTTCGACATGTATCGGGAATGCTTTCGTCGTCGGAATGACATGAGGTGGCCCGATCTGGTCGGGACGTGGTTGGGCGAAAGCCAGTGTGAGACAAGCCCTTGCCTTGGTCGTCAGCGGGATCGTTCTTGAATGGCCGTTCTTGGTGAGAGGGATGACCAAGAGTGAGCGTTCGAAGTCGATGTGCCGGAACTCTATCCCGAGGATTTCACCCTGCCGCATGGCCGTCTCTGTGGCGAACATGATGATAGGACCGACAAAGAGTTGTGGTTGACCGTCGAGCGTCGTGAGTTTCCCGGCTTCTAGAAGCAATCGTTCTTCCTCTCCGGGACGTAGGCGTCGCTCACGCCTGACGTCAATCGCGGGCAGATACAGGTCTTGGAGAGGGTTTCCGGTCGGGATGTGCCATTCGGTCCTAGCCATCTTGAACATGTGATAGAGCGGGGCGAGTTCCCTCCGGAGTGACTTCGCAGTCACGGGGCGACCGGTCAGCCTCGAAACCTCTTTAAGCCTTTGGTCACGGTAGTGTGCGAAGTCCTTCGGCTGGAGGTCGTTCAAGCTTTTCGAAGCGATGGGGTAGCGGATGAACCTGTCCAGCAAGATGGTTTCAAATCGGCATGACCGCTTCTTGGGCAAGACCTCATCACGGTACCGGGTGACGAGTTCAGCCAGGGTGACCGATTTCAGTGTCCTTCGGTCGGGACCTAGCTCTTGTCGGTCCAATGATCGTTCGATCTCTCTGGCCCATTCGAGGGCGTCTGCCTTTACGAGGAAACTTCGTGATCTTGGTGACGATCCCTTCCGTCTGACTTGGACATTCCATTTGCCGTTACGCTTGCGGATTGATGCCATTTCGGATGCTCCGTGTGACCCAGTTGTGACTCGAAGACCGATGCCCAAAGTTTGTCGTGGGAAATCAGATGCTTCGACTGGGTGACCATATCACCCGTCATGATGACGGCACCTCGAGTGGTGTCTGGGGCATTTATACGCTGCAAAGCGCTTTTCAGCCGATCTTTGCCTTCAACGAGGGCAAGCTTTCGGTTGCCGCCTTCGAAGGGCTGATCCGTCCGTTTCGCGACGGCGAGCCGCAATCGCCGATGAGCTTTTTTTCGACCTGTCCGGCGGCCGACCGTCTGCATGTCGAGGCGCTGACCAGGACGCTGCATCTGCTCAATGCCGGCGCCTGCCTACCGCGAGAGGCGTCGATCTTCATCAATTTCGACCCGTCGGTGTTCACCGAGCGCGCTGTCGCCGACAATGCCTTGCGTGACATGCGGCTGGTGCTGCAGGAAGCCGGCATCGATCCGGGCCGCGTCGTTTGCGAGGTGACGGAGCAGAGATCGGCATCGCAGGAAACCCTGCACGGCTTCGTCGCCGCGCTCAGGGCCAACGGCTTCCGGATTGCCGTCGACGACTATGGCGCCGACGATTCCGACATCACCCGCGTCAAGGAATTGCGCCCCGACATCGTCAAGTTCGATGCGCACTGGATCACGCAACTGATGGAATCGGGCGCCGGTTTCGCGCTGCTGACATCCATGGTGAGGAGCTTCGAGGACCAGGGCATCCGCACGGTGTTCGAAGGCATCGAGGAAGGCTGGCAACTGGAGCTGGCGGAACGATCGGGCGCCTCGATGGTCCAGGGCTATGTGCTGGCCCGCCCAGAACTGGCGCCGACGAGTTTCCGCGCTTTCGGCCAGGGCAGTCCCGAGCCGGTTCCTCCCCCGAGCCATGCGCCCGCTCCCGCCCCCGTCGCGCCACGCACCGGGAGGCCCGCAAAAGCTTTCGGGCGCAAGGTGGCGCCATGAGCGTCGAGCGGCGGCGCACCGTCGGCGATGCGATCTTCGTCGACGAGATCGGCATCGAATGTGGCATCCATGGCGACTTCCGCCTGCGCAGCGCCTACCAGCCGATCTACGCCCCGCGCGGCGGCAGCTTGCATCCCGTGGCCGTCGAGGGCCTGATCGAACCGCACCGCGCCGGCCGGCCAGTGTCGCCGCGGATGTTCTTCGACAGCGTCGCGGCTCCGGAGCGGCTGTACGTCGAAACAATGTGCCGGGTGCTGCATCTGAGGAATTTCCACAATATCGGGGTCGACGGGCTCGACCTGTTCTTCAATTACAATCCCCTGGTCAACGACCATGCTGGACGGGCGCTGGCCGAGATCCGGCTGATGAGCCGGCACCTCGACGAACTTGGCCTGGCTCCGGCAATGCTCGTGTGTGAAATCACCGAGCAGGCGGCGGACGATGCGCTGCTGGCCAGACTGGTGCGTGAAATGCGGCGCGACGGCATCCGCATCGCCATTGACGATTTCGGCACCGGCCACTCGACCGTGGAGCGGGTGAGCCTGCTTCAGCCCGACATCGTCAAGATCGATGGCGGCTGGTTCGCGGAATTCTGCCGCCACGCCGCCGCGGAACGCTTCTTCCGCCCGCTGGTGTCCAGCCTCCACGATCGCGGTGCCAAGGTGCTGGTCGAGGGCATCGAGCAGCCCACCCATTTGCGTGTCGCGCTCGAAGGCGGGGTCGATTTGCTGCAGGGCTTTCTTCTCGGGCGTCCGGCGCTGGCCGGCACCATCTTCAACGAAGAGCCGCTTGCCGTCGATGCGCTGCTGGGCTTCGACAACAAGGTCGTGCCATTGCATAAGCGGCGCTGATGGTCGCGCCAAAACAAATCATTGGTTGAGGATGGCGCCGCTGCGATAATCCGCTCGCAGAAGCAGCGCTCCGGGGAACCATGATGATACTTTACAGCATGATCGATAGCGGCAATTGCTACAAGCCGCGTTTACTGATGGCCAAGCTCGGCCTGGCCTTCACCACCGTCGAGGTGAGTTCGCATACCGGCGATACGCGCAAGGCCGATTTCGTCGCCAAGAACCCGAACGCCATGGTGCCACTGCTGGAACTGGACGACGGCCGGCGGCTGGCAGAATCCAACGCCATCCTGCTCTATCTCGCCGAAGGCACGCGCTTGCTGCCCGCGGACAAATATGAGCGCGGGCTCGCTTATCAGTGGCTGTTCTTCGAACAATACAGCCACGAGCCCTACATCGCCGTGCGCAAGGCACTGCTGACCTTTCCGGAACGCGCAGCGGATGCCACGCCGGAGCGGCTGGCTGTGACGCTGGAGCGCGGCAACAAGGCGCTCGGCGTCATGAACACATATCTCGAAAACAACGCCTTCTTCGCCGGCCGCACATTCAGCATCGCCGACATCGCGCTCTATGCCTATACCCACACGGCGGAGCAGGGCGGCTTCCAACTCGACGCCTATCCGGCGGTGGTCGCCTGGCTCGGCCGCGTGGAGGCGGACCCGGGGCATGTGCCGATCGAATGGGTGGGGTAGGGCGGCCGGTAGTTGGCGAAAGCGGTGCCGCAGCGTCCTTCTCCCCGTCTCCATACGGGGAGAGATGGCGGCAGCCAGATGAGGGGCGGCGGCCAGCCTTTCGGGGTAAGTTCAAAAAGGGGCAATTCCGAAACGTTGGCGGTGCCCCTCATCGCCCTGCCGGGCACTTCTCCCCGTATGGAGAGGGGGAGAAGGACAGCAGCTTCGCCGCCTTCGCCAAACCCCAGACAAATAAAAAGGCGGGATAAATCCCGCCTTCCCATTTCGGTAGCCTGATTGGGAGCGTCCGGTCCGGGCTGGCAGCTATCTGCTGTTCCAGCTTGTCGGGTCTTTCCGCTCCGGCGCGCTTCTCGCGCGACCGTCAGTACATCCGTGACTTGCCGCGCGCCCCGAACTCTCGTCCGGCGCGCGCCATTTTCAAAATCAGGCTGCCTTGCTCAGAGAACCAGCGGACGACTTGCCGGTGCGGCGGTCCTGCTCGATCTCGAAGTTGATCTTCTGGCCTTCGACCAGGGTCGACAGTCCAGCGCGCTCGACAGCCGAGATGTGGACGAAAACGTCCGCGCCGCCGCTGTCAGGCTGGATGAAGCCGAAACCCTTGGTGGCGTTGAACCACTTGACCGTTCCAGTTGCCATAAAAATAGTCCTTCACATTTGCTTTGGTATGACCGGACCGAAGTCCAGCCGGTGTGCATCGAGATTTTGGAGATAGACGTCAGCAAACGCGAAGATCGCGAGGCCCGGATCGATCGGCCGAAATATCAATGGGGCTGATATAGGCTGCTTTCGCACAAAAAACAAGACTGCGTGAAAACGTCGTGATCCGGGGCCGCCCAACGGCCGCCCCAATCTGGTGAAACCGTGGCGCAAGATCGTGCCGTCCCGGGCGGCGGATCGAGGGAGAGGACCATGAAAACCATCCTGCTTGCCGCCTGCCTCACGCTGGTGGCCGCCCAGGCGCAGGCCATCTCGCGCTACGACCCCACACGTCTGAGCTGCGGCAAGGTTCAGTCGACGATCGCGCGCCAAGGTGCGGTTATCCTTCGCTATCAGTCGAACCGGGTGCCGGGGCTGCCGCTCTATGACCGCTATGTGCAGAGCCAGCAGTTCTGCACCATGGGCGAGGTGCGGACACGCGCCTATGTGCCGAGCGCCGATACCAAGTCCTGTCCGGTGTACAACTGCAAGCGGCCGGACAATGAGCATTTCAGGCATCGATTCATCCGGCGCCATTAGCACCCGGGAGCGGCTTACTGCTCTCAGAAGCCGAAGGACACCTGCGCCGGCGGCGGCGGGCCGACATGCACGCCTTCCATGGCCAGCATCTTTTCCTTGGTGGTCGAGCCGCCGGGCGCCGAGAAGCCGCCGATCTTGCCGCCGGCGGCAAGGATGCGGTGGCACGGGATGACCAGCGGCACCGGATTGGCGCCAAGGGCCGCCCCTGTTTCGCGCGGCAGGCCGGCATGGCCGGCGCGCTTGGCGAGTTCGCCATAGGTGGTGGTTTCGCCATAGCTGAGCTTTCGTGCCGCGTCGTAGATGGCGAGGCGGAAATCGTCGACGCCGTCGAGGTCGACGGGAAAGCCGGTGAAATCGACGTCCTCGCCAGCGGCGTAAGCCTTGATCGAGGCGATCAGTTCGACCACCCATGATGGCTGGGCCGTGGAGGCGGAAATGCCGGCATGGCGCATCAGCCGCCGCTCCACCGCTTCGCGGCTGCGTTCGGGCAGGCAAAGCCGGATCAGGCCCTTTTCGCTCCAAGCGATGCCCATGAAACCGATCACTGTTTCTAACACTGCGTGGCCGGCCGTGATCGAAGATGTCGTTTCCATGCTGCACTCCTTTCCGCAAAGCGGCGAAATCCGGGATTCCTGCCGGTACATATCAGGAACAATATGGCATCGCTGCCTGCATCGCGCCACCCGAAAACCACCAGATGGCCCCGATTGCTACCCAGGAATCGCTGGTGTAAGGAAAATCTTAACACCCGACAAACCGGACACCGAACGCGGCTTGCCAGCAAAACAAACCCTTATCGCCGTCGGCGTGATCGTGGCCGCTGCCGGCATCAGCGGCTGCACCTCGACCTCGCAGATGAAGGCCGCGCCGTCGCTGACCGAAACCGCGACCGTTGCCGGCAGCGATGCCGGCTTCACCATCCCCTTGCCGGAAACGGTTTCGGTGCTGCCGCAATCCTCCGGAATCAGCCCCGTCCAGACCACTGAATCGACTCCAAGCGCGGGTGCACCGGCCCTCGATGCCGTCGCCCAGCCGGCCGCGGCCTTTGCCGGGGCGACCCCAACCGCGCCTGCCGTGCCCGCCGTGATGGCCGCCAATGCCTGGCAGGCGCCGGCCCCGGCGAAAGCCGGCCGACCGATCCAGTCGGCGGAGACCTATACGACCGCCGGGCTCATCGTACCGGCGGTTGCCAAGGGCGGCCAGAAACTGCCTGGCGTGCAGCAGGTGGCCTATGTCGTGCCGCAGAACCCTGCCGCTCTGGTGCAGTTCCCGTCGGAGCCGGTAGAGCCGGAGCAGCATGCGACCGGCATGCGCGGCGACGTCGACCGGCTGATCGTCAAATACGCCGCCTTCTACCAGGTGCCGGTGGATCTGGTGCGCCATGTCGTCAACCGCGAAAGCACCTATAATCCCAAGGCCTACAACAATGGCCATTGGGGGCTGATGCAGATCAAGCACGCGACGGCGCGCGGCATGGGCTATGATGGGCCGGCCAAGGGCCTGTTCGACGCCGAGACCAACCTCAAATACGCGGTCAAATATCTGCGCGGCGCCTGGCTGGTGTCCAACGGCAACGCCAAGAAGGCCGACTGGCTCTACCAGACCGGCTATTATTTCGACGCCAAGCGCAAAGGCCTGCTCGAGGCGACCGGCCTCGGCGTCGACCGCAAGCGCGGGCGCCTTCAGCCCGACGCCTGAGCGCGATGCCCGAACCGCGCCCGCCGGCTCCGAACGACATCCGGTTGCGCAAGATCCTCGACGAGACACTCGTTCCACCGCATTGGCCGGACGGCTTCGTCATGCGCTCGTTCGAGCGCGGCGACGCGCTGCCCCTGCATGCGTTGCTGGGCGAAGTGTTCGACGACGGCACGGACGGCCCCTTCGACGAATGGTGGCCACGCATATCCGAAGATCCCCAATTCGACCCGGCGCTGTGTTTCCTCGTTATCGACGCCAAGGGCAGGCTGGCGGCGGCTGCACTGTGCTGGAGCTCGGCGTTCGTCAAGGATCTGGCCGTTCATCCCGAGGCGCGCGGCAAGGGTGTCGGCGAAGCGCTGATGTGGCACGCCTTCGCCATTTTTCGCGACCGGGGCGCGGCCCATGTCGACCTCAAGACCAATACGCTCGAGAACCCCGCCGCCGTGCGGCTTTACGAGCGGCTGGGCATGAGGCCCGTCGCCTGGGAAGGCTGACTGGCGACGATGGCTGTTCGGGAACCCAAGGCGCTGCTCCGCATTCAATGAACGGTGGGGTCTGACCGGCTGCCGGTGCCGTGCGCCGCCGGCTGCCAAGGGAGATCCACCGCGATGAAGCTTTTCCACGCATTGCTGGCGTTGAGCGTCGTTGTCGTGCTCGCGGCGGGTCCGGCGCGCGCGGTCGAGCTGTCGATCGTGTCGGGCGACACCGGCAACGGCCTCAAGGTGCTGCGCGAGATCCTCGACCGCTATGAGAAGGAGAGCGGCGACATGGTCACCATCGTCGCCATGCCGTCGTCCGGGACCGACCAGTTCGGCCAGTACAGGCTGTGGCTCGCCGCCGGCAACAGCGACGTCGATGTCTACCAGACCGATGTCATCTGGGCGCCGCAGCTCGCCAGCCAGTTCGTCGACCTGACCCAGGCGACCAGGGATGTCGTGGCCAAGCATTTCCCGTCGATCATCCAGTCGCAGACCGTCGACGGCAGGCTGGTGGCGCTGCCGATCTTCACCGATGCGCCGGCGCTCTACTACCGCAAGGATCTGCTCGACAAATACGGCGCCAAGGTACCGACCACCTGGAAGGAGCTGGGCGACACCGCCAGGCTGGTGATGGACAGGGAGCGGGCGTCGGGCAACAGGGATATCTGGGGTTTCGTCTTCCAGGGCAATGCCTATGAGGGGCTGACCTGCGACGCGTTCGAATGGGTGGTGTCGAATGGCGGCGGCCATATCGTCGAGCCAGATGGCGCGATTTCCATCAACAACCCCCGGGCGGCGGCCGCGCTCGACATGGCGAAGGCCTGGATCGGCACCATCGCCCCGCCCGGCGTGCTCGCCTACCAGGAAGAGGAGGCGCGCGGCGTGTGGCAGACCGGCAATGCGGTCTTCATGCGCAACTGGCCCTATGCCTATGCGCTGGGCAACAGCCAGGGGTCGCCGATCAAGGGCAAGTTCGATGTCGCACCGCTGCCGGCGGGCACGGGCGAGGGCGCCCGGCCGGCGGCGACGCTCGGCGGCTGGAATCTCGCGGTCTCGAAATATTCCAAGCACCCGGATGCCGCGATCGAGCTGGTCAAGTTCATCGCCTCGCCGGCAATGCAGAAATACCGCACGCTCAAGACCGCCAACCTGCCGACCATCCAGGCGCTCTATGACGATGCCGACATCGCCCGGCAACAGCCGATCATTCCACACTGGAAGGAGGTCTTCCTCAATGCCGGGCCACGGCCCTCGGCGGTGACCAGGAACAAGTACAACGAGGCGTCGAGCCAGTTCTGGAACGCCGTCCACAAGACCTTGTCCGGCGAGGGCAGCGCCGCCGACAATCTGGCCGACCTCGAAGCAACGCTGACCCGGCTGAAAGGCAAGGGCTGGTGAGCGCGCACCCGGCCGATGCGCGCTCTGGTTCGAGCCTGACGCGCCAGCGTGCGCGCTCGGCATGGCTGTTCCTGGCGCCGATGCTTGTGGTGCTCGCCGCCGCTGCCGGCTGGCCGCTGGCGCGCACGGTCTATTTCAGCTTCACCGACGCCTCGCTGTCAGACCTCGACGCCCGGCAATGGGTCGGCTTGGCCAATTACGTCTCGGTGCTGCGCATGCCGAGCGGGCGGGTCATCTACGACGGGCTGCTTCTCGACCCGGTCTGGTGGGGCGCCGTTTGGAACACCGTGCGGTTCGCGGTGGTTTCGGTGACCTGCGAGACGATCCTCGGCATGGTCGTCGCCCTGGTGCTCAACGCCGAATTCCCCGGCCGCGGCATCGTCAGGGCGGCGATCCTCATCCCCTGGGCGATCCCGACCATCGTCTCGGCGAAGATGTGGCAGTGGATGCTGAACGACCAGTTCGGCATCATCAATGTCGTGCTCGTCAACCTCGGGCTGATCGACCACAAGATTGCCTGGACCGCCAGCGCCGACACGGCGATGGCGGCGGTGCTGATCGTCGACATCTGGAAGACGACGCCCTTCATGGCGCTGCTGATCCTTGCCGCGCTGCAGATGCTGCCGCGCGAGATCATCGAGGTCGCCAGGCTGGACGGCGCCAATCCCTGGCAGATCTTCTGGCGCGTGACCTTGCCGCTGATCCGCCCGGCGGTGATGGTGGCGGTGATCTTCCGGGCGCTCGATGCGCTGCGCATCTTCGACCTGATCTATGTGCTGACGCCCAACAATGCGCACACCAAGTCGATGTCGGTGTTCGCCCGCGAGAACCTGTTCGAGTTCGACAAGTTCGCCTATGGCTCGGCCGCCTCGACCTTGCTCTTCCTCATTCTCGCTCTGCTTACCATGCTCACCATCCGCATCGGCCGGCTAAGCCTGGACGGAGGCCGCTGAGATGTGGCTGCTGAAGCGCATAGGTTTTTATCTGCTGGTCGGAGCAATCGTGCTGATCGCGGTGTTCCCGTTCTATTACGCCATCGTCACCAGCCTGAAATCGGGGACCGAGCTGTTCCAGGCCGACCTGTGGCCGAGGGCGCCCAGCCTCGGCAATTATCGCAACGTGCTGTCCGAAGGCGCCTTCCTGCGCAACCTGCTGAACTCGCTGGTGGTTTCGGGCGCGGTGGTGGCGCTATCGCTGTTCCTCGGCGTCACCGCGGCCTACGCGCTGGCGCGTATCCGTTTTCGCGGCCGCTCGGCATTGCTGTTCGCCATCCTGTCGGTCTCGATGTTTCCGCAGGTGGCGGTGCTGGCCGGGCTGTTCGAGTTGGTGCGGCTGTTCGGCCTCTACAATTCGCTCCTCGCGCTGATCTTCTCCTACATGATCTTCACGCTGCCGTTCACCGTCTGGGTGCTCACCGCTTTCGTGCGCGACCTGCCGGTGGAGGTCGAGGAGGCGGCGATCCTCGATGGCGCGACGCCGTGGATCATCATCACGCGCATCTTCCTGCCGCTGATGTGGCCGGCGCTGGCGACCACCGGGCTGCTGGCCTTCATCGGTGCCTGGAACGAGTTCCTGTTTGCGCTGACCTTCACCTCCAACGACGCGCGGCGGACCGTGCCGGTGGCGATCGCGCTGCTTTCGGGCAATTCGCAGTTCGAGATACCCTGGGGCAATATCATGGCCGCCTCGGTGATCGTCACGGTGCCGCTGGTGGTGCTGGTGCTGATCTTCCAGCGCAAGATCGTCTCCGGCCTCACAGCCGGCGGGGTCAAGGGGTGAGGAGTGGTCGGCGAAGCCGATCAATCGACAACGATTTGTCGATTGAAGCGACGAACGCCCGAAGCCATAGCGGAGGGCAGGGCATCCTCAGATATCGGGCGCGTTGCCGATTTTCTGCTTGATCTCCAGCGCCCAGGCGCGGCCCTCGTCGCCACCCCATAAGAGCCAGGCGATGGTGCCGGCCGAAGGGTTTTCCTCATTGCCGTAATTCTTGCCGCGCTTGTCGACCTCGTGGCGGGCAAAGTAGCTGACCATGCGGCGGATGGTGGAAGGCGCCAGCTTCTCGCGGTTCTTCAGCTCAGTCGCCCGCGCGACACCGATCTCGGTGCCGCCACGGCCGAACTGCTTGCGCAGCCGCAGGCCCTTGGCGGCATTGTCGGCCACCACTTGCGGGCAGCGCAGGTCGATCTCGTCGGCTTCGTGCATTCTTCTCTCCACTCGCAGCTGTAGCCGATAACGGGGATGTGGCAAGGCCGGGCCTGCCCGATGCGAAATGTCGGGACCGGTTCCGGCCAAACGTCCTTGGATCGCAGAGCAACCGCGCCGGGACGCCGGCGCGCGGAACCAAGGAGCCGATCATGATCACCTTTCCCAACGAATCCGCCAGATACCGCACCGCGCGCGAAAAGCTGCTGAAGAAGGAAATCGAGCTGCGCCGGGCCATGGAAGCCGTGGCCGAGGCGCGCCGCGCGCTGCCGCCGGGCGGGCTGGTGCCGCAGGATTATGTATTCGACGGCCTCGATGAAGCCGGCAAGCCCGCCAGGATAAAACTGTCGGAGCTGTTCGCGGCCGGCAAGAACACGCTGATCCTCTACAACATGATGTTCCCGCGCCATCCGCGGGAGACGCGCGACGTCGCGGCCGGCGGCGGTACCGCGAAGCTCGCCCGGCCCGACCAGCCATGCCCGTCCTGCACCGCCCTGCTCGACCAGTTCGACGGCGCGGTCGGCCATCTCGAAGCGGCCGGCTTCAACTTCGCCGTGGTGGCCAGGACGGCGCTGGAAAACCTCGTCACGCTCGGCCGCGATCGCGGCTGGCGCAACATGCGGCTGGTGTCGTCGGCCAACAACAGCTTCAAGCGCGACTACAATGCCGAGGATGCGGACGGCGCGCAGATCCCGCTGCTGTCGGTGTTCCACCGCGACGCTGACGGCATCAGGCATTTCTGGTCGTCGGAACTCGGCTTCGCGCCGACCGAGCCCGGCCAGGACCCGCGCGCCATCGGCACCTGTGAGATCCTGTGGAACCTGATGGATTTCACGCCGGAGGGCCGGCCGAATTTCGGCGAGCAGCTGCAATATAGCGAGGCGTGCTGCCACTGAAGTCGCTCGGTCCGCACGCTTCAGTTCCGAGTGGCTCTTCAGCACATGGTCGCCGTCGGCCTGTTCGATGAGGCAGGCGGGCTCGTCGGGGGATGCCTTGTGTTTGACCCGTGTTCTTGATCCGCGCTTCACGTGGCTGCTGGAACTCTCGCTCAAGTCGGCCGGAACATCGGAAGATCCGCTGCATTGATAGGAGACGGTTTGCGACCCGCTTCACGGATTAGACGTGCGCCCTGCAGTTAAAGACGTATGGGACTTGGTGCGAGAAAGCGTGGTTGGCTTTGTCAACGACAATGCCCTTAGCCATGGCGCGGCAATGGCGTTTTATGCCGCCACGTCGCTAGCCCCGGTCCTGATAATCGTCGTCGCGATAGCCGGCATCGCTTTTGGTCATGACGCGGCACAGTTGGCCTTGTCTGCTCAGATATCGGGGCTGATGGGCCGGGAAAGCGCGGCGCTGCTTCAGACGGCGCTCGAAGGGGCATCCAGCAAATCATCGGGGACCCTGGCAGCCCTGATCGGCGTGGCCACTCTGCTCGTCACCGCCTCCGCGGTGTTTGGCGAGATGCAGCAGGCCCTGAATGCAATATGGAAGGTTGAAGCGAAAGGAGATTCGCTGTCGCGTCTCTTGCGCGCGCGTGCGGCAAGTCTGGGCCTGGTCGCCGCCCTCGGCTTCATGTTGCTGGTATCCCTGGCGGCGAGCGCGGCGATCTCGGCTCTGGGCAGCGTGATCAGCGCTTATCTGCCGTTCGGCCAATTTGTTCTGAGCGCCATCAACACCCTGATTTCCTTTTCCCTGATCTCCGTGATGTTTGCCGCGATCTACAAAGTGCTGCCGGACCGTGCCTTGCAATGGCGGGATGTCGGGATCGGTGCCGTGGTGACCGCCGCTCTGTTCACGTTGGGAAAGTCGCTTATCGGCTGGTATATCGGCACGAGTGCGATCGCGTCGTCCTATGGTGCGGCCGGAGGGCTGCTCGTCATACTGCTCTGGGTCTATTATTCATCGGAAATCTTTCTGCTCGGTGCGGAGTTGACGCGCGCCTATTCCGTTCGACGGGGGAGCAGGTCCGACCTGGACGGGTTGGTTCAAAATGCTCCGGCTCCGGAAAGCCTTGGTCCAATGCACCGAAGCCCCGGCTCTTCGGGCTTCGTCCCCTTGTTGGCGGTGGCGTGCGTGAGCGCGACGATGACAGCCTTTCTGCTGGGGCCTCGTCGTCCGTAGATCCTGCCGCGGTCGCAAGGCTGCTTTCCCTTCTACGGCGCGACGGGAAGGGACACGGCTGGCAACCTCGCCGCATCTGCGGCGTTGGACTCCTCGAGGGAACCATTCCGATCGGAGACGCCAGATGAAAATGCTCCTGACCATGGCCGCCGTCGCGCTGACCGCCGTCGCGCCCGCCGCCCTTGCCCAGACGAACGGCACCAACTCGAACGCGGTCGCGCCCATGTTGCCCGACAGCAAGGTCGACACCCCGACCTTTGTCGGCACCGTGCCCAGCGCCAATGAATTCGAGATCCAGTCGAGCCAGCTCGCCGAACAGAAATCCGCCTCGGCGGACGTCAAGGCCTTCGCCGGCCAGATGATCAAGGACCACACCAAGGCCGGCGAGGACTTCAAGCAGGCGCTGAGCAAGGGGCAGACCACCGCCTCGATCAAGCCCGCCGGACCCGCGCTGCAGCCCAAGGACCAGCAGATGCTGGACCAGCTGAAAGCCGCCAGCGGCAAGGCGTTCGATGAGAAATACGTCATGATGCAGACTGAGGCCCACAAGCAGGCGGTCGCGCTGTTCAGCACCTATGCGAAATCGGGCGACGACCCCGCGCTGAAGGAATTCGCCAAGAAGACGCTGCCGACGCTGAAGATGCACGAGAAGCACGTGAAGGAGCTCGGCGCGGCGCATTAGGGCTGGGCGGTGGCTAGGGCGAGAACGGTTCGAGATCCGCGCTCTACGGCGCCCCCCTCTGTCCTGCCGGACATCTCCCCCTCAAGTGGGGAGATTGGCGGCTTCGGCGCCGGCTCTCTTCCTGGCGCTGTTGAAAATTGGCGAAAGCAGCGACAACAGCCAATCTCCCCCCTTGGGGGGAGATTGTCCGGCAGGACAGAGGGGGGCGCCGTAGGGCGCTACGTCGCATACGCCCAGGCAAAACGCGCAACTTGGCCCTGTGCCTCCACCCGCCATGCGCTACACTGCCGCCTCACCTCGGGAGCATCCCATGCCCAAGATCGATCTCGCATCCGTGCCCGAGCGCAAGGGCTCGGGCTACCCCGCACCCTTCGACGCCCCTTGCGCCGACCGTACGCGCCGGCGCCTCGGCGATGCCGGCGGGCTTACCGATTTCGGCGTCAACCTGATGACATTGCCACCCGGCGGCTGGTCGAGCCAGCGTCACTGGCACAGCCACGAGGACGAGTTCGTCCATGTGCTGGAAGGCGAACTGGTGCTGGTCGAGGATGGCGGCGAGACGCTGCTCAAGGCCGGTGACAGTGCTGCCTTCGCCAAGAACAGCGGCAACGGCCATCACATGATCAACCGCGCGTCGGTCACGGCGCGCTACCTGGAAGTCGGCTCGCGCTCTCCGGACGATGTCATCACCTGCTCCGACATCGACATGATGAGCCCGAGTTCGGACGGGCGCTTCCTGCACAAGGACGGCATGCCGTATCCGGGGCAGGGATAGGGCTCCGGCTCTGAACCGAGGGTTTGCCACTGGCGTTCCGCCAGTGCCGGGATAAGCTCCTTGCCAACCCAGGGAGCATCACCATGAAGAAACAAGTCATCGAAGTGCCTGTGATGTCGGACAAGGTGCGCGCACTCGGCCTGCCCTGCTCGACGGCGGTGAAGGCCAATGGCTTCGTGTTCATCTCGGCGACGCCGCCGGTGGACATGGTGACCGGCGAGATGGTGCGCGGCGACATCGAAACGCAGACCGAGGCGTCGCTCAAGGCGCTGAAACACTGCCTGGAAGCGGCCGGCACCTCGCTGGATGACGTCGTGATGGTGCGCATCTATGCCGTCAATTCCGGCTTCTACAACGCCATCAACCGGGTTTATGCGCGGTATTTCAGCATGAACCCGCCGGCGCGGAGTTTTGTGCCGGTGGCGTCCTGGCCGATGGAGTTTGATATCGAGATCGAGTGTGTGGCTGTGGCTTGAGGGAACCGGACCTATGGTCATGGATTGATCTGCATGAAGCTCCCTCACGTCTTCCTTAGAAGCCAAAATCATTGTACATGTCATCAAGTTCTTAGGGGGAAGACAATGACCGAAATCTCGTTCACGGAAGCGGAATTGCACGCGCTAGAAGCAACTAAACTTCCAGCGTTTCCAGTAAATATACATCAAATTAGGTCTACCATTCAGAAGATACTTTCAGAATGGAAATCCCTTGGTTTCTTTCATCAATATACAGACCACAGTTTTTCTCATGTTGTCGATATGCTGAAAACTGTCGAGTGGGTGATCCCGGACGAAACAAAGTCTCACATGACGCCGGCCGATTGGTTTATGATCGTGCTGTCGGTTTATTTTCACGATCTCGGCCTTTTGATTAGTCAAGATGAATATAAAAATCGGGCGAAAAATCCCGACTATAAGACCTTTCTGGCCAACCCGGTTTTGCCCTCAGAGAAGCATAAGGAATTTGTTGCTCGACTTGAGCAGATGAAACAAGAAGATGCTGATCGCCTACGCTATCAAGAGTTTGTTCGATACAGCCATGGAAAAAGGGTTCGCGCCTGGCTTGATGGCACAATTATGGACGATGACAATTCGTCTTCGACTATTCGTAAGATCATTGAGGATTTGATTAAACCTCTGGATTACACGGTAAGGCGTGACCTGGCTCTTATCTGCGAAAGTCATACTCTCGCAAATATAGATGACACATCTGTTTTTAAAATATCTCAGCCGTATGGTAGTGCCGATGAGACGGTTAATCTCCAATATTGTGCTGTCATCCTGCGTACAGTCGATTTACTCCAAATTACCAGGCAACGAGCCCCGGGGGTACTATATCAACTAATAAACCCTAATGACCCGATTAGTCAGGTCGAATGGCAAAAACAGGGGGCTGTGCGCACTGTACGTGCCGCGCTCGGTAGGGACCGGGAAGGGCATGTGAGTAAGTCAGTGCAATCCGATACCATAGAAGTGCATGCAACTTTTAAAGAGCCCGATGGCTTCTTTGGACTCACAAGCTATTTATTCTACGCCGAAAAGGAGCTTAATCAATCCTATGCAGCGATTCAAAAATCGAGCCGAGATGTTGTTAGTCCATACATTTTTCCGTGGCGTCACATAAATACGGACAGCATTGATACAGAAGGATTCCTGACTGATTCGTTCGAGTTTGAGCTTGATCAACATAAAATACTCGATCTCCTAACTGGACACACGCTATACAACGATACCACAGTTGTTCTAAGGGAACTTACCCAAAATGCATTAGATGCAGTTCGGCTTCAGGCGAACATTGACGAAGTCGAATCCGAAAAGCGCGGAGTTGTGGAAATTGTTTGGAGCGACGCAGAGCGCTCTTTGACGGTATTGGATAACGGGACTGGCATGTCGCAGGAGGTAATAGAGAGCCATCTGCTGAAGGTTGGGTCTTCTCGTTATCAAGATGCAAAATTCAAAGAGAAGTTCCCAGATTTTCACTCCATAAGTCGCTTTGGTATTGGAGTACTTTCGGCTTTTATGGTTCCGACGATGTCGAGATTACGACATGTAGCGATGACGAGGAGAAGGCAAGAAGAATTGCACTCAGGTCTGTCCATGGAAAGTATCTAATAAAATTACTTGATAAGGTTTCCAATCGGGATCAGTTACCTATGTATCCTCATGGCACTGCTGTGAAGATAATTCTGCGACCTACAGCACGTATTGGGGAAGTGTTGCGAGTGGCAAAATCGTGGTTGATGTTTCCGCGGTGTATAGTGAGGGTAAAAATCAATGATGACGACCCTGTTGTTATCGGCTATCAATCCCCAAAGGAGGCGATCCAGTCGTACTTGGATTCTTCGTCTCGTCAACGCCCTCGATACAAACGAGAAGTGGAAGTAAAGGAATTTACTGAGGCGGGTGTTACGCTGGCATTTGCGGTCGCTAAGGACGAATTATTTCAGGATTGGAGTTTCGTCGATGTGCCACGCGAGAGGGGGCCTGTTGATGACGATGAAGTTCCTGCTCCAATCGCTACTTGCATCGAAGGTGTGGCGGTCGAGCACAGCACGCCAGGATTTAGGGCTCCGATTATCCTTGCGGTAGCAAACTCCGTCGGGAAAGGGGCGCCCCGCACGAACGTTGCACGCTCGGCATTTGAAGAAACGGCCGAGCAAAGGCAGATGTTGCAGACCATTTACGAGATGTATGCCCGCCATATCTCTGATGAGATTAAGCGACTTTCTGCGAGTGACAGTCACTCCCTTTCGCGAGCCGTTGGAGTCGCACCTTACATCGCGACTCCTTTGATTGGGCAAATAGTTCCTGCTTCTAAGCCGGCGCTCCTTTCTGAATCAATGTCGAAGGTCCCGCTTGTGCTTGTTGAGGATTCTAGCGGTAGATCAAATATTACGATGACTGATCTCTCTGGATCGAGAGAGTTTTGGACGGTCGAATCCCCTCTATACAAATCTATAGAGTATTTTGTTAAGGAAGCTCCGTTGAACGTGACTACATCGAAGATCTTGGCTACGCTTGGCAATAAAAGTGGCGTCCATCACTCTGGAATAACTGTGTGTAATCTTAATTCATCTGCTTATGTTGAGGAAAATATTAAAGCCTCTTTTGAAATTTCTGAAATTGTGGCTTCTCAGGAAGCTAGACAACTGGAGCTTCGGTGGGTGAAGCGGGAAGGCAATCCAAATTGGCTTTCAACTGTTACGGTTTTTAATCAGATCGCTCAGCGGGAAATAAAGTTCTGGCATATGCTGCGGGAGGCTCGTGAACGGCTACGCACGACTAGGGCTGCGAGTGGTGATAGACTCAATGTACCCGGCCCGTCAGTTCAGGCGCGGGGACTGGGTGTAGCGGGCAGCTTTGTATCAAATCGGGAGAGGTATTTGGTACCAGGGGTTCCTCTAGCCAATTTGCTGTTTTCAATGGGTACATCAGGTGACTTAGCGGATCTTCGTTCATTGGCCGCGAATCTTTTGGTTATAGAATTGCTGCGGAGCTTCCGCTGGACCTGGGATGTCTTTAGCGAGGATCTGCTTGATAGGGCTATTAGTCAGGCCGGGTTCGAGTGGCTGAAGAATTATATGAAGGATTCGCAGTCGTTCGTTCTCGC
The DNA here is from genome assembly GCF_006440715.1 of Mesorhizobium sp. B2-7-3. Classification (NCBI taxonomy): domain Bacteria; kingdom Pseudomonadati; phylum Pseudomonadota; class Alphaproteobacteria; order Hyphomicrobiales; family Phyllobacteriaceae; genus Mesorhizobium; species Mesorhizobium sp. B2-7-3. The sequence continues at coordinate 457,310 of NZ_VFTY01000003.1, forward strand.
ATTGCGGGACACTAACTCGACTATATTTGATCCATTCGCGTGGGACCGCAGAGACTCATCGATCGAAGCATTTGGCTACTGAGGATAGGTTACACCATGAGGGAAAATCCGTATCTCTTAGAGCGGTATAAATATGTCCTGGATCAAAAGAAAGAGCTCAACAAGACCACATTTCTAATCGGAGCCTTTTATCAAGCGGTTTTGGCGGTCATATTTGCCGCACAATTTCAGGTGGTGCGAAGTGTCTCTGACCATAGTCTGAGTAGCGATATTGCTAAGCTTGGCACTTGGGGCCTTTTCTGGTGCGCCGCAGCGGTATCGGCGATTTGTGTCATGACGCTGGTTGCTGGACTATTTGCTTGGCTGAATTATCGATCTGATGAGGCAGAGATAGAGGCAGTTGTATTTGGTAAGGCACGAAAGCCAATTGGAGTCATGGATGCGTTTCGATGGTATGAGTCTTACATAATAATTGGTATATTGTTGGTCGTGCTATCCTACGCCATAGTTATATACAAGATAATTATTCCGTTATTCTAATGAACGTGGATGTGCCCCTAAGCAAAATACTCCTGCAGCGGCCTGACCTCCAGGCTCCCGGCCTTCAGCGCCGCGATCGCCTCTGCCACAGCCGCGGCGCCTGACAGCGTCGTGTAATACGGCACCTTCTGCATCAGCGTCGCCCGCCGCAGCGACTTCGAGTCCGACACCGCCTTCTGGCCATCGGTCGTGTTGAAGACGATCTGGACCTGGCGGTTGCGGATGGCGTCCTCGATGTGAGGGCGGCCTTCCAGGACCTTGTTGATTTTCTGGGCGTCGACGCCGTTTTCGGCGAGGAAGCGTTGCGTGCCCGAGGTGGCCAGCACCTTGAAGCCGAGGCCGGCGAGGCGCTTGACCGCCGGCAGGATGCCTTTCTTGTCCTCGTCGCGCACCGAGACGAACAGCGTGCCGGAGCGCGGCAGGTCGACGCCGGCGCCGAGCTGGCTCTTGGCGAAGGCGAGCGCGAAATCGCGGTCGAGGCCCATGACCTCGCCGGTGGAACGCATTTCCGGGCCGAGCAATATGTCGACGCCGGGGAAGCGGGCGAAGGGGAAGACGGCTTCCTTGACCGCGATATGGCCGGGGTTCCTGGGGTCGGGCATGGCGCCGTAATGGGCGAAGGCGTCTTCCAGCGTCTCGCCGGCCATGATGCGGGCGGCGATTTTCGCGATCGGGCGGCCGATGGTCTTGGCGACGAAGGGCACGGTGCGCGACGCGCGCGGGTTGACCTCCAGCACATAGACCGTGCCGTCCTTGATCGCGTATTGCACGTTCATCAGTCCGCCGACATTGAGCGCGCGGGCGAGCGCCGCCGTCTGCCGCTCCAGCTCGTCGACGAGGTCCGAGGGCAGCGAGTGAACCGGCAGCGAGCAGGCACTGTCGCCCGAATGGATGCCGGCTTCCTCGATATGTTCGAGAATGCCCGACACGAAGGTCGCCTTGCCGTCGCAGAGGCAGTCGACATCGACCTCGATGGCGCCGGAGAGATAGGTGTCGAACAGCAGCGGGTTCTTGCCCAGCAGCGTGTTGATCTGGCCGGTCTTGTCGTTGGGGTATTTCTGCTTGATGTCCTCAGGCACCAGGCCGGGCACGGTGTCGAGCAAATAGGACTGCAGCATGCCCTCGTCATGGATGATCTGCATGGCGCGGCCGCCGAGCACATAGGAGGGGCGCACCACCAGCGGGAAGCCGAGCTCGCCGGCGACGAGGCGGGCCTGCTCGACCGAATAGGCGATGCCGTTCTTCGGCTGGCTGAGGTTCAGCTTGTGCAGCAGCTTCTGGAAGCGGTCGCGGTCTTCGGCGAGATCGATCATGTCGGGCGAGGTGCCGAGGATCGGAATGCCTGCCTTCTCCAGCGCGTCGGCCAGCTTCAGCGGCGTCTGGCCGCCGAACTGGACGATGACGCCGACCAGCTCGCCCGAGGCCTGCTCGGCGCGCAGGATCTCCAGCACGTCCTCCGCCGTCAGCGGCTCGAAATAGAGCCGGTCCGAGGTGTCGTAGTCGGTCGAGACCGTCTCGGGGTTGCAGTTGATCATGATCGCTTCATAGCCGGCGTCCCGCAGCGCGAAGGCGGCGTGGCAGCAGCAATAGTCGAACTCGATGCCCTGGCCGATACGGTTCGGGCCGCCGCCGAGGATGACGACCTTCTTGCGCGCCGAGACCTGCGCCTCGTTGGCGAGCGCGCCGGCGAAGGGCACTTCGTAGGTCGAGTACATGTAGGCGGTGGGCGAGGCGAACTCGGCGGCGCAGGTGTCGATGCGCTTGTAAACCGGATGAACGTCGAGCTTTTCACGAATCTTCTGAACGACTTCAGCGTCGGTCTTCGTCAGCGACGCGAGGCGGGCGTCGGAGAAGCCCATCGCCTTCAGCATACGCAGATTGACGGCGTCGCCGGGAATGCCGTGCTCGCGGATGCGGGCTTCCATGGCGACGATGCCGGCGATCTGTTCGAGGAACCAGGGGTCGATCTTGCACATGGCGTGCACGTCTTCCAGCGAGGTGCCCATGCGGATCGCCTGCGCCACCATGCGCAGCCGGTCGGGCGTCGGCGTGCCCAAGGCGGCGCGGATGGCGTTGCGGTCATCGGCACTGTTGGTCGCGCCGAGGCCGGGGATCTCGATCTCGTCCAGGCCGGTGAGGCCGGTTTCGAGACCGCGCAGCGCCTTCTGCAAAGACTCCTGGAAGGTGCGGCCGATGGCCATGACTTCGCCGACCGACTTCATGGCCGTGGTCAGCACCGGCTCGGCGCCGGGGAACTTTTCAAACGCAAAGCGCGGGATCTTGGTCACGACATAGTCGATGCTCGGCTCGAACGAGGCGGGCGTGGCGCCGCCGGTGATGTCGTTCTCCAACTCGTCCAGCGTGTAGCCGACGGCAAGCTTGGCGGCGATCTTGGCGATCGGGAAGCCAGTCGCCTTGGAGGCGAGCGCGGACGAGCGCGAGACGCGCGGGTTCATCTCGATGACGACGAGACGGCCATCGGCCGGGTTGACGGCGAACTGCACGTTGGAGCCGCCGGTCTCGACGCCGATCTCGCGCAGCACCGCGATCGAGGCGTTGCGCATCATCTGGTATTCCTTGTCGGTCAAGGTCAGCGCCGGGGCGACGGTGATGCTGTCGCCCGTGTGCACGCCCATCGGGTCGATGTTCTCGATCGAGCAGACGATGATGCAATTGTCCGCTCTGTCGCGGACGACCTCCATCTCATACTCCTTCCAGCCGAGCACGCTCTCCTCGATCAGCACTTCGGTGGTCGGCGAGGCGTCGAGGCCGGACTGGACGATGTCGTAGAATTCGGCCCTGTTGTAGGCGATGCCACCGCCGGTGCCGCCCATGGTGAAGGACGGGCGGATGATGGCCGGCAGACCGACATGGTCGAGGGCCTGGGCGGCGATCGCCATGCCGTGGCTGATGTAGCGCTGCTTGCGGTCGCCTTCGCCGAGGTTCCAGCGGGTTTCCAGCGCATCGAGTTCGGCGTCGAGATTGTCGGGCTTCTCGGCCTTCAGCGCGGCGCGCTCGGCCTCATGCGTCTTGCGGTCGGCGTTCTTGACGTCGGTGGCGTTGGCCAGCATCGACTTCGGTGTTTCCAACCCGATCGTCTTCATCGCCTCGCGAAACAGCGCGCGGTCCTCGGCCTTGTCGATGGCATGGGCGTCGGCGCCGATCATCTCGACATTGTAGCGCTCGAGCACGCCCATGCGGCGCAGCGACAAAGCGGTGTTGAGCGCGGTCTGGCCGCCCATGGTCGGCAGCAGCGCGTCGGGCCGCTCCTTGGCGATGATCTTGGCGACCACTTCGGGGGTGATCGGCTCGATATAGGTGGCGTCGGCCAGTTCCGGGTCGGTCATGATGGTGGCCGGGTTGGAATTGACCAGGATGACGCGAAAGCCCTCTTCCTTCAGCGCCTTGCAGGCCTGGGTGCCGGAATAGTCGAATTCGCAGGCCTGGCCGATGACGATGGGGCCGGCCCCGATGATCAGGATCGACTTGATGTCGGTGCGTCTGGGCATGTCTATGAATTCCGTTCGGCAGCGGGCTTGCACAAAAAACCGGGACGGGAAGACCCGGCCGGTTGTGCTCGCGATTCTGGTATCAGGCTAGGAGGGCCTTATAGGGAAGAGTTTTGCCCGATGTAACCCCGAAAATGCGGGATTGGGCGGGGCTGCACAGGCTGGGCGCGCGCGTTGGGTTTGAATGGGTATCTTGCAGTGCGTTGGCGCTGCCCCTCACCTGCCTGCCGGCATCCTCTCCCCGTATAGCGACGGGGAGAGGGGTGCTGCCGTCGCCGGTGTCGCCAATCACCGCTGTTGCAAGAAGAGCGCAAGGTTGCGGCCAGCATCTTTCTCCCCGTCATTATACGGAGAGAAATGCCCGGCAGGGCAATGAGGGCGGCGCAAACCCCAGCAATCAGGCAGCCACGGCAAAAGTCGCCGAACTCTAATCCCCCAGCACCACCGTGTCCGTGATCTCGAACCGCTCCGACACGCCGATGCGGATCATGTTGAGTTTGCCTTCCCGGGTGAAGCGGAACTCGCTGCCGGCGTCCGAGCTTGCCGGCAGGCCGGCAGCGAAGGAGATGACGCGGCTGCCGCCATCGGGCCAGGTCACGGTCACGTCGGCCTTGTCCGTGCCCTTGCGCGTCACGCTCGCCGCGCAAGGCGCCATGGGCTGTCCAACGTAGCGGGCGCAGGGAATTTGCAGGCCGGCATCGCCGGCCGTGGCCCCGGTTGGCTCTTCGGCCGCGGGTCCGTTTTCAGCCGCAGCCAGCGCCAGGCCATAGGCATCCTGCATGGCGATCTCCGCCGCGGATTTCGGCGGGGCTTCGGGGCTGGCTGGTTGGTTCGCATCACCCAGCCGAGCGGTCAGGTCGGGTGCATCGGGCGTCGCGGCGGCGTCGGTGGCCATGGCGGGCGTATCCGCGGCCTCGTCGGGCACGGTCGCCGGATTGACGGGAACGAGGTAGCGCGCGGGAGCCCAGCCGGTGGCTTTGGGATTGTCAGACTCGATCTTGCACCAGGGATGACCGTCAATGTCGTTGCAGCCGAGGTTCCGTACGCTCGCACCGGCCGCCAGGCGGGCCTCGGTCTTGCCGATCGCCGACGGCTTGGCGCGCACATTGAGCAGGTCGTCGGGGGCGAGCCCGGTGACAACGGAGATAAAGGGACCTTCTTCCGCATGGGCCGGGACAACAGCCGGCCACGCCGCCATCAGCAGCGGAACCGCAACCAGCGCATGCAAACCTGTTCGGAGCGTAACTGTGCGCCTCATCATCTGGCCGTGCGCCGATACTCGAAATTCCATGCCGCGGCCATCTTGCCGCACGTTAGGCCGATTCTATAAGGGACGACGCGCCGCCATGTAAGCCGGAAATTGAGGCTAATCATGACGGCGGACTGGCCCGCCGCCTCGTGGTGTACTCGACGGCGATCGTCTCGAAGCGATCCGGCTGGCCGGCGCCGCCCAAGGTAACGATGTCGTAGCGGGCTAAGCGCATTTTCGAGGGGGCTCCACAGGCTGGCGAAGGACTGGTCGAAAGGGCGACCCTGACAGGGACATGAGTTCCCGCTTCGCGAGGGAAAGGAAATGCGTCAGGCCGACACTTCGATGTCGTGGCCGCCGACGGCCGGCAGGGCGGCGTCGTCCGCGGCAGCCGCGATGACGCTGTCGAGCAGGCCGGGGAAGCGGGCGTCGAGATCGGCGCGGCGCAGCGTGATCATGCGGTTGGTGCCGACCACTTCGGCGCGGGTGACACCGGCCTCACGCAGTTTGGCGAGGTGGTAGCTCAGATTAGTCTTCGAGCCGAGATCGAGGAAGCGGCTGCAGTTCAGCGGCACGCCTTCCTTGCTGGCGAGATAGCGCACGATCGCAAGCCGCGTCGGGTCGCCGAGCACGCCGAGCACAATGGGCAGGCTGATCTGGTCCGTGTTGGGGTGTGGCAAGGTCATGGCTGGAACCTAAGCACAGTTCGGGCCGATTTCAACGCGTCGATCCTGCCCGGTCCATACACACTGTTTCTCCACTTCATGGCCGTCCTGACACAGGGCTGTCAGCATGGTTATGCTATTTTTGCCTGGCTTCATTGACATGATGCCCCTTTATGTCCAATTGTTCAATAACTTTTGAACTAAGGACGCTTTCCCATGGACAAGAGAATTTTCTGGCTTGCGCTCGGATCGTTTGCGATCTCGACCGAAGGCTTCGTCATCTCCAGCCTCCTGCCCGATATCGCCAGGGATGCCGGCATCTCCGTGCCGCTCGCCGGCTCGCTGATCACCGCTTTCGCGCTCGCCTATGCCGTGGGCACGCCGATCCTGGCGACGCTGACCGGCGAATGGGACCGGCGCCGCGTGATCTTGTGGACGCTGGTGTTCTTCGTCGTCGGCAATGTCGTCGCCGCCTTGAGCTCATCCTTCGAAGTGCTGCTCGTCGCACGCATCATCATGGCGCTGTCGTCGGGCCTGTTCGCGGCGACCGCGCAAGGCACGGCGGTGGCGCTGGTGGACGATCATCACCGCGCCCGCGCCATCGCCGTCGTCGTCGGCGGCACCACGGTGGCCGTCGCTGTCGGGGCGCCGCTTGGCGCGCTTGTCGCGGCCATCGCCGGCTGGCGCGGCACCTTCTATGCCATTGCCGGCCTTGGCGCGCTGTCCGGCGCCATCCTGTGGTACCGCCTGCCGCGCGGCATCATCGGCACCAGGCTGCCGCTGAAGCGCCGGCTGGCGGCCGCCATGCGTCCCGGCGTGATGCCGATCCTGGTGACGACATTGCTGGCGCTGGTCGGTGCCTTCACCGTCTTTGCCTATGTCGCGCCGCTTGCCATCGAGGGCGGCGGGCTGAGCGAGATCGCGCTGCCCGGCATGCTGCTCGCCTTCGGCGTCGGCGCGGTCATCGGCAACATTGCCGGCGGCCAGGCGGCCGACCGTTTCGGCGCCACGCGCACCGTCGGCTGGTCGCTGGTGTTGAGTGCCGCCATGCTGATCATCCTGTCGGTCATCCCGACCTTCCTGCCGCAGCACATTGCCGGACCGGCGCTGATGGCGATGATGGTGCCGTGGGGCATCGTCGGCTGGGCGTTCCCGCCGGCGCAGGCCAGCCGCATCATCAAGCTGGCGCCGGACGCCGCCCCAATCGTGCTGTCGCTCAATGGTTCGGCGCTCTATCTCGGCGTAGCGGTGGGCGCGGTGGTCGGTGGTGGCGTGCTGCGCTACGGCGCGCCCGCCGATCTCGGTCTGGTCGCGGCGGTGTTTCCGATCGTCGGGCTCGGCATCGTGCTGGCGGGGCGGATGTTTGCCCGGGCCGTCACCATGCCGGCGGAATAAAGGCCGGCCCCGAGGCTTGCATCCTTGTTTTTTCGCGGCCGCTTCTTCAGCTGGAAGGAGTGGCCGCGGGCAATTCCAGCTTCAACGCAGCCACTTCATCGAGTGTGGCCCTCAGTTTCGCGGCCTGCTCCGCGCCAATCATAGCCTCGAATTGCCGCTGAGCGACGCTCCATAGCTTGATCGCCTCGTCGAGCTTGGCCTGTCCTGATGACGTCAGCCGTACGCGCTTGACGCGGCGATCGTCCTTGTCGGGGAAGGTTTCGACATAGCCGTCGCGGACCAGGGGCTTCAGCGTGTGGCCGAGCGCCGACAGATCCATGATCAGCGCCTCGGCAATGGCTCCCATCGCCGGCTCGCTGCCGACACTGATCTGGAACAGCAAGCCGAACTGCGTGCCCTTCAGGCCGGAAGGCGCCAGCGCGTCGTCGTAGAACCGGCCGAGCCTGCGTGCGGTGCGCCGCAAGGTGGCATTGTTGCAACGGCTAAATCCGTCAGCTTCACTCATGGTCGCTCCTTGTGGAGCATCTCCGGCGAAACGCATCGCCTCCAATGCTCTGTCTTGTATGCAATTCCGGACGCAAAACCGCTGGGCACTTGCTGGAATTGTCCTGGCAGGTGCGCCAGCCTGCCGCAGAAATAGTTTTCGCCGCCGCCGTTGACAAGATAGTGGCATATACCTACTTCGCGAAAAGTGGCATATACCACTAATTCGGATAACAGCCTGGCCGGCCGATATTTATCCACCGGGGCCGAGCCAGCGAACACAAGGAACGTGACAATGAGCAAGAATGACAACAAGGGCACGGCGGTCGTCACCGGCGCTTCATCGGGGATCGGCGCCGTCTATGCGGACCGTCTGGCGGGGCAGGGCTACGACCTGGTGCTGGTGGCGCGCCGTGCCGACCGGCTGCAGGCGCTGGCCGAGAAGTTGCGCCATGACCACGGCCGCAACGTGAGCGTGATCAGCGCCGATCTGTCCGACGACGGCGATGTGCGCCGTGTCGAGCAGTCGATATCAGCCGACGAAACCGTGACGCTGCTGGTCAACAATGCCGGCCTTGGCGGTCAGGCAGTGGTGGCAACCGCCGATGCCGACGCGGCCGAGCGCATGATCAAGGTCAATGTCGTGGCTCTGACCCGGCTGACGCGTGCCGTGCTGCCTGGGCTCCTGGCGCGCAACCGGGGCGGGATCGTCAACATCGCCTCGGTCCTGGCCTTCGACACCTCGTTCGGCGGCATCTACAGCGGCACCAAGGCCTATGTCGTCAACTTCACCGAAGCCCTGCATCGCGAGGTCGCGGGCACCGGAGTGACGGTGCAGGTGGTGCTGCCGGGCGCGACCCGGACCGATTTCTGGGAGCTTTCCGGCGGTGATATCGACCAGTTGCCGAAGGAGATCGTCATGACCGCCGACGATATGGTCGACGCCGCCCTTGTCGGCCTGGCCAGGGGCGAGGCCGTCACCGTGCCGGCGCTTGCCGACACGGGAAAGCTGGACACATTCCTAGGCGCCCGCCAGGCCTTCTATGGCAGCCTGCACGCCGACAAGCCGGCCCCGCGCTACGCGGCTTAGGCTGACGTGGCGGCCGGCCGTCAGGCCGTCCGCCACATCGGGATGATCGAGGCGGCGAGCACCAGCGCCAGCACGATGTTGAGCGCGCGCCATTGCCACTCGGTTTTGAGCAGCCTGGCCAGCACCATGCCGGCGATGCACCAGACGGACAGCGAGATGGCAGCGGTGAGGCCAAAGGTCGAGCCGAGCAGCAGTGCGAGTTGTCCGGGTCCGTCGGCGAGGGCGGCGAACGAAGCCGCCGCGCCCAGGCCCATCGCCCAGCCCTTGGGATTCATCCACTGGATGCCGGCGCCGCCCAGGAAGCTGTTCGGTTTGGCCATGGTGACGTCAAGGTTGGGTGGCCCTGCGCGACCGATCTTGATCGCCAGCCACAGAAGATAAAGCGAGCCGATCACCTTCATCGCCAGTTGCAGCGAAGGCACCGCAAGCAGCAGGCTGGCGAGGCCGGCGGCGGCCGCCCCCGTCACGGTAGCGAGGCCGGCGGCGCTGCCGATCATCAGCGGTACCGAACGGCGAAAACCGAACTGCGCTCCGGAAGCGGTCGACAAGGTCGTGGCGATGCCGGGCGTGGCGGTAGCCACGAAGGCAAACAGGATGAGCGGCAGGATCGGCTGGAGCATGTAGCATCCTTTGTCAAAGGCTTCATGGTAGACTGAGCGTGACATCAGTAAATGCAATGTTTGCGATGATGATCATTAGCATTTATAATGCTGATGATGATCCGCAATCTCGATACCAGTCTCATGCGCACCTTCGTCACCGTCGCCGACAAGGCCAGCATGACGGCGGCGGCCAACGCGCTGCACCTGACTCAGGGCGCGGTCAGCCAGCAGGTCAAGCGGCTGGAAGACACGCTCGGCTGCGGGCTGTTCGAGCGCGACCGGCGCGGTCTGCGGCTGACCCATTCCGGCGAGCGACTGTTCGACAAGGCAAGGCGCCTGCTCAGCCTCAATGACGAGATATGGACCGAGATGGTGGGGAGCGCTGTCGCCGGACAGGTGCGGCTCGGCGTTCCCTACGACCTTGTCGGCACCTTGCTGGCTCCCGTCCTGAAGGCCTATGCCGAGGCCTATCCGAAGGTCGAGATATCGCTGGTCTGCGCCTCCTCGCCGGAACTGGCGGCGGCACTGGCGGCCGGAACCATCGACCTCGCGGTAATCGAGGAGCGGGTCGGCCCGACCTCTGGCGAATGCCTGGCCATCGATCGGTTGGTCTGGGTCGGCGCAAGGGGTGGGGTGGCTCGCGCCAAGCGGCCATTGCCCGTCTCGATCGTTGCCGACACCTGCGCCTTCCGGCCGGTGGTGCTGGCGGCACTTAACGAGCATGGGCTGGAATGGCGCAGCGTGTTCGAGAACGGCAACATCGACGCGACGACGGCGACGGTGCGTTCCGACCTCGCCGTCACCACATGGCTCGCTGCCACCGTGCCAGCCGATCTCGACATATTGCCGTTCGACAGCGGCCTGCCGCCGCTGCCGAATTTTGCCATCAACCTGCACCTGCCGAGGCATGGCGTGAGCACGGCGGCGCAGGAATTCGCACGCCATATACGCGATGGGCTGGCGCGGCGATCGCAGGCTGCCTGATGCCCGAATTTACTTCCAGTTCTTGCGCCGCTCGAGTTCGGCCGGGGATGGCTCGCCCGTGACAAAGGAGCCCACCTTGATTTCGCCCGCGCGCTCATAGGTCGCGATGATGACGCCGGTGGTCGAAGTCTGCGATTTGACAAGCTTGAAAGCGGCCGGCATCGCGGCCTCGCCGAACAGCCGCTTGCCCTTGCCCAGCAACAGCGGGAAGATCATCAGCCGGATCTCGTCGATCAGCCCGTTGGCGAGCAGGGTCTGAATGAGATCGCCAGATCCCTGGATGAGCAGGTCAGGTCCATCTTCCTGCTTGAGGCGACGCAAAGCCGTGATGATATCGGGCCCAAGCGCGTGCGTGTTCTGCCAGGTCAAAGTATCCGGCCGATGGGTCGCCACATACTTGGTCGCGGGGTTGAACGCATCCGCGATCGGATCTTTCTGGTAGGGCCAGTACGCGGCGAAGATGTCGTAGGTTCTGCGGCCGAGCAGCAGGGCGAAGGGTTTGGAGAACAATTCCTCCATTGCCGCGCCTCCCACCTCGTCAAAATAGTGGAACGTCCAGCCGCCGAATTCGAAGCCACCGACCGGATCCTCTTCCGGCCCTCCCGGCGCCTGCATGACGCCATCGAGGCTGACGAAGGTCGCGGCGATGATCTTTCTCATTGTGCTCTCCCTTGCTTGCGGCCACGCCATCGCGGCCGGACTTCAACCCAAGGACGGAGCAACCGCGCCCGTCCCGACAAAGGCCGCGAGATTTGGTCCGCCCTCGATAGGTCAGCCGCGGACGCTCACGGCTTTCGACGAGAACCAGACATGCTCGAAGATCGCCGTGGCGGTGCGGTCCGGCTGCCTGTCCTCGACCAGCCAGATCGAGCGGCTGCGCGTGGCCTGCTCGCGTGTCGGGATCTTCGCCGCAAGATCCGCGAGCGAGGCGCCGAAGCATGGGATGAACCAGGCACGCATGAACGGATCGCAGGCAAAGCCCTTTTCGGTGCGGGTCACCAGCATCGCCAGCGGGACGCGCTCGGCGGGACGCCAGGGGAAGATCATGCGGCCGCCGGGGCGCAACGCTTTCAGCCATCCGGCGGGAGGGGCGACGACACCGGCATTGACATAAATGATGTCGGACGGCGGCAGCGGCGACGTCACGGCATCGCCATGGACAATGGTCGCATTGCCGTAGGTTTCGAGATTCTTGCGCGCCAACCCGGCCAGGTTTTCGTCGATCTCAAAGGCGGTGACGGTGCCGCCTGGCGAAACCAGTTTGGCCAGCAAAGCCGTGTAGTAACCGCTGCCGGCGCCGATATGCGTGATGGCCTCACCAGGCTTTGGTGCGAGTTTTCCGATCCACATGGCGTGCAGAAAGGGCTCGCCATTGTTGATGCCCTTGTCGGTATCGAGCGCTACCAGGACGTTCTGGCAGATGTGGGCCGGATCGGCGCTTGGCGTGGTGACCGTGCCGTTGCCGGTGATGACCGTCCATGGGCCGGGGCCGAGGAAGGCCTCGCGCGGTACGCTGGCGAACACCTCTTCCAGGCGCGGGTCCGATGAGGCGGCGTTGACCGCCATCAGCCGCGCGTAGAATGTCCGGATATCTTCGAGGTCGCTCATGGCATCGGGAAGATAGCGCGATCCGGCGGTTTGTCCCGTGATTAAACGGAACTTCAGCCAACCCCGAACATGGTGTCGTAGAGCAGCTTGAAATTGAGCACCAGGATGATTGCCGCAACCACCCAGGCCAGTGCGGCGACGCCGCGCGGGATGGCGAGATTGCCCATCTTCTTCTTGTTGGACACGAACTGCACCAGCGGGACGACCGCGAAAGGCAGCTGCATGGACAACACCACCTGGCTGAAGACCAGCAACTGGCCAGTGCCCTTCTCGCCATAGAGCGCGGTGACGACCACCACCGGTATGATGGCGAGGCCGCGGGTCAGCAGGCGCCGCGCCCAGTTCGGGATGCGCAGGCGCAGAAAACCTTCCATGATGATCTGGCCGGCGAGCGTCGCCGTCACCGTCGAATTCAAGCCCGACGCCAGCAGTGCCACGGCAAACAGGATCGAGGCGATGCCGAGGCCAAGCAGCGGCGACAGCAGCTTGAAAGCCTGGTCGATCTCGGCGACATCCTGGTGGCCGGTTTCGTGGAAGGCGACGGCCGCGACGATCAGGATGGCGGCGTTGACGAACAGCGCCAGCATCAGGGCGATGGTGGAGTCCGTCGTCGCCCATTTGATGGCATCTCGTTTTCCGGCCTCCGTGCGCTCATAGGCGCGGGTCTGCACGATCGAGGAATGCAGGTAGAGATTGTGCGGCATCACCGTTGCGCCGATGATGCCGATGGCGATGTAGAGCATCGCTGGATCGGTGACGATTTCGGAGGACGGCACGAACATCGAATGCAGGATCGTGCCGGCCGGCGGAGCGGCAACGAAGATCTGGATGGCAAAGCAGCTGAAGATGATGACCAAAAGCGCGACGACGAAGGCTTCGAGATAGCGGAACCCCTTGTTCATCAGGAGCAGAACCAGGAAAGCGTCGAGCGCGGTGAGCATGGCGCCGCCGATCAGCGGGATGCCGAACAAAAGCTGCAGCGCGATCGCGGTGCCGATCACCTCGGCGAGGTCGCAGGCGATGATGGCGAGCTCGCAGGCGATCCACAGCACGAGATTGACGGGGCGCGGATAGTAGGCGCGGCAGGCTTGGGCGAGGTCGCGGCCGGTGGCGATGCCAAGGCGCGCGGCCAGCGCCTGCAGCAGGATCGCCATCAGGTTGGACAGCATGATGATGAACAAAAGCGTGTAGCCGAACTGCGCGCCGCCGGCGAGGTCGGTCGCCCAGTTGCCCGGGTCCATGTAGCCGACCGAGACCATGTAGCCGGGACCCATGAAGGCGAACAGGCGGCGGAACCATACGCCTGATGTCGGCACCGCGATGGAGGAGTTGACCTCGCGCAGGCTGGGCTGATCGTCTTCATCCCGTCTGGCGAACCGCCATGCGGACCGGGAGGTTGTGACGTCTGCTTCTGACATGAAAAGGCTTTCCGCGACTTCCGGAGGATGCCCTCAAGGTATGCCATGGCTCAACATTATGCAATAGGCTATATTTCATTGTCGGTGCTTTTTAGCATGTCGCGCTGTGCGTGCGAGGATGACGCCCCCGGAGACGCCGGTTGCGCCTCTCTCGGAATGCAAATAAACGGCCTGAAGAATCAGAGCCCGTGCTATAAAAGCAGGGACGGCAAACTCCCGAGGAGGAGCGCGCATTGGCGCTGAAGAACAGACCGGTCCCGCGTGAGCCGTTGCTCGATGCCGATGTCCATTCGGAAGGGTTCCGGCAGACGCGCGAAGCGCGCCGCAGTGCGCTGGTCGAGGATTATGTCGAACTGATCGCCGACCTGATCGAGGACGGCAACGAGGCGCGCCAGGTCGACATCGCCGCGCGCCTCGGCGTCGCCCAACCGACGGTGGCCAAGATGCTGACGCGGCTATGCGCCGACGGCCTGGTGTCGCGAAAGCCCTATCGCGGCGTGTTCCTGACCGATGCCGGCCGCAAGGTCGCCGAGGAAAGCCGTATCCGCCACCAGACCGTCGAGGCCTTTCTGCGCTCGCTCGGCGTCAGCGCCGAGACGGCGCGCATCGATGCCGAGGGCATCGAACACCATGTCAGCGCCGAGACCCTGGAAGCGTTCCGCAAGGCGATGACGGCGCGCTGAAGCGCTTCATTGCCGCGTTTTCGACCATGTTAGCCGCTGGAACCGCCGGCGCTTATACGCGTTGCCCTCTCGTTGCGCGCCTATCGCGCGCCAGGGAGGAAGCAATGGGCATCGAGCAGGCACCGACCGCAAAAGGCAAGCAGGCAGCCACAGGATTGGAACAGGCGGCCGCCAGGGACGAGCGCAAGACCGAGGCCGAAACGGGACATCCGCTGAAGAAAGGCGCCGATCGTTTCGAGGAACGCTCGAAAAGCTCCGACGGCAAGAGCGCCGGCGCCAAGCAGAAAGAGTAAGCGGCAGCAGTTCTGGACCGATGCGGATGACCATCGAGTGGCGCCCGCCTGAACGCTTTGTCTTTCAGGGACATTCGATCGCCTGGGGCGTCATGGGGGAAGGACCGCCCGCCGTCGTTCTCCACGGCACGCCATTCTCCTCGGTCGAGTGGCGCCGCATCGCGCCATGGCTGGCGAAGCAGCGACGCGTCCACTATTTCGACATGCTTGGCTATGGCTGGTCGGACAAGCCGGACGGCGATGTGTCGCGTGGCGTGCAGAACGAGCTGTTCGCGGCGCTCTATGCCCACTGGAAGCTGGAACGGCCCGACGTGGTCGCGCATGATTTCGGCGGATCGACCGCTCTGCGCGGTCATCTGCTCAACGGTTTGGAGTTCCGCTCGCTGGTGCTGATCGATCCAGTGGCGATCAGCCCGCAAGGTTCGCCGCTGGTCCAGGCAGCCAGGCAGAACGAGAAGGTTTTTGCCGGGCTGCCCGCATATGTCCACGAAGCGATCTTGCGGGCCTACATCGATGGCGCGACGGACAATTCGTTGCGCACAGACGAGATGCAGGCCTATCTGCGTCCATGGCTTGGCGACGAGGGCCAGAAGGCGTTCTGGAGGCAAGTCGCGCAGATGGACGACAGGTACACGGAGGAGGTGGAGTGGCGATATGGCGAGATTCGCTGTCCGGTCACCATCCTGTGGGGCGAAAATGACGATTGGATCCCGGTAAAGGACGGCAGGGAGCTGGCGCGGCGCATTCCCGGCGCGACGTTTCAGACAGTCCCCGGCGCCAAGCATCTCGTCCAGGAAGACGCGCCGGAGGCGGTCGCCGCCACGGTCCTCCAGTTCTGGCGGAGCCTGGAAGCCGGCTGGGGCGCTGGCAGTGTCTCAGTATGAAATTTGGTGGCGGACCCGCCCGTCTCGACCGGGGCCTCCAGCACATGACTGGCGCTCTTCCCCTGAGCTACGGGCCGCCAACCTGTTTATATCAAGCTACCTGCCTTTTGTAAGGGCCGCGATTGTCGACGTCGCGGGTGACGCCGAGCGCGGGGCCGAGCAAACGGCTGATCGACAGGCCGCCGCGCTCCAGCGCCTGCAACGTGGCCGGATCGGTGACGGCGACGCTGGCATCGAGCGTCACCGCGCCGGCATTCGCAAGCCCGAGGCACGGCAACGCCACCAGCAGCGACAGGAAACCCCTGATCGTCCTCAAGCCTGGAACCCCTCCCAATGCCGGCGATGCGACAGGCCTTGCGGCGCTCCCGGCCAGTGCGGTGGAGCGGCCATGCGGCGCTGCCTGGCCGCAAAAATGCTGTGACTTGGAGCAACCATTGCGATACTTGTTTGTTGGATTGAGCCGGCCCTGCCGGGGCAATGGGGAAGTTTGCAGCACGAGGAGTTGCCATGCTCTGGAGAGGCCGTCGTCAGAGTGACAATATCGAGGACGACCGCAGCGATGGCGGCGGCGGCGGGATCGGTGGTGGTGGCGGCCAGTTCCGCATTCCGATCGGTGGCCGCGCCGGTGGCGGCGGTAGCATATTCCTCGTCATCCTGGTGGTGCTGGCAGGATGGTATTTCGGCTTTGATCCCTCAACGATCCTGGGCGGTGGCGACGGTGGCCTGCTGCCAGGCGGCGGTGGCCAGATATCGGACAACAGCGGCGGCCAGGACAGCGGCGCAACGCCAGCCAATGACGAGATGAAGCAGTTCGTGGCGACCGTGCTCGCCGAGACGGAAGACACCTGGACCGGCATCTTCAAGTCGCAAGGCCTGACCTATGAGGACCCGAAGCTGGTGCTGTTTTCCGGCCAGGTCCGCTCCGCCTGCGGCTTTGCCTCGGCGGCGGCGGGACCGTTCTATTGTCCGGGCGACCACAAGGTCTATCTCGACATGACCTTCTTCCAGCAGCTCGACCAGCAGTTCGGCGCTTCCGGCGAGTTCGCCCGCGCCTATGTCATCGCGCATGAGGTCGGCCACCACGTGCAGAACCTCACCGGCATCATGGGGAAGTTCAACCAGATGCGGCAAGGCATGAGCGAAGCCGATGCCAACCAGCTGTCGGTGCGCATCGAGTTGCAGGCCGACTGCTTCGCCGGCGTGTGGGCGCATTACACCGGGCAGAAGGGCATATTGGAGCAAGGCGACTTCGAAAGCGCGCTGAACGCGGCCAAGCAGATTGGCGACGATACGCTGCAGAAGAAGATGCAGGGCTATGTCGTGCCGGAAAGCTTCAACCACGGCACCTCGCAGCAGCGGCAGACCTGGCTGACACGCGGATACAAGAGCGGCAAGCTTTCGGACTGCAACACGATGAGCGGCCCGCTCTAAGCAGCCGTTTTCGGACATGGACCTGGCGGCCAACGCGCCGTCAGGGAGTGTCAGGATCAAAGCTTCCTGCCTGTTCCCGCACTGTTCCTTTCCGCGGGCTCGCCTATAAGGTGCGTCCGCCCGCGCCCCCCAGGCGGCCAGAGGAGCTTGACCCATCATGATCGACCCCAAAACCGCCAAGCGGGGCCTTGCGCTGGTTTTCACCACGCTGCTGCTCGATATCATCGGCTTCGGCATGATCATGCCGGTGCTGCCGGCCTTTCTCAGGGAATTGACCGGCGTCGGCATCAGCGAAGCGGCGATCGAGGGCGGTTGGCTGTTCTTCGTCTATGCGGCCATGCAGTTCTTCTTCGCGCCCATCATGGGCGGCCTGAGCGACCGATTCGGGCGGCGGCCGATCCTGCTCGCCTCGGTGTTGACCTTCTCCATCGACAATTTGATCTGTGCCATCGCCTGGTCCTATCCGATGCTTTTCATCGGCCGCGTCCTGGCCGGCATTTCGGGCGCCAGCTATTCGACGACGTCGGCCTTCATCGCCGATATTTCGAACGACGAGAACCGGGCGAAGAATTTCGGCCTGCTCGGCATCGCCTTCGGCGTCGGCTTCGTCATCGGGCCGGTGCTGGGCGGATTGCTCGGTACGTTCGGGCCGCGCGTGCCGTTCTTTTTCGCCGCCGGGCTCGCCTTCGTGAACTTCCTCATCGCAATGTTCTTCCTGCCCGAAACGCTCGATGAAAAGCACCGCCGCCGCTTCGAGTGGAAACGCGCCAACCCGGTCGGCACGCTTCTGCAGATGCGCCAATATCAGGGCATCGGCTGGATTGGGCTGGTCTTCTTCCTGATGACGCTCGGCCACATGATGTATCCGGCGGTGTGGTCGTTCGTCTCCAACTACCGCTACGGCTGGAGCGAGCAGCAGATCGGCTTCTCGCTCGGCGCTTTCGGCCTGTGCGGCGCCATCATCATGGGCACGGTGCTGCCGCGCGTCATCCCCAGGCTCGGCGAGTGGAGGACGGCGGTCATCGGCCTGACGTTCACCGCGGCCAGCGCCTTCGGCTATGCCTTCGCCTCGCAAGGCTGGATGGTCTACGCGGTGATCGTCGTCGGCTGCCTGGAAGCGCTGGCCGATCCGCCGCTGAGAAGCCTCGCCGCAGCCAAGGTTCCCCCTTCGGCACAAGGCGAATTGCAAGGCGCGATGACCTCGATCTTCTCGATCACCTCGATCGTCACGCCGCTGCTCTATACCGCGATCTTTTCCTGGTTCACCGGCCCCAGCGCGCCCGTAACCTTCGGCGGCGCGCCCTATCTGGTCGGTGCATGCTTCCTGGCGCTGGCGGTCATCGTCTTCGTCACCAAGGTGGCTAGGCCGGCGACAGTCATGACTGTCACGAACGATGTCGTGGAAGATGGAGCCCAGCTATGAGCGGGAGGCAAGTGAGGGGCGGCGCGACGCGTTTCAGGCCCTTTCCACCAGCAATTCCTCGCCGCGCTTTTCGCGGATGAGGTTGACGAAGCGGCGGAACAGGTAGTGCGAATCCTGTGGGCCGGGCGAAGCCTCGGGGTGGTGCTGGACCGAGAATACCGGGCGGCCGGTCAACGCGATGCCGCAATTCGAGCCGTCGAACAGCGAGACATGGGTTTCCTCGACACCCGCGGGCAGCGAGTCGGCATCGACGGCAAAGCCGTGGTTCATCGAAACGATTTCGACCTTGCCGGTGGTGTGATCCTTGACCGGATGGTTGGCGCCGTGATGGCCCTGGTGCATCTTGGCGGTCTTGCCGCCCAGCGCCAGCGCCAGCATCTGGTGGCCGAGGCAGATGCCGAACACCGGAATGTCGGTCTTGAGCAGGTCCTGGATGACCGGCACGGCATAGTCGCCGGTGGCTTCCGGGTCGCCGGGGCCGTTGGAGAGGAAAATGCCGTCGGGCCGCATGGCGAGGATTTCTTCCGAACCGGTGCTGGCCGGAACCACCGTCACCTTGGCGCCCAGACCGGCGAGCAGCCGCAATATGTTGCGCTTGACGCCGTAGTCGATGGCGACGACGTGCAGCGAAGGCTCGGCCTGTTCGCCAAAGCCTTCGTTCCACACCCAAGGCGTCTCGCGCCAGACAGAAGACTGGCCCGACGTAACCTCCTTGGCGAGATCGAGCCCGATCAGGCCCGACCATGCGGCTGCACGCCGCTTCAGGTCGTCGAGGTCGAAGACGCCGTCGGGCGCGTGGGCGATGACGGCATTGGGCATGCCCTTTTCGCGGATCAGCGCGGTGAGCGCGCGGGTGTCGATGCCCGAGAGCGCAACGATGCCGCGCTTCTTCAGCCACTGGTCGAGATGGCCGGCGGTGCGGTAATTGGACGGGTTGGTGACATCGGCCTTGAACACGGCACCGACGGCGCCGGCACGAGCGGCCGGATTGAGGTCTTCGATGTCCTCACCATTGGTGCCGATATTGCCGATATGCGGGAAGGTGAAGGTGACGATCTGGCCGGCATAGGACGGGTCGGTGAGGATTTCCTGGTAGCCGGTAAGTGCCGTGTTGAAGCAGACCTCGGCGACCGCCGAGCCGGTGGCGCCGAGGCCGCGACCCTCGATGACGGTGCCGTCGGCCAGCACCAGAAGGGCGGTCGGCTTTTCAGTGGCCCAGGCGGGCGTCATCTCGGCCATGGCGGCACTCCTATCAAGCCGCGCGCTTCCATAGCCCGGCGGGCGTTGGCGCGGCAAACGGCGCGAAGCGGCGAATTCGCGGCCTCCACGCACCCAAGCTTCAGTTCATGCAAGGCCCAGTACATAGGGGAAGGGGACAGGGCGGTCAATGATCATGCGAAAGAGGGCCGCAATTTATTTCATTGAGGAATATCATAGGCTTGCCCGGGCATATCAGAGTTTGCGTTGGCCTGTCCCCGGCGCTATTGTCCGCGCCGACCGAAGGAGAGAGAGCAATGCGCGCGAAAATCGCCGAATCCCTGAAGACCGCGATGAAGGCGCAGGACAAGCACCGGCTGCCGACATTGCGGCTGATCCAAGCCGCCATCCACGACCGCGACATCGCCAATCGCGGTGCCGGCAAGGAACCCGCCAGCGACGAGGAAATCTTGCAGATCCTGGCCAAGATGGTGAAGCAGCGCGAGGAATCGGCCAAGGCGTTCGAGGACGGCAAGCGCCCGGAACTGGCCGCGCAGGAACGCGGCGAGATGGAGATCATCCGCGGCTTCCTGCCGACGCAGCTTGACGATGCGGCGGTCACGGCGGCGGCGCGCGAGGCGATAGCGGCGACCGGTGCGGCCAGCCAGAAGGACATGGGCAAGGTGATCGCGGTGCTGAAGCAGAAATATGCCGGCCAGATGGATTTCGGCAAGGCGAGCGGCATCGTCAAGGGGCTGCTGCAGTAGCGCTTTTTACCCTCGCATCGTCGTCTTCCAACACGGCCACTCGACGCCAAGCTGCGCTGTTAGACCCGAGGCTCCAATGCGCGGCGCAATGCCGGTGCTTCCCGCTGGATATGGTCCCACAAGCGATTGGCGATCGGGCCGTGCGGCCGGTCGCGGCGGCGCGCCACCACCAATTCGTCGGTGCGGCCCGGCAGATGACTGCCGGCTATGGATAATAGCTGGCCGTCGCGCAGCTCTTCCGCGATCAGGAAGTGAGGCAGGTGGCCCCAGCCGAGCCCTTGCAGGATGAGTTCCTTCTTCATGGCCTGGTCGGGGACCAGGCATCGTGGCGCGCCCTCGGCCACGAAATAGTCCTGTCGTGGCGAATGCAGGGCGGTGTCGCGCATCACGCACTGGGTGAATGCCTGCATCTTCTCCAGTGAGACCGGTTGTTTGACGTGCTCCGGCAGAAAGCCTGGCGCCACGACGGGAATGAACGACACCTTGCTGAGATCGATCCATTCCACCCGTACGTCGCCCTTGTCGATCCAGTGCAGGATGAGATCGGCTTTGTCGTCAAAAAGGCGTTCCCACGGGCCGCCGACGGCTTCGAAATGGAGATGCAGCCGCGTGCCGGGGCACTGGGCGAAGAACCGCCCAAGCATGCCCAGCACCTGCGGGCGCGGGCAGAGGTCGCCGATCACGACGTGGATATCGCTTTCCTCGCCCATCGAGAGCTGGGCGGCGTGGATGCTCAGGCCTTCCAGTTCGCGCAGCAGCGATTGCGCCCGTCGATGGAACGACAGCCCCGCTTCCGTCGCCCGCACGCGATAGCCGCCGCGATCCAGGAGGACGAGGTCGAGCTGTCGTTCGAGCCTGGCGACGGCGGCGAACACCGCCGGATGCGAGCGGTGGAGCAGGGCCGCGGCCGGCTGAAAGCCGCCGCAGCGGATCACCGCGTCGAAGCACTGGAGGTCGTGCAAGGTGAATTCGGCCATGTCAGCTTTGATTACAGAGATTGTCCTATCTTTGTAATATCACCAAATCCCAGCCACAGCTACGCTTTGCCTCATTCAACGTTCCAAAAGGATTTTAATCATGAGTGAGTTGAATTTCGTGACTGTCGGTGACGGCACGCGCATTGCCTACCAGCTCGACGGTGACGCTGGGCAACCGGTGCTGGTGCTGTCCAACTCCATCGCCACGACGCTGCACATGTGGGATGGCCAGATCGGCGAACTGTCCAGGCATTTCCGCGTTCTGCGCTACGATTTTCGCGGCCATGGCGGATCGAGCGTGCCGATCGGCGCCTATTCGCTCGACCGGCTTGGCCGCGACGTGATCGAACTCATCGATGCGCTCGGCCTTGGCCGGGTGCATTTCCTCGGCCTGTCGCTGGGCGGTTTCGTTGGGCAGTGGCTCGGCATCCACGCGCCCGAGCGGATCGACCGGCTGATCCTGAGCAACACTTCATCTCACCTCTCGCCGGCAAGTTATTTCGACGAGCGGATCGCCGTCGTGCGACAGGCGCCGGACATGTCGGAAACCGCCGAAGTGTTCCTCAACAACTGGTTCCCGGCCGGCATGGTGGCGGCCAACGAGCCCGTCATCGAGAAATTCCGCGCCATGTTGCTTGAGATCGACCGTCTGGGCCTGGCGGGTCTGTTCGCCGCGGTTCGCGACGCCGACCTTCGCCGCACGGTGGCCCTGATCAACCGGCCGACATTGGTAATCGCCGGCCAGCATGACACGGTGACGGCGGCCAGCCACAGCGAACTGATCGCGGCAGCCGTGCCCGGGGCCAAGCTTGTCGTGCTGCCCGCGGTTCACCTGTCGAACGTGGAATACCCCACCGAGTTCATGCAGGCCGTGCTCGATTTCCTGCACTGAGCCGGAGCAGGGTGCCGTGGGTCCATCTCACGGCTCCTTGCACATCGGCAGTGGCTGCGGCGGCGCCGCCGGATGGTCCTTCTTGTACTGGGCAATGACCGGCTCAAGGGTTTTTCGCGGCCAGAATTTCGGCGTACCGATCTCCTTCAGGCAGGATGCGTTCCAGTAGGTGCCGGAACCGGAATGGCCGTTTGCCACGGCGGCGATGTCGCGCGATTCCGGATAGATATAGAGCGTGGTGGGGTTGTCCTTCACCATCGAGATGAGCTGCCTGGCATCGGCCGGCAACCAGCTGGTGCAGCCATTGCTGCGGCCGCCGGCATAGTCCACCAGCCTGCCGAACGGCACGAAGCCGTCATGGTCGGCATAGGAACTGCTCGGGCTCTTGCGCAGGCACATGCCGCGCAGCACCTGCGCCGCGTGGCCGCCGATCACGCGCTGCCTTGCGTTGGCGGCTTCGCCTTCGCCGTCGAACTGGATGAAAGTGCGCTGGAAGGCCACGTCCTGTTTGGCGCCGATGCGATAATAGCCCTTGAACGAGGTTTTCGCCTCGCGGGTCATGTAGGGACCGCCGGCGGTCAGTTCCGAATCCATGGCATTGCCGAAATTCCTGGCGCAGCGCCTGCCATTGGAGAAATCCACCGTGCCTTTCAGGTTGCGGCCGCCGCCGTGACCCGACGAAATCGCGCGAAACGACTGGCTGGCCTCGCATACGACATAGTAGCGGCGCCCGAGCACGCCATTGCCCAAATCGCCGGGACGGGTGGCGTCCATGGCGAAGTAGCAGGGGTTCCGGACGACGCCCTGGGCGACTCTTTTCAGGTAAAGCGCGCGCGCCCGCTCCAGCACCACTTGTGAAATCTGGCCATCGCCATCTCCGACATGGGCCTGCAGCCAGGCCGGAATGGCCGATGGCGCGGCAAAGGACCGGGCCGATGCCATCAAGGCCATGACGACGACGAGGAGACCGAGGAACGTAACGACACCCAACGGGACAGATCTCAACCGCACCGGACCCATTCTCCTGTCGAAGCCGTTTGTGATCCCCACGGAATCACCCGAGGCGATCATAAAACGCGGCGCGCCGTCAGGCGAAACACATCTTGTTTAGCGCACCGGCAAGTAGGCGCGAAAAGACCAGGCCGACGCGCAACCATCCATAAACGGACATGCTGGGTCAAGGCTTGCGGCGGGAGCCTCCATATCTACGAACGGTAGATTTTCGAGCCGGCTCGATTGGGCTATGATCTGATTCTGGCGCGGCCCACGCCTCCTCCCTCCGCCGGGAAAGCATCGTTCATGCGGGGCCATCCAATCACCGCACCGACTGTTCGAGCACCAGGCATAAGGAGGGGTTGCAAAAACTGCTCGCACCAGGAGGTTTTGCGATGAGGCTATCTTGGCCCGTCTATCATCTGAAGCGTCAAGCCAGGCTGTTGTCCCGCGAGGTGAAAATACCGCTCCACCAGGCGCTCGACCGTATTGCGGCACAAGAAGGTTTTGCGAGCTGGAGCCTGCTTGCGGCGAAGGCCGCGGAAACTGGGCCCGCAGGCAGATTGTTTGCACAACTGGCGCCCGGCGACCTCTTGCTGGTCGGCGCGCGGCCGGGCCACGGCAAGACGCTGATGAGCCTGGAACTGGCGGTCGAAGCCATGAGGCGCGGCCGGCGCAGCGTGTTCTTCACGCTGGAATATACGCAGCCGGACATTCTCGACCGCTTCCGCGCGATCGGGGTCGAGCCACGGCAATTCGAGGGTCGGTTCGAATTCGACAGTTCCGATGCCATCTCGGCCGACTACATGGTGGCGCGGCTGGCCTCGGCCGGGGCCGGCACGCTGGTGGTGATCGACTACCTGCAATTGCTCGACCAGAAGCGGGAAAATCCGGATCTGACGATCCAGATACGCAGGCTGCGATCATTCGCGCGCGACAGGGGACTTATCCTGGTCTTCATCGCGCAGATCGACCGTTCGTACGAATTGTCGAAAAAACCGGTCCCCGATATCGGCGATATCAGGCTGCCCAATCCGCTCGACCTTTCGCTGTTCAGCAAGACCTGCTTCCTGAACAAGGGTGAGATCCATTTCCAGGCGGCTTGAGCACCCTGCTGTCCAAGGCTATGCCTGCCGCGTTTTCAGGAGGCATCGATCATGGTCGAGATCGTCAAACCGGCGCTTGAACATCTGCCGAGCTACAAGGCGGCGCTCGAACGCGGCTGGTCGCCGGACAATGTGCGACTCCTGGACGCGACGCGCGAGCAGCTTGCGGCAATAGAGGAAGACCCGGTGGCGTTCCTGGCCAGCCTCGATGATCCCGAGGCAAAGGGGCCGCCCATCGCCTTGCCCGACGGGACACAGGTACCACGCCTGCCGGGCTTCCGCCGCTGGATCTGGGACGGCGAGGCGGCGGGCTCGATCGGCTTTCGCTGGCAGAAGGGCACGGCGGAACTGCCTTCGCACGTGCTTGGTCATATCGGCTACGCCGTCGTGCCCTGGAAGCGGCAGCGCGGCTACGCCACCGAAGCGTTGCGGCTGATGCTGGACGAGGCGAGGGCGGTAGGCCTTCCCCATATCGAGATCACCGCCAAGCCGGGCAATCCGGCCTCGCACAAGGTGATTCTGGCCAATGGCGGCAAACTCGTCGAGCGCTTCTTCGAGGACGCCGCCTATGGCGGGGTGCAGAGCCTGCGGTTTCGGATCGATTTGTAAGAGACCGTTTGGAAACTCCACGCCGGCGGCCATCTGATGGCGTTTTCTGCGCCTATCTATCGCCTTTCGGCCTGGTCGCGCAGCCAGTCGGCGAGCGATGCGCGATGGGTGCCGGCCCTGCCGGTGAATGCCTCGGCGGACAGCATGGAGTTCAGCACCGCCTCCTGCGTCGCTTCCGCCGCCGCCCGGAACAGGATGTCGATGCGTGCTTCGTTGAGCGCGAGCAGCGGCACCAGATCGCGGTTTTCATCGTGGTCGACCGGGTTGCCGGTGCTGAAGGCGATGGCGATGTCCCCGCTGCCATTGCCCCAGAAGGAGCCGAGCCTGGCGATGCCGGCGCCCGCACGGCGCGCCAGGCGCTCGAGCTGGCGGTGTTCGAGCGGCACATCGGTCGCCAGAACGATCATGATCGAGCCGCGTTCGGCCTCGGCCTGCCGCCGGGGGTCGGGCCGGCGCCCATCGGGCAGGACGAGGTCGCCGGCCCTGCCGAAATTCGACAGGACGAGAACGCCAAGATGATGTCCGCCGGCGAGCGCGATTTTCCTGGAGGCCGAGCCGACGCCGCCCTTGAAGCCGAAGCAGCTCATTCCGGTTCCGGCGCCGACATTGCCCTGTTCGAACGCGCCTTCTCGGGCATCCGCCAGCGCGGCAAGGGCATGCTGCTCTGATATCGCCATGGCCTGGATGTCGTTCAAGGGACCGTCATTGCATTCACCGACCACCGGATTGACCGTTCCGGTGGTGCGGCCGATATCGGGGTTCTGGCGGATGGCGTCACGGATCAGCGCCGTGGCGCAGGTGCCGACCGAAAGCGTGTTGGTCAAGAGAATAGGCGTCTCGATGGTGCCGAGTTCCTTGACCTGCATCAGCCCGACGGTCTTGCCGAAGCCGTTGATGACATGGCTTGCCGCCATCACCTTGGTGCGGAACAGGTTTCCGCCATGCGGCAGGATCGCGGTCACGCCGGTGTTGATGTCGCCGTCGCGCAGCGTGCAGTGACCGACGCGCACGCCAGGCACGTCGGTGATCGCGTTTTGCGTGCCCGCCGGCAAGATGCCGCAGGTCAGGCCGAAATCGGCGACAGTCCTTGCCATCTTATTCGGCGGCCGCCGGTACCGGCGGGCCGATGTCGCTGCGCCGTTCCCAAAGATGGGAGATGACAGCCACAATGACGGCGACGAGCATCGCAAAGGCGCCAACAAGCGACAGGCTGCGATAGCCGTAGCCGGCGTTGAGCATGGCGGCACCCAGCGATGCGGCCAGCGCGATGCCGATATTGAAGCCGGACGGGATGAGCGAGGCGGCGAGGTTGGAGGCGTCGGCCGTCCAGGCCAGGATGCGGGTCTGGATCGGCGTGCCGATGGCGAAGTTGAGGCCGCCCCAGACGATGATCGCGACGACCATCGGCACGGGATAGGGGCTGACGGCATAGATGATGGTCAGCGTCACCGCCTGCAGGGCAAGCATGGTGATCAGCGACGGCATCAGTTTCCAGTCGGACAGTTTGCCGCCCAGGAAGACGCCAAGCGTGGCGCCGACGCCGTTGAGCAGCAGCACCCAGGGCACCAGGTTTTCGTCGAGCCCGGTGACCTCCAGCAGCGTCGGGGTGATGTAGGTGAACAGGCAGAACTGGCCGAGCATCAGCATCAGCATCAGGATCAGCGAAGTCCAGACCTGCTGGCGCGCCAGGACGCGGACCTCGCTGGCAAGGCTCGCCGACCTGGCCTGATATCCGGTGGTACGCGGCAGCAAGGCGGCCATGGCGAGCGTTGCCGCCACGCCCAGCGCGCACATCACCCAGAAGGTCGCGCGCCATCCCCAGATGTTGCCGATGGCGGTGCCGGCCGGCACGCCGATGACGTTGGAGACGGTGAGACCCGACAGGATGACGGCGACCGCCATGCCGCGCTGATCCTCGCGCACAAGGCCGACGGCGACCACCATGGCGACGCCGAAATAGGCGCCATGCGCGACAGCCACGGCAATGCGCAGCAACAGCATCGAGGTGAAGTCGGGTGCCAGCGCGCAGGCCGCCTGACCGAGGGTGAAGACGACGGCGAGGCCAAGCAGCAAGGTCTTGCGCGGCAGGCTCTTGGTGGCAAGCGCCAGCAGCGGCCCGCCGATGGCGATGCCGCAGGCATAGCCGGAGACGAGGTAGCCGGCGGAAGGAACCGAAACGCCTAGCCCCTGCGCCACCTGCGGCAGCACGCCGGCGATGACGAATTCGGTGGTGCCGAAAGCGAAGGCGGCGATGAACAGGGCGATGAGCGGCAGCGACATGAAAAGGAACCCCCGAATGCAGGGCTCAAACCATGGATGGCCTTGGCAGGCAATCCAGAAATTTTTGTCGCCGGTTTAGGTTTTCTTGACGGGACCGATCGATCGCAAGCCCTTCAAGTCACGGATTTGCGTCCGTAAGGAATCTTCAGCCATGCCCGCTCATGAAAATAATAGAGCAGCGACTTGGTGAAGACCTCCGTCACCCCGATGGCGGCCGCAAGCTTGATGCTTCCGGTCACCACCAGCGAGATGATCATCGTATCGATGGTGCCGGTCACGCGCCAGGAAAGCGCCTTGGCGAAACTGCGCGAATGGGTATCCATCGATTTCCTCCCGGTGGAAACGGATGCTTAGCCGACGGATGGCTGGATAAGCAAAGGCTAAATTTGGCGCTCTTTCCCGAATGATGGAAGCGTGTTCCAAATCGGTGCGATTGCAGGAAGCTTCCGCCAGTCAGCTCGCCTTCAGCCGCGATCCCGTGAGCAGGCCGCGCTCTTCCAGAACCGGGTAGGCCATCGAGGCCAGCAGCGAGTTGATCTGCTTCAGGTCGCGGATGGTGTCGAGGTGGATCGAGCTGGTTTCGACGCTTTTGGCGGTGCCTTCGCGCAGGCGCATAAAATGGCTGGCGCTGGTTTCCTTCTCGCGGTCGCGCAGCCGGTCCTTTTCCAGCACGAGCTGGCGCGCGGTTTCGGGATCGCGCGAGACAAGGACGTTGAAGGCGAGCCGGGCATTGGCCAACACCGAGCCATGGAAGGCACACAATTCGCTCCAGCCTTCGTCGGTGAATTCCAGCCCGCGGTCGAATTTCTTCTTCACATGCACCAGCATGTTGCGCACGATGATGTCGCCGACCTGCTCGAGCTTGACGCAGGCGCCGATCAGCTCCTGGCAGCGCAGCGCCTCGTCTTCGGTCATCGGATTCCTGGTGACCTTGGCGAGGTAGAGCTTTATGGCCGCGTGCCTGCGGTCGACACGGTCGTCGAGGGCCGCCAGCGCCTTGATCTTGTCCGAGTCTGCGTCCTCGTAGAGTTCGATGATGCGCTTGAGCATGATCTCGACCGTCTCGCAGACACGCACCACCTCGCGTGTGGCGTTGGCCAGGGCCTGGCTCGGCACATCGATCGCGCTTTCGTTGAGCGCCGACAGTTCGACGACGTCGAGCGCAGCGGCCGGCGCCGGCTTGGCGCCGAGCGCCACGATCCTTTCGGAGGTTCGGTAGACCAGACCGGCCAGCGGCAGGCCGGCGAGCAGGATGACCACGTTGAACAGGATATGGGCGTTGACGATCTGATCGGCCGCCGTCGGGCCGAGGAAGGCAACATGCGGCCGGAAGATCATGAACAGGATCAGCATGACCAGCGAACCCAGGCCGCGCATCAAAAGGTTGCCGACCGGCACGACGCGCACTTCGGGACTGGCCGAGCGTGTCAGCATCGGCGCGATCAGCGACGAACCGAGATTGACGCCGAGGATGAGGACAAGGCCGAGTTCAGGGCTGATCAGCCCACGGCCGGCCAGCGTCGCCATCAACAGCACCGCCGCGATGCTCGACTGGAACAGCCAGGTGATCATTGCCGCCAGCAGGTAGGCGGTGATGGAATCGGTGGAGAAGTAATTGAGGATGACCGGCAGCAGTTGGCTGTTGCGCAGCGGCTCGGACGCCTGGCCGATCATTTCGAGGGACAGGATCAGGAGACCGATGCCGACCAGGATGCGGCCGGTCTGGCGCCAGTCGCGCCGCTCCGTGGCCATGAACATCACCGTGCCGGCAATCAGGCAGAGCGGCACCAACAGCGTGAGGTCGAAGGTCAGAAGCTTGACCACCAGAGCCGAGCCGATCTCGGCGCCACGCACGGCCAACTGACCGGCGGCGCCCGAGACGATGCCTGAACCGGCGAAGGAGCCGACCAGCAAGGTGACGGCGGTGGAGCTTTGCAGCGCGATCGCAAGGCCGGTGCCGGCCAGCACCGCCATGATCGGATTGCGCATGGTGGCGCGCAGGCGATGACGCAGCACGTCGCCATAGGCCCGCTCGACGCCGGTCTTGACCAGGCGGGTGGCAAACAGCATCAGCGCCACCGCGCCGGCCAGATGCAGAAGGACGACGGAGCCGCTCATCGCGGCGCCTGCATGCCGGCATGGCGCGTGCGGCGGGCAGCATGGCGACCGGTGGTTAAAGCGAGGGTACGAATCATGGTCATGGCAGCCTTGGAATATAGTCGGAATATTTTAGCCGGATAATAAAAATTTGTCGATTTCAAGGGCTCGCCGCGAGGCGACGGCCGGTGTCGGAAAATGGACGGGCCCCCAAATGGTTGCACGGGCTTGAGCCGTGGATCGGGCGGACCTGGGAGGGTGTTGGCGCCGCTGCTTGCGCTTATGTTCAAATATTCGGACTAAGCAGCGAGATTCATTACACAATTGTAATGCTGACGTTCAGTTTCGGTTCATCCCTTGGCCGCTATTCCTCTGGCATCGACAACCAAGGAGACTTCCCATGAAACGCATTGTGCTTTCCGCTCTGGCTTTCTCGATGCTGGCCGCCACCTCACTCACCGGCCAGGCAGCGCCGATGAATGCTCCGGTCGCGCCGCAGTCGAACTACACCAAGGTCGACTGGCAGAGGCCCGGCGACCACCGGGATATGAAAAAGCGTGTCTTCAAGAAGAAGGTCGTGGTGAAGCGGAACAACTGGCGCAATGGCCAGAAATATTCCGGCTGGAGGCAGCACCGGCCGATCCGCGACTATGGCCGCTATGGCCTGCACCGTCCCGGCCGCGGCCAGGAATGGATCCGCGTCGGCAACGACTATGTGCTGGTCGGCATCCTCTCCGGCGTCATCTTCGGCGCGCTTGCCGCGCAGTAAGTTCCGACTGGTGCCGGACTGAAAAAGAAAGGCGGTCCGCAATGGCCGCCTTTCTATCTGGCCTGTGGAAACCGGGCATCGTCCGCATTAGGGGTCGTCTGAAATCGCGGGCATGATTATATGGTGGGGAAACGAGTTCCCTCAATGCGCTTTCCGCCCGCCTTTCTCGACGAGATCCGCGACCGCGTGCCGATTTCATCGGTTATCGGCCAGCGCGTCGCGTGGGATCGCAAGAAGACCAATGCCTCGCGTGGCGATTATTGGGCGTGCTGCCCGTTTCATGGCGAAAAGAGCCCGTCTTTCCACTGCGAGGACAAGAAGGGGCGTTACCACTGTTTCGGCTGCTCGGTCTCGGGCGACCATTTCAAGTTCCTCACCGAACTCGAGGGATTGAGCTTTCCCGAGGCCGTCGAGAAGATCGCCGACATGGCCGGCGTGCCGATGCCGGTTCGCGATGCGCAGGAAGAGCGGCGCGAGAAGGAACGCGCCAGCCTGACCGACGTCATGGAAATGGCGACCGTCTTCTTCCAGGAGCGCCTGCAAGGGCCTGAAGGCGCCAAAGCCCGCGCCTATCTGCGCGACCGTGGGCTGACGCCGGCGACGCAGCAGTCGTTCCGGCTCGGCTTCGCGCCCGACAGCCGCAATGCGCTGAAGGAACATCTGGCGGCCAAGGGCGTGCCGAAGGCCGATATCGAGGCCTGCGGGCTGGTGCGCCATGGCGACGATATCCCGGTCTCGTATGACTGGTTCCGCGACCGCATCATGTTTCCGATCCCGGATTCGCGCGGCAAGATCATCGCCTTCGGCGGTCGCGCGCTGGCGCCCGACGCGCTCGCCAAATACATGAACTCGCCCGACACCGAGCTCTTCCACAAGAGCAATGTCCTCTACAATTTCGCCCGCGCCCGCAAGGCATTGGCGAAAGGCGGTACGGTCATCGCCGTCGAGGGCTACATGGACGTGATCGCGCTGGCGCAGGCCGGCTTCGAGAATGTCGTGGCGCCCCTCGGTACCGCGCTTACCGAAAACCAGCTCGAATTGTTGTGGCGCATGGCGCCGGAGCCGATGCTGTGCTTCGACGGCGACAAGGCCGGGCTGAAGGCGGCGTGGCGGGCCGCCGACATGGCGCTTCCGTCGGTACAGGCCGGACGCTCGGCGCGCTTCGCGCTGCTGCCGGAAGGCAAGGATCCCGACGACCTGGTCAAGGCCGAGGGGCCGGATGCCTTCCGCGCCGTGCTGGCCGATGCGCGGCCGCTGGTCGACCTCCTGTGGATGCGGGAGACGGCGGGCGGCGTCTTCGACACGCCGGAGCGGCGGGCGGAATTGGGACAGACGCTGCGGGAACTCAGCAGCCGCATCCGCGACGAAAGCACGCGCTACCACTACCAGCAGGAAATGCGCGAACGGGTGCAGAGCTTCTTCGGCTCCCAGCGCAATGCGCGCCAAGGCCGCCAGGACTGGAAACCGGGGCAGGGCAAGGCAACCGCACCCGGTGGCCAATTCGCCAAGCCGGGTGGCGGCCGCATGGCGATCACCGAAAGCCTCGGCCAGTCGGCGCTGGTCAAGCGCGGCAGCGAAGGGATGTCGGTGCGCGAGGCGACGATCATCGTCGCCTTGATCAACCATCCGGCGCTGATCGACGAGAACTTCGCTCATGTCGAGTTCCTCGATCTGGCCAATTCCGATCTGACTCGGCTGCATGCCGCCATCCTCGATGCTATGGCGCATGACATGGCCAACGACCGCCACGCCGTGGTGGCGACGATCGAGCGGGCCGGCTGCGCCGAGATCTGGGAGCGCGCCGTCGGCCTGATCAAGCGGGCGCGGCAATGGCCGGCGCTGGAGACGGCGGCGCTCGAGGACGCCCGCGACGCCCTGAACCAGGCGTTGCACTTGCAGCGCAGCGCGCGCACCTTACATAAGGAACTGAAACAGGCGGAAGCGGCGCTCGAGGCGGATCCTTCGGACGAAAATTTCCGCCATCTGATCGAAATTCAGGCGCAGTTTCAGGATGTACAAGCGACGGAAGCGCTGATCGAAGGATTTGGCGTTTCGTCGGGCAGGGCTGGGCGAGCCTAAGTGCAGCTGAGTGCAGGAATGAAGGCGCGGCCGCGCTTCCCTTGGGGGCGCGGTGCGCTAAGTCGGGTAATTGATTCGCTTTTTTCATGCGAATCATGCCAGAGGCGCTTGACCTTCGGACAGAATGACGGAATCAGGACGATTCGAAACGTTAACCCGCACCCGCGTCGACGGGAAACAAGCGATGCAAGGTACTTGGTCACTGGACAGGCGGCCCGCCTGCCACAGATATCAGGGTAATCTGGACTTAATGTATGCCGCCCAAGAGTGAAACCCGGTTTTGGGGCAACGGCATGCACCAAACAAAAGAGTGGATGCAGTTTGTGGGCCGGGTAAGGCGCGTTTAGAAAAACGGGCGTATCCGATTTGACTGGTCCGACAGCTTACGCGGCCCCGATGGCCGGCCGCTAGGAGAAGATAAAGACTATGGCGACAAAGGAAAAGGAAGAGGTCGAGACCGAACGCGAAGGCGCCACCGATGGGCCTCTGCTCGACCTTTCCGATGATGCTGTCAAGAAGATGATCAAGGCCGCCAAGAAGCGCGGCTATGTCACCATGGACGAGCTGAATTCGGTGCTGCCTTCCGAGGAAGTGACCTCCGAGCAGATCGAGGACACGATGGCGATGCTGTCCGACATGGGCATCAACGTCGTCGAGGATGACGAACAGGGCGAAGAGGCCGAGGCCGGCGACACCGCCGCCGATGCCGAGGAAGACGCCAACGAGCTGGCCGAGCAGACCGGCACCGCGGTCGCCGCCACCACCACCAAGAAAGAGCCGACCGACCGCACCGACGATCCGGTGCGCATGTATTTGCGCGAGATGGGCTCGGTCGAGCTTCTGTCGCGCGAAGGCGAAATCGCCATCGCCAAGCGCATCGAGGCCGGGCGCGAGACGATGATTGCGGGCCTGTGCGAAAGCCCGCTGACCTTCCAGGCCATCATCATCTGGCGCGACGAGCTCAACGAATCCAAGATCCTGCTGCGCGAGATCATCGACCTCGAAGCCACCTATGCCGGCCCCGAAGCCAAGCAGGCGCCGGTGGTCGAACGCGTCGAGGAAGCACCCAAGGTCGAGGAAAAGTCGCGTCGCGGACGCGATGACGAAGACGACATCACCAATGTCGGCGCCGACACGCGCGGCATCGGCGATGATGACGAGGAAGACGAGGACGAGGCGAGCCTGTCGCTGGCGGCGATGGAAGCGGAACTCCGCCCTCAGGTGATGGAGACGCTCGACGTCATCGCCGACACTTACAAGAAGCTCAGGAAGCTGCAGGACCAGCAGGTCGAGAACCGTCTGGCCGCCGCCGGCACGCTGTCGCCCAGCCAGGACCGCCGGCTGAAGGAGCTGAAGGACCAGCTGATCAAGGCGGTGAAGTCGCTGTCGCTCAACACGGCGCGTATCGAGGCGCTGGTCGAGCAGCTCTACGACATCAACAAGCGGCTGGTGCAGAACGAGGGCAAGCTGTTGCGCCTGGCCGAAAGCTATGGCGTGCGCCGCGAGGAATTCCTGAAGGAATATCAGGGCTCGGAACTCGACCCCAACTGGACGCGTTCGATCGCCAACCTGACCTCGCGCGGCTGGAAGGAATTCACCAAGAACGAGAAGGACGCGATCAAGGATTTGCGCGCCGAGATCCAGAATCTGGCCACGGAAACGGCCATTTCGATCCTGGAATTCCGAAAGATCGTCAACCAGGTGCAGAAGGGCGAGCGCGAAGCCGCGATCGCCAAGAAGGAAATGGTCGAGGCCAATCTGCGCCTCGTCATCTCCATCGCCAAGAAATACACCAATCGTGGCCTGCAGTTCCTCGACCTGATCCAGGAAGGCAATATCGGCCTGATGAAGGCCGTCGACAAATTCGAGTACCGCCGCGGCTACAAGTTCTCGACCTACGCGACATGGTGGATCAGGCAGGCGATCACGCGTTCGATCGCCGACCAGGCGCGCACCATCCGCATTCCGGTGCACATGATCGAGACGATCAACAAGATCGTGCGCACCTCGCGCCAGATGTTGCACGAGATCGGCCGCGAGCCGACGCCGGAGGAACTGGCCGAGAAGCTCGCCATGCCGCTCGAAAAAGTGCGCAAGGTCTTGAAGATCGCCAAGGAGCCGATCTCGCTCGAAACGCCTGTGGGCGACGAGGAGGATTCGCATCTGGGCGATTTCATCGAGGACAAGATGGCGATCCTGCCGATCGACGCGGCGATCCAGGCCAATCTGCGCGAGACCACCACGCGCGTTCTGGCTTCGCTCACCCCGCGCGAGGAGCGCGTGTTGCGCATGCGCTTCGGCATCGGCATGAACACCGACCACACGCTGGAAGAGGTCGGCCAGCAGTTCTCGGTCACCCGCGAGCGTATCCGCCAGATCGAAGCCAAGGCGCTGCGCAAGCTCAAGCACCCGAGCCGCTCGCGCAAGCTGCGCAGCTTCCTCGATAGCTGAGTTCATTTTTGTCGCGAACAGTTAAGGGCGCCGATCGGCGCCCTTTTTCGTTTCGGGCGTCAAAGCAACGGCACGTTCAGCCGCGCGCCCTTGACGGTGATGCCGCCCCGGTTGCCGATCTCTATCGAGCCATAGCGCTGCCGGAAGCAGTCCGGCAGCGGACGGTCGCCGGGGACCGACAGCCACAGGCGCAGCATATGGCGCTGCTTGTCGGGATCCGGCCAATCGCGAAAGCCCATGCGATCGTGAAGCAGCGAATGATTGTAGACAAACTGCATGTCGCCGGGCTGGAGCCGCATAGACAGATTCAGCCTGACATCATTGGCAAGGCTGTCGAAAAGATCCAGCGCCTCGACATGGGCTAGAGTGAGGCGCATGGCATCGGGGAAGCGCTGCGCGCTGTCGATGTACTGACGCTGATAGATGCCGGTCAGCAGTCCGGCATGCCAGTTGAGCACCGGGATTTCGAAGTAGGGCTTTTCGCCTTCCGGGATCTCGCCACGCCGGTCGGTGGCAATCGGATCGAACAGCAGGCGGACCAGATCGGGCCGTCTCTTGCGCATCTCGTTGTAGATCGTCACCGTGCTCACCAGCAGGGACTCGCCGCCTTGCATGGCATCGCGCAGGCAGAGCAGGCCGACGACATCGGCGGAATCGGTGTGGAATGTCTGGCGCTCGGATGTCTGGTAGATGCGCGTCGCGGTGTTTCTGGCGTCGGCACCGATGTCGCGGACATGGCCGAGTATATGGCCCTGGGCATTCTGGGACCGAGCGCTTCCCAGATGGGCGCCAACCCCGCGGAAGATCGTTGCCGCCATCTCGGTGGAATATCTCTCGACCGGGAGACCGCGCAGCACCTCGAAGCCAATTCCGGCAATCAGTTTTTCGCGAAGCGCGGCAAGGTGGCCGGCAAGCCGGGGCAAGGGGAAATCAGCCTTGGTCAGACTGCCGATATCGTGCGAGCCGGCGAGAAAGCCGGTTGCGGCAGCTTCCAACTCCGCGACGTCCTCTGGCTCCAGGTCGACCAGCCATTTTTCAGGACGCTTCGCCATGTCCTCGCCGATCCAGGCGGCGGGAATTTCGATCTGTTCCGGCGGCAGCTCTGATGTCTCGCGCATGAAGCTCTCCTGCGGCTGGATTGGCCCCGGATGGGGTATTTGCCGGCCTGGGGGCCACGACGGAGATTGCCGCAATCCGGCGGGTTTTTAAACCGGCTTTACCTGAACGCAGCCGGCTGATTTGCGGTTGATGCCTGCCAGCGCCTTTGTTGTGTCGGCTGGCGGGAGGTCGCGCCCGCTCGGCATTGGGTTCCCGCGCGGTAGCGCTTGCAGGATGTCGGCACTGGGAGGATACTTCGGCGTCGGATGCATTTTCGGGCGACAACCCCGGAAGCCCGCCCCGGTCGAGGCCGTGTCGACAAGCCCATGGCCTGAGTGCCGTGCTCCGCGGCCCCGGAGAGAGGCCTACCATGACGACCTACATCATGCTGATGAACTGGACCGAGCACGGCGCCAAGAACGTGCGCGACTCGCCCAAGCGCCTCGACGCCGTCAGGAAGCACCTGGGCGAGATGGGAGGATCGTTCAAGTCGTTCTACCTGACCATGGGCGAATTCGATATGGTGGCGGTGGTCGAGGCGCCCGACGATGCGGTGCTGGCGCGTTTCGCGCTGATGCTGGCCGCGGGCGGCAATATCAGGTCGCAGACGATGAAGGCTTTCCCGGAGCTCGCTTACCGCGAGATCATCTCGTCGCTTGGATGATAAGTATCCGCCTTGCGCAAACAGGTCGGCACGGCCAATCCCGCATCGGTCCATTGCGCGGCGATTGACGGACGCCTGACAATCAAGAAGGACAAGGCCGGCAACGGGTTTTGCCACCTGCCCAACGGGCGCCTCTGTGAAGAGTGGGCGCTGTTTCGCGACAACAGACGCGTCGGGCCGTCATGCATCGGAACTGAGGCGCGGACTTCCGTTGGGCGATCTCGCAAACCGTGCCTGGCGGTGTGGTCGATGACATGGCGTGCCACCATGATAGGGTAAGCCATGACCCATTCCCATTCGCATCTTTGGCCTGGCGTACCGCTTGCCCTCGGCTCTGCCGTCTTGTTCGGCGCGACGCCGCCCCTGTCCAAGCTGCTGCTCGACAGCGTCAATCCGTTCATGCTTGCGGGCCTGCTATATCTCGGCGCGGGCCTTGGCCTTGCCCTCTATCGCCTGTTGCGCGACCGGCAAGCCAATGCCGGCGAGGCGCGACTGGCCGCCGAGGATATTCCATGGCTTGCACTGGCCATCGGCATGGGCGGCATTGTTGGACCGGTCCTGCTGATGTTCGGCCTCATCCTCAACACGGCATCCAGTTCGGCATTGCTGCTCAACCTCGAAGGGCTGGCAACGATGGCGATCGCCTGGCTCGTCTATCGCGAAAATGTCGACCGGCACCTGCTTTTCGGTGCCTTTGCCATTCTCACTGGCGCTGTTTTGCTTTCGTGGCAAGGTAATGGCGTCACTTTCAACCTTGGCGCGTTGCTGGTCGCGGGGGCGTGCCTGGCATGGGGACTGGACAACAATTTCACGCGCCGGATATCGGCCACAGACCCGGTGGTGATCGCCATGCTGAAGGGGCTCGTGGCCGGTACCGTCAATGTCGGCCTGGCATTGATCGGCGGCGCCTCGCTTCCCGCCGCGCCGATTGTCGCCTCGGCGGCGGCTGTCGGTTTCTTCGGCATCGGCGTCAGCCTGGTGATGTTCATCCTGGCGCTGCGCCATCTCGGAACGGCGCGCACCGGAGCCTATTATTCGCTGGCGCCGTTCATCGGTGCCTTGCTGGCCATCGTCATGCTCGGCGATGCCGTGACGCTGAAGCTGGCGATTGCAGGGTTGCTGATGGGCGTCGGGCTCTGGTTGCATCTGTCGGAACGCCACGATCACGAGCATGAGCACCAGGCGCTGGAGCATGAGCACAGCCATGTGCATGACGAGCACCACCAGCATCATCATGACGGGCCGGTGACGGAGCCGCATTCGCACTTGCACCGGCATGCGCCGCTGCGCCACAAGCATCCGCATTATCCCGATCTGCACCACCGGCACGATCACGGCTGACACATGTCCAGGCCCGTGCTGACCGTCTGGTACAACACGCGCTGCCCCGTCTGCGATGCCGGCATCGGTCGGCAGAAGCGGCGGCTGGTCGAGGCGGTCAAGGCCGGTCGGATCGAATTCCGCGACATCAACCTGGAGCCAGATGCGCTGTCGTCGCGTGGCATCGCGCTGGAGGACATCCGCCGCCGGTTGCATGCGACCGACGCCCAGGGCAGGCTGCTGGTCGGTGCAGACGTGGCGATCGCGGTCTGGCTGACAACGCCTGGCGAGGGATGGCTGGCGCACCTGTTCGGCAATCGGCTCATGCTGCCGCCGACCCGCATTGCCTACGATCGCTTCGCCGATCTGCTGTACGGCTGGAATCGGCGCAAGGGCCGCTGGTAGCCCATTCACACACCATCCATTCCTGCCGCGCCTGACGCCTCGACGCCACCCCTTGGTTCAGATACATCGTAAGATATATCTTGACTCACCGACAGGGTGTTCCTAATTAAGATATATCGTGAGATAGAACTCAAGGAGCAATCAATGCACAAGCACAATTTTGGGCACAATCATTCCGACCGTCATCATTTCGGCGAGCGCATGTTCATGCACATGGCCGGCAAGTTCGGTGGTAGGGGGGGCGGCGGCTTCGGTCCGTTCGGGGGCAGGGGCGGCGGCGGCCGCGGTGGACCTGGCGACTTCTTTCGCGCCGGGCGCATGCTGGCCGACGGCGACCTCAAGCTGATCACGCTGTCGCTGCTGGCCGAGGCGCCGCGTCACGGCTACGACATCATCAAGGCGCTGGAAGAGCGCACCAGCGGCATCTACACCCCGAGCCCGGGCGTGGTCTACCCGACGCTGACCTTCCTGGAAGAGGCTGGCTATGCCGTGTCGTCGAGCGAAGGCAACAAGAAGGTGTTCTCGATCACCGAGGCCGGGCAGGCGCATCTGGCCGACAATCGCGAGATGATCGACGGCGTGCTCGATCATCTCGAGCGGTTCGGCCGCAAGATGGCCAAGGCGCGCGACTGGTTCGGCTGGAACGACGACGGCGAGGACCGTCGCGGCGGCCGGGGTGGACGTGGCGAGCGCTCCGAAACGCGCGACGAATTCCGCGCCATCCGCCACCGGCTGCGCGCGGCACTCGGCGAGATCGTCGATGCCCCGGCCGAAAAGCAGGCCGAGGCGATCGCCATTCTGGAAGCCGCCGCCGAAGCGCTGGAAGCGCTGACACATCGCTGAGCCCACGATGCGGCGCGTCTCCTGAAGCGCGAAAGCTCAACAAAAAGCCCGGGGAGATCCGGGCTTTTCTCGTCAGGGCAGGTCGGCATCATTCCTTGCCGACATATTCACTGATCAGCTTCTCGTGCGCGCCTTCTCGATCTTGGCCGTCTCGGCGGAGATGCGCTCGTCGGTGCGGTACTTGACCAGGTTCACGAGGCTGCCGGTGAGCAGCAGGATGCCCATGGCCAGTAGCCAATAGCAGGAATGAACCTCGTTCAAGACCTTTTGAACACTGTTCACGATACCCTGGATGTGGTAAACGAAGCAGCGTCGGGTCGAAAACAGCAGGTCATTTGCTAGGCGCGCTCATTCAGAAGGAAAGCATGGCACTCGACAAGGAAGAGACGGGCGAGCGGGTGCTGGCCATTGCCGAAGTGCTGCTCAACGAGGGCGGCAGGGACAATCTGAAGGCCAGGACCATTGCCGAACAGGCGGGCATCTCGGTCGGCTCGGTCTACAACCTGTTTTCCGATCTGGACGGGGTGCACCGCGCCGTCAACATGCGCCTGCTCGACCGGCTGGGGGGCGCGGGCGCCGCGGCGATGGCCGAGCTTGCCAGGCGTGGTATCACCGACGTGCGCCAACGGCTGATGGCACTGGCAGGCGCCTATGTTCGCTTCGTCGAGGCGCATCCCGGCAGCTGGCCGGCGCTGCTTGCCTTCAACAGGCGGCGTCCGGTGCTGACCGAGCCCGACGTCTACGAAGCGCGGCTCGACCGGCTGTTCGAGATCATCGCCAGCGTGCTTGCCGATGGCGGCTTCGATCTCGACGAGGACACGCGCCGGATCGCCGCGCGAACCCTCTGGTCAAGCGTACATGGCATCGTCACCAGCGGCTATGCGGCCAGGTCCGACCGCCGCCAGGCCGATGAGATCGGCCAGCAGATCGAGCTCCTGGTCTCCGTCTTCATCAGGGGACTGGAACGCGGCGGCACATTCGCGCATGCTGGAGGAACAACGTCGTGAATCGCACGCGAACCGCGATCGCCGGCGACAGGGAGATTTGAGCGATGTCTTTTTTGAAGCGTCTTTTCGGCGGCGGCGGTGGCGGCGAAGCGGCCGAGCCTGGAAATGCCGCGCCCGCCAAGCAGGTCGAGCACAAGGGCTTCACGATCAGCGCCACGCCCTACAAGGCTGATGGCCAGTACCAGACCTGCGGCGTCGTCTCCAAGGAGGTCGACGGCGTTGTGAAGGAGCACAAATTCATCCGCGCCGACCGTTTCGCCGGGCTGGACGACGCCGTCGACATCTCGATCAAGAAAGGCATCCAGCTCGTCGACGAACAGGGCGAGCGGATTTTCGGCTAGGGCATGCCGTTCCCGAAGCGAGCCTGGGGTGCGCGTAAGAGGACCGAACCCTCGAGCATCGCGGTCGAAGCGCTCGAGGTCTTACGTCAGCCGGTTTGCATCCAGACGGGTATTATCCACGCTTGTGGATGACGCCGTAAAGCACGTTGCGGTTCTCGCCGAAGTAGACCTGCGCGTCGACTGCGTTGCGGTCGACGCTGGCGTTGATGATGTTCCACATGTCGACCTCCGACCGCAGCAGCAGCACCCAGTCCATGAACGTTTCCCGGTAGCCGGCGTCAGGAGTGCCCTCGGCGTAGTTGGCGAACAGGAAGGTCCCGTTCGGCTTCAGCATCTGCAGGCAGGTCTTGGTGAGTTTCACGGCGACGTTGTGCTGGAGGTAGTCGTAAAGGCCGGAGGCATAGATGAGGTCGAACTTGCCGAGCTTGTGGCCTCTGGTGAGCACAGTGCGCACCGAGCCGTCGATGGCCTCGACCGCGGTGCCCTGGAAGTCGCGCGCGATCAGTCCGACGCTCTGGGGATCCTGGTCGAGCGCGACCCAGCGCTTGAGGCCGCCCTCGGCCAATGCGGCCGAACGGTTCGCCTCGCGCAGATGGCCGGCAGCGATCGCCAGGACTTCCGTTTCGGGTCCGTTCCTGGCCGCGGTTTCATCGACATAGCGGGTCAGCAGATCGCGGCGCTCGCGTGCGGCGACGCATGACGGAACGTTCTGGGTGTGGCTGTAAAGCGCCTTGCCGACCTCCGAGGCGCTTGCGACGCTCTCGGCAACATGCGGGTCGCAATAGATGTAGTCGAGCAACTGCGCGTCGCCGGAATAACCCCTGGGCTTGGTGAAG
This sequence comes from Mesorhizobium sp. B2-7-3, assembly GCF_006440715.1. NCBI lineage: Bacteria > Pseudomonadati > Pseudomonadota > Alphaproteobacteria > Hyphomicrobiales > Phyllobacteriaceae > Mesorhizobium > Mesorhizobium sp. B2-7-3. The sequence goes on from NZ_VFTY01000003.1 coordinate 498,298, forward strand.
GACCAATGCGTCAGCGGATCCTCCAGAAAGTACTTCTGGATCGGGTGGTTCTGCGCCACCGGTATCAACGCCTGCCAAACGTCGGGATGGACCTTGGCGCGCAGCGCATTGAGAAGCGACAGCAGGCGGCGAACGATCTCGGCGGGAAATTTTTGCTGCTCGACCTGTTGCTGTGTGGCGTGGAGGATGAGCGCCAGCTCCGCGCGAGCGGTTTCGAACGCTTCGCCATGATGCTCGGGCTTTCCTCGACGGAGACCACCGGCGATCGCTTCAGCAGTAATCAGACTCTGGCCGTCAAAGACAGTTTGCACACCAAGGCTCCATAGTTAACAGTCAGTTAACTTATTGCGTAGAATACTCGATTTGCCAACGGCGGCTCCGTTGCATTCTATCGATATGATTAATTTCCCGCTAACCATGTCAATTCTTTGGGGTTTTTGAGGGCGGGATTCCGGGTTCGAGTTAACGGAAACTTGTCCTGCGTCATTGCATTTGATCGCGCGGCAAGTCGTGTCGCGCCAAGGAGTCGGTCTGCGTTGGGGGCAGAAGCTGGAAAAGAGTTCGGAACGCGAAATGTCCTTCAGTCGGGATTTGTCGTGAACGAACGCGCGTCATCCGCAGTGGCCGATGCGGTGGATGCGGAACCGCCGCGCCAGGAGCTGGGGGCGGCCGAACTTCGAACCCTTTACCGCACGGAAGCCCAGGCGAAGCGAAGGAAGGAAGCCAGGCCAGGCCTCTGGATCGCCGTCGTCATCTACGTCTTGTTTTCAGTATCGGATCTGCTGCTGATACCCGACGTGGCCGCCCTTACAATCACGGCCCGCTTCGCTGTCGGACTGACTGCACTGTTGGTCCTGGAAGCACAGCTTCGCAGGGGAGCCGCCACCGACTGGCTTGACGTAACCTGCGCCGCGGCCATCATCTTTGGCTATATCGGCTGGCTTTGCCCCGCGTCCATGGGCGCGAACAAGGAAAGCGTCGCCTATTATATGGTCTTTGGCACTATTTTCATGATGAGTGCCAATCTCTTCTTCACATTCCGCTTCAAGGTCTCGATCATAACGTCGACGATAATTTTGTGCATCTTGTATGTGGTGAACTACTTTTTACCCGCTACGCTGATATACAAGATGGTCTTCGGCACTTTCTACGTTTCGTGCTTCACATTCACGTCCTATGTTAACTGGAAGCTGAACGAAGAACGCTACAACGTCTTCCTGAACGCGCTGGAAGCCAAGATCCAGCACAAGGAGGCGACCGAGCGCGGCAAGGCCCTGCTCAGGCTGTCGCGGACGGATCCGCTGACCGGGCTGGAGAACCGGCGCGCCATCGACGAAAAACTGCGCGACTATTGGAACGACTGGCAAAAGCTTGGCCACGGTTTCGCGGCGATCCTCATCGATGTCGACTTCTTCAAGAAGTTCAACGATTGCTATGGCCATCAGGAAGGCGACCGTTGCCTGATCCAGGTCGCCGATGCGCTCAGCGACCTGATCAAGCAACATGATGGCTCCATCGGCCGCTATGGCGGCGAGGAATTCATCGTCCTGGCCCGCATGGACAAGAAGGGCGAGGTCGCGGATCTGGCGGAAGCCATTTGCCGCACGATCGAGAACCTGGCGATCGCGCATGAGTTGCGCCGGGATGGCATCTCGATCGTGACGGCGAGCGTGGGCGCGGCGTTCACCAGGAAGCAGACCGCCGCCAAGCTGGAGAAGATCATCCACGAGGCCGATCGAGCGCTCTATCTTGCAAAGGCCAGCGGCCGAAACTGTGCCCGGCTGTTCGATCCGACCGATCCCCAGAGCAGCGACGAGAGCGAGAACCTGGCGGCATTGCTGAAGATCGCCATTGGCCAGGACCTCGTTTCGCTCGTCTACCAACCCATCCAGGACGTCGCGTCGGGCGGGTTCGAGGCCGTGGAGGCGCTGATGCGCCTCAAGATGCTTGACGGCACCCTGGTTCCGCCGAGCCTGTTCATTCCCGTCGCGGAACGAACCGGCGCCATCCTTGAGCTCGGGCGCTGGGCAATAAGGACGGTGTGCGCCGAACTCCTGGCGCAGGATCACGTGCGCGTCGTCAGCGTCAACGTCTCGCCGATCCAGCTCAAGACGCCTGGCTTCGCGACGTCGGTCGCGACCATTCTGGGGGAGACCGGCGTAACCGGAAACAGGCTGGCCTTCGAGATCACCGAGGGGCTGGAGATGGAGATGCATTCCGACATCCTGCGCTGCATCAGTGACCTGAAGCTGCTCGGGATCAGGATCTGGCTCGATGATTTCGGGACGGGCTTCGCCGGCCTTTCATGGCTTCGTCTCATCGACTTCGATACGGTCAAGATCGACCGCTCGTTTCTTCACGACTGCGGCACCCCCAAGGGCATGGCGATGCTGCAGGACATCATCGCGCTGGTCAGAAATCGCGGCCACAAGATTCTGGTCGAAGGGGTGGAGACCGAAGAGCAGATGGTCCTCATGCGCCAATTCGGCATAGACAAGGTCCAGGGCTTTCACGTCGGCCGTCCCGCTCCGGCCGCGAATTTCCAGACCAAGCGGGCCATTCAAAAGCGGCCGTTCACGGTTCTCAAGTCGGCGTGACCGCGAGATAGGCGTGGCTTGACCGGCCATCGCCCGTCAAGCCCGTCTGCCCTCTGGCGACGATTGCAGCGCGGAGAAGCCTATGCCGTCTGCAACGCCCTGCGTGGCAGCGGCGGGAAGGCGATCGCTATGCCCGCGGCACCCAGGCCGATAAGCGCCGAGCCGATGAACAGCCAATGGTAGCTGGCATAGGCGTCGAAGATCATGCCGCCGGCAAGCGGCCCCAGCGCCATGCCGAGGCTGGAGAGCATGGTGGCGGCGCCGAATACGGTGCCGAGGATGCGCTGGCCGAAATATTCGCGCGCCAGCACCGCGTAGAGCGGCATGACGCCGCCATAGGTGGCGCCAAAGATGACGGCCAGCATATAGAACTGGTCGAGCTGGCTGATCGAGAGATAGGCGGCAATGACGATCGCCTGGATCGCCAGCCCGGCGATCAGCACCGGCTTCACCCCGAGCCGGTCGGCCAGCACGCCGTAGAGCAGCCTGCCGCCGAGGCCTGCCAGACCCTCGACACTGTAGATCGAGACAGCGGCCATCGGGGCGACGCCGCACAGCATGGCGTAGCTGACCATGTGGAAGATCGGGCCGGAATGGGCCGCGCAGCAGGCGAAGAAGGTCAGCCCCAGCACGATGAATTGCGGCGAGCGCAGCGCCTGGCCGACCGTGAGGCCGGCGCCTTCGGCGGCTTGTGATGCGGCGGCATCCGAGGCGACAGGCTTCGGCGGCTGGCGCACCAGAAGCACGGCGGGCAGCAGAAGCACCCAGGCCAGGATGCCGATGTCGAACATGGCGCTACGCCATTCGTAGGCGGAGATCAGCCAGCGGGCGAGCGGCGAGATCGTCATCGGCGCCACGCCCATGCCGGCCGAGACCAGCGATACGGCCAGTCCGCGATTGGTGTCGAACCAGCCTGACGTCAGCGCGATCATAGGCGCGAAGAAGGCGCTGGCCGCGAGCCCGACGAGCACGCCATAGGTGATCTGGAAGGTGAGAAGCGAACCGGCGCGGCTTGCCAGCACCAGCGCCAGCCCGAGCAGCACGGCGCCGATCGTGACGACGATACGGGCGCCGAACCGGTCGGACAGGGCACCCCAGGCGAAACCGCCAAGGCCCATCACCAGGAAATTGAGTGTCATGGCGCTCGAAATGCCCGCGCGCGACCAATTGGTATCGAGCGCCATGGGTTCGAGAAAGATCGCCAGCGAAAACATCGTGCCGATGGCGACACAGGACATCAGCGCGCCAGCCGCGACGATGACCCAACGGTAGGAATGGTTCATGGTTTTCTCCCATGCCGGAACGCGGTCTTGTGGTGGCACGGTCCAGCTTCGCCGTGCCCTTGCGTCCGAAGGACGCCGGCACCAGCGCCCATCCTACAATCCGGTTGCATTTTTTATCCAGTCTGGACGTTAGGGCTTTGACGGATACAGACCCTTGGATTGCGCTGGCTTGTCCTAGATCGGCAGTTCCGATGTGTATTTGATCGTCTGGCTGGGCACGTCGGTCTTGACGTTCTGCACGCCCTTGATGCGGCTGAGATGCTCCGACTGGAAGCGCCGGTAGTCATCGATGCCGGCGGCCACGACGCGCACCATGGCGTCGCAGTCGCCGAGCATGAGATAGCACTCCATCACTTGCGGCAGCTTGGCGACCTCGGTGGCGAAATGTTCGATCGTGTCCTCGTCCTGTGCCTTCAGCCAGATGCGGGTGAAGAAGGTGAGGCCCTTGCCGATGCTGGCCGGATTGATCACGGCGACATAGCGGTCGATGATACCGGCTTCCTCCAGGAGCTTGACGCGCCGCAGGCAAGGCGAGGGCGACAGGCCGACCTCATTGGCCAGATCATTGTTGGCCATGCGGCCGTCTCGCTGCAACGCCCGCAGGATGCGTTTGTCGATGTCGTCGAGCTTCATGGCGTTGAATTCCATTTTCCTGCGGCTTCGTAACAGTGAATGCCAGAATCTGACGAAAGACAACAATCTTCGCAACCAAATTGCGGAGAGCTGTAGGTATGTTTTGCCCCTGACATCACGGGACTTTCAAACGCAGGGCAGGGCGGCTGTGGGGCCGCCCAATGGCAGGGTATGAGCATTTCACAGGCAGTCGAGACGGTCGGCAATGGTTCGGGATCGGAGTTTCGCCGTGGCGTGGCATCCTGCGCGCCGGTGCTGCTCGGCACCATCCCCTATGCGCTGGTGCTTGGCGCCCAGGCCGTGCAGAAAGGGCTGAGCACGGTCGAGTTGTCCATGATGACGGGGCTGAACTTCGCCGGCGGCTCGGAATTCGCGGCGGTCCAGCTGTGGACGTCGCCGCCGCACATCCTGCTCATCGTCGCCATCACCTTCCTGGTCAACAGCCGCCATCTGTTGATGGGAGCGGCGCTCGCGCCGTTCCTGCGCGACCTGCCGCGGCGCAAGGTGTTTCCGGCGCTGTTCTTCCTATGCGACGAAAGCTGGGCGCTGGGCCTGGCCGACGCCAAACAGCGCGCCGCCGCCGGTGTCGCACCGGCCTTCAGCCCGCGCTATTACATGGGTGCCGCGCTGGCGATGTATCTGACCTGGGTAGCCTTCACCACGCTGGGCGCCTTGCTCGGCCCGATGCTGGGCCATGTCGAGACCTACGGTTTCGACATGGCGTTTCCGGCCGTCTTCCTGGTGCTGATGCGCGGCATGTGGAAGGGCGTCGCGGCGGCGCGGCCCTGGCTTGTCAGCCTGGCCGTCGCGGCGCTGGTCTATCTCTTCGTTCCCGGCGCCTGGTATGTCGCGGCGGGCGCGGTGTCGGGGCTGGCCGCGGCCTGGCTGATGGCGGGTGATGCATGATCGACGCAGCGACCCTTCTCACCATCGTGCTGATGGCCGGCGTCACCTATCTGACGCGGATCGGCGGCTATGTCGTGCTGCGCAACCGCGTGCTCAGTCCCCGCGCCACGGCGGTGATGGAGGCAGCACCCGGCTGCGTGCTGATCTCTGTCATCGCGCCGGCCTTCGTGTCGCGCAATCCCGCCGATCTCGCGGCATTGGCCATCACCTTGGTCGCCGCGACACGGCTTTCCATGCTGCCAACCGTGCTGATCGGGGTCGCTTCGGCCAGCCTGTTGAGGCATCTGATCGGCTAGAACGAAAAAAGCAGGCGCGAACGCCTGCCTTTGACAAACCATGGACCGAGAGTCTTACGCTGCAGCCGCGACATCACGGCTGGCGGCAACCAATGCATCGACCGTGGCCGTAGCCTTGGCGAGCGCGGCATCCACCGCGTCAGGTCCCTTGGAGACGCCCTCGATGCGGATGACGTCGACATCGGTCATGCCGATAAAACCGAGCACGCTGCGCAGGTAGGGGACGGCGTGATCGAACTGCACGGCCGCACCTTCGGAATAGATGCCGCCGGAGGCCAGCACGATGTAGACCTTCTTGCCGGTGACGAGACCCTTGGGGCCGTTCTCGCCATAGGCAAAGCTCTTGCCGGAGCGGGCGACGTGATCGACCCAGGACTTCAACGTCGAGGAGATGTTGAAGTTGATGAAGCCGGTGGCCAGGATCACCGTGTCGGCGGCGAACAGCTCGTCAAGCACGACATCGGAAACGCCGACCACTTCGGCCTGGCGCGGGGTGCGGACATCGGCCGGCGTGTAGATGCCGGTCGCATAGTCGGCATCGATATGCGGCAGCGGGTTGGCGACGAGGTCGCGCACGACCAGCGTGTTCGACGGGTCAGCGGCGAGAAGCTTCTGGGCGAACTCGGTGGCGATGCGGGTCGAGTGCGAGGCAGCGCCGCGCGGGCTCGAGGTGACGAGAAGAATGGACATAGCGGGTCTCTCCAGTGGGATGAATTGTCCCGCCATATATGGGGCATCGACCAATCAGATAAACTGGTATATTTTCGATACGATCCATCCATAAAGTAGATACAACGATGCAGCCCAACCCGACCCTCGACCAGCTCCAAATCCTTGTCGCCGTTGCCGATACCGGCAGTTTCTCGGCAGCCGGCCGCAAGCTCAACCGCGCGCAATCCGTCATCAGCTACGGTATCGCCAATCTCGAGGCGCAGCTCGGGCTGAAGCTTTTCGAGCGCGAGGGCACGCGCGAGCCGCAACTGACCGAGATCGGCCGGGCGATGCTGGAAGACGCGCGGCGCATGATTGGCGTGCTGCAGCGCATGCGCTCGCGCGTCGACGGGCACCATCACGGGCTGGAGGCCGAGGTGGCGCTGGCGGTGGACGTATCATTGCCTTCCCCCGTGCTGGTGCGGGTGCTCAAGGCATTCGAGGCGCGGTTTCCGACCGTGATGCTGCGCCTGTATATCGGCACGCTCGGTCTCATCCCCGATCTTGTCGTCAGCGGACAGGCCGATCTCGGCATTGGCGGCCTGCTAGGCGATGTCGACGTGCATCTCGTGCGCATCGGCTTCATGTCGCTGGTGCCGGCGGCAGCGCCCAATCATCCGCTGGCCCTGCTGCCGAAGCCGGTGGCGCTCGAGGATGTGCGCGAGCATACGCAGCTTGTCGTGATCGACCAGTCCGAGCGCACCAAGGGACGCGATTACGGCGTCTTCGCCTACCGCACGTGGCGACTGACCGACATGCGCACCAAGCACATACTGATGCGCGAGGGGCTCGGCTGGGGCGGGCTGCCGCGCTGGCTGATCGCCGACGACCTGGCCAGCGGCCGCCTGGTGGAACTCGACCTCGAACCCTACAAGGAAGTGAGTTCGCCCCTGTTTGCCATGCACCGCAACGATCGCAGTCCAAAGCCGGCGGCGGCCTGGTTGATCGACCGGTTCAAGCGCGGGCTCGGCTGCTTCAACGAGTTCGAGCCGGGCGAGGTGCCCGAAGAGGAGCCGGACACCGACGGTGATGCGAACGCCGGCGGCTGAATCCTGGAACTCAGCCGAAAATCATTCGATCTGCGTCACCCCGGAAACCACGAGCTGCGCCGTACGGGCGGTCAATTTTCCGCATTTGCGCAGTGTCGGTTTTTCATAGGTCCTTTTCATGTGTCCATCCCAAATGTGAGCCCGCAAGGTGGGTGAGCCAGCCATAACGGGATTGGACGGTTTCGGTTGCCTCGCCATTGCATTCTCCGCTGCGTACAAGGACACGATCACCTGCCTTTCGGAGACTGTTGGGGAACTCCACGCTTCACAGCCGGTCGCGATAATGTCCTTCCACTTTGCTGGTCGTCGCGAAACCAATGTGTCGACCTCCATCTTCTGGTCTCCTCCCATCGCTAAGCCCTGCCGGACCAACGGCACGCGCCTCAGTCGGACTTTCCCAGACCTTTCAGGATAAAGCGAATCTGCTCGCGCAGGCCAGCTTCGTCATCTTCGCCGTGTCGAAGGCGGTGCTCGATCAGAATCGGGTGGAAAAACGGCGTGAAGGCGGTCTTGACCGCGCGCGCTGCTTCCACTGGATCTTCGACCCTGAATTCCCGTGTTTGGATGCCCTCGCGGATAATCGCTTCGAGGATCGTTACCACCCGCTCGGTATGCGCCTTGATGATCGCGCAGTTGTTTTGCATGGCGGCGACAATCATCTCGTGCATGCGCCTTTCCTTGACCAGTGTGGTCTTGCTGTGATGGTGCATCGCGGTCAGGAGTTGGTCGAGTTTCTCCGGGGCCGGCGCGCTCGTGCATGCGATCGCAGAGGCGATCCCGGCGACCTCGTTGACGACCCGCCCGCAGACGGACTCGATGATCGCACCCTTGGAGGGGAAGAAACGATAGACGTTTGCCGTGCTCATGCCGAGTTCGGAGGCGATATCAGCCACCGATGTCTTATGGGTGCCGAGGCGGCGAAACTGCTCGTCCGCCACAGCCAGGATGCGCGCGCGCATCTCGTCGGGATCAGTTCGTGTTCGAACTGGACGGTTCATGCATGTCTCCAGAATTGATGAAGCGAACCGGCCGGACTCGCGTGGGACGATCCTCTGTAAGCGGCAAGTTCGTGCCGTTGGCCTGTGTCCAGGCAGAGCCAACGGGCAAGAATTCGAACCGTCTCCTGCGACAACGGAGCCCTACTCGGCCGCCATTGCTGCCGGCACTTCCGGTTCCTCCGTTGAATTCTCCTGGTCATCCGTGGCCGGCTTGATCCGGAACCACGCGACGTAGAGTGCAGGGAGGAACAGCAGGATCAGCACCGTGCCGGCAGCCGTGCCGCCGATCAGCGTGAACGCCATCGATCCCCAGAAGACGGAGTGCGTGAGGGGGATGAAAGCCAGAACGGCGGCAAGTGCGGTCAGGATCACCGGCCTTGTGCGTTGCACCGTGGCCTCGATGACCGCCTGATAGTCGTCAAGACCGGCGGCACGGTTCTCCTTGATCTGTTCGGTCAGGATCAGCGTATTGCGCATCAGGATACCCGCCAGGCCTATCAGGCCCAGGATGGCGTTGAATCCGAAAGGCTGGTTGAAGGCCAGCAACATCGGTACGACGCCAACGAGACCGAGAGGTGCCGTCAGCATGACCATCGCCATCGTCGAGAAGGATCGCACCTGCAGTATGATGACGATCAGCATGGCGGCGAGCATGGCCGGAAAGACCTTGCCCAGCGCTGTGTTGGCCTTGGTTGCCTCCTCGATCGATCCACCCATTTCGATGCGATAGCCGGCAGGCAGGGATTGAATCAGCGGCTGAAGGGCCGTCATGATCTGCTTGGAAACCTCTGGAGGCTGGGTCGCCTCATTGATGTCCGAGCGGATCGTGATGACGGGTGTGCGATCGCGGCGTTTCAGGATCGGTTCTTCCAGACGAACTTCGGAGTGACCGATCTGGTCGAGTGGAATCTGGCGGCCCTCCCGGCTCATCAGCGAGAAATCCGCCAGACGCGATGGATCCAGTCGCTCGCCGCCGGCGCTGCGGGCCACGATGGGGACGTTGCGGATGTCCACGCGGACCTGCGTGACCGGGATGCCGGTGAGGAGGAACTGGAGCTGCTGGGCCACTTCCGCCGGCGACAGGCCGATAAGGTTCAATCGGTCCTGATCCGGGATGAAGCGCAGTACCGGCGTGCGATTGCCCCAGTCGCGATTGGCCTGCCGCACGTCCGGTACGCCGCGCATGATGTCGAGAGCTTTTTCGGAGATGATGTACAATTGCCGCGGGTCTGGCCCCATGACCCGGAACTCGACCGGGAACGGCGTGTAAGGTCCGAACACGAGTTGCGTAACGCGGATGTTCGCTTCAGGGGCAAGCCCTGTCGCAACCGCTTCACGGAGCCTGTGCTTCAAGGCCTCGCGCGCGTCCGCGTCCGGTGTCAGGACGACGATCTTGGCGAAGGCGGGATCAGGCAATTCGGGCGCCATGGCGAAGAAGAAGCGGGGAGCGCCCTGACCGACATAGCTCGTGACGATCTTGGCCTCGGGCTGGCCGCCAAGCCAGTGTTCCAGTTTCTCGACCGTGGCGGTCGTCGTCTCGATGCTGGTGCCCTCCGGCAGGCGAACCTCGACCAGCACTTCGGGACGGTCGGATGTCGGGAAGAACTGCTGCTTGAGACCGCTCATGCCGACAACCGAAAGCGCGAAGACGATGCCGACGGCAGCGCAGGTCACGAACTTGTGGCGCACGGCAAAGGTGATGAGCCGGCGGAGGCGCCGATAGTTCGGTGTGTCGTATATGGCGTGAACGCCGCCTTCGACCGGTTTGATCGCGGGCAGCATCTTGACGCCCATATAAGGGGTGAAGAAAACCGCGACGACCCAGGAGACGATGAGGGCGAACCCCACGACCCAGAAGATGTTGCCGGCGTATTCGCCGGCCGTCGAGCGCGCGAAGCCCACCGGCAGGAACCCCGCGATCGTCACCAGCGTGCCCGACAGCATCGGCGCCGCGGTGTGGCTCCATGCATAGGCCGCCGCCTTGATGCGATCCATGCCCTCTTCCATTTTCACCACCATCACCTCGATGGCGATGATGGCGTCGTCGACGAGGAGGCCCAGCGCCAGGATGAGGGCACCGAGCGTGATGCGGTCGAAGAACCGGCCGGTTTCCAGCATGATGAGAAACACGACGGCGAGCGTCAGCGGGACGGCGGCCGCCACGACGATGCCGACGCGCCAGCCGAGGCTGAGCAGGCTCACCAGCAGCACCACGCCAAGCGCCATCGCGAATTTGATCATGAACTCGTTGACCGACGAGCCGATGTTGACGGCCTGATCGCTCACTTTGGCCAGCGTCATTCCGAGAGGCAGCGTCTGTGCGATCGCTGCTGACCTCTCCTCCAGTGCCTTGCCGAGTTCAAGACCATTCCAGCCCTCCTGCATCACCGCCGCGAGCATGATGGTCGGCTCACCCTGGTGACGGATGACGTAGGTGGCAGGATCCTCGTAGCCGCGCCGGACCACGGCGATGTCGGAGAGCTTCAACGTCCGTCCCGCGGCGACGATCGGCGTGTCGGCGATCGTCTGGACACTGTCATAGGCGCCGTCGACGCGGATGAAGACCTGCGGCCCCTCTGTGTCGATCGAGCCCGCCGGTGTGACGGTGTTCTGCCGCTGCAGGGCAGCGACGATATCCTGCGCCGACACGCCGAGGGTTGCCAGCTTGGCATAGGAAAACTCGACGAATATCTGTTCGGGACGTTCGCCGAGGATGTTGATCTTCTTGACGCCGGGCACATGCAGAAGGTCCTGGCGAATGGTCTCGGCCTGCCTGGCGAGTTCCCGCATGGGCAAGCCCTTCGCCTTAAGGGCGTAAAGAGCGAAACTCACATCGGAATATTCGTCGTTGACAAAGGGGCCGAGCACGCCGGGCGGCAGGTTGCGGGCTTCATCCCCGAGCTTCTTGCGGGCCTGGTAAAATTCCTCCTGCACGCTGGATGGCGGTGTGCTGTCCTTCAGTGTGACCGTCAAATAGGCATAGCCTGGCCGTGTCGTCGTCTCCACACGGTCGTACCAGGTCAACTCCTGAAGTCGCTTCTCCAACGGTTCGGCGACGAGGTCCTGCATCTCGCGCGCCGTCGCGCCCGGCCATACGGTCGTGACCGTCAGGGTCTTGATGGTGAAGTTGGGATCCTCCGCACGTCCAAGCATGAGGAAAGCGTAGGCGCCGGCGGCGACGAGCAGAATGATGAAGAAAAGGGTGACGGCTCGCTCGCGAACGGCGATCGCGGAAAAATTGAGGCTCATCAGTTGCTCCTGTTTTCAGAGGCAGTCCTGACGCGAGCGCCTTCCTGCAGGAGATGAGCACCGAGCGAAACGATCGAATCGCCCGAGCTCAGCCCGGAGATCACGGCGGTTTCGCTGGTTACACGAACAAGCTTGACGGGCCGAAAGTGTACGGTCGAGGTTGCGCCGTCCAAACTCCAAACGCCGGTCTTCTGACCATCGTCCAGCACGGCTCCGAGCGGCACCTGGACTTCCGTTTGACTTGCCTGGCTTGCAAGCCGGATGGTTACCGTCGCGCCAAGCGGTGCTGCCGCGGCCTCACCATCGAGCACATAACGGGCCTCATAGGTACGAGTCTGGGGATCGGCAGCGTCCGACAACTGCCGGAGATGCGCCGTAAAATGCCGCCCATCGCCTCCATACAAGCCCGCCTCGGCTACCGAGCCGATCGCCGGCCGGATCGTTTCGGGAAGCGTGACCACCGCCTCACGGGGGCCGGCGTTCGCGATCCGAACCACGGTCTGTCCCGCGGCGACAACCTGTCCTGGCTCGCCAAGCGTTTCGACGACGGTTCCGTCGGCGTTCGCGTCCAGGACGGAATAGGCCGCCTCGTTTTCCGCGACCTTCGCTTCCGCTTCGGTGGCGGCAAGCTGTGCAGTCGCGGTATCGAGTGCTGCCTTCGCCTGCTCGTAACGCTGCGGGGTTGCGGCCAACTCCTTCTTGACCAGAACCGCATAGCGCTTCTCGTCCGCACTGGTCTGAACCAGGACAGCGCGCGCAGCCGCGACAGCGTTGCGCTTGGCGGTGAGGGCAAGGGCAAGATCGGTATCATCGATCCGCAGCAGCGGTTGGCCCGCCTTGACCTGTTCGCCGACATTTACAAGGCGCTCGATGATCTTGCCGGGTACGCGAAACCCAAGATTGCTCTGCACCCTCGCGGCAATTGTACCCGTGAAGCCGCGTTCGGATCCTGTCACCGCCACTGCCGTCACGAGTCTGACGATCGGTGCTTCCTGCCTCGGGTCAGCCACGACGGCGGCTGCCTGTGTGCGAATGGGAAGCGTGACGAATGCAGCCACCCCAAGCCCCGCGACCAGAACGCTCCCCAGCCCAATAATGAGTTTCTTTTTCATGCCCATCGCCTTCTGTGAAAATAGATTGCATTCGTACTCTATAACTGATATAGATTATGAACGCAATCAAAAAAGGAGACGAATGATGCGTGTGACTCGCAGCCAAGCTGAGCAGAACCGGCAAACCGTGATCGATGTAGCGAGCCGGCTTTTTCGGGAGCGCGGATTCGATGGCATCGGCGTCAAGGATCTGATGGAGGGCGCCGGGCTGACCCAAGGCGGGTTCTACAAGCAGTTCGCGTCCAAGGACGACTTGGTCGCGCAGGCGTCCAGACGGGCATTGGAAAGCGCTGCGAACCGATGGTCGGCGGCGGCCGCGGCGAGCCCTGAGGATCCGCTTGGCGCCGTGATCGACTTCTATCTCAGCACGGGGCATCGCGAGGAAAGGATGGACGGCTGCCCGGTGGTTGCGCTTGGCTCGGATGCTGCCAGGCAAGGCGCCGAGGTGAAGGCATCATTTGAGGCCGGCATCCGAGAATACCTCGAGATGCTGGGCTCATGGGTTGGCGAGGCGGACGGCGATGCGCCCGGCGGTAAAGCCATGGCCGTTCTCTCGACAATGGTCGGCGCGGTCGTCCTCTCGCGCGCCGTCAATGATCCCGATCTCGCGAAGGCTTTTCTGAGTGCCGCCACCGCTCAGGTTCGCAAAGCCGTCGCGGCTTGAAAGCCGCACGCGCTGGCCAAGTGATAGGAGAATAGATGCGACGGATCGTTGTTACGGGCATGGGAGCGGTCACGCCGCTCGCGGCCAATGTCGAAGCGTCATGGTCGCGCCTGCTGGCCGGTCGTTCGGGGCTTGGAAAGCTTCCGGACGACATGGTGGGGGACCTGCCGGCGAAGGTCGGCGGAATGGTTCCTTCCTTGCTGGAAGACCCCGAAGGTGGCTTCGATCCAGACACCGTCCTGGCGCCGAAGGACCAGCGCAAGGCCGACCGCTTCATTGTCTTCGCGCTGGCGGCTGCGGGAGAGGCGCTTGCCAAGGCCAGGTGGAACCCGGTCTCGGACGATGACAGGGCCCGCACCGCGACGATCATCGCTTCGGGTGTCGGAGGATTTCCCGCGATCACCGAAGCTGTGCGAACCGTCGACCAGCGCGGTGTTCGGCGTCTCTCACCGTTCACCGTGCCGTCGTTCCTGGTGAACATGGCGGCGGGACAGATTTCGATCCGATATGGGTTCAAGGGTCCGCTCGGCGCGCCGGTGACGGCCTGCGCGGCCGGCATCCAGGCGATCGGCGATGCGGCGCGTCTTATCCGCGCCAACGAGGCCGACATCGCGGTCTGCGGCGGAACGGAAGCCTGCATCAATACGGTCAGCCTCGGCGGCTTTGCCGCGGCACGCTCTCTTTCTACATCCTTCAATCATCGTCCTGAGGAGGCCTCCCGCCCGTTCGACATGTCGCGCGACGGCTTCGTCATGGGCGAAGGCGCCGGCATCCTGGTCATCGAGGCATTGAGCCACGCGCTTGCGCGCGGCGCCAAACCGCTCGCCGAACTGGCCGGCTACGGCACGACGGCGGACGCTTATCACATCACCTCCGGCCCCGAGGATGGCGACGGTGCGCGCCGGGCCATGGAGATCGCGATTGCCCAAGCCGGTATTTCGGCACGGGAGGTCCGCCACCTCAACGCGCACGCGACCTCCACGCCAGTCGGCGACTTGGGGGAAATCGCCGCGATCAAAAGGGTCTTCGGAGAAGATTTCGGCATAGCCGTCAGCGCAACGAAGTCGGCGACCGGCCACCTGCTTGGCGCCGCCGGCGGGCTTGGGGCGATCTTCACGGTCCTGGCGCTCAGGGACCAGGTCGCACCGCCAACCCTCAATCTGAGCGCCCCCGATCCGGCAAGCGACGGGATCGACTTCGTCCCAAACCACGCCCGGCCGATGGAGATGGATTACGCGATTTCCAATGGCTTCGGCTTTGGCGGCGTGAACGCCAGCGCATTGTTCCGGCGCTGGACGGACTAGCCGCGGCTTGCGGCAATCGTGATGTCCTGGTCGGGCAGTGGCAGCCGGCGACAAGTTTACGCATGGCGACATCGTCGCCCCGCACCCGGGCGATGACTGCACGATACATTCGCGGGGGCACTTCAGGCGCGCGACAGTCCGTCTATCAGCGCCGTCAGCACGGCACGGTAGTCTTCGCCTGACGCACCGGCCTCGATGGCGAGCGCCGCGCGGTCGAAGGCGGCGGCAAGCAGCGCGGTCAGCGCTTCGAGCGGCAATCTTTTCATCGACTGCGTCCGCATCGCCGCGACAAGACCCTCGCGCAGCGAGCGGTTGCTGTGGCGGTTGTCGATCGTGTCCATGGCGGTGCGGCCGAGCACGGCGGGGCCGTCGAGCAGCAAGAGCCTCGTGCGGCCGGGCGCGCGCATGGCCGTGAGATAGGCATCGGAACCGGCAATCAGCGCATCGCGGGCGCTGAGCGAAGGCGGGGAGGCGCGGTCAATCTCTCGCGCCACCGCCGCGGCTTCCTGTTCGACCACGGCGGCGAAAAGCGCCTGCTTGTCGGCGAAATGGTGGTAGAGCGCGCCGCGCGTCACGCCAGCGGCGGCAACGATCTCCGGTGTGCCGGTCTCGGCATAGGATTTTTCCGTGAACAGTTTGCGCGCCGCCGCGATCAGGTCGGCGCGCGTTGTCTCGGTGCGATCGCGGTTGGAACGACGCGCGGATTCCTGTTGCATACATGCAGCCTGTATGTTAATTCAATTTACATGCAGACTGTATGTTAGTTGACGGGAGAAGGAAAGATGAAGACGACGAGCTACTATCCGGTGCTGATGACCGGAGATGTCGCCGGCACGGCGGCCTTCTATGTCAGGCATTTCGGTTTCCGGCCGTTGTTTCAGAGCGACTGGTACGTGCATCTGCAGTCGGTGGACAACAAGCGCGTCAATCTCGGCATCGTCCAGGGCGACCACGAGACGATTCCCGAGGAGGGGCGGGGGCGGACCTCCGGGCTGCTGATCAATTTCGAGGTCCGTGATCCCGATGCGGTCCATGACCGGATCCTTGCTGCCGGCCTGCCTATCCTGCGAACGCTGCGTGACGAGCCTTTCGGCCAGCGCCACTTCATCACCAGGGATCCCAACGGCGTGCTGATCGACGTCATCAAGCCGATCCCGCCCAGCGAGGAATTCCTGGCGCGGTATGCGGAAGGCGCCAACGGGGGCTTGAACGGCAGCCTCAACTTGCCCGCGCCACCGGCGTCACCGCCACCTGGCTGACGCCGGTGCGGCGCACCACGGTGCACAGCGTCTCGCGGTCGATGCGCTCGGCGTCGAGCATGCGCACGAGGTCGTCGACGCCGGTCACCGGGCGGCCGTCGATTGCGGCGATGATGTCGCCTTCCCTGAGACCCGCCCTGGCCGCCGGGCCGTCCTTCTCGACGCTGCGCAGCCGTACCGCCGTGCTGGTCGAGACCTGCGACAAGAGAGCCGCGCGCCGCGGCAGGTTTACCGTGTCGGCGGAGACGCCAATGAAGGCGCGGCGCACGCGGCCGAAGCGGATGATCTCGGAAATGACGAAGTTCGCGGTGTTGGAGGCGACGGCGAAGGCGATGCCTTGCGCGCCATGGATCATGGCGGTGTTGACGCCGATCACCTCGCCGGCCGACGAGACCAGCGGACCACCGGAATTGCCGGGGTTGAGCGCGGCGTCGGTCTGGATGACGTCGTCGATCAGCCTGCCGGTCGAAGCTCGCATCGAGCGGCCGAGCGCCGAGACGACGCCGGAGGTGACGGTCCATTCGAAGCCCAGCGGATTGCCGATGGCAATCGCGATCTGGCCGCGCCGCAGCCGCTTGGAATCGCCCAGCGGCGCCACGTCGGCGAAGCTGCCGTCAGCGCGCACCAGGGCGATGTCGGTGTCGGGGTCGCGGCCGAGCACGCGGCCTTCGCTGGAGGCGCCGTCCGGCATCGAGACGCGTACCGTCCTGGCGTCACCCACGACATGGAAATTGGTGACGACCAACCCGTCAGGCGCGATGACGAAGCCCGAGCCGTGGCCGCCCGGCCCCCCGATGCGCTCGATGCGGCAGACAGCCGGGCCGATGCGGTCGACCGCGTCGGCAACCGTCGTCGAATAGGCGTCGAGCAATGTCTCGTCCGGTTGGAATTTTGGCGCGGCGAGGGCCATGGGGGCTCCGTGTTTTCAGGCTTGATCGTGACTATATGTGCGGAGCGGCCGGAACCGCCGCGACCTGACCAGATGGCCAGTCGAACCCGCAACTAGCCGTCAGGCGAGTACCTCCTGGCGTACTGCCGAGCGATATCTGGGGCATGAGAAAACCCAGGAGATCATCATGAGCGACTTCAATCTGAATGCATTTTCCGATGCCATTGCCGATATCGCCGACAAGGCGACGCCGGCAACGGCAAGCTTCGCCACGCATCATCACCGCACGGCGAGCGCCTTCCACTGGGGCGACGGCTATTTCGTCACCGCCGAGGAAGCCGTCGAGGCCGGCGAGGAGATCGAACTGACACTGGCCTCCGGCGAGACGGCGAAGGCCGAACTGGTCGGCCGCGATCCTTCGACGGGCGTCGCCCTGCTGAAGCCCGCGGATGCGGCCACCGCGCCTGTCCTCGATAGAGCCAGCCCCGTTCGGCCAGGCAATATCGCCATAGCTGTCGGCAGCAGCCAGGGCTCGGTGCTGGCCGTGTCGGGCTCGGTCGGCGAAGTCGGCCCGGCCTGGCGCTCGATGCGCGGCGGCACCATCGACCGGCGCATCAACCTGGCTGTCGGTGCCGGCGGCCGCTTCGAGGGTGGCCCGGTGCTGGACGCCAAAGGCGCGCTGATCGGCATGCTTCTGTTCGGCCCGCGTGGCCGCGCGCTGGTCATGCCCTATGAGACGATCGAACGCGCGGTGGCGACGCTGCGCGAAAAGGGTCATGTCGCACGTGGTTACCTCGGCGCCGGCCTGCATCCGGTACGCGACCGCGACGCGCGTGGCGCAATGGTGATGAGCCTCGACGACAATGGCCCGGCCAAGGCCGCTGGCCTCTCGCTCGGCGACATCATCGTGGCGTGGAACGGCGAGGCTGTGCATGGTCCGCGAGATCTGATCCGCCGGCTCGGGCCCGACAGCGCCGGTGCTTCGGTGAAGCTGGGTGTCGTGCGCGGCGGCGAACAGCGCGACGTCGTGCTGACGATCGGCGAAAAGCCGCTGAGCTGAGAGGACGGATGGAAAGCGACACGCTGATAAGGCCTGACGTGGCGCGCGGCGAACGCCAGCTCGTGGTGCTGATCGCACTACGCGATGCCGTGCGTGCCGAGCGCTTGTCGACTTCGCTTGCCATGGCCGACGATCTGCTGCCGGTCGTGGCCGGCGGCGGGGTCGCCGATGTCGCCATCGTCGATGACGCTGTCGCCAACGGCACGGCTTCGGTCGATCGAGCCGGCGTCGGCGGCAGCACGACCCCAAAAGTACTGCTTTCGGACCGCGCGGGCCGGCCGCAAGGCCAGGTGTTTGCGGTGCTGCCGTTGGCCACGGATGCAGCTTTGATCGCCGCTGCCGTCAGGCTGGCCGCCGCCGGCTACCGGGTGTCCGGCGAAGGGCGTTCGATGCCCGATAGGCATGAGGATTTCGACCGCGGTGACGCGGCCAATGGGGATGGAAGCCATAGCGGGTTGTTCGGCGAGGAAACGGTCGACGATGGCGCCGCCGCCCGGCCAGCGCTGTCGCCGCGCGAGGCGGAAGTGCTGGCGCTGCTGGCCGAAGGGGCGCCCAACAAGGTGATCGCGCGGCGGCTCAACATCTCCGTCCACACAGCGAAGTTCCATGTCGCCGCGATCCTGATCAAGCTTGGTGCCGCCAATCGTACGGACGCCATCGCGATCGCGATGCGGCAGGGGCTGGTTCTGGTTTAGGAGTGGATGTCGGGCAAGTCTGACGATTATCTTCAGAGGTCGGCGCTGCCGCTCATCCGCCTACCGGCACCTTCTCCCCGTATAATGACAGGGAGAAGGGAGTTGCCGCGACCTCGGCGCTCCTTTTGCAAAGGTGATGATTGGCGAAGTCCGCGATGAGAGCGTCTTTCTCCCCGTCACTATACGGGGAGAAATGCCCGGCAGGGCAATGAGGGGCGGCGCGACGGTGCGGACGAAGTATCCGTCAGCTGCTCGGTATTTCGAGTTCATCGTAACCGAGTACTTCGTCTTCGGTCATTGGGCGGTCCCGATGAGTATCCGGCCTGCTTGCTCTGAAATTTCCATCAGCCTCGCGATCAGGTCAGACTCGTTTTGCTGAGAAGTCAGGTGTTCGCGAGCAGTTTCGTTTTCGAGGCTCTGCCGGATCGCTTCGGTCACCGGCACACCACGGCTCTTGGCAAGTTCTCGGGCCAACCGCTCCACTTCGACATTCTTGATGAACAAAGCCATTTGGTGATCTGCCATCCGGTATGGAATCATACGCCAAATCGGTTTCGGCGCCACGTCGTTTGCAGCCGACAAGGCACGGTACCCTCCGCTACGTCACCATCGCGTCGCACCACAAGCTCTTGTATCCGGCTCTGGCGCGCGCAAGGATCGCGACACAAGACAATCCAGGCGGAGGAAAAATGTCGCTCAAGGGAAAGACGCTGTTCATCTCCGGCGGGTCACGTGGCATCGGGCTGGCGATCGCGCTGCGCGCCGCGCGCGACGGCGCCAATGTGACGATCGCCGCCAAGACGACGGAGCCGCATCCGAAGCTGCCGGGAACGATCTACAGCGCCGCTGAAGAGATCGAGCAGGCCGGCGGCAAGGCACTGCCGGTGCTATGCGACATCCGCGAGGAAGCGCAGGTGGCCGAGGCGGTCGGCAGAACCGTCGAGAAATTCGGCGGCATCGATATCTGCGTCAACAATGCCAGCGCCATCCAGCTTACCGGCACGCTGGAAACCGACATGAAGCGCTACGATCTGATGCATCAGATCAACACGCGCGGCACCTTCCTCGTGTCCAAAATGTGCATTCCACACCTGAAGTTGGCGAAGAACCCTCACATCCTGAATCTGGCGCCGCCGCTCGACATGAAGGCCAAATGGTTCAAGAACCATGTCGCCTACACCATGGCCAAGTTCGGCATGTCGATGTGCACGCTGGGCATGAGCGCGGAATTCGCCAGGGATGGCATCGCGGTCAATTCGCTGTGGCCGATCTCGACCATCGACACGGCCGCGGTACGCAACCTTCTGGGCGGAGCGACGGTCGCGGCGATGAGCCGGTCGCCGGACATCATGGCCGATGCCGCGCACGCGATCTTCATGCGGCCGTCGCGCGAGGCATCAGGCAATTTCTACATCGACGAAGAGGTGCTGCGCGCCGAGGGCGTCAGCGATTTCTCGGTCTATGCGCCTGACGCAACCGGACCGCTGGCCGGAGACTTTTTTGTGCCGGATGAGGTGTTTGCCAGGACGGACAGCAAGATCAGGAACATCTACTGAAGGGGATCCTGCCGCCGCCGCTTGCTTTCAAAAAGGACTCGACATCGAACGGCTCCGGTTCACCTGACTGGCCGCCCTCGTCGATTGCCCGACGAAGCCGCTCAAGCCTCTGATCGCCGTTTTCTTCTGTAGGCATCAGTGGATCTGAAAGCAAAAAACCCCGCCGGAGAGGGCCGGCGGGGCTCAATGCGTCCCGCTGGAGTCGGGACGGGGCAGGGAACGCCCAGTCAGGAATCTGGGGTGCGAAGCCCGGTGATTCAATGACCCGGCTCTAGGGGTCTGTACAATTCTTGTTGACCCGAGCCGTGCCGTCCGCAGTCTGTCCCATCCCGGTTGACCGGGATGGGACCTTGTTGCCGACCTCGTTCCAGAAACCACTGCAAGTGGCTGGAAACGCAGGTCAGTTGTTGCTCGCCACCGGCGCCACGAGCGAGGTGATGCGGCGGATGGCGACGCGCCGGTTCTCGCGGTTGGGCGCCGAGGTGTCGACCTTCAGGTACTCCTCGCCATAGCCCTGTGTCGTCAGGTTCTCGGGCGGGATGCCGAAGGCGTTGGTCAGCGCTTCGGCGACCGCTTCGGCGCGACGGTCCGACAGAGCAAGGTTTGCCTCGGGCGTGCCGACGGCGTCGGTGTGGCCCTCGATCAGGAAGGTCTCGGCCGGGTTCTTTTTCAACAGCTTCTCCATGGCGTCGGCGACACCCTGGAGCTTCTGTACCTCGGTGTCGGAGATCGAGGACGAGCCGAATTCGAAATTCAGCGTGTCGAGGTCGATCCGCCGTGCAATGTCACGCACGCGGGCCGAACGCTTGACCTCGTTGATCGAATACAGACGCTGCACTTTCTCCACCGGCGGCTGTTCGAGGAAGGTGTAGTAGTCGTCGGGACTTTCGACATCCTCGGAATCGAGGATGTAGTCCCGGCGCGGGATGGTCAGCCGCATCGGCGGCAGGTCATCGCCGGGATCGCGCCAGTCATCTTCGTCCTGGTAGCTGCGCTCGTCGACATAGCTCAGCACATATTCGCGACCGTCGGGCGCGATGCGCGACCGCTGCAGGATGTCGCCGTAGCGGTTGCGTATGGTGACGATCCGGAAGCCATTGTCGCGCTCGACCGTCTCGCGCGTGCGGCCTTGCGGCAGGTCCTCGTAGTAGACATCCTTGGCGCCGCGGGTCAGGCGCGGGCGATCGTTGCTTTGGACGAACGTCTGGTCGTTGAACTGGACGATCACCCGGTCGCCGATTTCCTTGAGCACGTCGACGCCCTTGGGCCGGCGGCGGTCACGGATGTCCTCGTCAGGCGCGCGCTCGAGCCGCTTGCCCTTCTCCTGCGTCACCGGGACGATTTTTTCCGTCTTGATCGCCTCCTGGGCGGCTCTGTCGTCGGTTGGAGGCGGACCCTGATCCACCGGCGCCACTACCGGCTTCCGGCCCTGGTCACCGCCTTGCTGGGCATTCTGCCCACCATTCTGCTGCCCGCCGTTCTGCTGTTCGCCATTCTGGTTGGCGGGCTGGGTGGCCGGGTTCCCGCCGCCCTGGCCGTTCTCGCCGCGACCCTTGCGCCTGGCATCCTTCTGGCTGTCGAGGATGGGGGCGGCATTCTTGTCGGCGGGGGCTTCGCCCTGAACCGGGTTTTCGCCCTGGACAGGCGCGGCCTTCCCATTGGTAGCGGCCCCACCGGTGGCGGGCTGCTCTCCCGTCGCCGGCTGTTCGCCGGTGGTGGGCTGCCTACCGGTCTGCGGCTGTTCGCCGGTCGCGGGCTGCTCGCCATTCGCCGGCTGTTCGCCAGCCGGTTTCCTGCCGTGCTTCTTCGTCTTGTCTTGGGATTGCTCGCCCTGGGCGGGAACCTGCTCGCCGGCGGGAGGGGATTCAACCTTCGGCGTCGCTTCGCCGGCAGGAGCCTGCTTCGGTGTCGGAGCGGTCTCCGGCACGGCGGACGGCGCCTCTTTCTGCTGGTCCAGCTTGTGTTTCCTGCCAGGCTTGGTCGGCTGGTTGTCGTTGGCAGGCGCGGCCTCGCCGGCGGGCGCCTGCTCGGTCTGCTGCTGGTCGCGCTTCTTCCTGCGCGGCTGCTGCTCGTCGGTTGCGGGCGCGGCCTCGCCGGCGGGCGCCTGTTCGGTCTGCTGCTGCTGGTCGCGCTTCTTCCTGCGCGGCTGCTGCTCGTCGGTTGCGGGCGCGGCCTCGCCGGCGGGCGCCTGCTCGGCCTGCTGCTGCTGGTCGCGCTTCTTCCTGCGCGGCTGCTGCTCTTCAGCCGCGGGGGCGGGCTGCTGCGCGGCCGGAGCGGTCTCGGTCTGCTGTTGCTGCTCGCGCTTCTTCTTGCGCGGCTGTTCCTCGTCGCCCTGTCCCTGGTCGGTGGGGGTGTCCTGCGCCAGGATGATCAGCGGTGTCCCCCCGCGTTGCATGGGGCCGAACGCGGCTGTCCCCTGAAGCGGGGACGCGCCTAACGGCGCGGATGCCATCAACAGGCCAAGGGCTGTGCCTGCCAGAATCCGTGGTTGGCGTTTCATCGAAATTCTCCTTGTGGGGTCCCATCCTTGCCGAAACCGCTTTTAACGAAATTGGTTCCAGTTGCCCATCGTTAGGGGCTGTACAGGGCTATTGGCCGACCTTTTGAAGGCAACTTCATGTCATTCGGCCCCCTTTGCAGCCTCATTCCGGCTGTCGCCGCGCTTGACCTTGGTGGCGGCTGGGGCCACATGCCGGAAATGGAAACCCCGTTCTGGAAGACCAAGACGCTGGAAGAGATGAGCCCCACCGAGTGGGAATCGCTCTGCGACGGCTGCGGCAAGTGCTGCCTGTCCAAGCTCGAGGACGAGGACACCGGTGAAATCTACTGGACCAGCGTCGGCTGCCGGCTGTTCGACGCCGAGAGCTGCCGCTGTGCGGACTATGCCAACCGGCTGGCGCGCGTTCCCGACTGCGTCGGCCTGACGCCGCAGAATGTGCGCACCATCAGCTGGCTGCCCAGCACCTGCGCCTACCGGCTGGTGGCCGAGGGCCGCGACCTCTACTGGTGGCATCGGTTGGTTTCCGGCAGTGTCGAGACCGTGCACGAGGCCGGCATTTCCATGCGCGGCCGGGTCAAGGCGAGCGAGACCGACCTGGCCGAGCCGGAAGACTATTTTGACTTTATGCTCGACGACGAGCCCTGACGCGCGCGGTAGATCTTCAGGAGTTGCCTGTCGGGAACCGTGCGAGGGCGAGGCGCCTGGCGCGATATTGTTGAATGCCGGCAAGGGATTTGGCCGGCGAGGGATTTGGCCGGCGAGATTTGCAAGGTCGGCGCTTTGCCCGTGTGGCGCTACATGAACCGCGGATGAACGGGCAGTTCGTAAATAGTTCAGACAGGCCGGTGCATTCTCCCGCCATCGGTTTCACGAGGAGGGCGCAAGCCCGCAACAAGGAGAGAGAACCATGTACACCACCATCAAGACGGCAGCGCTTTCGGCTCTGGTCGGCCTCGGCACGCTGGCGGCCATCCCCGCCCATGCCGACAGCCTCTATCTTGGCTTCGGCAACAACCAGGATCCGCGCTTCGGCGTCTATGCCGGCGACGACGGCTATCGCCACCGCCGGGACGAGCGCCGCGACGATTGGCGCCGTGGCTGCTCGCCGGATCGCGCCCTCGACAAGGCGGAGCGCATGGGGCTGCACCGTGCCCGCATCGTCGATGTCAACCGCCGCGTGGTCAAGGTGATGGGCCGTCAGTACGGCGACCGCGTCGTCATCGTGTTCGCCAACGAGCGCGGTTGCCCGGTCATCAACCGCTGAGAATCTCAGGCGTGGACCGTCTGTGAAGGTCTGGAGCCCCTTTCCCTCGGGAAAGAAGTGGCCCGAAACCCCCGCGGGAGCGATTCCGCGGGGTTTTAATGCCCGCGGCGGTCTCTCTTGAGCAGGTCCGTGGCCAAGCAATGCTCGGCCACGGCGTCCAGCGCCGCCTACTTCAGTTCGAAGGTAACGGTGACCTGGACATTGTAGGCGTTCTCGCCGGCCTGTACCGGCGCCGCGCCGGCCGCGGCGTCGAATGCCTTGGCGTTGATCGGCATCGGCGCCGGCCTGATGTTCTGATCGGTGATCTCGAGCACACGGCCCAGGCTGACCCCGGCCGCCTCGGCCAGCGTCCTGGCCTTGGCCATGGCGTCGGCGACAGCTTTCTTGCGCGCCTCGGTGACGGTGGCCGCCGGATTGTCATTGGTGAAGGCGATGCCGCCGCCCTGGTTGACGCCGAGCGACACCGCCTTGTCGAGGATCTCGCCTGTCTTGTCGACGTCGCGCACGCGCACCGAGAGCGTGTTGGTCACCTGATAGGCGACGAGTTCGGCCTCCTGGCTGCCGTCCGGCTTGTTGGTGTAGTTGTAGCGGGGGTTGATCTGGATGCCCGCGGTCTGCAGGTCGCGATCCTTGATGCCGGCGGCCTTCATCGCGGCGATCACTGCGGCCATGGCATCATTGTTGGCGTCGAGTGCGGCACGCGCCGTCTTGGCTTCGCGCATGACGCTGAGCGTCAGCACCGCCAGATCGGGGGCCACGGTTGCTTCGCCCTCGCCGGACACGATGATGCGGGGCGGGGTCGGCAGATCGGTGGCTCCAGCCATCGCCGGAAAAGCGATTGCAGCGGCGAGCGCGAGGGGCAAAAGATGTCTGGTCATGAAAATCTCCTTGGTCTGCGATCAAGTCGCATGGGGGCGCGTAGAGCGCGATTATGGGTTGATTTGGGCGATCTGCGAAAGCCCGCCGGGAAAGCCTTGTGCCGCGATGCGAAAAACATTAATCCAGCCCGCGTGGGGCCTGTAGCTCAATGGTTAGAGCCGGCGGCTCATAACCGCTTGGTTGGGGGTTCGAGTCCCTCCGGGCCCACCATTGTTGTTATTTACCAATAGCGTACGGGCAAGTTCGCCCGCGGGTTCGCCAAACGGGATATTACCGTCCCGGGAGCATAATGATCGTGACGCAGAAAGGGATCACCCTGAAAGACGTGGCCGCCGCGGCCAACGTTTCGCGCGCCACGGCGGCGCGGGCGCTCAACAGTTATGGTTACGTCGGCGACGGCACGGCTTTGCGCGTGCTGGAAGCCGCCGAGCGATTGGGCTATCGCGCCAACCTCGTCGCGCAGGCTCTGCGCAGCGGGCAGCTGCCGATCGTCGGCTTCATTCCCGGCGACATCCAGAATCCGTTCTTCGCGCGCATTGCCCATGATATCGAGGCGGAACTGCGCAGGCACCGCCACAATCTCCTGATCGCCAGCAGCGAAGAGAATGTCGAACAGGAAAAGGAACTGCTCGAAAGCCTGCGTTCGCTCAGCATCCGTGGCTTCATTCTTGCGCCGACCTCGGCGACGGACAGCCAGCATATCGTGCAGCTCGCCCGTGAGGGCACGCCGGTCGTGCTGATCGACCGTGTCGTCAAGGAAGTGCACTGCGACAGCGTCGTCGTCGACAATGAAGGCGGTGCGCGCGCGGCCGTGGACTACCTGGTTGCCAATGGCCATGAGCGCATCGGCCTGTTGCGGGACGAATCGCGCATCTTCACCGCGCAGGAGCGCCTTGCCGGTTACCAGAATTCGCTTGCAGCGCATGGCATTGCCCTCGACCCGTCGCTGGTCAGCGTATCACGCTCGACCGTGGAACATGCTGTCGAAGCCACCATTCGACTGTTCAGCCGCCGCGATCGTCCGACCGCCCTGTTCACCGTGGACAGCCTGATGACCCAAGGCGCGTTGCTCGGCCTGCGCTCGATGGGACTGTCGATCCCGCATGATGTTTCGCTGGTCGGGTTCGACGATTTCAACCTCGCCACCTTCACCGATCCCCAGATCACCGTCATTGCGCAGCCGACAGCCGAAATAGGGCCGCTTGCCGCCAAAATGCTGCTCGACCGCCTGGCCGGCAAGAAGCTGGCCCCGCGCCACACGCGCTTCCCGACCCGTCTCATCGTTCGCGGCTCGGTCTCGCGGCTGCACGGGCGCTGATCGCCCGATCCAAATAGGCTCTTCCGCGAATTGGTCATGCGAGGGGGCTTGCCAACCTCTGAAATGCGTGCGTTAAATATGTGAGATCGATCTCACAATCATTCGGATCGATGGTGGCCATGGCGATCCGCCGGCGGTGCCTGCAACGAGCGGACGCCCCGCCGCAGCGAAAATACGAGGAAGACCTGCATGCTCAACTTTGACAAAGACCGCTTCATCAAGATCCAGGGCGGAGCCGTCTCCTTCGCCGGAGAGGCGAGGGCGCTCATGCACCGGCTGCTCGGCGAGGGCGTCGAGCGGCTCTATTTCATGGGGACCGGTGGCGTGCAGCTTCTGACCCTTCCGGCCATCGAGCTGGCCGAGCGCCGTACGAGCTTCCCGGTGCGGGGAGAATATCCGGCGCAGGTCGTGCTTGATCCGCCCGCCGGGCTGGACCGGAAGTCGCTCGTGGTCATCCCGTCGCTGTCGGGCACGACCAGGGAAAGCGTGCAGCTGCTTTCCTTCCTGAAGCAGAGAGGCGTGCGCACGCTCTCGCTCACCGGCCATTCCGACACGCCACTTGCCAGGGAAGCCGATTTCACCTTCACGAACTTCGCGGAGGACGACACCTCTTCGGAGTCCTTCTATCTGCAGTCGCTGCTGATCGTGCTGGCACTGCTGGCGGAGCGCGGCGAATACGAGGACTTCGACGCCACGGTGGCCGAGCTCAAGAGACTGCCGGAACTGCTGGTTGGGGCAAAGGCGGCCTATGAAGACAGCGCGGCGAAACTCGCCGACACGATCAAGAACGAAACCTATCACATCTTCACCGGCGCCGGCTCCGTCTGGCCGCAAGCCTACTATTACGGCATGTGCATCCTGGAAGAGATGCAGTGGATCAGGACCAGACCGGTCCATGCCGCCGACTTCTTCCACGGCACGCTGGAGCTGGTCGAACCGGGTGTGAGCGTATTCCTCTTCAAGGGGGAAGATGCCAGCCGTCCGCTGGGTGATCGCGTCGAAAATTTCATCAAACGATACACCGACAAGGTGCACGTTGTCGATGCCGCATCGGTCGAACTGCCCGGTATCTCGCCTGCTGTCCGCAAGCTGATCTCGCCGATCGTGCTTGCGACGTTGCTGGAACGGGTGAGCGCGCATCTGGAAGTGTTGCGCAATCACCCGCTGACGACGCGCCGCTACTACAAGCGCGTCGAATACTGATCACCTCACCTCATAAAAACGAAGAAGGGAACTGATCATGAAATATTCAACACAGGCGGCAATCGCCGCGCTTGCCGCGGCATCGGCACTGGGTCTGACAATGGGACAGGGTATCGGCGCCGAGGCGGTCCAGGCCGATCCGAACGCTAAGGTCGATTACCAGGGAACGCTGTCGGTCCTGACGAAATTCGGCGCGCAGCAGCTGGCGCCGTATTTTGTCGGCGTCGCCCAGGACTATGAGAAGCTTCATCCCGGCGTGAAGGTCGAACTCATCCAGGAAAGCGACGACAGCGTCAAGGACAAGACCAAAACGCTGGTCGCGTCGAACTCGCTCCCGGACATCTACTTTTCCTGGACCGGCAGCTGGGGCGGAAACTTCGTGCGCGGCCATCGCGCCGTCGACCTGACCCCGGTCATCGGGCCCGATACCGAGTGGGGCAAGACACTGACCCCGGCCGCCGTTCAGGCCTTCATGTACAATGGCAAATACTACGGTATTCCGCTCTATCTCGACGCAAAATTCATGGGCTACAACAAGCAGGCGTTCTCCAAGCTCGGCCTGAGCGCGCCCAAGACCTTCGAGGAGCTCCTGTCGTCCTGCGAGACGATCCGGAAATCGGGCATGACGCCGATCTCTTTCGGCAACAAGGAGGCTTGGCCGGCAATCCACTATGTGGGGCAGCTGCTCGCCTACGACGTTCCGCAGGCGGTACTCGAGAAGGATTTCGACCCCGGCACGGCGGACTATAGCGGCCCGGGCTATGTCGCCGCGCTCACCCAGTACAAGCAGCTCATCGACAGTTGCACGGATGGCGGCGCCTCGGTGAACGGCACCTCCTATTCGTCGGCCATCCAGACCTTCAGCAACACGAAATCGGCCATGTACTACCAGGAAATCATCGAGTTCGATCAGAGCGCGTCGGCGGATTCCGCTTTGAAAGTATCCGATCTGGGCTTCTTCACCCTGCCTGTGCCGAACGGCGCGAAGGGCGACGCGAAAGCGATCGAAGGCGCGCCGGAGGGCTACATGATCAGTTCCGCCTCCAGCAACATCCCGCTGGCGATCGACTTCATGAAATTCGTCACGTCCAAGCAGAATGGCCAGGTGCTCTCGGCTCCGCCCTACGGGCAGCCCAGCGCGACCATCGGCGGGGCGTCGGAAGCCAACATGAACCCTTCCGTCGTGGCCGGCCTCAAGGAGATCGCCTCCGCTTCCTACCTGATGCCGTGGCTGGACACGGTGAACCCGCCGCGCGTGGCCTCCGCCTGGCTGTCCAGCCTCCAGGCCCTCACCGGCGGCTCGATGACGCCGGAACAGGTCATGGAGCAGGTCAAGCAGGCGGCCGCGGCATCGAAATAGGCCAATGGCGAATCCCGGTCTGGCCAGAATGGAAGGCGCTGCCTTGAGCAACGCCAAGGGCGAGCCGGCGGCGAAAGCCGGCCGCCGGTTCCGCCACTGGGGCTCGCTCCGGTGGGTCGCCGTCGCCGTGATCCTGGTCGGCTGGTTCGTGTATTACCCGATCGTCGACAACTTCATCGTCAGCACCACCGACGAGGATATTTTTACCGGCGAGACCACGAATATCGGCCTCGCCAATTATGAGCGGCTGCTGCACGACCCGGTCGTCTGGGTGGCGTTGTGGAACAACACGCTCTACGCGTTGATCTCCATCGTCTTCCAGGTCGGCGGGGCCTTCGTGCTGGCGGCGCTGATCGAGGGGCTGGGCAGCGAGCGGCAAAGGCGCTTCTGGCGGGCGATTTATTTCATTCCTTCCGCGATCTCGATCACCGTGACCGGCCTGCTGTTCTATTTCATCTACCAGCCGGATATCGGGCTCTTGAACGCCGGGCTCAGGCGCATTGGCCTGGAACAACTCATCCAGCCCTGGCTCGGCGGCGAGCACACAGCGATCTACGCGATCATCGCGATGAGCCAGTGGCAGGGCTTCGGCTATTCGACGCTCCTGTTCGCGATCGCGATCCAGAAGATTCCGCGCGATCTCTATGATGCCGCGGTCATGGACGGAGCCGGACCGCTGCGCAGGCTGTGGAGCGTGACGCTGCCGCTGACCCGCGAGATGACCGGCCTGATGATCATCGTCACCATCACCGGCGCGTTCCAGGTGTTCAACGAAGTCATGGTCATGACCGCCGGCGGCCCCAACAACCGCAGCCAGGTGCTTGGCACATGGCTTTACCAGCAGGGCTTCATCCAGAACAATTTCGGCTACGGCGCCGCGATCGCCGCCGTGATCTTCGCCGTGACCATGATCACCGGAGCGGCCCAGCTTTGGTACACCAGGCGCCGGAGGGTCGAGCTGTGACGGTGATGGCGGCCAGCGGGCGGACCGCGCGCCCGGCCTTCGGGAGCGCTCTTGCGAAAGCCTTTCTGTACTCGTTCCTGATCTGTCTCGGCATCGTCGTGCTTTATCCGCTGGTCTGGATGGCGCTCAACGGCTTCAAGGATAATGGGCAGATCTTCGGCGACCCGTTCGCGCTGCCGTCGCGGTGGACCTGGGGCAATTATGTGCAGGCCTGGAACCGGGGCGTCCGCGACTATCTGGTCTCGAGCCTGCTGGTGACCGTCGCTTCAGCGATCTGCACGGTGCTGATCAGCGCCTGGACCGCCTACGGGCTGACGCGAACGCCAATGCCCGGCAAGCCGCTTATCGTCGGTCTGGTTCTTGGCGGCCTCATGCTCAGTCCGACCGTGGCGCTGATCCCGCTGGTGCGGATGCTGCAGGCCATCGGCCTCTACAACACCTACTGGGCGCTGATCATCCTCTACACGGCGTTCCGGATTCCGTTCAGCACCTTCCTGATCCGCGCCTACATGCTTGGGCTGCCGAAGGATCTCGACGAGGCGGCCCGCATCGACGGCGCCAGCGAGGGGCAGATCTTCTGGCGCATCATCCTGCCGCTGTGCCAGCCGATCATCATCTCCTGCATCATCCTGCACGTGCTGTTTGCCTGGAACGAGTATTTGTTCGCGATGGTCTTCACCAATGGATCGGCGGTGCAGACGCTGCCCGTCGGCCTGACATCGCTGATGTCCAAGAACGGCACCAATTACGGCGTCGTCTTCGCGGCGATGACGATCTCGGCCCTGCCGATCGTCCTGCTTTTCTTCGCCGCGCAGCGGTACTTCATCCGCGGCCTCTCCGAAGGCATCGGCAAATAAATCACCGGGAAGGACATCCATGCCGCAATTCAAGGTCGACCAGCTGATTGGGGCCAACTTCGCCTTCCAGCATTACGCATTCGAGCGCGTTGCCGAGATCCTTCGCGGCTTCGGCTTCAAGGAGATCGAGCTTTGGGGCATCGCGCCGCATCTCGACCTGTTTCATGCGACAGAGGCGCATGTTCGATCGGTTCGCGAGATACTTGCGCAGAACGGACTGACGGTCTGGTGCTTCACGCCCGAGCAGGTGATCTATCCGATCAACATCGCGTCGGGCGACGGCGCATACCGCCGCGACAGCGTCAGGCGGTTCTGCCGCGCGGCGGACATATGCGCCGAACTGGGCGCCCGATATTTGTTTCTGACGTCCGGGCGTGGATATGAACACGACCCGCCGCAAGAGGCGTGGGCACGGTCGGCCCAGTCGCTCGCGGAGATCGCCGCCCATGCGTCCTCGGTCGGCGTGCGCTGCCTGCTCGAGCCGCTGCAACGCGTCGAAACCAACGTCGTCACCAATGCGGCGGGCCTGCGCGAAATGCTCGATGAGATCGGCGCCGACACTGTTGATGTGGTCCTGGACACGGTCGGCATGGCCACTGCCGGCGATACCGTGGCCGACTATGTCAGGCTGTTCGGGCCGCGCCTCGCGCATGTCCAGATCGTCGACGGGCTGCCGGCGGGGCATCTTGTCTGGGGCGACGGCAAGCTTCCGATCGGCCAGTATCTCGACGACCTCGCCGCGTCGGGCTATCGGGGGAAACTGACCTTCGAGCCGTTCGGAAATGGCTCCTATGCTCTGGACCCGGTCGCGGCGTGGACACGCAATCTCAAGGCCGTCGAGCCCCACATGACGCGGGCGCCGACAGCAGCATGACCGGAGGAGCACCGCCCAATCTGGTCGCCGTCGGTGACAACTGCCTCGACGTCTATCTCAACAAGGACCTCCTGACCGTGGGCGGGAACGCCCTCAACGTGGCCGTTCAATGGCGCCGCAATGGCTGGAGCGCACGCTATTTCGGCGCCGTTGGTGATGATCCTGAAGGTGAGATAACGCTCCGCGAGATCGAGACCGCCGGGCTGTCCCGCAACGATGTCGAGATGATCTCCGGCGATACTGCGGTGACCTTGCTGCGCGACCAGTCGGGCGACCGTACTTTCCTGTTCGAATCCTTCGGGGTCGGCGAGAATTACATGCCCGCGCCGCGCAACTGGCAGGTCATTTCGAAAGCCGACTGGGTGCATCTGGGCACCAATGCCAACGAGGATCTCGTGCGCCGCCTGGTTCGCGAGCGCGTGCCGTTCAGTCTCGACGTCTCGACCGCGCATCTGGCCTTGCCACTGGAGGGCGTGCCTCTGGTCTTCGCGTCCGGTCCAGACGAGCCGAGCGTGCCGGTCGAGCCCCTCATGACCGCGCTGCGGTCGGCCGGGGCGCGCCAGGTCGTGCTCACCTGCGGCAGCCGCGGCGCCTATTTCCGCGACAGTCAAGGCGTTCGCCATGTCGAGGCGTCGCCGACCGCCGTCGTGGACACGTGCGGTGCGGGAGACAGCTTTATCGCCACCTTCATCACCGCGTTCTGCTTCGCGGGTCTCGATGCCGACGATGCCATGCGAAAAGCCTCTCTCGACGCCAGCAGGACCTGCACGCATCTCGGCGGCTTCCCGCAGGAACCGCGCCCTATCCCCGACTGGCTGCCGCTGAAATATGCCGACGTGATCAATCGCGAGACGAGGGTCTGACATGGCCACTTTACGGATGAGACAGCCGGCGGTCGCGGCGACAGCCGATCGGTCGTTCTGGCTGCAGGACATTGCCGCTGCCCCGGCGACCCAACCCCTGGTCGGCGGCGAGCAGGCCGACGTGGCAATCGTCGGCGGCGGCTACACCGGGCTGTGGACGGCGTTGCGGATCCGCGACCTGGCTCCCGAAACCCGCGTCATGGTGCTCGAGGCCGATCAGTGCGGCTCCGGCGCTTCGGGGCGCAATGGCGGACAGGTGCATTCCTGGTTCGCCGAGCTCGATCAGATCAGCGCCGTCGTCGGCGAGGAGGAGGGGCGGGCGCTTTGCGCCGATAGCGTCGATGCCATCGCGGAGCTGGAGAAACTTCAGCGCGACGGCACGATCGATATGGATCTCCGGCTTGACGGCTGGCTGTGGACGGCCAGCTCCACGGCCCAGGAGGGAGCCTGGAACCGCGCTGTCGCGATGACCGAGGCAGCCGGGGCCAACCGCTTCCGGCAGCTGACCGGCGAGGAGATCAAGCAGCGGACCGGGTCTTCCGCCTCCTATGCCGGCGTCGTCGAGGCGAATGCCGGAACCGTGCATCCAGCCAAGCTGGCCACCGGCCTGCGCGACCTGGCGATCGCTCGCGGCGTCGTCGTCCATGAGCGCAGTCCCGTCACCGAAATCGTGCCCGGCAGGACCTGTGTGGTCCGGACCGCGCAAGGCGCGGTGCGGGCCGAGAAGGTCGTGCTGGCGGCCAATGCCTGGCTGTCGGCGTTGCCCGAACTGCGACGGCATCTTTACGTGGTCGCGAGCCAGGTGGTCGCGACCGCGGAAATCCCTGACTTGCTCGACCGGATCGGCTGGCGAGACGGAGCCTCCATCTGCGACGCGCAGCGCCAGGTCCTCTATTATCAGCGCACCCCGAAAGGCCGGGTGGTCTTCGGCCGCGGCAGCGGCAACATCGCCTATGCGGGCAATTTCGGCCAAAGCTTCAACCGCAGCCCCGAACACGGACGGGACAATATCCGCGAACTGGCCCGCGTCTACCCCGAACTGCGAGGAGTGCCGATCGACTATGATTGGGCGGGCCCGATCGACTGCGTGCCGGAGCATGTTCCCGTCTTCGATCACTTGAAGGGTCATCCCAACATTTTCTTTGGCATGGGCTACAACGGGACCGGCATTGCCCAGACCCCAATCGGCGGCCGCGTCCTCGCCAGCCTTGTTCTGGAACGGAAGGATCGCTGGAGCGGCAGTGGGCTGGTGGGGCTCGATCGGCGCAAGACGATGCCGCCGGAACCGTTCCGCTATCTCGGCGCCAAGCTTGTGCGCGCCGCGATCGCGCGCCGGAACGACGTCGAGATCCGCAACGGGACGCCAGGCGCTCTAACGCGATTCCTGTCGGAACGCACGCCGGGCGGCGGGGGCTAGGCATCTTTAAACCCGCAAGGACCTGTTGTTGCGCCTTTCTGGTGAACACGGGCGCGGACGCTGGCGGTCCGATTATCCGAACGCCCTTCAGCTTTCCTTGTTGAGGTCGCCCCCGCCGGGAGTAATAGTTGCCCGGAAATTCGCGAGGAGGAAGGGATGACGGTGAATTTCGACCCGAGGGCGAAGGCCACGTCGCTCTACCATGGCGAATTCCGGCCGATGTTCATCGACGGCAAGTGGGTCGCAGCGCAGTCCGGCGAGGTGATGCAGGCGCTGAATCCGGCGACCGGCGAGGTGCTGGCGACGGTGCCGCGTGGCGGAGCCGCCGATGTCGATGCAGCGGTCGCGGCGGCGCGCGCGGCTTTCGAAGGTCCATGGTCGAAATTCTCGCCCTATGAGCGGCAATGCGTGCTGCTCAGGATCGCCGACCTGTTCGAGACACATTGGGAAGAGCTCAGCGTTTGCGACACGCTCGACATGGGGCTGCCGATCACGCGCACGCTGGCCAACCGGCGCCGCGTCATCGGCATGCTGCGCTTCTATGCAGGCATGGCGACGGCGCTGCATGGCGAGGCGATCGACAATTCCATTCCGGGCGAAATCGTCACCTTCACAAGGCGCGAGCCGGTTGGCGTCGTTGGCGCGATCATTCCCTGGAACGCGCCGACCGCGGCCTCGATCTGGAAGATCGCGCCGGCGCTCGCCACGGGCTGTACCATCGTGCTGAAACCGTCCGAGGAGGCATCGCTGACGCCGCTGCTGATCGCCGGGCTGATGCAGGAAGCCGGCGTGCCCGACGGCGTCGTCAACATCGTCACCGGTA
This sequence comes from Mesorhizobium sp. B2-7-3, assembly GCF_006440715.1. Classification (NCBI taxonomy): domain Bacteria; kingdom Pseudomonadati; phylum Pseudomonadota; class Alphaproteobacteria; order Hyphomicrobiales; family Phyllobacteriaceae; genus Mesorhizobium; species Mesorhizobium sp. B2-7-3. The sequence continues at coordinate 532,881 of NZ_VFTY01000003.1, forward strand.
CCGGGGCCGAAGCGGGCGCGCGGCTCGCCGAACATCCCGACGTCAACAAGATCGTCTTCACCGGCTCGACGCTGACAGGTCAAGCGATCGCGCGGGCTGCTGTCACCAACCTCAAGCGCGTCTCGCTTGAGCTTGGCGGCAAGTCACCGATCATTGTCTGCCGCGACGCCGACATCGACAAGGCTGTCCCAATCGCGGCGATGGCGGTGTTCGTGCATTCGGGCCAGATCTGCATTGCCGGCTCGCGCCTGTTCGTGGCGCGCGAGATCCATGACGAATTCGTGCGCCGGCTGGCGGAGTTCGCCGGAAAACTGCGCATCGGCCATGGCATCGAGGCGGAGACCGAAATCGGGCCGCTCATCAATGCCAGGCAGGCCGGCAAGGTGGAAGGCTACATCAAGGCCGGCAGCGACGAAGGCGCCCAACTGGTCGTCGGCGGGGCGCGGCTGACAGGCGAACTCTATGATGGCGGCAACTTCATCGCGCCGACCGTTTTCGGCGCGGTGTCGGACACTATGACCATCGCGCGGGAGGAGATTTTCGGACCCGTTATTTCGGCGATGCCGTTCGACACGCTGGACGAGGCCGTCGCGCGCGCCAACGCGACGCCCTACGGGCTTGCAGCCGGCGTCTTCACCACCCACCTCGGCACCGCGCACAAGCTAGCCCGCCGCATCAAGGCCGGCTCGGTCTGGGTCAACATGTACCACGCCATCGATCCGGCCGTGCCTTTCGGCGGGATGAAGATGTCCGGCCATGGCCGCGAGGGCGGCATCGAGCATCTGCACGAGTATCTGGAGACCAAATCCGTCTGGATCCAGACGGATTGAGGGCGTGGCGATGTTCAGGTGAGGGCGCCCGCGGTCCGGGCCCGTCGCCGACTGCCGCGCATCGGCCGGAGCAAGGCCCTTGTTCAGGAACTTTTCGTCATCTGGCGATTTTCGATATAAGATCGAATCCCGAACAGAAGGGTGTTTGCGATGACGACGAAACGATTGGCGATCTGCGCTCTTGCTCTCGCGATGGGCTTCGGCATGTCCTCGTTGGCTTTCGCGGGCGCCAAGCACCGTCATCACCAGGACGAACAGGAGCGCTACGTTCCCGCCAATGACGATCTCATCGACTTCCTCTTCGGCGGCCCGCGCTACTATGACCAGCAGTTGTTCACAACGGCCGCTGGAGCCTGCTCCTACCACCGGACTGGTCCGGACGGTTTTGCGATAAACAAGATCAACGATCACCACTGCGGAAAATGACCGGCGGACGTTTCGTCCGCGATCAGGTTAGCACGTTGCGAACGTGACACGGTCCGCCGGCGCGGCCACGCGCCCGGCGTAACATTGCGATCCGCCCCGTGGCGTCTACGAGGCTCGTATCAGCTTGCCATAGCGCTTGATCAGCCGGTCGCGCTTGAGGCGGGTCAGCCTGTGCGTCCAGAACAGCCCGTCGAGCTGATCGATCTCATGCTGATGGCAAACCGCCAGCAGGCCCTCGGCGTCCTCGAACCGCTCACCGCCATCCAGATCCTGATAGCGAACGCGGATGCGGGCGTGCCGTTCGATGTCCTCGGTGACACCGGGCATCGAAACGCTGCCTTCCTCATGACGGATCATTTCGGTCGAGGCCTGGACGACGGCCGGATTTACATAGATCGCCGGTTTAGCCGCGGAAGGGAGCTCGATGACGACCAGGCGTTTCAGAATGCCGATGTGCGGGGCGGTGATACCGATTCCGGGGGCCGCGCGCATCGTGTCGATGAGGTCGCTGGCCAAGGCCTGCAGATCGTCGTCGAACAGCTCCACGGGTTCGGCCACGGCGCGAAGGAGGGGATTGGGGAATTTTACGATCGACCGAACTGTCATGGACCTCGCCTCAACTCGGCAAGCCTGCGCGGATTTCTGCGTCATGTTCGCCGCGCATGGGGCTCTTGGCCGGTGTCTTTTGTTCCCATCCGGAAAAGCGCGGCGCGGCCGCCGCCTGCAGGATGCCGTCCGCCATCAGCCATGTGCCGCGTGCGGCCATGTGCGGATGCTGGGCCGCTTCATGGGGGCTGAAGACTGGGCCGACACAGGCGTCCGAGCCCGCGAACAACTTGACCCATGCGTCGCGAGGTCGCGTGGCGAAGATCGCCGCCAGCCGGTCGCCCAGCTGCGGCCAGAGTTCGCGATCGAACTGGTTGGCGAATTGCGGATCGGCGGTCAAGCCAAGCCTGTCGAGGAAGAGCGCATAGAATTTAGGCTCGACGCACTGGACGCTGATAAAGCCGCCATCCGATGTCCGGTAGACGCGGCACCAATGCGGTCCGTCGAGAAGGCTCCGGCCGCGGTCTGCGGCAAGCGCGCCGGACTGTGCGAGCGACATCAGCAGGTTCATCATATGGGCCGAGCCGTCGACGATCGCCGCGTCGACGACGATGCCCTGGCCGCCGGCGCGCACGTTCATCATGGCGGCCAGCATGCCTATCACCAGATAGAGCGCCCCGCCGCCTACGTCGCCGACGAGCGTCGGTGGCGCCATGGGCGGCTCTCCCGGCAAGGAGCCGTACCAGAGCGCGCCGGACAGGCCGATATAGTTCATGTCGTGGCCGGCGGTGCGGGCCAGCGGACCGTGCTGGCCCCAGCCGGTCATGCGGCCATAGACCAGGCGCGGATTGGCCGCGATACAGGCCTCCGGGCCAAGCCCGAGACGCTCCATGACGCCGGGCCGGAACCCCTCGATCAACCCGTCAGCGGTGGCGATGAGGCGCGTCAGCACGGCCACGTCGTCCATATTCTTCAGGTCGAGCGCGATGGAGCGCTTGCCGCGATCGAGCAGCGAGCGCTGGGGCGCGCCCGGCACGGACGGCTCCCTGCGGTGGACGACAATGACATCGGCGCCAAGGTCGGCGAAAAGCATGCCGGCGAACGGCGCCGGTCCCAGCGCCTCGATCTCGACGATGCGGATTCCCCTGAGCATCCATCCTCTCTGGTGTTGCGCGTTTAAGCTATTGCGGAGGGCGACGGTGTGTAACCCTGTTCTTTCGCCATTGAAGCATGTGCCGCCCGCATATACTTCAGGACCATGAAAAAAATTGGTTTCCTGTCATTCGGGCACTGGTCGCCCTCTTCGCAATCGCAGGTGCGTTCGGCATCCGACGCGCTGTTGCAATCGATCGATCTCGCCGTCGCCGCCGAGCAGCTCGGCGCCGACGGGGCCTATTTCCGCGTGCATCACTTCGCCCGCCAGCTCGCCTCGCCATTCCCGCTGCTGGCGGCCGTCGGCGCCAAGACCAGCCGCATCGAGATCGGCACGGCCGTCATCGACATGCGCTACGAGAATCCGCTCTACATGGCCGAGGATGCGGGTGCGGCCGACATCATCGCCGGCGGCCGGCTGCAGCTCGGCATCAGCCGCGGCTCGCCCGAGCAGGTGATCGATGGCTGGCGCTATTTCGGCTATGTGCCGCAGGAAGGCAAAAGCGACGCCGACATGGCGCGGCATCACGCCGAGGTGTTCCTCGATACGCTGCGCGGCGAAGGCTTCGCGCAGCCCAATCCACGGCCGATGTTCCCCAACCCGCCGGGCTTGCTCAGGCTCGAGCCGCATTCGGAGGGCTTGCGCGAGCGCATCTGGTGGGGCGCGGCGACCAACGCCACCTCTGAATGGGCGGCGAAGCTCGGCATGAATTTGCAGAGCTCGACGCTGAAATTCGACGAGAGCGGCAAGCCGTTCCATGTCCAGCAGGCCGAGCAGATCCGCATCTATCGCGAGGCCTGGAAGGCGGCCGGGCATGAACGCGAACCGCGCGTCTCGGTCAGCCGCAGCATCTTCGCGCTGGTCGACGACCGCGACCGCGCCTATTTCGGGCGCGGCAATGAGAGCCGCGACCAGATCGGCTTCATCGAGGAAAATACCAGGGCGATCTTCGGCCGCAGCTACGCCGCCGAGCCGGACGTGCTGATCAAGGAATTGGCGCAGGACGAGGCGATCGCCGAGGCCGACACGCTTTTGCTCACGGTTCCCAACCAGCTCGGCGTCGACTACAACGCCCATGTCATCGAGGCGATCCTCACCCATGTCGCGCCGGCGCTAGGCTGGCGCTGACCGGTGCGGGGAGCGGTCGTCGGTCTAATGGATCGAGGGAGGTTGCCGCATGTCCAGGAAAGCCCTGATTGCCTGGGGAGGCTGGGAAGGCCACACGCCAGAGCGCAGCGCCAACATCATCCGCGACATGCTGGAGCGTAACGGCTTCGCGGTCACGCTCGGCGAGGGGACAGCGATGTTCGCCGATCCGAACCTTGCATCATTCGATCTCATCGTGCCTGTCATCACCATGTCGACGATCGAAAAGGTCGAGCTGAACAACCTGACGCAGGCGGTTCGCCTGGGGAGCGGGCTGGGCGGCTTTCACGGCACGATGGGCGACAGTTTTCGCGCGGAGCCCGACTACCAGTTCATGACCGGCGGCCAGTGGGTCGCGCATCCCGGCAACATCATCGACTACCATGTCGTCATCACCCGGCCGGACGATCCGGTCACGAAAGGCGTCAGCGATTTCGCCTACCGGTCGGAGCAATATTACATGCATGTCGACCCGGGCAACGACGTGCTGGCGACAACCACCTTCACCGACGCGCATTTTCCCGGCATCGACGGCGTCGTCATGCCGGTCGTCTGGAAGCGCCGCTATGGCGCGGGCAAGGTTTTTTACAGTTCTCTCGGCCATACGGCGGATGAGTTCGCGGTGCCGGAAATGGCGCTAATCATGGAGCGCGGTTTGCTGTGGGCCGCGCGCGACTAGCCTACCAGTCCGCGACGCGGTCGCCGCCGGTGAATTGCGCGCTTTTGCCGGTGTATTCGAAGAGTTCGATCTTCACCCCGTTGGGGTCGCGCAGCCAGGCCTGGTACGTGTCGTCGCAGGCGTGTTTCTTGGCGGTGACGTCAACGCCCATGGATGCGATGTGCGCGATCGCGGCGTCGATGTCTTCGACTTCCAGGCAGAAATGGTTGATCTGATCCGTCTCGCTGAACCGCGCGCCCTCTTTCTGGAAGACCTCGACATGGCTGCGGCCGCCGCAATTGAGGTAGAAACCGAAAACCGCGCCATCGCGCAGGAAATTGAACTGGATGTCCATGGCAAGGACATTTTTCGTAGAAGCGCCGTGTTTCTTCCAGGTCGTTGGCGAAAATGCAGACATGGGCGAGTTGCTTGACTTTGATCATGGCTGGGTTCCGTGGCTTGGCCCGTTGTGCATGGTAAGGCGGCCCGTACGGCGCATCATCACTCGATTCCGCCGGTGACCGCGTATGCACCGGCGGTGCGCCCATCCTGAAGCCGCAAGACAGCAGTCACGATGGAGCCGTAGGAGCCGCGCCAGACGCTGTGCAGGCGCCGATGCTCGGCGGCAGGGACGAGCGCCTGCCCGGTGAACCGCATGCCGGTTCGCTGCATCTCAACGGCCTCTCCGTTGACATGGACCTTGATGCTGGCCGTTTCAGGTATCTCGCCAACCATTTCGATCGTGATGGCAATCTCATCCTGATCACCGTTAGCGCGCGTCTCGGCCGCAAGCTTGATGGTTGGCGCCGGCGTCTTGCCTGTGCCGGCTTGGCCGGGATGATCCGAAAAGACATCATCAGGCAATTCAGGCGTGCGCGGCGGCTGGGTGCGGCGCTGCGTGGAACGTTCGAAGTCGCCGGCCATGCAAAGCAGCCTTTCATCGTCATAGGCCTTGCCGGCGAAGGTCAGGCCGACCGGCATGCCGATATCGGCCATTGTGCCCATCGGCACGGTGACGGTCGGGATGCCGAAATGGCGCCAGACCAGATTGCCGTTGGCGACCCAGGTGCCGTTGCGCCAGGCCAGATCGGCTGACGCCTCGTTGACGTCGGCGTCGGCCGGGCCGACATCGGCGGCGGCCGGCAGGACCACGGCATCGAGGCCTTGTGCGTCCAGCCAGTCCTCGAAGTCGATGCGTCTTGTTGCTTCGAGTCCCTTGATGCCATCTGCGATCGTGGGAATGTGGGTCAAGGGCGCGACGCCGAGCTTTGCCCGCTCGACATACTCGGCCAGATCGAAGCCGCCTTCATAGCGGTCGGGCAGCGTGCCCGGTGGCTGCGGGAAGATTTTTGGGCCGTCGACCGAGGCGAGATCGGGCAGAGCAGGGTCGGCGTTGGCCCGCAGGAAATCGTCCCAGCCCCAGATGCAGAGATCCCAGATTTCGCGGTCGGCGAAGTCCCCGGGCACCAGCCCACGCTCGACCATGGTCCGCGCGCCTGGGCGGTCGCGCTCATAGTTGGAGACGACGGGAAAGTCGACCTCGACCACTTCGGCGCCGAGCCGCCGCAGATCCGCGGCCGCCTGTTCCCAGAGATCAAGTACCGAGGCGCGGGTTTCGATCGGGCGATCTATTTCTGCGTCGCGGCCGATATACATTCTGGGTACGCCGAGCCGCTTGCCCTTCAGCGAACCCGCAAGCGTCAGGTCGGTATAACGTCGTGGCCGCATCCCGGAGCTTTTCGGCAGCGCCACCCAAGGCTGGGCGCGCCAGAAATCGCCTCGCGTTTCCGGATCGTCGGCGACGATGATGTCAAGCAGTTCCAGCATGTCGGGCACGCTGCGCGTGTGCGGCACCACGACATCCATGGTCGGCACCAAGGGCCAGTTGCCGCGCACCGAAATGACGCCGCGCGAGGGCGTGTAGGCGACCAGCGCGTTGTTGGTGGCTGGCGCACGGCCGGACGACCACGTCTCTTCGCCGAGCCCGAAGGCGCAGAAGCTGGCCGCCGTCGCGGTGCCCGAGCCGTTGGAGGAGCCCGACGCGAAGGCGGCGGTCAGATAGTCGCCATTGTAGGGGCTTTCAGCGCGGCCATAGACGCCGCGCTGCATGCCGCCATTGGCCATGGGCGGCATGTTGGTGAGGCCGATCAGCACCGCGCCGCCGGCGCGCAGCCGGGCGATGGTGAAGGCGTCCTCATTGGCGACGAGATGCTCGAAGGCGGGCGAGCCGGCAGCCACCGTCAGGCCTTTGACCTTGTAGCTGTCCTTGGCGGTGTAGGGGATGCCGTCGAGCGGGCCAAGCGTCTTTCCTTGCCGGCGCCGCTCGTCGGAAGCGGCGGCATCCTCGAACATTTCAGGGTTGAGCACCGGCACGGCGTTCAGCGCGATGCCGTGCCGGTCGAAATACGCGATCCGCCTGACATAGGCCGCGACCAGTTCGACGCTGGTGACGGCGCCTTTGTCGAGCGCTAGGCGCAATTGGTCGATCGACGCTTCGACGAGGTGAAGGCTGGTCTCGGTCATCATTGGCCCCAGTGTCTGTACGCCATGGATGAGCGAGGCCGCCGGCTTCGGCAAGAGCCAATTGGAACTCTTTCGCGCCTCCCCGAAAAAATCGTTTTTTTAGGCAACCTCCGATGGACGCGTGCGTTACTGCGTTCCGGGGAAGGTTGAGGTTTGCATTGGACCGTTTCGAGATTTTGAATGAGCCGACAGGCACGTATTCCATTTTCGACAGATACACCGAATTGCCGGTGACGGTGCAAGGCAGGATTTTGATCGGGCTCTGCCGGCACGAAGTGCCGCTTGCCCTGCTCCGCGCCATGGAAGACGACGACGCGGGATGCCGTCGCTCTCCCCGTTGGGCGGCTGTCGATCATACGAACATCAACGAGACGACTTGCAAGGGTGAATGAATGCTCGCACAAGTTGCGGCAAGGCATACAGCATGAAGAAAATGGTGCCGTTATCGTAGCATGAAAGGGAATCATGCCTGACCAGATTGCGCTTGTCCGCGCAGCCATCGCGCGGCTGCTTCGGAAAAAACCGGGGCTCCCGTGATTTCGATGAGGGAGAGTATCGCCGAACTGCCGGCGATATCAGGTGCGCCGCTGACCACCGAAAACCTGCAGGATCTGCTGCTGGAAATGGCGGAGGTGCGCGGGATGATGGTGGCGCTCGATCTTTAGCAACTACTGGGGAAGCGCCACGCGCTTTTCCCCAGAGAACCGCTAAGCCCTGGTTGCCTAGGTGTCTAGTCCTGGGATTGCCCTCGGTCGGCTGGCAGCGGCCGGTCGCGGCCTCCCTCGATCACCCTGTTCCGCGCCGGTTCAAGCGTACCGTCGCCGTAGATCATGCGGCCGGCGCGGAAGGTGGCTCGCACACGTGGCACCGGCTGGCGGTCGGCCACGACGAGATCGGCCAGGAGCCCAGCTTCGATGGCTCCGCGATCGGTGAGCCCGAGTGCGGCGGCCGGGTTGGCGCTCGTCAGCGCCGCCGCCTTCGCCAGGCCACCGTCGCTCAGTTTCGCCAGGCCGAGGACGGCCGGCAGGATCGAGGCCGGGTGATAGTCGCTGGCCAGCATGTCGAGCAACCCGGCCTCATAGGCCTGGCGAGCGGAAAGATTGCCGGAATAGGATTCTCCGCGCAGCGCATTGGGCGCGCCCATGGCCGTATACATGCCCAGCCGGCGGGCTTCCCGCGCCGCCTCCAGCGTCACCGGGAATTCGCTGAGCACGGTTCCCAGGCCGTGGACGAATTCCACCTTTTCCGGCGTGTCGTCATCGTGCGAGGCGAGCACGATGCCGCGCGCGCGGGCAAACGCCGACAGGCCCTGCAGCGTGCCGAGCACACCGCCATGCCCGTTCCGATCGGCCATGCGCTTGCCGACGACCTCGGATACGTCGGCAATGGACATGCCGCGCTCCTTGGCCAGGCGGGCGATATACAGTTCGACGTCGCGGTATTGTCCCTGGCCGGGGGTGTGATCCATCAGCGAAATCAAATGCAGCTTGCCGGCATCCATCAATCTTTCCAGCACGCCGACAGCCGCGCTGAACGTCACCTCGAAGCGGGCATGGATGCGGTGATCGACCAGAAGGTGGTCTTTCAGCCCGGCGATGGTCTCGATGATGGACGATGTGTGTTCTTCCGAGCGCAGCAAGGCGGCCGTGGCGCTGTTGCCGATGAAGGAGAGCGCGGCATAGGCGGTGGTCACGCCGCAGGAGGCCAGCCGCTTGTCGAGCTCGGCGATGCCGACTTCCATCGGCACGTGGACCCCGCTGCGCGGCTCCACTTCCCGTTCCACCATGTCGCCGTGCATGTCGATGAAACCAGGCAGCAGCAGGCGGCCGCCGCCGACGAAGTCGGCATTCTCGACAGGCCGGTCGCGGATCTCGGCGATCAGGCCGTCTTCGATCCTGGCCGCGCCATTGGCAATGACACGGTCGCGCAGCACAATCTCGAATTCGCTCAACCACAGATCCTGTTTCTTCAGCTGATTCCGATGGGGTGCGGCCCTGTCCGTCCGTTCAAGCATGGTCGTCTCCGAAAACAGCATTCCACATGTCCCGATCGCCCTCCGGCCGGGCGGTTTCAAGGCGTGTCATGTGGATGGTTCATTCCCGAGGATCGGATAAGCTCAGTTGGTGACAGCTTTGTGTAGGACAGGCGGGTTGGGCCGCCGTGCTGCCACCGGTGGTTAAACCGCAAGATGTGATACGAGACGCACGTTGGTTGGCTACGTCAGGAATGCGCCGCATTTCGGACGTATAGATTGTCTTCGCCAAGTCCTGATAGCAGACATTGCAAGGAGGACTGCGGAGGTCGCGACCGCGCCAAGACTCCTCACCGTGCCCATCGTGCTTTGAGCCACCACAAAGTGCAAACGCGTGGCCGAAATGGCTATCCGTGGCTGGTCACCCGCCAGTGCCGGACGGCGCCCCACTGACGGAAAAGAACGCGAGCACGCCGGGCATCCCGCTCGCTTCCATCTCGCCATACTCTTCGAATGTCAGGCCGGAGCCAACCACGAGATCGCGCACCGTCCGCGACGCGATGATCTCGCCCGGCCGGGCATAGTCGAGCAATCGCGATGACAGCTCGATCGCGATGCCGGTGAAGTCATCGCCGCGCTCCTCGCATTCGCCGGTGTGGACCGCGGAGCGGACATCCAGACCGGATTGTCTCAGGCGATGGCGGATCGCGATCGCGCACTGGATCGACCGCGTCGGTCGTTGGAACACCGCGAGCATTCGGCTTGGCGAGCGCCTGATCTGCCTGCCTTCAGCGAGAAGTAATTGGCTTCTGATCTCTTCTGCGTGTCGCTCAATCAGATCTGCGCCGGAGTCAGAATGCGGGTCGCCTATCTCCAGCGACAGCACCGACACCAGGAGCCGTTCGCCCGGTGTCGCCTGGAGAGCGTTGGTGACGAAAACCTCGATCTCGTCGACGAGGCGATCGGAATTCTCGCCCCAGATCACGTGATCCCGGCCGGTGAGCTCGACATATCTGGCGCCTTCGATATGCGTTGCCAGGTAGCGTCCTTCTTCCCGTTTGACCCAGCGGTCGCCCGACGTCTGAACGATCAGTGTCGGAACATGAATGACAGGCAGGATGTCGCGAACATCGATTTCGGTTCCCCAGCGCCAGAGCGAGATCGCGTCTGCGGGCGAGGCTGAATTCCTGAGGTAAGCGGCGAACCATTCTCTTTCGAACGTGTCGTTCATCAGGCTGGGGGCCGCATTGCCCATGTCCGCCGGCTCTCCCCACTGTCTCTCAATGGTGGCCAGGTCTTCTTCCACCTGCTCGGCCGTCCTTGCCCAAGGGTAATCCTTCGACCATCTGCCCCTGGCATAGGTTCCGTTGAGCACAAGTGCCGCCGTGCGCTCGGGGTAGGTCGCCGCGAATAGCATGCACATGGGGCCGCCCTCGGAACCGCCGAACACAACCGTGCGCTTCGAGCCGACCGCATCCAGCACGGCTCGCATGTCCTCCATCCGCTCTTCCATGGTCGGCAAACCGACATTGCGGTCGGATAGCCCTGTGCCGTGCTTGTCCATGCGGATCAAGCGGCAGAAGCTGCCGAGCCGCTGGAACACATGCGAAAGCCGTGGCGAGGCCCAGGCAAGGTCGAGATTGGAGACCCATCCAGGCACATAGATCAGGTCGATCGGCCCGTCGCCGGTCACCTGATAGGCGATGCTGACCCCGGAGGATTTGACATAGTGGGTGTAGGGGCGCAGGGGTTCGCCGCCCGCCTCGGCGCGCGGCGGCTCGGAGGCCGAGGCCGGACGCGGCGATGTCGTGCGGCGGGCCCGCAGCGTCTCGTGCAAATGTCTTGTCTCCGGCTCGGGCTGCAGCCTCAGCTCCCGCTGCAGCGCATCGCGGCAATTGTCATATTGCTTGAGCGCCAGATTGATCCGGCCCTGCCCCGCATAGACGTGCATCAGGGCGCGGTGGATGTCCTCCCGCAACGGCTCCATGGCGAGCAGGCGCGTAGCAGCGCGGACGCAGGAGGCCGGATCCTTGGTTGCACTATAATGCGCGACCAGCCTGTCCAGCGCCGCGACAGCCGTTGCCCTCAGACGCTCGCGCTCGATCCGCAGCCAGTCCTCGAAAGGCTCCTGCTTCAGGCCGAAACCGTCAAGCAGGTCGCCGCGATAGACGACAAGCGCCTGTTCGAGGTTATCAGGCTCCGAGCTGGCCGCCAGCGCCTCGAACCGCGCGACATCGAAATCAAGGCCATCGAGATGAAGGGCGACATTGTCGCTATCCCTGAGGAAGCGAGCGCTGCCAGAAGCTTGCATAGCCTTGCCGACAACCGAAACCGCTTGTCGCAGGTTCATCCGCGCCTGGGTCTCGCTGTTGCCACCCCACAAAAGGGCGGCGAGCTTTTCGCGCGACTGCGCATGTCCCGATTGCAGCGCGAGGTAAGCCATCATCGCCCGCGCCTTGCGGCTGAAGGCGGGGACCGCAGCCCCAACGCCGGCAAAGTCGAAACCACCCAGTAGATAGAGATGAGGCCCGGTCATCGGATCCGCCACAACAGCCACCACGCACCGGCGATCCTTTCGTGTCGCCCTCCTTATTTCAACCGTGATTCTGCCAGAATCGCGCTTTTCACGATTCCATCACGCTGGTTGCTGCGCGTTTCTCACGGCTGTCGAGGAGATTGCCGCACTGAGCCCCTTGTTTCTCACTCCGCGTGTCTCAGGAGGACGCCGTGCAACGCCCAAGCTCGATCGACTGGCCCATCTGGCATGACGATCCCTTGCATGAAGAGTCTTGGCACAATCCGGCGTGGCGCGGCGCGGTTGCACCACTGTGTCACGACATTGCGCTTGCCAACTATCTCGAAAGGCAAAAGGCCCACCGCGGATCAGTGGTTCGCCGGCTTGATCTCTCAGCCGTCATGGGCCGCGCATGCGTAACGATCGCGCGTGTCGGACGCGCTTTCCTCCAGCGATTGCGCCCGTTGCAGCGTAGCGGGGACCCTGCGAAGAATGCTTGAGTTGGTCGACGACATTGACTTGAGAATGTCGAGGGCCCACTCGGGATTCAGCAAGGCTCTGGGCCCATCGTGCGCGGCACCCGAGACCGGTGACATACTGCCCTATCCACGGACTGACCTTCCGACCCACAGGGCCGAACCCCGCCATGACCCCTTCTCCCACAACCGGGAGCAGGCAGGCTCGGTTGGTCGGCAATTTCGGGGCCGATCAAGTCGATGCGAGCGACAAGCCCTGAAAGTCATTTTTGAAGATCCAAGCCTCAAAGCTCCTGGTCTGCCTCTGGCCGCGTTTCCGCCGCCCGGTCATCGACGTTCGTTGCCCTGCGCGCTGTGCCGCCGTCTTGCGGCCAGCGGCCAAATGCGCGAATGTTGTCTTTGGACTTAGCCGACTTTTTTGACACGTTGACCGGAGTGGGCCATGCCGCTCGACATCGAGACCCGGTTTCTCTGCCTAGCGGATCTTGAACCGGCGGCACGAGAGGTATTGCCGCACGCAGTTTACGAGTTCATTGCTGGGGGTGCTGGCGACGAAATCACCAAGCGTGACAATGAAGCCGCATTCGACCGCATCAGATTAAGGCCGCGCGTGCTACGCGATGTGACAAGACTTGATACCGGGATCACGCTCTTCGGACAAAGTCTGCCGCATCCGATCATCCTGGCCCCAATAGCATATCAGCGGCTGGTGCATCCGGAAGGCGAGGTGGCAGCGGCGCGCGGCGCCGGAGTGGCGGAAGCGGTGTTCACTCTGGGTACCACGGCGACGGCGGCGATCGAGGATTGCGTGGCGGTGAGCCAGTCTCCAGTCTGGTTCCTGCTCTATTGGCAAAGCGATCGCGGTTTCAATGGCGAACTCGTATCGCGCATGGCGGCACTGGGCGCGAAGGCAATCAGCGTGACTGTCGACTTGCCAACGCCAGGCGATCGCCACAGGCAGTTCCGGGCAGGATTCAAAATTCCCGACAGCCTCGCAACGCCATACTTCAAGGACCGTAACACCGGCGTGCTCAAAGTTGGCACTGCGCAGCGGCGGGCGATGCCGACCTGGGCGGATATTGCCTGGCTGCGTTCGCTGACAACCCTACCGCTTATCCTGAAGGGCATTCTCGATCCTGACGATGCCGAGCAGGCAATCAGAACCGGTGCCGATGCCATCGTCGTCTCGAACCACGGTTCGCGCAACCTCGACACCCTGCCAGCGACCATCGACGCCCTGCCCGCCATCTCGGAGCGGGTAGCCGGGCGGATTCCCATCATCCTCGACGGCGGCGTGAGGCGTGGCACAGACGTTTTGAAGGCGATTGCCCTAGGGGCAAGCGCCGTCATGATTGGTCGCCCCTATGTCTACGCACTTGCAACGGATGGTGCCGACGGCGTAGCCTATTGTGTCCACCTGCTCCGCAGAGACTTCGAGGCGGCAATGGCGCTAACCGGCCGGGCGCGCATCGACGAGATCGACCGGTCGGCAATCTGGTGAAGCCCCAACTATTCCTCGGCATGTTCAGTATTGCAGATCTACGCTTTACTCCGTCCCGCTTTTTGTCCAGCCGAGCGCCCACTATATTGTCGCATTGTCGCCGATTCTGAGAATTTGGACAGAGAAGCCGATGGTCTGCTGTCGGCCCCACAACAGCCGTTTATGTTCATGGCGAATCGCCAACGCGCGTTGTCATAGTCCCACCCTGTGGTGGGCTGGCGCCATCACCAAATCTCACGCCATGACCGGCGGTAGCCGGGTGGCCCCGGAGTGATTGAAGCGCATGGCGCTGGGGCTGAAGGCGGTTGGGGCGTAGCTTGCGGTCGAATCTGTCCTGGCGGTCAGCCGCCGCGGCTCTCAGCTCCGTTGCATTGGCGCTGCCCCGGGTCGAAAATGCCCTCCATGAGAGCAGTTCCCAGGCTCACCACACCAAGGCTCGTGCTTCGGGCGCCGGGCGAGCGGGATATCCCGGCGTGGTTCGCGCGCGCGAGCGATATCGAATCCGCCTCCCTTGCCGGCGATCCCGTTGCCGACGACATCAGCGCGGGCGAGCGATGGCTCGCCCTTGCGCGTCAGCGGTTCGCCGACGGCCGGGCGATCAAATGGTCGATAGACCAGCCTGGCGTGGCGGACGCGATCGGGACGATAACCCTGTCCTTCGGCGCGGACGATGCCAGGTCGGCCGCATTGGGATTTGTGCTGGGGCGTGCGCATTGGGGGCAGGGGCTGGGCTCCGAGGCGGCACGCGAGGTCATTCGCTACGCCTTCGAGACCCTGGCGCTCGAACAGGTGACGGCCGAGGCGGCGGCGCGCAATGTCGCGTCGCTTCGGATACTGGCGAAGCTCGGCTTCAAACATGTCGACAGCTTCATCGATGAGTCCGACGGCGAGCACTGCGAGCGTTTTGTGCTCGGCGCGCACATAGGACCGTTAGTCCTGGCGAACCAGGCTTAGAGTCATCGGAGCACGCCAAAAGCCACCGTGCTCTGCAAGTCAATCGCACGTGGTCGCCGCCTTGAGCGCTTCGGCACGGGACAATTGCGGCAGATCAGCGATCCGTCGAACGGATGCGTAGAACCTTGGATAATCGCCGGAGCATAAATCGAACAAGCGAATAAACGCCGGAACCTGTTCGCCATAGACAGACGTCGCGGCGAGCTTTGCGTTGTTGATCGGCGCATTGAACCAGGCGTCGTATCCCCGGTATCCGGCCCAGCTTCCGTCGCGCATTTGCCGGTAGCGCGTCCGCAACCTGTCGAGCGTGGCTGCCTTGGCCGCCGCCATCCCGTCGGGGGTCCGGGAGCTTTCATAGACCTGCCGCAACTCGTCGCGGGTTTTCGACACCAGTGCGAGAAAATCGGCGCTGCGCTTGCGATCGGCCTCGTAGCGGCGCAATCCGGCGCGATCGCCGGCGGCGCGGAGCCATTTTCTCGTGCCGGTGGTTTCGACGGCGACCGCGAAAGCCTCATTGAATGCGGAATCGCCGTTCACATAGAGGCGCTGATGCGCCAGTTCATGAAAGACAAGACTCGCCAGATAGGTGTCGTCCTGACGCAGCATGGTCGAGAGCAGCGGGTCGCTGGACCAGCCCAGCGTGGAATAGGCGGTGATGCCGGTGACATAGACGTCTAGCCCCTGTCGATGAAGTGCCACGGCGCTTTCGGTCGCGGATTTCCGATCGAAGTATCCCCGGTAGGGAACGCAGCCGAAAACCGGAAAGCACCATGTCTTGGGCGTGAGCGAGAATTGCGGGGCGGCAAAAACGGCCCAGGTCACGGCATCCCGGTGGATGTCGACATAGCTGTGATAGCTGCTGTTGTCGGGCAGTGCCAGCTCATCCGTCGCGAACCGCCTTATGGCGCTCGCCGACGTCAGCTTGGCGCGCAATGCCTCCGGCGTCGAAGGGGCCTCGATCAGTTTTCCAACGTCTTGGCGCGCGGCCATGATCCGGACATGGCCCTCCAGCGATTGCGCGTAGTAGGAAACGCTGGTGCAGCCGCTCAGCGCGGACGCCATGACGGCCGTGGCAAACAATCGAAAAACGCGCTTCACTTCTTCCCCACCGCTTCGTCACCTGCCCATGGAGCACATGTTGCGCCCCAATGTCCAAACCGGCGCACCAATTTTCGTCAAGATCCATAGCGAGCAGCGGCGCGGACTGTCGACCCGGCTTCTGCTGACGACAAATCTCCCCCACCGCTGACTCTTTTCCCGATCCTCAACCGTCTTAGCTACAGTGAAACACTGGAGCAGGGTCAAATGAGCCTCAGGGATAAGAAAATCGTGGTCACCGGAGGCAGCCGTGGGCTTGGCCTCGGATTGGTCGAAGCGCTGGTCGAGCAAGGCGCCGGCGTGACCGTGGTCGCGCGGGGCGCCGAGGCGCTGCAGGCGGTCGGTGCCCGGCTTGGGGTCGCCACCATCGCCGCCGATGTCACGGACGAGGACGCCGCCTATCGCATTCTTGGCGAGGTCCGCCCTGACATACTGGTGCTCAACGCCGGCGCCACGCCCCGGATGGGGCGGCTGGACCAGTTGAAGTGGGAGGACTTCTCCATCGCATGGGAAACCGATGTCAAGGCCGGGCTCTACTGGCTGCAGGCGTCGCTGAACCTGCCGCTCGGGCCGGGCAGCCGGGTGCTGGTCGGGTCGAGCGGTGCGGCCGTCACCGGGTCGCAGATGTCGGGCGGCTATGGCGGCGCCAAGCGGATGCTCTGGTTCATGGCCAAATACGCCAATGGCGTGGCGCAGGAGAAAGGCCTCGGCATCCGCTTCCAGGCGATCGTGCCGCGGCAGATGATCCTCGACACCGGGATTGGCGACGCGGCGGCGAGCGCCTATGCCGGCTCAATGGGCATCACGCCGGAACAATTCGTCACCCGCTTCGGCGCGCCGATGCCGCCCCGGGCGTTCGGCGACAGGGTGGTCTCGCTGCTGGAAGACCCGCAATATGGCGAGGGCGTCGTCTTCGGCCTCAGTGGCGACGCCGGGGTGACGATCATGGAGGGCGCGGGTCCTTGAGCGACGCAAAGCCAGCGGTGGAGCGCGACCGGCAGGAAGGGCTGCTTGCCCTTGCCACCGCGTTGCGGCCGGAGCTGCACCGCTATTGTTCGCGCCTGATGGGCTCGGTCATCGACGGCGAGGATGTCGTGCAGGACACGTTCGCGCGCGCCGTCGTTGCCCTGGAGGAGTTGTGTGAGGTGCCTCGGCTCAAGCCCTGGCTGTTCCGGATCGCCCACAACCGCGCGCTTGACCTATTGCGCAGCCGCGAGATCCGCGCCGCGGAGCCGATCGAGGCGGCGCTCGCGATAGCCGACGAAGCCGACCCGGTGGAGGTGCTGATGCGCAGGCAAGCCGTGCAAACCGCCGTGTCGCGCTTCGCCGAGCTTCCGGTGACGCAACGCAGCGTGGTCGTCCTCAGGGATGTGCTCGACGAGCCGCTGGCCGACATCGCCGCCCTGCTCGGCATCACGGTCGATGCGGTGAAGGCGCATCTGGCGCGCGGCCGCGCCCGGCTTCGGCGGATCAACGCCCAGGCCAATCCGCTTCCCGACGCGCGCATCGCATCGGCGGCCATCCTGCGCTACGTCAATCTGTTCAACCGACGCGACTGGGACGGCTTGCGCGCGCTGCTGGCCGACGATGTGAGGCTCCATCAGTCCACGCACAAGCCGCGCGCGGGGGCCGCCGACGTCGGCATGTTCTTCACCATCTACGCCAGGAGCGACGGCTTGTGGCTCAGGCCGGCATGGGTCGAGGGCCGCGAGGTGATCGCGGTGTTCGAAGACCGGGCCGACGCGAAACCCAGTCATTTCATGTGGTTGGAATGGCGCGACGGCCGGATCAGCTTCATTCGCGACTACCGTTATGTCCGGTACGTTCTCGAGGACGCCGACCTGGTGCTGGCAAGGTGAGGCGCCGTACCTTCACGGGATGAGGGCGGAGACCTCGCGGTCAGACGGACGCTCGCTCGCGGCCAGCCCGGAGGCCACGCCGGCGCGGTCGGCGGCGTTGCGGTTCTGGCTCATCTTGCGCTTGCCTTCGAGCCTGGCGACCGGCATGCGCAGGCCGACAATGCCGCGAAGCTGCGACTGAATGAAGTCGGGCGGCGCGTCCGACACGGCCCAGGGCGCGGCGCGCGCGCCTTCGTGCAGGTTGGTCAGCCGGGTGACGACCTCCAGCAGCCTGTCCGCATCCTCGAAGAACTCGACCGGCCCGTAGGCATGAACCGCGGCGTAGTTCCAGGTCGGCACGACCTTGCCGGTTTCCTGCTTGGTGGCGTACCAGGCCGGCGTCACATAGGCGTCCGGACCCATGAAGATGGCGAGCCCGTCGCCGATCGCGGGAACGCGCCACTGCGGGTTGGCCTTGGCCAGATGGCCATGGATGACGCCGTGCTCGCCCTCGGTCTCATCGAGAAAAAGCGGCAGGGGGGTGGCGAGCGGCCCGTCCGCCGTGGCGGTGACGAGATTGGCCAGCCGCGCGGCGCGGATCGTCGCGATCAGGCTGTCCTTGTCGTCGTCGCGGAAGGCGGGCGGCGTGTACATTTTCGAACTCCTCGCATTGCCCTCACAGATGCCACACAATCCGGCCCGTTGGAAATATCCAGTTCGAGGCATCCAGGTGGCCAGTCGATCGGGGACGGAGCTTTGCCACAGTGCTGGCCGGGTGCCGCTGAGATCAGCCGAGAAGGTTGCGCGCGGTCCTCATGAAGATCTTCGAGCCGATCGGGATCAAATCGTCGGGAAAGTCGTAGTCGGGATTGTGCAGGGCAGGGTGCCGCTCGCCCGCACCGAGGAAGAACATCGCCGACCTGGCGCTGTGGCCGAACAGGCCGAAATCCTCCGAGGCGCGCATCGGCAAGGCTTCCTCGCCATGCGCGACGCTCTCTTCATCGAGGGCGCGCCGCAGGTGCTCGACAGCATCCGGCGCGTTGACGCTGGCGACGAAGATCTCATGATAGTCCCAACTGGCGGAGAGGCCGTGGCGTCCGGCAATCTCCTTGACCAGGGTTTCGGCGGCGGCGCAGAGGTCCGCCATGCGCTCGTCGCGGCGTGTGCGCAGCGTTGCCCAGACCTCGGCGTGGGCGGGCGCGATGCCGAACACGGCTTCGCCCATCCGCGCATGGGTGACGGTGACCATGGAGAAATCATCGTCGGCGAAAGTCGCGCGGCCGAGCGCGGGCAGGGCCGGCATCAGCTCCGAGATCGCCGGCATGGGCGAGGTTCCGGTCTCGGGCATGGAGGAATGCGCGGTCTTGCCCTCCAGCACGATGCGCATGCCGCGCGAGGCGCAGTTGACCACGCCGGGCTTGAGCCTGACTTCGCCGAACGGCACGCCGGGCAGATTGTGCAGCGAGAAGGCGAAATCCGGCGCGATCTCGCCAAAGCGCGGATCGGCGACGACGCCGGCCGCGCCATTGCCGGTTTCCTCGGCGGGCTGGAACATCAGCACGACGCGGCCGCTGGCGGGCCGTTCGCGCCCGAACTGGCGGCCAAGGGCGGCCAGGATAGCGGTGTGCCCGTCATGGCCGCACATATGCGACTTGCCAGGAATTTGCGATGCATGCGGCACGCCGGACAGTTCCTCGATGGGCAGCGCGTCGAGTTCGGACCGAAACAGGACGGTTGGTCCGTTTTTGCCGCTGTCGTAGATGGCCGCGACGCCGTTGCCGCCGAGGCCGGTCAGCACCTTGTCCGGCCCGGTGTCGGCGAGGAAAGCGACGACCTCTTTCGCCGTCTTCTCCTCCTCGTTCGAGATTTCCGGCTGCCGGTGCAGCTTGCGCCGCCACTCAGTCAGTTCGACAATGTCGCGATTGGTCAGGGTCATGGTCTTTCGCCTCCACTGCGGTCCTGTGCTAGCGATAAACGGCCTTGCCTACCACGGTCCAAGTTCCGGGCTTTGGCGGGCCAGGCCTCGCGATCGGTCTACTTCACGCGGTTGGGGCAGAGCGCCTTGAACTGGTCCAGCGTATAATCGTAGCCCGAGGCACCGGAGCCATCCAGCACCACTTTCTCGTCGACGGCGGTGATCCGGTAATCGGTCGTCACATCGGTGCTCTTGTTGCGGCCCTGGAACAGCATGGCGGCGCCGTAGAAGGTGGTGAATTCGCCGGTCTTGCAGTTGGCGGTGATTTCGAAATGCAGGGGCGCGTTCATTTCCGAATCAATGCACTCCTGGGTGAAATCATGGCCGTATTCGCGGCAGTAGAGGCGGGCCTTCCGCCTGTCGTGCCTGGCCAGGATGCTGGCGTGCGTGGAGCCGATGCCCGACTTTTTGACGATGGTAAGCTCCATTCCAATTCGGGCGCCGTAATAAAGCGTCGCGGCGCCAGCCGGCGCGGCCAGCGTCACGGCGCAAAGCACAGCCAACAGACGTCGCATGGAAATTCCTCGCTTGGCCGGGAAGGATTGACGCACGGGGCGGGGCGGTCAAGCCCCAATTGGCCCACTGGCTGACGCTTCGCGGCCATGTTCCAGGTCGAGTGGACCGCATTTTGCCGCACCTGGCCCAATCGCCTCGGCTCGGGAAACGGATGGTCATTATGAGACGATTGTTTATAACGGTCGCTGAAAATCGCGATACCAAGGGGAGACGATGCGCTACATACGTCCGCTTTCAATCGAAGACGCCGTCGGCCAATTGGCCGGATCGGCCGGCCCGGCCGCCATCCTTGCCGGTGGCAGTGACCTCCTGGTGAGGATGAAGGGCGGCTTTGTCGAACCCGAACTGATCATCGACATCAAGTCGATCGCCGGCTTGCGCGACATCAGGGAAACCGCCGACGGCTTCAGCATCGGCGCCGCCGTGCCTTGCGCGGTGCTGGGCGAGAACGCCGGCTTGAGGAAGGCTTGGCCCGGAGTGGTCGAGGCGGCCAAGCTGATCGGCTCGAAGCAGGTGCAGGGACGCTGCACCATTGTCGGCAATCTGTGCAACGCCTCGCCGGCGGCCGACAGCGTTCCGGCTCTGGTGGCGGCGGGCGCCAAGGCCGTGGTCGTCGGCCCGTCGGGCAAGCGCACCATTGCCGTCGAGACGGTGCCGACCGCGCCGGGCCGGACATCGCTCGCCAAGGGCGAGATCATCGAGGCGATCCTGCTCGGCAAGCCCGCGCCGCGTTCGGCCGATGCCTATCTCAGGTTCATTCCGCGCACCGAGATGGACATCGCCGTGGTCAGCGCGGGCGTGAACCTGACGCTGGACGAAGCTGGTGTCGTGACGGCGGCCCGGGTGGCGATCGGCGCCGCGGCGCCGACCGTGTTGCTGGTGGAAGAAGGGGCCGAGGCCCTGATCGGCCGCAAGCTCGACGAGGCAGCGCTGGAGCGGCTGGCCAAGGTCTGCGCCGGCGCCTGCCGGCCGATCGACGACAAAAGAGGCACAATCGAATTCAGGCGCAAGGTTGCGGGCGTGCTGGCCAGGCGGGCCGCACAGACCGCCTATGCACGTGCAGGAGGCAAATGATGGCTGGCGTAGCGGTTTCAACCACGATCAACGGCGACAATGTCGAATATCTCTGCCAGCCCGACGAGACGCTGCTCGACGTGCTGCGCGACCGGCTCGGACTGACCGGCGCCAAGGAAGGCTGTGGCACGGGCGATTGCGGCGCCTGCAGCGTCATCGTCGACGACCGGCTGGTGTGTTCGTGCCTGGTGCTTGGCGCGGAAGCCGAAGGCCGCCGCATCGAGACCGTCGAGGGCATGGCGCATGGCGATAGGCTGCACCCGCTGCAGCAGAAATTCCTGGAGCACGCGGCACTGCAATGCGGCATCTGCACGCCAGGTTTCCTGATCGCGGCCAAGGATCTCTTGGCCAAGAACCCCGACCCGACCGAGGAGGAAATCCGCTTCGGCCTGGCCGGCAATCTCTGCCGCTGCACCGGCTACGACAAGATCGTGCGCGCCGTCCAGGACGCGGCCATCGTTATGAAGGGAGCCTGAGATGAATTTCGATCCGCGTTTTTCGGGGCGTAAATTCGCATCCGTCGGCACGCGCCCGATCCGCCCCGACGGTGTCGACAAGGTGACCGGCCGCGCCCGCTATGGCGCCGACTTCAACATGGCCGGCCAGCTGGTCGGCCGCGTGCTGCGCAGCCCGCACGCGCATGCCAAGATCCGCAAGATCGACACTTCGAAGGCGGAAGCGCTTCCCGGCGTCAAGGCGGTGATCACCGCCGCCGACCTGCCTGACCTCACCGACGGCGATGCCGCCATGTACGACATCCTCGACAATTGCATGGCGCGCACCAAGGCGCTCTATGACGGCCATGCGGTGGCCGCCGTCGCCGCGATCGACGCCCGCACCGCCAGGCAGGCGCTGAAGCTGATCGAGGTCGACTACGAGGTGCTGCCGCATGTCACCGACGTCGACGAGGCGATGGCGCACCACGCGCCGCTGATCAACGACACGATCTTCACCGAGGGGCTGGAGGAAAAGCCGGTCAAGCCCTCCAACGTCACCAAGCGCTCGCAGTTCGGCCATGGCGACGTCCATCAGGGTTTTGGGCAGGCCGATTTCATCGTCGAGCGCTCGTTCAAGACCGAGCAGACGCACCAGGGCTATATCGAGCCGCATGCCTGCGTGGCCAATGTCAGCTCCGACGGCACCGCGGATCTCTGGGTCTGCACGCAGGGCCATTTCGTCTATCGCCAGCACTGCGCCCAGCTGCTCGGCATGGAGGCCTCGAAGCTGCGCGTCACCTCGTCGGAGATCGGCGGCGGTTTCGGCGGCAAGACCCATGTCTGGGCCGAGCCGGTGGCGCTCGCTCTGTCGCGCAAGGCCGGACGCCCGGTGAAGCTCGTCATGACCCGCGACGAGGTGTTCCGCGCCTCGGGTCCGACCAGCGCCACCTCGATCGACGTCAAGATCGGCGCCCGCAAGGACGGCACCATCACGGCGGCGGAAGCGACGCTGCGCTACAGCGCCGGCCCCTATGCCGGCTCCTGGGCCGAGATCGGCGCGATGACGGCATTCGCCTGCTATCGTCTCGATAACGTCAAGACGGGGGGCTACGAAGTGCTGGTCAACCGGCCGAAGACCGCCGCCTATCGCGCGCCCTCGGCGCCGATGGCGGCCTTCGCGGTGGAAAGTGCCGTCGACGAGCTCGCCAAGGAGCTCGGCATGGATCCTGTCGAGTTCCGCATCAAGAACGCCGCCCAGGAAGGCACGCGCTCCTCCTACGGCCCGGTCTACGGCCCGATCGGCATCGGCCCGACGCTGGAAGCGGTGAAGAGCCATGCGCACATGAAGGCGCCGCTGAAGGAGAACCAGGGCAGGGGCATGGCCTGTGGCTTCTGGTTCAATTTCGGCGGCCAGACCTGCGTGGACTTGAACATCGGCATGGACGGCTCGGTGTCGCTGGCCGTGGGCACCGTCGATGTCGGTGGTTCGCGTGCGTCGCTGTCGCTAGTCGCGGCGGAGGAGCTCGGCATCGACTATTCCCAGCTCAAGGCGGTGGTCGCCGACACCTCGTCCCTCGGTTACAACGACATGACCGACGGCAGCCGCGGCACCTTCTCGTCCTCGATGGCGACCATCTCGGCCGCCCGCAACGCGATCAAGATCCTGCGCGAGCGCGCCGCGCAGATGTGGGACATCTCGGTCGACGACGTGATCTGGGAACAGGGCCATGCGGTCGCCAAGGGCGAGAAGCACGGCAATCTCGGCAAGCTGTCGCTGAAGGAGATCGCGGCCAAATCGGGCACCACCGGCGGGCCGATCGCCGGCCATAGCGAGCTCGTCGCCGACGGCGCCGGCGTCTCCTTCGCCACCCATATATGCGATGTCGAGGTCGACCCCGAGACGGGTTCGACCAAGGTGATCCGCTACACGGTGGTGCAGGATGCCGGCAAGGCGGTGCACCCGACCTATGTCGAGGGCCAGTACCAGGGCGGCGCGGCGCAAGGCATCGGCTGGGCGCTCAACGAGGAGTATATTTACGGCAAGGACGGTCGGCTGCAGAACGCGGGCTTCCTCGATTACCGCATCCCGGTGTGCTCCGACCTGCCGATGATCGACACGCAGATCCTGGAAATCCCCAACCCCAACCACCCCTATGGCGTGCGCGGCGTCGGCGAAACCTCGATCGTGCCGCCGCTGGCGGCGATCGCCAACGCGGTGTCAAACGCGGCCGGCGTGCGCATGACCCACATCCCCATGTCTCCGCCCCGCATCCTGGCGGCGATCGAGGCTGAACGGGAAGGCTAGGGCGAAAGCTAGGGATAAGGTGTGTTGAGGTTCAGGTCAGGCCGAGCCGAAAGTGGCGGGTTCCGAGAACCGGAGCGGAGCGTACTTGAAGTACGTGAGCACCGGAAGCGCAGGAACCTGCCATTTGCAGGCCGGCCTCACCTGAATATCAGCACACCGTAGCGGCGATGGTCGAAGTCACCCTTTGGGGCGCGCTGGGCCAGCTCGCCGGCGGCAAGAGCAAGGTCGAGGTCGAGGCCAAGGACATCAGGGAACTGTTCAGGAAACTGGCTGAACAGTATCCCGGATTCGAGCCGTGGATCGATCGGGGGATTGCTGTGGCGATTGATGGAACGATCTATCGCGATACCTGGTCGAAGAAGCTGCCGGAGGGGGCGGAGATATTTCTGCTGCCAAGGCTGGCTGGGGGGTGAGGCGCCATCGATGACCTTGAAGCTCTGTCATTCGGTGAGAAATGCGCACTCGAATTAAAGTCGCAGGCGAGGAAGATTTACGGCGATCTAGCGATAGGAAGCCAGCGCACTGTGGACGAGCCCACGTTCGTTGAACCACCGTTGCGCTAACGCCCAGCTCGAGGCGCGCCGATTTGTAGCCTTCGACCTCGACCGGATGTTACCGCTGCCGATAACGGGTGGCGAGCGGTACTGGGACGCTGTTCAGACCCACCCTCGGCGCCTCCATCATGCGCAGATTGTGGCGCCGCACCACCACCCGATCTGTTGACATCGTGTATGCCACTTCCGCTATCGATTCCTAGTCAGGACCTAAGTGTACGCTTTCTAAACGCGCAAACTCCAAAGTTGGCCTGCGGTAGGTAATCTAGTCAAAAATGAATGTTAAAATGGCACTGCTGTTCCTGTGGAAAAGGCGCAACCACAGTCGTGCCGTCTTGCTACACGACAATTACTAGAGAAATATTCGCGAGCTGCGATATTAGGGGCTTGCCGAACGAGCAGCGTAGCAGTCGAGGGATGGGTTGGGATGGCTGAAACTGCAACGATTGCGCGCATAGCCGAGATTGTTTCGGACCAGATATTTTCCGAATTTTTTTGGACAAAAGTTGGACCGATGAACTCCAATTGGAAATGCGAAAAACACGATCTCCACAAGGCTCAGACTCACCCTACAGACGTAGTATTTTTCTATGATGAGCCTTATGAAGAAGTAACGACGTACGTTCAATGCGACTTGAAGAGTTACGCCGCTGGATCGTTGGGGCGATCACAGATCGAAAAAGCCATCATAAGCCTGTCCAATCAAGTTTCTTGCGCAGAGATAAGTTCAGAATGGCAAAGCCGGTACGTACACAGGCATAAAGATTTCTCGATATCCGGCATGCTTTTTGTCTACAATCATGATGGAGGATACGATAGGACTTTCAGCGAATACTTAGAAAAACTTGATATAGATGTTCTCGATACGCCCGAGAACGGCAAACTAATAGTTCTTGGCCCGGTGGAAATTCATTGGCTAAATAATGTGAGCCAAGAGATCGTGCGGATGAGAGGGCGCTCGGGCCTCGAAAAATTGCCCAGTCGAGAGGCATGCTCATTCTTCTACCCCCAAACCGTGCGCCGTGCCCAAGTTCGTGGGAAGCAGCGATGTGCTGCGACATTAGAGATGCTTACTGGCCCTTGGGTCATTTTGCAGCACGAGGGGGACCAGAACAGGAAGGAAGGGTTGGTGGTCTTCTACAGACCGCCAGGCGAAACGGTGGACGAGTTTCTTTACCTGCTCGATTATTTACGGCAGCATGGCTTGCTTGATCAAAAGTATTCGATTGCTATACGTGCCATAGATAGGACTGGCGTAGCACAAAATAATTTTCAGAAGGCGCAACAATATTATATCGAAGCGATGGGTGCTACATATCAAGGGGATGGAAGTTTGTCTGACGCGATTAATGATGTAAAATTTTCTTCAATGCATAATCTGACATCGACGTTTTCGGAGGTCGAGATTGGTATGGAATATGACAGATAAGCTTCCCTTTCTTTCCGCCAATGACAAGGATATTTTCGATCTGCTCATGTCATCCCGAGGCCGGATGAGTGAGGCCGTACTGCACAGTATTTCTATAGGCAGGGGTATTATATATTCTATTAAGACAACGAGAGAGCGACTTGCAAGCGATATCGCTTCTCTACCTCACGATTACCTTTCGTTGAGTAAGTTGATCGAGCGACGCGAGCAGCAAGCCAGACAAGAAAAGAGGACCTATGTAGACATACCCGCCGTCCTCACTCATGAAGAGATCAACCAGATAGTGCGCAGCTACAAGAGCGAAGTTGCTGGGGAAGAGATAACGACACAACAGCGAAGAGTGAGCAATGTCAACGTAAATGTGACCTACGACGAAATCGATTATTCCAAGACGCGCCTTATTCAGAGGCAACGCAGAGACGCTGGTATCGAATTCGTCATTGGCGACGAAGGGACGACGATAAGAATGCCGTCGACGGAGAAGGCGCGGGGTATTGTCGACAAATTTATTCAGTACGCCAGCAAGATTAAATTGAAAGAACTGCGTCACAACGAAATTTCGCTTCAGGGTTTTAGTGCCGATCAAAGAACTAATTTTTTCATGCAGATAATGCAGACGACGCCAGGGTACCAATTGCAGACGGTTGTTAACATAAAATGTGCTACGGAGGATGAGGATGTCGCAGACGATTTCGAACTAGACATAGAGAACGAGCGCTCTGTCGAATCCGACATTGTAAGTAAAATTAACAGTGTAGCTCTCAGCGGAATGAATCTTTTGCAATCTGAGGAGTACCAGACCCTTAGACGAAACGGGTTTTTCATTACGGCAGTTACTTGGCGGGCAATGCAGAAGGAGAAGCCTCAGGATCTCCTCCAGTTCGATGTTTCGTTTGAGGACCCCCGACGGGGAAAAGGGTTCAAGTTTGGCGTCAGGATCGCTCGTCGCCTTGCAGACGGTAGCCTTACCAACGATTTTAAACCCTTGGAACCAAACCGCCAGCCTGCACTTTGGAGTTTGGTTGAGCGCACGTCCTCAGGTGTTCTTAAGGCTATCCTCTCGTCTTCCGGCGAGGAAGCTACGACCGTTCTGAAAGGGGCAAGGACATGACTCGACGTCGATGGCTTCGCGCACATTGGCCGGTCGACATGCGGACACTGGCAGAAAGATTGAAGGGCCTGCAGTTCACAACGGCGACCCAGAGCGGCTTCATTGTGGATAGGCTTAGGCCTGCTTCCATTGAGGGACGGTTCATTGAGCGACACGAAATTAGCCAGGTTGTTGAGAATCCTCTAGGCGAGAGGAGAATCTATGAGAGGACCGAATTTCGGGACATTGGATTCATTATTTCTCCAGAATATGCCGGCCTTGAAGTTATAAACCCACCTCGCAGTATAAACTTGTTTTTATCGCGGCTTGCTGAGGCATGCAATTTTCAAATATCAGTTAATGAGGTGAGGTTGGATGTTATCGATTGGTGCGAAAGGCTGGCCACCAATCTCGGACGTCGCGTTGAAATTGTTAGCTGCCAGCTGAAGGATATCAAAATTAGTGAGGACATCACGGCCACCGCAATTCTGAAGGGTAATTCGGATGTTCGTCAATCAGCTAGCTTGGTAGTGAATGGTTATACATACACAAATGACAAGGTAAAAATTCAGGTCGACGGCACTCCATATTACACGTTGATACTGACAAGGCAGGGATCGGCGACATTCGATCAGAGTTCGTCTGAGGTGCTTTTAGATTCGTTGCGCACGTCTCTGTATTCGTCGATTGTTCAACGCTGATATCTCCGTGTAAATTTTTGGGCAGCGTTACAGCCGGGGCCTCAGACGGGCGTTCCGAGTATGGGGTCTTCGGCCTGGAAGCGAACGTTTCCCCCGTCGTTTTGGCATGCGTCTCGGTTGCTATCCAATCGGCCTGCGCTTGGTTTCCCAGAGGTTTTGCGCGAACGAGCCTTCTTCCCAAACCTTTACTTTTAGATCGTTGGCCTCAAAAAACCCCACGATATCGAATTCGTGCTGGTCGATCAGAGCCCAAGTTTCGTTGTCCGCACCGGTTAATATGCTGCCGAGATCAATGGCTCTGGCCCGTTCCAGCTCCTTGCCGCGGCCAATAGCGGCAGTCAGGAGACTATCGAGGTCGTTAATTGCTTTCCTGCTGAAATTGGTTCGTCGATGGACAAGTTGGAGACCATTTTCGAGAGCCTTCTCAACGTAGATCACGCGCTCGTCATGCCAAAGGTCTTTCCCTGGACCGAAGTGAGCAATGCACTTGTCGCGAAGATTGGTGATTTCATTATGTTTCGCTTTCAGCGCCTCGTTATAGCCGCTTGTAACGCCGACTTTGAAACGATGGATTGCCTTGGTGTGGGTCGCGCGTGAGTAGACGACGACCGCATGGACCAACAGCGCCCTGCCAAGGCTCGATGTTCGATCTGATGCCTCATGGCCTATCTTCTGAAGAAGCTCGACGGATTCCGCAGCATCCCGGAGGTCTAGTACGACTGATTCCACGGCATGAAACGCCCTTATCGCTCGGATGAGGTCCTTGTGCGTGGTCGGGTGCAGCTTGTCGATAACGGCGGTTAGGTCAAAGGCTCTGTTGCGCGATTGGGTCATGGCGCATCCGTATCATGCCCCTCCCACTTCAAAAAATAGTTTGGCGGATTGCGTTTTCGAGCGACAGCAAGCAGGCTCCGCCGGCGGCGGACCGGATCGTTGCAACGACCGACGTAAAGGCGTAAAGCAGAAGGGCAACATCGGGTTCAAGCTCCCTCAATCACTGCCGGTTCCCACCAAGTTCCGCTTCTAGGCGGCTGGGCCATGCGGCCGTTCCTTGGCACCGACTGGTTGCGGATTAGGCCGTACGGCGCGCCGACCTCGCGGCCCCGCCATTCCCGCCCTTGCCCTAAACCCCCAC